>VGDL01000045.1 GCA_016869735.1 Alphaproteobacteria bacterium
AACCATATCCGGCCACACCACGCCCTCGGCATGCGGCCGCCGGCACCCGAAACATACTTAGTAAACCCACAAATCACTGGTACATAAAAAGGGGGCTGGACAAAGTGGGGCCGGAGCATATTGAAGCGCTGCATGACCGGCTGCAGGAAAAGGGGCACGTGATCATCGGATTGCCGGACGCCAAACCCGATTGATGAATATGCGCGGCACAGCGGATTGACGGATAAATCGATTTCCATCCTGGCGGGGCAAGCGCCATTCCAGGCTTAGGACCATCATCCCCCCTGTTTTTCGTCCAAGATTCCTGCGCGTTGCTTATCCTTCAGCCGGCGCGTTTCACCGCTGATCTGAACCGCCATGCTTTGGTGGGCAGGCCCGGGCAAAACCATACCCTGCCAAGCCTTGCTGCTGATGCGCTGAGGCCAGGCCGCAAGGGCGCCGCCCAGAAATAGTTTCACGCCAGAAGCGGCCAGTCGCTGCAAAGATGCGCTACCCGCCGCTTTCCTCACGCAGGATTTCCAATTCCAGCCAGCGCGATTCGGCCTGCTGCAAGGCTGTCTGCGCTGCGCCCAGGGCGCTGGTTGCCTTGGCGAAGCCGGCAGCATCACGCGCGTAAAAGGCCGGATCGGCAATGCGCTTTTCAAGCGCGGCGATTTCCGCCGAGAGCTTATCCATCCGTCCCGGCAGGGTTTTCAATTCATGCTGTTCAACCGCACCCAGGCCCTTCTTGCGCGGCGTGGGTTTTGCTGAAACAGCTGCTTCACGCTTCGGGGCAGGGGCCTGTTTTTCAGCGGCCCGCGCGCGCACGCCATGGCCGCGCTGCGCCACCATATCGCTATAGCCGCCGGCATATTCCTGCCAGCGCCCGGCTTCTTCAAAGGCGATCACGCTGGTAACGCATCGATCGAGGAAATCGCGATCATGGCTCACCAGCAATACCGTGCCGGCATAATCCGCGATCAATTCCTGCAACAGGTCGAGCGTTTCAAGATCCAAATCATTGGTCGGTTCATCCAGGACAAGCAGATTGGACGGTTTGGCGAAGGCACGCGCCAGCATCAGCCGGCCGCGTTCCCCACCGGAAAGCGCGCCAAGCGGCGTGCGCGCCTGTTCCGGCGTGAATAGAAAATCCTTCATATAGCCAAGCACATGGCGGGGTGCGCCACCGACATGCACCATATCCCCGCGCCCTTCGGTCAATGCCTCCGCCAGCGTCACGGCAGGGTCAAGCGCGGCGCGGCGCTGATCCAGCCCCACCATCTCAATCCCAGCGCCAATCAGCACTTGCCCTGCATCCGGTGCCAGCGAGCCGATCAACATATTCAACAACGTCGTCTTACCTGCGCCATTGGGTCCCAAAATCCCCACGCGATCACCGCGCATGATGCGCGTGGAAAAACCCGTGACAATCGGGCGGTCACCAAAGGATTTGCTGATGCCATCAGCGGCAATTACCAGATTGCCGGACCCGCCGGCCTCGGTCGCGGCCATGCTGACGCGGCCCGGCGCAGTGGTCCTTTCTCGCCGCCGGGTGCGGAGCGTTTGCAGATTCTCGAGCCGCCGGACATTGCGCTTGCGCCGCGCGGTTACGCCATAGCGCAGCCAATGTTCTTCGCGGACGATTTTGCGCGCCAGCTTATGCGCATCGCGTTCTTCTTCTTCCAGCACCTGATCGCGCCAGGCTTCAAAGGTGCCAAAACCCTGTTCCAGGCGGCGCGTGGTGCCGCGATCCAGCCAGACCATGGCGCGCGAAAGACTTTCCAGAAAGCGCCGATCATGGCTGATCAGGACAAGCGCCGATGCACTCCCCGCAAGCTCCGCTTCCAGCCATTCAATCGCGGGCAGATCAAGGTGATTGGTCGGTTCATCCAGCAACAGAATATCAGGTTCCGGCGCCAAAGCGCGCGCCAAGGCAGCGCGGCGTGCTTCACCCCCTGAAAGCGCGGCTGGCGCTTCCGCGCCAGTCATGCCCAGGCTTTCCAGCAAATAGCGCGCGCGATGCGGATCATCCGCCGGGCCAAGCCCCGCTTCGACATAGGACATCACATCGCCAAAGCCGGAGAGATCAGGTTCCTGATCCAAAACGCGGAGCGTGGCGCCTGGTTGCAGAAAGCGCGTGCCGCCTTCCGGTTCAATCAGCCCGGCGGCAATCTTCAATAGCGTTGACTTGCCAGAACCATTCCGCCCGACAAGCGCCAGCCTTTCGCCAGGTGCCACGGAAAGGGAGGCACCATCAAGCAACCGCGTGGTGCCAAAGCCCAGGCGGATATCCTGCAGGATCAGAAGCGGGGGAGCGGCCATCAGCTACCCTGCAAAGGGGTCGCGCATCATGATGGTGTCGTCACGTTCCGGGCTGGTGGAAAGCAGAACCACGGGGGCTTCGACCAATTCCTCGATCCGGCGGATGTATTTCACCGCCTCTGCCGGCAATTCGGCGTAGGAACGCGCGCCACGGGTGGAACCGGGCCAGCCGGGCATCACCTCAAAAATCGGTTCCGCCGCGGCTTGCGCGCGTTGCCCGGTGGGCAGGCGCTTCATCACTTCGCCATTCACCTTATAGCCGGTGCAAATTTTCAATTCGGTAAGGCCATCCAGCACATCCAGCTTGGTCAGCACCAGGCCCTGCACACCGCCCACCTTCACCGCTTGGCGCACCATGCAGGCATCAAACCAACCGCAGCGACGCGGGCGGCCGGTGACAGTGCCGAATTCATGGCCGCGTTCACCCAATCGCTTGCCGATGTCATCATGCAATTCGCTCGGGAAAGGGCCGGAACCAACGCGCGTGGTGTAGGCTTTGGCGATGCCCAGCACGAAGCCAATCGCATCCGGCCCAATACCTGCGCCGGCGGCGGCATTGCCGGCAACCGTATTGCTGCTGGTCACGTAAGGATAGGTGCCGTGATCCACATCCAGCATCACCGCCTGCGCGCCTTCGAACAATACGCGCTTGCCGCTGCTGCGCGCCTCATCCAGCCTTTCCCAAATGGCTTCCGAAAAGGGCAGCAGCTTCGGCGCCAGCGCGAGTAAGCTATCCAGCAGCGCCTGCTTTTCAAACTCCGGCGCGCCAAGGCCGCGCAGCAGCGTATTGTGATGGCGCAGCAATTCATCAAGCTTGTCGGAAAGCGTCTCAGGCTCCGCCAGATCACACAAGCGAATCGCGCGCCGCGCCACCTTGTCTTCATAGGCAGGGCCAATGCCGCGCCCGGTGGTGCCGATTTTCGCATCGCCCCGCGCCGCTTCGCGCGCCTTATCAAGCGCGGGATGCAGCGGCAGGATCAGCGGCACATTATCGGCAATGCGCAGATTCTCGGGCGTCACGGAAAGCCCCTGCGCCGTCACTTTCGCGATTTCGGAAAGCAGCGCTTCCGGGTCCAGCACCACGCCATTGCCGATAATGCCAAGCTTGCCGCGCACCACGCCTGAAGGGAGCAGGGAGAGTTTGTAGGTCTGATCACCCACCACCAGCGTATGGCCGGCATTATGCCCGCCCTGAAACCGCACCACGATATCCGCGCGGGAGGCAAGCCAATCAACAACCTTGCCCTTGCCTTCATCACCCCATTGGGCACCGATCACGGCGACATTGGCCATGGTTTCAACCTTTCCGAGGCAGCGCCACAGCGCGCCCTTCCTGAAGTGAATGGGTGCAGCGGAGCGATTCGGGCGTATCCGCCGCCGAAAGCGCAGCCACCGTGATAAACCCTTGCGCGCGTAAGGCAGCGCCATCGGCACCAAGCGGAATGAACAGCCGCGCCGGTTCAGCGCTTCGGGGTGCGGCGCGCAGCACGGCATCGGGGTAGAGCGTCATGCCCGTGGCCGGTTCGCCATTATGGGAAACATACCGCCCGCCACGCGCCAATTCCCCACCAAACCCTGGGCCATACAGGTTGAAGGCAACGCCGGTGTGGTAGCGAAAGCCGCGAAATTCCACGGGATCAAGCGTGATGCGAAGCCCCGGCGCGCGGCGCGTGATGGCGGCAATCACCGCCGCCGCGTCCTTGGCCAGGGCGCGCCCGGCAGGGGGTAAATCCGCTTGTTGCAAGGCAGCCAGCGCGCCCGGTGCCGGGCCAGAAGCGGCCATCAGCAGGGGCAGGCAGCGCAGCATCGCCACGCCGGAGCCGCGCACCACGGCTTCAACCGCCGCACTATCCTTGCGGTCCAGCGCGCGGGCTAGATTCGCACGCAAAGCCGGCGCCAGCCCTGCCGCATCCAGCACTGCGGGCGTGAGGCTCGGCAAGGTCACATCCAGGCTGACCGGCGCCACACCAATCGCGGCTAGGGCTTCCACCGCCACAAGCGCCACTTCGGCATCGGCTTCAATCGCGTCACTGCCAATCACTTCGATCCCGGCCTGAGGAAGCTGGCGTTCCGGGGCAAGCTGCGTGCCGCGCACGCGCAGCACCTGGCCCGCATAGCAAAGCCGCAAGGGGCGCGGTTCGGCGGCCAGCCTTGTGGCGGCAATCCGCGCCACTTGCGGCGTGGTATCGGCGCGCAGCCCCATCATGCGCTGGCTGACCGGGTCCATCAGGCGAAAGGTTTGGTCGGCTACCGCAGCGCCCGAACCCGTCAGCAGGCTGTCTTCAAATTCCAACAGCGGCGGCTTCACGCGTTCATAGCCGTGCTGCGCGAAGGCGGCCATCATGGCTTCCACCAAAGCAGCCTCCCGCGCCGCATCGGGCGGCAGCAGGTCGGCGAAGCCGGCGGGCAGCAGGGCGGGGTTGGGTAATTCTTCGGTCATGGGCGAAGGCACGGTTTGGCAGGGGTGGCACGGCTGGGCAAGCCCCTGCCGCGCGGGACTTCCAAACCACCGCTGCTTATTGGAAAGCCAAAAAGCTCAGGTTGGTGCTTGTCGGCTCCGGCGCCGACAAGCCTCGGGCGTGGAAGGCGGGGCTTTGGGCCCCGCTTTTCAGCTATGGACCGCCGAAGAGGGCCGCCGCGCTTGCCGAACCACATCGGACACGAAGGCCGCGACACCCGTATAGACAACCAATTGAAGGAAGGTGACGCCCACCCAAAGCCAGACCGGGAATACCCCCGGCAAGGCCAGGAAACCCAGCGGCAGGAACAGGTAGGCATAGGCTTCGGCCACCTGTTGGGTAACTTGTTGAGTTCCCTCATAAATCATCTGACCTGCCACATACAGGATGATGAACAAGCCGATCCAGGCAATCCAGCGATGCTTATCGAGCAATCGCGCAATAAAGGTCGCCGCAACGCCCATCAGCACCACGGAAACTGCGAGACCGATGATCAGAATATAGGGATGATCCTTGGCCGCCCCCGCCACTGCCAAGACGTTATCGAGCGACATGGAAATATCCGCGACCAGGATTTGTGTGATGGCCTGCCGCAGGGTCTTTTTCGGCGCACCCGGAACAGCACCATTCGCCAGCGATTCCACACCTTCATGCTGATCGGTGACCGAAGCGTCGCCATGGCTGCCACCATCTCGCAATTCGCGATACATTTTCCAGCAGACCCAAAGCAGCAGAACGCCACCGGCCAGAACAATCCCGACAATTTGCAGCAATTGAACGGTGACTGACGCGAAGGCAATGCGCATCACGGTCGCCGCAATAATGCCCCAGAAAATGGCCTTCTTGCGCTGTTCGGCCGGCAGGCCAGCCGCCGCCATGCCCACCACGATGGCGTTGTCGCCCGCCAGCACAACGTCAATAAAAAGGACCAGGAGTAGTGGTTGAAGCCACTCGGGGAACATTTCCAACATTTTTGTTTTCCGGAAAGAGTTGATTGCCTTCGCCCCCCCCAATAGCGAGGCCTTTGCAAGGTCGCAAGCCTGCTGCCCCCTCCGCTTGCCTTCTTCGGTTGAAGGGGACAAGACAATCCGAGCTTCTGGAGTTTCCGCCATGGTCCCGCGCTATTCCCGCCCACAAATGGAAGCCATTTGGGCGCCCGCCAATCGCTACCGCATCTGGTTCGAGATTGAGGCGCTAGCCGCTGAGGAGATGGGCCGCATCGGCACCATCCCGGCTGAAGCCGCGCGCATCATCCGCGAAAAAGGCGCCCCGCGCGCTGCCGCCATCACCGATGCCGATATTGCCCGCATTGATGAAATTGAACGCGTCACGCGCCATGATGTGATCGCCTTCCTGACCTGGATGGGGGAAGGCATTGGGCCGGAAGCGCGCTTCATGCACCAGGGCATGACATCTTCCGATGTGCTGGATACCTGTCTTGCCGTGCAAATGACCCAGGCGGCGGATCTGCTGATTGCAGATGTAGATGCGCTGCTGGCCGCGCTGAAGACCCGCGCAATGGAACACAAATTCACCCCGACCATTGGCCGCAGCCACGGCATCCATGCCGAACCCACTACCTTCGGCCTGAAGCTTGCTGGGCATTACGCCGAATTTGCGCGCAACCGCGCAAGGCTTGTGGCGGCGCGGGCTGAGGTCGCAACCTGCGCCATTTCCGGCCCTGTCGGCACTTTTGCCAGTGTTGCCCCGCGCGTTGAGGCCTTTGTCGCGGCCAAGCTGGGCCTTTCGGTGGAACCGGTTTCCACGCAAGTCATCCCGCGCGACCGTCACGCAGCGTTTTTCGCGGCGCTGGCGGTGGTGGCAAGTGGCATTGAAAGGCTGGCCACCGAAGTACGCCATTTGCAGCGCAGCGAAGTGCGGGAAGCTGAAGAATTCTTCCATGCCGGGCAGAAGGGTTCTTCCGCCATGCCGCATAAGCGCAACCCAGTGCTGAGTGAGAACCTGACCGGGCTCGCACGTCTGGTGCGTGGTTATGTCGTGCCGGCTTTGGAAAATGTCGCGCTGTGGCATGAACGCGATATCAGCCATTCATCGGTGGAACGCGTGATTGGCCCGGATGCGACGATTGCGCTTGATTTCGCGCTGATGCGCCTGACCGGCATGATGGAAAAGCTCACCATCTATCCGGCGCGTATGCAGGCCAATCTGGAAAGCCTGGGCGGCGTGGTGCATAGCCAGAAGGTGCTGCTGGCGCTGACCCAGGCGGGCATGAGCCGTGAGGAGGCCTATGCCACGGTGCAACGCTGCGCCATGGCGACCTGGCAGGCTTTGGGCAGCGCGGGGGCCAAGGATTTCCGCGCCAACCTTTTGGAAGATGCTGGCGTGGCCGCACTGATGGATGGCGCGGCCCTGGATCGCGCCATGGATCCCGCGCGCGATTTTGGCCATGTGGAGACCATTTTCGCGCGGGTTTTTGGTGGCTAGATCTTAGAACGTTAGCGGCGTTGCACGTACCACCAAGGGCAGGCGCCGCACTTCGGCCAGCACCGCTTCCGGCATGGGCGCATCCAGCCCAACCAAGCAAATTGCATCACCGCCCGGCGCTGCGCGGCCCAGATGCAGCGTGCCGATATTGATGCCCGCTTCAGCGAGCGCCGTCCCAAAGCGCCCGATGAAGCCTGGCTTATCCTGATTGGTGACGTAGAGCATATGCGTTGCGAAATCCGCTTCCACCGCAATGCCCTTGATTGCGACCAAGCGCGGCTTGTTTTCGGCAAGCAAAGTGCCCGCGATGGAACGCTGCCCCTGATTGGTGGTGACGGTGATGGAAAGTAGCGTCTGATATTCGCCGCGCCGTTCCATGATGGTTTCGGCCACGTCAATGCCACGTTTCTTCGCCAGCACCGGCGCATTCACCATATTCACCGCACCCATTTGCGGCGTCAGCACACGCGCCAAAGCCGCCGCCGTCAGCGGGCGACGGTTCAGCTCCGCCGCATGGCCTTCATATTCAATGCGGATCGCCTTGATCGCATCATCCTGCCCGGCGCTAAGCTGCCCCGCCATGGAACCAAGCAAACGGGCCAATTCCATATAGGGTTTCAGCCGCGGCGCTTCTTCCGCGGTGACGCTTGGCATATTGATGGCGTTGGAAACCGCGCCAGTCAGCAGGAAATCCGACATTTGTTCGGCGACTTGCAGCGCGACATTCTCCTGCGCCTCATTCGTGGCCGCCCCCAGATGCGGGGTGCAGACAACATTTTCCAAGGCGAAAAGCGGGCTGTCGGTGGCGGGTTCAACCTCAAACACATCCAAGGCCGCACCTGCCAAATGGCCGGATTGCAGTGCTTCGGCCAGCGCCACTTCATCCACCAGGCCGCCGCGCGCGCAATTGATCAGCCGCGCGCCCTTTTTCATGCGCGCGATATTCTCGCGCGAGAGGATATTGCGGGTCTGTTCCGTCATCGGCGCATGCAGCGTGATGAAATCGGCGCGCGCCAGCAATTCCGGCAGTTCCACCTTCTCCACACCGATTTCAACGGCGCGTTTTTCCGAAAGGAAGGGATCGAAGGCAATCACCTTCATGCGCAGCCCATTCGCGCGATCAGCGACAATGCCGCCGATATTGCCACAGCCGATCAGGCCAAGCGTTTTCGCGAAAAGCTCCACTCCCATGAAGCGGTTTTTTTCCCATTTGCCCGCCTTGGTGGAGGCCGAGGCTTCCGGCAATTGCCGCGCCAGCGCAAACATCATGGCAATGGCGTGTTCGGCGGTGGTGATAGCATTGCCGAAGGGCGTATTCATCACGACAACACCGCGCGCGGTGGCGCTGGTGACATCCACATTATCCACGCCAATGCCGGCGCGGCCCACCACCTTCAGGCGCGGTGCGGCTTCCAGCACATCCCGCGTCACCTTGGTGGCGGAACGCACCGCAAGCCCATCATAGTCACTGATGATGGCGCGGAGTTCCGCCGGCGTCAGGCCAGTTTTCACATCGGCTTCAATGCCGCGTTCACGAAAAATCGCGACCGCGGCGGGGCTGAGTTTATCTGAGATCAAAACGCGCGGCATGGCGTTCAGGCCCCCGCGACTTCGGCCTGCACGCTGGCCAAAGCCCAATCAAGCCAGGGCAGCAACGCCTTGATGTCCGCGGTTTCAACCGTCGCACCGCCCCAAATACGCAGGCCCGGCGGTGCGTCACGATAGGCGCCGGCGTCCAGCGCCACACCTTCCGCCTCAAGCAAGGACGCGATCTTTTTCGCTGCCGCCGCTTGGGCATCAGCCGCCAAAGCCGTGAACCAGGGCGCGGTGATGGTGAGGCAGATGGAAGTGCAGGAACGCGTCGCCGCATCCTGCGCCAGGAAACCGTACCCGCTGCCGGCCGCGATCCAATCCGCAATCGCGGCAAGATTGGCTTCGCTCCGCGCAATCAGCCCCTGCAACCCGCCAATGCTTTCTGCCCAACGGAGCCCATCCAAAGCATCTTCAACACACAGCATGGAAGGCGTGTTGATGGTCTCGCCCTTAAAAATACCCTCGCTCAGTTTGCCGCCGCTCGACAGGCGAAAAATCTTCGGCATGGGCCAGGGCGGGGAATAGCCCTCAAGCCGCGCCACGGCACGCGGAGACAGCGCCAACATGCCATGCGCCGCTTCACCCCCCAGCACCTTCTGCCAGGACCAGGTGACGACATCCAATTTCGACCAGGGCAGATCCATCGCGAAGGCCGCGCTGGTCGCATCACAAATCGCGAGGCCCTCACGATCCGTACTGATGAAATCGGCATTCTTCAGGCGCACGCCGCTGGTGGTGCCATTCCAGACAAAAACCACATCGCGCTTGGGATCAACCGCGCCAAGATCAGGCAGCTTGCCATAGGGCGCATCAAGCACGCGCGCATCAGAAACCTTCAATTGCTTCAGAATATCCGTCGCCCAATCCTTTGAGAAGGATTCCCACACCAGTACATCCACGCCCCGCGCGCCCAACATGGACCACATCGCCATTTCAACGGCACCCGTGTCAGATGCCGGCACAATGCCAAGCCGCCAATCGGCGGGCATGCCGAGGATCGCCTTGGAAAGCGTAACCACCTCCGCGAGCTTCGCCTTGGGTGTCGCGGCGCGGTGGCTGCGGCCCAGCAGCGCGCCTTCAAGTGCTGCAAGCGACCAGCCAGGACGCTTGGCGCAGGGACCAGAGGAAAAACGGGGATTGGCCGGGCGGATTGCCGGCTTGGTGGCGCTTGCCATGATGAGGCTCCCTTCCAGAAGCGATTGCGCCCCGGTGGGGGGGCGTGGCCCGCACCTTGGTTACGCCTGGCCAAGGGTGGGAATCAAGGGAATAGCGCAGATTTGACGGGGTTCGGGAAACCAATCGCTCGGAGCAGAATGCAATCTGCTCCGCAGTATGCCAGTCAATTCAACCGGCAATTCGCACGATAGCGCATCAATGAACAATGCGGCTTAAAAAACCGATCCGGGTCAGGACATCCAGCATTTTCAGGCCAAGCAAGGCAGGCGGCGGTAAAACTCAGCGTGGCTCGGCCTTGGATAAAAACAGGCTCAGATCGCTGCTCTCCAGTATTTTGTCGATGGTGATCGGCTTGGCGCGACTATCTGCATCAATGAACCGCAGCGGGAAGCGATTTGCCAAGCCAAGCAGCGTCTCCCTGGGGGCGGGGCAGCGTTGGGCTGAGAAATGCACAATAAGTCTCAGTGAAGGGCTTCGATCCATCAAGCCGCGCATACCCTGCAGCGCCCCCTGTTCAAGCGCATTTGTGGAGACGAAAACGAGATCAGCTGAGCCTTGTTCAAGCCCATCGAGCGTCATCATCGGGGCGATGTAACTTGTCACACTTCCACGCCGAAACTGTGCCGACTGATTTGATGTTGTCGAAGGCCCCATTAAACTGATCGGCAATTTTCTGGCCGCTGCAGCCTTGCCGCCAGCCATGATCCGATGGGTTACGACAATGTTATCCCGACCGTTCAACGACAAGTTGCGCCGCAAGAGTTGGAAAAGCCACGGATTATATTCCAGCGCCACCACGCGACCTTGCGTGCCCACCAATTCGCTCATCAGCAGGCTGTAGTATCCATAGCCTGCTTCCAGGTCATAGGCTGTTTCGCCGGGGTCGAGATTTCTGCAGAGGAACGCGGTGATCCAGTATTGCCAAAAGCCTTCCAACATCAAATGCGGCGCCAAGGAAGTATCTGCCGCATCCACATAGATTTTGTAGCGACCAAGCACACGGCAGAGAACGGTGCCATCCGGCAGTGGGACGGTATGAATTCTATCCCGAACGGCCGCTTCGAAATCTCGGCGATAGGCAGTTTCGAGCAAAGCCTTCACGGAGGCGATATCCCGCCTGCCAAAGGTGGAGTTGAATTTGGTGACAGAAGCGGAAAGGCGCGCGACTTCCGACCGAAGATGCAGCAGGCCGTGTGCGGACCCCTCGGGCAATCCTTTTCCGGTCAGTCGTTGAATGACCTTACGAAGAAATCCAGGCGATTGGGGGGAGGCAGGATTCTGCACGAGATCGGGATTTCCGTTGCAAATAAAATTCCTTGAAAACGTTAACCATAACCACTAGAAAAATTAAACCCTGCGTCCTTGCCACCAACAGAGAAGAGAAACGTTTCATGAGCGGTTTTCAACGTCGTGGTATTCTGGCTGCTGCTTCCTTGCTGATGGCCCCTGGCCTGGTCAAAGCGCCATATGCGCAAACCGCACCAGTGGCGCAAAGCCAGGCGCCTGGTTTTTATCGCTTCAAGGTTGGATCCTTCACCGTCACCACAGTGCATGATGGTTTTGCCGCGCGCCCCTTGGAAGGATTTGTGCGGAACGCCCCCTTGTCTGACGTTCAGGCGGTATTGCGCGATGCCTTTCTGCCGCACGACAGGCTGCTTATTCCCTTTACTGTCACCTTCCTTGATACCGGCCGTGATTTAGTAGTTTTTGACAGTGGCAATGGCGTGACGGCCCCCGGAGCCACCAATGGCCGCATGATTGCAAATATGCGTGCCGCCGGCATTGATCCCGCCCGCGTGACGCGCGTGGTCATGAGCCATTTCCATGGCGATCACGTGAATGGCCTGTTGAATGCCGAAGGCGCGGCCGCCTTCCCCAATGCGGAAGTGATTGTGCCGGAAGCTGAAATTGCCTGGTGGGGCGATGCCACCAACGAAACGCGTAGCCCTGAAGGCCAGCGCGCCACCTTCGCCAATAGCGCGCGCCGCTTGGCGCCCTATGCCGCCCGCATGCGCCGCATTGGGCCCGATGCCGAGGTGATCCCAGGTGTGCGTTCCGTCGCCGCTTATGGCCATACCCCTGGCCATACCTGCTATCATGTCGCTGATGGTGCTGAGCAGATGATGTTCGTGGCGGACACTACGAACCGCCCGGAACTACTGGCGCGCCGCCCCGAATTCCACATCATTTTTGATTTCGATGCAGTTGCCGCGGAAGCCACGCGCCGGCGGATTTATGACCGAGTGGCCACGGACCGTATCCGCATCACCGGTTATCATTTCCCCTTCCCGGCGAATGGCTATCTGGCCAAGGAAGGCAGCGGCTATCGTTTTGTCGCGGCGGATTGGTCGGGCGCTGTTTGAGTATTTTCAAGCCAAGTGGAATCACTTGGCGACTCGGAAAATACGATCAAAAAAAGTTCGGTTCCTGCAAACGAACGTTGACAGGAACCAAACTCCCACCCCATCAAACGTGAAAACTTTCCCCGCAGCCACAGCGGCCTTTTTCATTCGGGTTGGTGAAGGTGAAGCCCGCTGACATGGTCTTCACCTCATAATCCATCACGGTACCAATCAGGAACAGCGTCGCCTTGCGGTCCACCAATACGGTGACATCCTTATCGGTGACGCTTTCATCGCCGGCGCTTGGCGCATCCACCCAGGAAAGATCATAGGCAAGGCCGGAACAGCCCTTGGTCTTGACGGCGATACGCAGGAACTTGCCCTGTTCGCCCTTGGCGTAGAGCCCCTTCAGCCGTTCCGCCGCGCCATCCGTCAATGACATCAGCGGCGGCAAGGCGCGCCTGGCGGGTTTCGCTTCGATGGTTGCATTCATGCCATCACCTCAAAACATATTGAGCGCGAGACGCGCGTCTTCGCTCATGCGGGAATGATCCCAAGGCGGATCCCAGACCACTTCCACAAGCACTTCCGAAACGCCATCCAATGCGCGCACCGCTTCATCTACTTGGTTCGGCAATTCCTGCGCGGAAGGGCAGGATGGGGTGGTGAGTGTCATTTCCACCTTCACCTTTCCGTCATCACCAATCTCAATCGCGTAGATCAGGCCAAGTTGGTAGATATCAACGGGAATTTCTGGGTCGAATACGGTGGAAATGGCACCAATCACGGCATCTTCGGAAAGCGCCTGCACGGGTGCCTTCACCTCGCCTTCTGGGGTCCAGGCGGCGTGCACGGGCGTTTCGGTCTTAGCGGTATCTTCACTCACTGCTTGCCTCCTTCGCGCCGGCAAGGGCGGCATTCAGCGTATGCCAAGCGAGTGTGGCGCATTTCACCCGGCTTGGAAATTCATGCACGCCAGATAACGGCGTCAGCCTTTCCATGGCGTCTTCCAGCGAAGCTGCGCAGGCCGGGCATTGCCCGGTCATCGCCAGATCACGAAAGGCAGTGCCAACCGCCTGCGCTTCCTCAGGCGTTTTGCCCTTCACCGTTTCGGTCATCAGCGAGGCACTCGCCATGGAAACCGCGCAGCCGCGGCCCTGAAATGCGGCATCGGCGATATGCCCATCCGGCGTCATCTTCAGGAACAATTCCATGCGGTCACCGCACATCGGGTTGTCCCCGCGTGCGGTGCGGTCCGCATCTTCCAGCCGGCGGAAATTGCGCGGCTTGCGGCCATGATCCAGGATCACTTCCTGATACAGGTCACGCAAATCGCCGAAGAAATCGCCGCCACTCATGCGAAGAACTCCCGCGCCTTTACCAATGCGCCGGCGAGGTAATCCACCTCCTCCGGCGTGGTATAAAGCCCGAAGGAAGCGCGTGCGGTGCCTTGCTCAACACCAAAGCGCGTATGCAAAGGTTCCGCGCAATGCCGCCCGGCGCGGATGCAAATACCGGCGCGATCAAGCAGCGTGGAGAGATCATGCGGATGGGCATTATCGAGTGAGAACGCAAAAACCCCACCGCGATCCTGCGCGCGGCCAAGCAGCGTCAGCCCCGGCACATCCGACAGCTTGCGCATGGCATGATCCACCAAGGCGCGTTCATGCGCTTCAATGGCGGGCATGCCGATGGCGTTCACGTAATCAATTGCGGCATGCAGACCAACCGCTTCAATGATGGCGGGCGTGCCGGCTTCAAACCGCGCCGGGGGCTTGGCCCAGGTGGATTTTTCGAAGCTCACGCTTTCAATCATGTCGCCACCACCCAGGAAGGGCGGCATGCGATCCAGATGGCCAAGCTTGCCCCACAGCACGCCAATACCGGTTGGCCCGTAAAGCTTATGCCCAGTGAA
The DNA here is from genome assembly GCA_016869735.1 of Alphaproteobacteria bacterium. Taxonomy (GTDB): domain Bacteria; phylum Pseudomonadota; class Alphaproteobacteria; order Acetobacterales; family Acetobacteraceae; genus Neoroseomonas. The sequence continues at coordinate 14,232 of VGDL01000045.1, forward strand.
GCAGTAAAAATCACAGCCAATCGCCGCAACATCCACGCGCCGATGCACCACGGCCTGGGAGCCATCCAGCAACACCTTCGCGCCATGCGCATGCGCCAAGGCGACCACGCGTTCAACGGGTGTGACAGTGCCCAGCACATTGGACATATGCGCGAGTGCCACTAGCCCCACCTTGCCATCGGCAAGCTTGGCGGCCAGATCTTCCATGTCCAATTCGCCGGCATCGGTAACGCGGCAGACACGCAATTGATTGCCGCGCTCATCGCGCAGCATTTGCCAGGGCACGATATTGGCGTGGTGTTCCAGTTCGGAAATCAGCAACGCCTGATCCGGGCGCATGACGCCACGGCCCCAGCTATGCGCGACCAGATTGATCGCTTCCGTGCTGTTGCGGGTAAAAACCACTTCCCGCGCATCGGGCGCATTGATGAAACGCGCCACCGCACCGCGCGCCGCTTCGTAAGCATCGGTCGCCACTTCGGAAAGCCGATAGGCACCGCGATGCACATTGGCATAGGCGGTTTCCATGCAGCGCGTCATGGCATCAATCACCGCGCGCGGCTTTTGCGCACTCGCCCCTGAATCAAGAAACACGAGCGGCTTGCCGTGCTGCGGCTGCGACAGGATCGGGAAATCCTGCCGGATGCGCTGAACATCAAAGCTCATGAGGCTGCCCCATGCCGGCCCCACCAGCCATCCACGGCCTCCGTCAGCGCTTCGCGCAGCATATCATCTTCCAGCCCTTCAAAGGCTTCATGCAAAAAGGCCTGCACCAGCATGGACCGCGCCTGATCCACCGGCACGCCGCGGGAGCGCAGATAGAACAGGCTATCTGCATCCAAGGCACCGATGGTGGCACCATGGCTGCACTTCACATCATCGGCATAGATTTCAAGCTGCGGCTTGCTGTCCATTTCCGCTTCTTCTGAAAGCAACAGCGCCTGATTCATCTGATAGCCATCAGTCTTTTGCGCTTCTCGGCGCACCAGGATCTTGCCCTGGAATACGCCACGTGACTGACCTGCCAGCACGGTCTTGCAGGTCTGCCGGCTGGCGCAATCCGGCGCGGCGTGATCCAGCGCTGTGGTGGTATCCACCAGCGCGCGGCCAGCGGCCAATTGCGCGCTATTCATGTGGCAGGATGCCTTGGGGCCAGTCAGCGCCGCATGGATTTCCATGCGCGTAAGCCGCGCACCGGCGGAAACCGCCATGGTGTCATAACGCGCCTCGGCCGCGATCCGGGCATGGATCATCGAAAGATGAAAGGCAGCTTCGCCTTCCTGTTGCGCGCGCCCATGCGTCAGCACCGCACCTTCGGCCAGATCAATTTCAAATACCGGATTGTGCAGATATTGCGCGCCGGAACCCATCGCCGTTTCCAGCAGCGTCAGCTTAGCCCCCGCACCCAGGCGGATGATATGGCGTGGATGAAAGGCAAAGGGCCGGCCCGGATCAACCGCGATGGAAAGCAATTCCAAATGCCCGGCATCCACCCCCGCCGGCACATCCACAACCAAGCCATCTTCGAATATCAATGTGTTCAGCGCGGTCATTGGATGTTCGGCCAAGGGCGCCAGCGCGCCCAAGCGCCCTTCCAATTCCGGCAAATGCTGCGCCACCGAAGCCACGCGATAGGCAAGGCCATTAAGCGCCGAGAGATCAGCGCGAAACCGCCCATCCACAAACACCGCCCGCGCCGCTGCGCGCGGCTTTGGCAGCGTCAACGCACCAGCAACAGCCGTGAGTGGCTCAGCAAATCCCGCCTGCGCCACAGGCGAAAGGTCAGTGTATTTCCACGCTTCCACGCGCCGCGTCGGAAAACCGCGCGCCGCGACATGCGCCGCCGCATCGGCGCGAAGCGCCGCGAGCCAAGCCAGCCGCGCGCCCGGCAAATGATCCTTAAGGCCCTGATAGCGCGCGAGGAAACCTGCCGCGCCGGTTTGGACTGCCGCTGTCACGCTGCGGCCTGGATGGCGCCGTAACCCTGCGCTTCCAGCTCCTTCGCCAAGTCCGGCCCGCCCGAGCGCACAATGCGCCCGCCCATCAGCACATGCACGCGATCCGGCACGATGTAATCGAGCAACCGCTGGTAATGCGTGATCACCAGCGCGGAGAAATTCGGCCCGCGCATGGCATTCACGCCATCGGCCACGATCTTCAGCGCATCAATATCAAGCCCGCTATCGGTTTCATCCAGGATGGCAAGCTTTGGTTGCAGCAGCGCCATTTGCAGGATTTCATTGCGCTTCTTCTCGCCGCCCGAAAAGCCGACATTCACGCCGCGCTTCAGCATTTCGTCATTCATCGAAAGTGCCTTCATGCGTTCGCGCGCCAGCTTCAGGAATTGCATGGCGTCCAATTCACTCTCGCCCTTGGCGCGGCGAATGGCATTCAGCGCAGTACGCAGGAAGGTGGCATTGCCAACGCCCGGCAATTCCACGGGATATTGAAAGGCCAGAAACACGCCGGCGGCAGCGCGTTCTTCCGGTTCCATTGCCAGCAAATCTTGGCCATGGAACAGCGCCTCGCCGCCCGTTGCCTCATAGCCGTCACGCCCAGACAGCACATAGGACAGCGTGGATTTGCCGGACCCGTTCGGTCCCATAATGGCATGCACTTCACCCTGCGGCACAACCAGATCAATGCCCTTCAGAATGGGCTTGCCATCAACCTCAGCGGTTAGTCCCTTGATTTCCAACATCACCCAACGCTCCCTTCGAGCGAGATTTGCAACAATTTCTGCGCTTCCACCGCGAATTCCATCGGCAATTCTTTCAGCACTTCGCGGCAGAACCCATTCACAATCAGCCCCACCGCATCTTCCTGCGACAAGCCACGCTGGCGGCAATAAAACAGCTGATCTTCTGCAATGCGGCTGGTTGTCGCTTCATGTTCCACCTTCGCGCTCAGGCAGCGGTTTTCGATATAGGGCACCGTATGCGCGCCGCACAAATCCCCAATCAGCAGGCTGTCGCATTGCGTGAAATTGCGCGCCCCCGTGGCCTTGGCGCCAATCCGCACCAGGCCGCGATAGGTATTCTGCCCATGCCCCGCGCTGATCCCCTTGGAGACAATGGTGGATTTGGTGCGCGGCCCAATATGAAACATCTTGGTCCCGGTATCCGCCTGCTGATAGTTATTGGTGATGGCAACTGAATAGAATTCGCCAACACTATCTTCGCCCTGCAAAATGCAGGACGGATATTTCCAGGTGATGGCGGAGCCGGTTTCCACCTGCGTCCAGGAGATTTTGGACCGCGCACCACGGCAGGCACCACGCTTGGTCACAAAATTATAGATGCCGCCCTTGCCCTCGGCATCGCCGGGATACCAATTCTGCACCGTGCTGTATTTGATGGTGGCATCATCCATCGCCACCAATTCCACCACTGCGGCATGCAGCTGGTTTTCATCGCGCATCGGCGCGGTGCAGCCTTCCAGATAGGAAACGTAAGACCCCTCATCGGCAATGATCAGGGTGCGTTCGAACTGCCCTGTGCTTTTGGCATTGATGCGGAAATAGGTGGAAAGCTCCATCGGGCAGCGCACGCCCTTCGGGATATAGACAAAGCTGCCATCGGTGAAGACAGCGCTATTGAGTGCAGCGAAGAAATTATCACCCTGCGGCACGACTGAGCCCAGATACTTCTGCACCAATTCAGGATGCGTCTTCACTGCCTCACTGATTGGGCAGAAGATGATGCCATCCTTTTCCAGCCGATCCTTGAAGGTGGTCGCAACAGAAACACTGTCAAACACCGCATCCACCGCAATCGGCATGCGTGAATCCGCCGGCGTCTCACCAGCACCTTCAACGCCTGCCAGAATCGCCTGTTCCCTCAGCGGAATGCCAAGCTTTTCGTAGGTGCGGAGCAGTTCCGGATCCACCTCATCCAAAGACTTCGGCGCAGCCTTCTGCTTCGGTGCGGCGTAGTAATAGGCATCCTGGTAATCAATCGGCGGATATTTCACCGCCGGCCAGCGCGGTTCTTCCATTTTCTGCCAGGCAGCAAAGGCGCGCAGCCGCCATTCCAGCAGCCAGGCCGGTTCTTCCTTCTTGGCACTGATGAAACGCACAATGTCTTCGGAAAGCCCCTTGGGGGCGAATTCCATGTCAATATCCGTCTCGAACCCCCATTTATAGGTGGATTCCGTGACGGCCTGGACGGTTTCGATGGTCTCGGTAACGGCGGGCATGGTGTTGCTCTATCCAGCGACAAAAACAGGGGAAGCGGGTTCTGGGTGCGGCACCACGGCAGGCGGGCCGGCAAGATCGGCGATGGAAATCCCGGAGAGCGCGCGGCGGATCGCCTCATTCACCGGGTCCCAACGCCCGCGCACGGGGCAGGTGCTTTCGGATTCACAAACGCCGAAGGAATTATCGACGCAGGCGGTCAGCGCGATGGGGCCATCCATGGCGGTGATGACGTCAATCAGCGGCATATCAGCCAGCGGGCGGGTGAGGCGATACCCGCCGAGCGCCCCGCGCCGGCCTTCCACCAGCCCGGCATGAGCCAGGATTTTCAGGACCTTGGCGACGGTGGGCTCGGCCAAGCCTGTCGCGCCGGCCAGGCCCGGCGCGGTTAGCACGCCGCCATCTGTCGCGTCATCCAAGCGCGTCAGCACCACGACGGCGTAATCGGTCAGCTTTGAAAGCCGCAGCACGCGGACCCCCTCTTGCAATCCGGACCTTGATGGTCCGAATTGCAGATGCGCCTTGCCCCCCGCACTGTCAAGCGCTGGACGGGGCGGAAAACCGCGCCCATTCTGGGGCTTCCACTCACCCTTTCCAGGATGAAACCATGCCCATTTTGCGCACCGATGATGGTGTTGATCTGCATTACGAAGAAGCCGGCAGCGGCACCCCCATGGTCTTTGTCCATGAATTTGCGGGCGATTCGCGTTCCTGGGAGATGCAGATGCGCTTCTTCTCCCGCCGCTATCGCTGTGTTGTGTTCAATGCGCGCGGCTATCCGCCTTCCGCCGTGCCGAATACCGTCGCCTCCTACAGCCAGGACCGCGCCACGGATGACATTGCCGCGGTGATCAAGGGGCTGAACCTTGCACCGGCGCATGTCGTTGGCCTTTCCATGGGTGCCTTTGCCACGCTGCATCTGGGCCTGCGCCATCCGCAACTGGCCCGCAGCCTGGTCGCCGCCGGCGTTGGCTATGGCGCGGCACCCGGCAAGCGTGACCAATTCCGGGCCGAGGTTGATGCCACCGCCGCGCGCATCCGTGCGGAAGGCATGGACAAGATGGCCAATGTCTATTCCCGCGGCCCAACCCGCCTGGTGTTTGAGGAAAAGGACCCGCGCGGCTTTAAGGAATTCCAGTCTCAGCTTGCGGAACATTCAACTGAGGGCTCCGCGCTGACCATGCAGGGCGTGCAGCGCGAACGCCCTTCACTGTTCGATCTGGAAGCCGGTTTCAAGCAGATGAAGGTGCCAACGCTGGTGATCGCCGGTGATGAGGATGACCCGACGCTCGAGCCATCCCTGTTCCTGAAACGCAGCATCATGAGCAGCGCGCTGTTGGTCATGCCGAAATGCGGCCACACCATGAATCTTGAAGACCCGGACGCCTTCAACCGCGCCGTGCTGGATTTCGTGACGCAAGTGGATTGCGGCCGTTGGACGCAGCGGATTCCGGAAAGCCTTTCCGGCGCCATCATCGCCGCGAAAGAGAAATAAGTTCAGATCGGGGGATTAAACGCCCCCGATTTCCCCTTGGCCTTCGCGGATCACTTCGTAAAGCGCAACTGCCGCCGCCGCCGCCACATTCAGGCTTTCCATCGCCTCAGTGATCGGCAGGCGCACCAACTCATCACAGGTTTCGCGTTGCAGGCGCCGCAACCCAGTATCCTCAGCGCCCAACACCAAAGCCACACGGCGATCCTTCGGGCAGGCTTCCGCCAGCGTCCGCGTTGCATCCCCTGCCAGCCCCATCACCCAGAACCCGGCTTTTTGCAGGCTGGCAATGGCACGAGACAAATTCACCTCCCGCACCACCGGCACGATATCCAAGGCGCCCGAGGCTGCGCGGGCAAGCGCGCCGGTCTCGGGCGGTGCGTGGCGGTCCTGCAGCACCACACAGGCCGCGCCGAAAGCCGCCGCCGAGCGGAGAATCGCCCCCACATTGCGCGGGTCCGTTACCTGATCCAGCAGCAGCACCGGCCCATCGGAAGCGGCGATGGCATCTTCCAGGGCGACCGCTTCCAAAGGTTCCACCAGCAGCGCGACACCTTGATGCACGGCGTCTTCCGTCAGGAAGGTGCCGAAGCGCTGGCGTTCAATGCGCTCCGGCGGCAAGCGCCAAGGGCGGTTCAGCGCGGCACGCAGGCTTTTCTCAGCATCTTCCGTCACCAGCAGTCGGCGGGTCTTGCGGCGCGGGTTGCGGATGGCGGAAGCGACCGCGTGTTCGCCATAAAGCCAGAATGCGCCGGAACCCGCGCCAGCGCCGGGGCGCGGCGGGGCGGGGCCTTCGGCTTCCATCGGTGCAGGGCCAGCCACGCGGCGGCCACGGGGTGGCGGGGCATCTTGCTCCTGGAAGCGGCCTGGGGCGCTGCGGTAACCGCGCGGCGCTTCGGCCTTATCTTCAAAGCGCGGGCGGCGCGTGGGCGATTGCGGGGCGGGGCCTTGCGGGCGGGCGCGGCCAGGGGGCCGCTTCGGGGGGCGTTGCATCGCGCCCATGATGCGCCGGGCGCGCCAGAATGAAAACCTCACGCCTTTTTCGACCCCATCCGTTGACAGGAAACCATCAATGCGGATAGTCCGCCCGCTCCCGCCAGCCCCGGTACCGGGCGAGCGGCTGTGGAGGGGTGCCCGAGTGGCTAAAGGGGACGGACTGTAAATCCGTTGGCTTGCGCCTACGTTGGTTCGAATCCAACCCCCTCCATATCAGCCCTTGTCGGTCTTGGCGTTCGTCAAGGAACGGGCAGGGGGGTTGGGAACAGCGCTTCGGCGCGGGTGTAGCTCAATGGTAGAGCCCCAGCCTTCCAAGCTGGTTATGCGGGTTCGATTCCCGTCACCCGCTCCAGCGGACGTGCGGGGTTGTTTCGTGAACGGTTCAATGAGGGTAGCGGGAAAAGGCCATGGCCAAGGCAAAATTTGAGCGGAACAAGCCGCACTGCAACATCGGGACGATCGGGCATGTGGACCATGGCAAGACGTCGCTGACAGCGGCGATCACCAAGGTTCTGGCGAAGGCGGGTGGGGCGACCTTCACGGCCTATGATCAGATTGACAAGGCGCCGGAAGAACGCGCGCGCGGCATCACGATTTCCACGGCGCATGTGGAATATGAAACCGCGAACCGTCACTACGCGCATGTGGATTGCCCCGGCCACGCCGACTACGTGAAGAACATGATCACGGGCGCGGCGCAGATGGATGGCGCGATCCTGGTGGTGTCCGCCGCTGACGGCCCGATGCCGCAGACGCGCGAACACATCCTGCTCGCGCGCCAGGTTGGCGTACCGGCGCTGGTGGTCTTCCTCAACAAGGTTGATATGGCGGATCCCGATCTGCTCGAACTGGTTGAAATGGAAGTGCGTGAGCTGCTGAGCAGCTACCAGTTCCCGGGCGATGATATCCCCATCATCCATGGCTCGGCGCTGTGTGCTTTGGAAGACCGCGATCCTGAGAAGGGTGAGCAGGCGATCTTGAAGCTGATGGAAGCGGTGGATGCCTATATCCCGCAGCCTGAGCGTCCGGTGGACCGTCCGTTCCTGATGCCGATCGAAGACGTGTTTTCGATCTCTGGCCGCGGCACGGTGGTGACCGGTCGTGTGGAGCGCGGGATTGTGCGCGTTGGTGAAGAAGTTGAAATCGTTGGCCTGAAGGCCACGGTGAAGACGACGGTGACCGGCGTTGAAATGTTCCGCAAGCTGCTGGACCAGGGCCAGGCGGGCGACAATATCGGCGCGCTGCTGCGTGGCACGAAGCGTGAAGATGTGGAGCGCGGCCAGGTTCTGGCGGCTCCTGGGTCCATCACTCCGCACACGAAGTTCAAGGCGGAAGCCTATGTGCTGACGAAGGAAGAAGGTGGGCGTCATACGCCGTTCTTCACGAACTATCGCCCGCAATTCTACTTCCGCACGACGGATGTGACCGGCGTTGTGTCTCTGCCGGAAGGCGTTGAGATGGTGATGCCGGGTGACAATGTGTCCATGGATGTGGAACTGATTGCGCCGATCGCGATGGATGAAGGCCTGCGCTTCGCCATTCGCGAAGGTGGCCGCACCGTCGGCGCCGGCGTTGTCGCCAAGATCACGGCGTAATAAAGCTTTGGGGCGGATGGGTTTCGGCCTTTCCGCCCTTGGATAGCAGGGCTAGGGTGTTTCGTGTCCCGGCCGTGTTTAGGGGTGTAGCTCAATTGGCTAGAGCGCCGGTCTCCAAAACCGGAGGTTGGGGGTTCGAGACCCTCCACCCCTGCCAAGTTTGGTTTTTTTACTCCGGGTGGGGGTCTGACAAGGCTGCCGCCCGGTGATGTTTTTCAGGGGAACCGATAGTGGCCAAGCTCGATCCCGCGCAATTCGTCCGGGAAGTCCGTCAGGAAGCCTCCAGGGTGACCTGGCCGTCGCGCAAGGAAACGCTCATCACCACGGGGCTGGTGCTGGGGCTTTCGACCTTGGCTGCGATTTTCTTTCTGGTCGTGGATCAGCTGATTCAGTTGGCCATGCGGCTGGTCTTTGGTATCGGCTGAAGTAGGTTTTAAGGAGGTACGGCACCGTGGCCGATAAGAAATGGTATGTCGTGCATGTCTATTCTGGCTTCGAGCGCAAGATCGCCGAGCAGATCAAGCAGCAGGCTGCGCAAAAGGGCCTGGCCGACAGGTTCGACGAAGTGCTGGTGCCGACCGAACAGGTGGTTGAGGTGCGGCGCGGCCAGAAGGTGGATACGGACCGCAAATTCTTCCCCGGCTACGTGCTGGTGAAGATGGAAATGACTGATGACGCCTGGCATTTGGTGAAGGATACGCCAAAGGTCACCGGCTTTCTTGGCGCGCGCAACAAGCCCCAGCCCGTGCCGGCGGCGGAAGCCGAGCGCTTGCTCAAGCAGGTGCAGGAAGGTGTGGACAAGCCCCGCAAGCCCGCCGTGGTTTATGAGGTTGGTGAGCAGGTGCGTGTGGCCGATGGCCCCTTCACCTCCTTCAACGGCGTTGTGGAAGAAGTGGACGAAGAAAAGGGCCGCCTGAAGGTGAGCGTTTCCATCTTCGGCCGTTCGACCCCGGTGGATTTGGAATACGGCCAGGTCGAAAAGCTCTGAGCTGGGTTTGGTCGCATTTTCCGAGCCTCCAAGTGAAGCCACTTGGCTTGAAAATGCTCCAAAAGATGGATTCCAAAGGCCTTTCGGCCTTTGGCGGGTGGTCCGGAGGGCAGAGCCCTCCGGCCTTTTTTAATTGTCGGTGATGTCCCCCACCCGCGCCGCTGGCCTTACCCGCCTCGTCGCTTTCACCCCGAAGATGGGCCGCGCCTATTCGGATAGCCGCAATCACGACCCCGGACCTGGCAAGCCCAGTTCCGTCTCCGCACTCTCCCCCTATATCCGCCACCGCCTGATCACCGAGCAGGAGGTGGTAGCCGCCGCCATTGCGGCGCATGGCGCGGAGGTCGCTGATAAATTCATCCAGGAAGTGTTTTGGCGAAGTTATTGGAAGGGCTGGCTGGCGCAGCGCCCGGCGGTTTGGGATGCGTATCGCGCCCGCGTCGCGGCGGGGTTAGCGGCGCCGCCTGAAGGCTATGAAGCCGCGATTGCGGGGCGGGTGGGCATCGCCTGTTTCGATGCCTGGGTGCAGGAATTGGTTGAGACTGGCTATCTGCACAATCACGCGCGCATGTGGTTTGCGAGCATTTGGATTTTCACGCTGCGCCTGCCTTGGGAATTGGGCGCGGATTTTTTCCTGCGGCATTTGCTGGATGGCGATGCCGCGTCCAATACGCTGTCCTGGCGCTGGGTGGCGGGGCTGCATACCAAGGGCAAGCATTATGTCGCGCGCGCTGAGAATATCGCGCGCTATACGGGCGGGCGTTTTGCTCCGCAGGGTGAATTGAACGAAAAGCCCTTGCCCGTGCAGGAGGCTGATCCGCCTGCGCCGCGCCCGGTGCCGGATGTGGCCGCGCCGCCGTCAAGCCCCGTCACGCTGTTGCTGCATGAGGATGATCTCCATCCTGAAAGCCTGCCGCTTGCGGGGCTTCACGTGCAGCGCGTGATTGGCCTGTGTTGTCCGCAGGCGCGTTCGCCGCTTGGTGCCGCGCCGCTGGTGCAGCGCTTTGTTGCGGGCGCCTTGGAGGATGGCCTGGGCCGCGCCGAACAGCATTTCGGCGTGCCGGCTGGCCGTGTGGCGCTTGATGATTTGCCCGATATTTTAAGGCGGGAATCGGTGGTGATGCCCGAAGCGCCGGTTGGCTGGGTGGCGGATGCCTTGCGCCCTTATCGCGTTGTGCCGCTGCGCCGCCCTTGGGATGCGGCGTGCTGGACGCTGGCCGGGCGCGGTTTCTTCCCATTTGCGCAACATATCCCGCGGCTTTGTGCGGAATTGGTCTTGGCCTGATCAGGCTTCGATCAAGGCCAGCGCCGCTTCCAGCCGATCCGCTTCCGCGGCCGGCTTGTCCCGCCTGATGCGCGCAATGCGCGGAAAGCGCAGCGCCACACCGGATTTATGCCTGCTGCTGCGTTGCGCCGCGTCAAAGGCCACTTCCAGCACCAATTCCTTTTCCACCTCCCGCACCGGGCCGAAACGATCCACGGTGTGGTTACGGATCCAACGATCAAGCCAGGCCAATTCCTCATCCGTATAGCCGGAATAGGCCTTGCCGATCGGGACCAATTCGCCGTCTTCGCGCCAGACGCCGAAGGTGTAATCCGAATAGAAGCTGCTGCGCTTGCCGTGGCCGCGCTGCGCATACATCAGCACCGTATCAAGCGTGAGCGGCGCGCGTTTCCATTTCCACCATTGCCCCTTCACGCGCCCCGGCAGATAGGGACCATCAGCGCGCTTCAGCATGAGGCCTTCAATCGCTGCATCCCGCGCACCATCGCGCAGGCATTGCAAATCACTGATCTGGCTGAAGGGGATCAGCGCAGAAAGATCCATGCGCGGTGGCTGCTGGCGCTGATGCCAGGCTTCCAGCCGCGCGCGCCGTGCTGAGAAGGGCAGGGGGCGCAAATCCTCGGAGCCATCAAACAACATGTCATAAAGCCGGATCGCCACCGGGTAGTCGCGCTGCATCTTGGCGGAGACGCTTTTGCGGTTCAGCCTTTGCTGCAAATCAGCGAAGGGTGCCACTTCGCCATTCCGCAGCACCAGCAATTCACCATCCAATACGGCGTGGAAATCCAAGCCCGCGATGATCTCAGGAAAGCTTGCCGAGATATCTTCGCCCCCCCGGCTCCAAAGCCGCGCCCCTCCCGGCCCTGAGGTGACCTGCACGCGAATGCCATCCCATTTCCATTCCGCGCAATAGGCAGCGGGATCAAGCCCAGCGAGATCGGCTTCTTCCAAGGGATGCGCCAGCATCAGGGGGCGAAAGATGGGCGCGCTGCGCGGGTCAGGCTGCGGCGCGCGGCCTTCCAGCCAGGCGAAAAGCGGCTGATAGGGCGCGGGGATGGCGTGCCAGGCTTCCTCAATGGCTTCTACTGATGTGCCGGACCATTCAGCAAGCGCCACGCGCGCCAGCCGCGCCGAAACGCCAACGCGCAACCCACCCGTCAACAGCTTGATCAGCGCGAGCCGCCCGCTGGCATCAAGTGTGTCGAGCCAGCCTGCAATCAGCGCCGGCACTTCGGATTTCGGCGTGGTTTCCAGCGCGCCGATGATGTCCGAAAGCGCCGGCGGCGGCGCATTCACACCGGCGCGCTTCGGCCAGATCAGCGCAATGGTTTCCGCGAGATCACCGACATAATCATAGGAAAGCCGAAACAGATCGGGGTCCACCCGCGCCATGGTGATTTCCCTGAGCATGGCGGGCCTGGCGGTGGCAAGCTTAAGGCTTTCCGTAATGGCCGCGAGGCCAAGGCCGCGTTCCGGGTCCGGCTGCCCGGCAAACCATTGGCCAAGCAAAGCGAGCTTGGCGTTGCGGCCAGGCGAGAACACCAGCCGTTCCAGAAGTTCCGCGAAGGCGGGCAGGCTCATGGCGCTGCCCGGCGTAGGCTGATCTTGCGCAATTCCGTTCCAGGCCCGATTCTGATCCCATGATTCCCGCGCAGCACCCGAAAGATGCCGGTCAAGCCCTTGCCGGGCCGCTGTTCAGCATTTGCACGCTGGTCACGCGCCACGCCGAATACGCGGCCATGCTGGAGAGTTTTGCGGCGCGCGGTTTCACGGCGGACAAGGCTGAGTTTCTTTACCTCGATAATTCCAAGGGCCATCACTGGGATGCCTTCCAGGGCATCAGGCGTTTCTTGAGCCTTGCACGCGGCACTTACGTGATCCTTTGCCACCAGGACATCCGGCTGCTGGCGGATGATATCGAAACGCTGCGCGCCCGCCTTGCCGCGCTTGAGGCGCTTGATCCGGATTGGGCGCTGGCCGGCAATGCCGGTGCCGTGGCGGATGGCAGTCTTGCGATCCGCATTTCCGATCCGCATGGCGAAGACCAGCGCCGCGGCACCTTTCCCGCGCGTGTGGTCAGCCTGGATGAGAATTTCATCATCATCCGCCGCGATGCGCTGGTCAGTATTTCCGCAGCGGGTTCCGGCTTTCATCTTTATGGGACGGATATGTGCCTGCAAGCGCGTTGCGCCGGGCGCAGCGCCTGGGTGATTGATTTCCACCTGCGGCATTTGAGTGCGGGGAAGGCGGATGCCAGCTTCCATCAGGCGCAGCAGCGGCTTGAAGCGCATTACGACAAGCTCCTTAACCTGCCCTGGCATATTCGTACCACCTGCACAAAGATGATCCTGGGTGGCGGGGGGCTGCGCCGCTGGCTCGCACGCCGCAGATTGGCGAAGCGTTTGAAATGATGATGGAGAGGCGTGGCGTCACGCGGCTGCCTCCTCATCTTCCTCACCGCGCCCAATCAGATTGAGCGCGCGCCCCCTGATCCCTTGCAGCCCGAGCGCATGGATCAGCGCATCTTCGCGCCCATGCGTTACCCAAACCTCCTCGGCGCCTGTGGCAGCACAAGTTTCCAGCAATTCATCCCAATCCGCGTGATCTG
>VGDL01000046.1 GCA_016869735.1 Alphaproteobacteria bacterium
ATGATTTGCACGATTACCGCGTTCGCGAAAGCGCGCCCGTGATCGGCACCTATCGCGGCTACAGGATTTCATCGAACCCGCCGCCAGGATCGGGCGCGGTGCTGATCGCCATGCTAAATATTCTGGAGCAATTCGATCTTGGCGCTTTCCCCGCCGGCAGTGCCGGGCATTATGATCTGGTGGCGCGTGCCATGGCGGCGGCGCATCACGACCGGGATGAGGCTTTGGGCGATCCGGATTTTGTCTCGGTACCCACTGAATCGCTCATGTCGAAGGAACGCTCCGCCGCCTGGGCCAAGCGCATCCGGGATGGCTGGCTACCCGGTGGGCGGATCGGAGAACCCCCGTCCTGCACTACGCATCTTTCTGTTTGGGATGCGGCAGGCAATTGCGTATCCGTCACGCATACGCTTGGCACCGGGGCCGGCGTGGTGACACCTGGCCTTGGCTTTAATTGGAACAATGCCATGAAGCTGTTTGATATGCGCCCGGGCCGCGCCAATAGCATCGCGCCCGGCAAGGCGCGCACCACCGGCATGGTGCCCACCATTGTGTATAAGGATGATGAGCCCTGGCTCATTGTCGGCGCGCCTGGGGGCAGCGTGATCATCTCCGCCGTGCTCACCACCATCATCAATGCGATTGATTTCGGCATGTCGGCGGTGGAGGCGGTTTCCTTCCCGCGCATCCATTGTGAAGGCGGGCCGGTTTTCTGCGAGGCACGCGTGCAGGGCGATGTTGTGGCGGCGCTCAAGGCCCTGGGGCATGAGGTGCGCCATTCCCCCATTTCCTATGACCCGACCATGAGCCGCGCGCATGCCATTCTGCTGCGCGATGGCAAGCCCGCGGGCGGCGCCGATCCGCGCGGTGGTGGCGGTGTGGCGGTGGCTTGGTAGGCACTATTCCGGCGCCACCGCAGCTTGTGTAAAACCCAGCAACATCATCTTCTGAAAGACGGGAATATGACCACGCAACGCAAAACAGCTTTGATCACCGGTGCTGGCCGCAATATCGGCCGCGCCATCGCGCTTGATCTGGCGCGCATGGGGTTCAATGTCGTCATCAATGGCTCACGCAATCGCGATGCTTGCGAAAAAGTCGCCGCCGAAGCACGCGCATTCGGCGTAGAGGCCTTGGTGGCCATGGCCGATGTTGGCGTGGCCAATGAATGCGCGCGCATTGTGCGTGACGCCATTGCCAGCTTCGGCGCGGTGGATGTGCTGGTGAATAATGCCGCGCTTCGCCCCGATGGTCGTTTCCTGGAAATGAGTGATGCGGATTGGCGCCGGGTGATTTCGGTTGATCTTGATTCCAGCGTTTGGCTTTCCCGCGCCTGCCTGCCGGGGATGCTGGATCGTGGCTGGGGGCGGATTGTGAACCTGCTCGGCATGAATGCCATGCATGGCTATAATGGCCGCGCGGCGGTATCCGTCTCCAAGCACGGGCTTTGGGGGCTGACCAAGGCGCTCGCGAAGGAATTCGGCGCCAAGGGCATCACCACCAATGCGGTCTCACCAGGCCCCATCGCGGGGGAGCGTGATGATGAAGCAGCACATCACCACATCGCCAGCATGGTAGCGCGCGTGCCGGTGGGCCGGCTTGGGCAGCCGCATGAAATCGCGGCGGTTGTCTCCATGCTGGTCTCCGAAGGTGGCGCCTTCGTCAATGGCCAGATGATTCAGGTGAATGGCGGCGCGGAGACGTGATTATGGGGGCGTAAGCCCCGGCGGCGGCAGCGCCGTGCCGCGCGGGCCAAAGGCGCCTTGGTTTTCGCTTTTCTCGCAGGCGGCCAGCGCCAGGGCCAGAAAGATGACAAACCGCAGGGCCATGCCGAGCTCTCCTTCACTCTAAAGCCAGGGTTAGCATGAAAATGCGGTCTAGGCTAAAGGCGCCGATGCCCCTGCCCTGAACGGAATGCCCGCCATGACACTGACCGAACCCAGCATCCAACCCATGATCGGCGTGATCGGCGGTTCCGGGCTTTATGATATGGAAGGGCTGGAAGATCGCCGCTGGGTCAAGGTTCGCACCC
Source organism: Alphaproteobacteria bacterium (assembly GCA_016869735.1). Classification (GTDB taxonomy): domain Bacteria; phylum Pseudomonadota; class Alphaproteobacteria; order Acetobacterales; family Acetobacteraceae; genus Neoroseomonas. The sequence continues at coordinate 2,033 of VGDL01000046.1, forward strand.
CCTGGGGTGATCCTTCGGATGAAGTCCTGACGGGCAGGCTGCATGGCGTCCCTTGCGCCTTCCTCCCCCGGCATGGGCGCGGCCACCCCGCGCCGCCATCGGCGCTGAATTACCGCGCCAATATTGATGCGCTGAAGCGCATTGGCTGCACGGAAATCATCTCCCTTTCCGCCGTTGGTTCACTGCGTGAAGATTTGCCGCCCGGCCATTTCGTGATTGTGGATCAGTTCATTGACCGGAGCTTCGCGCGCGAAAAATCCTTCTTCGGCACCGGCTGCGTTGCGCATGTTTCGGTCGCGCATCCGGTCTGCCCGCGCTTGGGTGATGCGCTGGAAGCGGCCGCGCGCAAGCTGGCGCTGCCGGTTACACGCGGCGGCACCTACCTGGTCATGGAAGGCCCGCAATTCAGCACCAAGGCAGAAAGTGAGCTCTACCGCGCCTGGGGCTGCAGCGTGATCGGCATGACGAATATGCCCGAAGCGAAACTCGCGCGTGAGGCTGAGCTTTGCTACGCGACGGTTGCGATGGTGACGGATTTTGATTGCTGGCACCCGGAACATGACGCGGTGACGGTGGATCAGGTGGTGAAGGTGTTATTTTCCAACGCGGATAAGGCACGCGCCTTGGTACAGCATGTGGTGCCCGCCCTTGGTGCGCCGCGCGGCCCCTGCCCCGCCGGTTGCGATCGCGCGCTGGAACATGCGCTGATCACCGCGCCGGAAAAGCGCGATCCGGATCTATTGGCAAAGCTGGATGTCGTGGCAAAGCGCGTGCTGGGCTAGAGCAGATCGCGTTCGGATGAAATCATCTGAACGCGTGAAGATGCTCGAAAAAACAGGGATCTGGAGCGGGTTGCGTGAACCGATGTGAACGCAACGCGCTCTAGCCCGGCACACGGATACGCGCCCTTAAGCCACCCATCGGGCTGTCTTCCAAAAAAACATCCCCGCCATGGGCGCGCGCAATATCGCGCGCAATGGCAAGGCCAAGACCGGTGCCTCCGCGCGTGAAGCTGGTGAAGGGCTTGAAGGCATCTTCGCGCGAAGCTTCGGGAATACCCGGCCCGTCATCATCAATGATGATATCAGCCCAGATACCATCCTGGCCGCGCGGAAGCCGCGCCAGTGTCACCCCTACGCGCTTGGCGTGTTTGCGCGCATTATCCAATAGATTGCCAAAGCAGCGCCCCATCGCCCCCGCGCGCAATTCCATCACCAACGCATCAGGCCCTTCAAAGGGAATGGCGATGCCGCCGCGCGATTGGCGCGCCACGCCAGCACGCAGCAGCGCGGCAAGGTCGGTTTGTTCTGGCTGTTCCACGCCTTCCCCGCGCGCAAAGGCCAAATAGGCGCCAATCAACCGATCCATTTCCTCAATATCTTCGGTCATGGCCGCGGCATCATCCCGCGCGGCCTCTGGCAGCATGGCAAGCCCAAGACGGAGCCTTGTGAGCGGCGTGCGCAAATCATGGCTGATGCCGGCCAGCATTTCCGTGCGGCTATCCACAAAGCGGCTGATGCGTTCTTCCATGCGATTGAAAGCGGTCGCGGCTTGCCGCACCTCAGCCGCGCCTTCCGGCTTCATCGGCCCCACCGTGCGACCCATGCCGAAGGCTTCAGCAGCGGCAGAAATCTTGCGCAGCGCGCGCACCTGATTGCGCATGAACAGCCCCGCCACCAGGAACAGCAATAGCGAAGACCCGACCAGCCAAATCACGAAAAGATAGATCGTGCCGCTGAACAGGCGCTTGCGCGCCACTTCGACATGCAGGACGCCATCATCCATTTGCACGCGAATGATCACACTGCGCGGATCGCTTTGCCAATCGGCATCAAAGGGCAGGCGCACGCGTTCCTGCATGGCGGCGGCCAAATCTTCTTCCAAGGGTAGCCAGGGCATAGAAGCTGGGCGCAAGCCGGTGATGGAAAGCCGCGCCCCTGCTTCATAAGCAACCGACAAATCAAGCCGCCAGGAAGCTTCGCGGAAAATCCAGCTGCGATCTTCGGCTTGCATTTCGCGTTCCAGCAAGCCGACCACCATCGCAATATCGCCCGCCACACCAGCGGCAAGCCGGCGCGAAATCACATCCAAATGGCTGCCATAGAAAAGCTGCAAGGCAATCGCTTGAAGGATCACCAGCGGCACCAGAATAATCAGCAGCGAACGCCCCAAAAGCCCGCGCGGCACCAGCCGGCGCAAGCCCTGGTTCAGCGGTGTCACGGCCCCGGCCTCAAGACATAACCGCGATGGCGCATGGTTTGGATGAAGCGCGGCTCACGCGGGTCTGGCTCGACCTTGCGGCGCAGCCTTGTCACCTGCACGTCAATGGCGCGTTCGCCGGCATCCGGCGTGCCAAGCGCTTCGCCAATATCCTCGCGGCTCAGGATTTCGCCGGCACGGCGGGCAAGGGCTTGCAGCAGCGCGGCTTCGCCACCCGTCAGGCGAATAATGCCCTCAGGGCCGCGCAATTCCGCGCGTTCAATGTCAAACCAGCGATTGCCGATCTGCATCGGTGCCAGGCTGTGCGGTGCGGCAGGCGCTGGCGCGGCGCGGCGCAGAATGGTGCGAATGCGCAGCGCCAATTCGCGCGGGTCAAACGGCTTCGCCAGGTAATCATCCACGCCTTGTTCAAGCCCCGCGATGCGATCATCCGGCGCACCGCGCGCGGTCAGCATCAGGATCGGCACTTCCTGCCCCTCGGCACGCAGCGCAGCGGTCAATTCAAGCCCGGTTTCGCCGGGCATCATCACATCAAGTACCAAAAGATCAAATGCCATATCGGCCAAGGCCGCACGCGCCGTGGCAGCATCTTCGGTAGCGCTGACCCTAAAACCCTGCTCACTCAAGAAACGCTGCAAAAGGGCGCGCAGCCGCGCATCATCATCCACCACCAGAATATGCGCGGGGTCTTGCTGTTCGTTCATCTCCTGATGCCCTCAGCCTCTGGCCCTTCCAGCCGCGCCAGGCTTGCTTGCGCGTCTTCACCCATCAGCCCGCGCATCACACGCCGAAAGCCTTCCACCGCGGCAGGGCCCGCTTCGCGATAGGCACGCATCACGGTCTCTCGCTGGCGTTCGAATAGGCGCCGTTCCAAAGCCACACCTTTTTCTGTCAGCGTCAGGCGTCTTTGCCGTCGGTCACTTTTGCCCGGCGCCTGGACCACATAGCCATCGGTCATCAGCGGTTGCAGCACGCGTCCCAGGCTTTGCTTGGTGATCCCCAGAATACCGAGCAATTCGCCCACCGTGATCCCAGGCCGCCGCCCGACAAAATGCAGCACCCGATGATGCGCGCGCCCCATATCAAGTGTCGCCAGGATTTCATCCGCACCGGCAGTAAAATCCCGATAGCCAAAGAACAGCAAATCCTGGGCAAGGCGGAGTTCTTCTTCCCGCAGGAACAGCAGATTGCGGCCAGCTGGCAGGGCGCGTGCCTCGGCCATTTCCGCGATATTCGTGCTGCCCCGTGTCGGCATTGCCCACATCCCTATTTGGACAGGATTATTGACGCATTCGCGCTGCCTGTCCAACCGAAAGGCGCGATATGCGCGGTCCTTGGCAAGGGGCCGGCAGCCTCTCTATATGATTCTCAGACCTTCCACGCCGGAGATAAAATCCATGATCAGCCGTCGCCCCTTGCTGGCCGCCGCCTTGCTCGCCGCCCCTTCCATCGCCCGCGCCCAGGGGGAATGGCCGGCGCGCCCGGTGCGGATCATTGTGCCCTGGCCCCCAGGTGGTTCCACCGATGTATTGGTGCGCATTTATGCGGAATTGATGCAGCCGATGCTGGGGCAGAATTTTATCATCGAAAACCGCGCTGGCGCCGGCGGGAATATCGGCATTGATGCCACCGCCAAGGCAACGCCGGATGGCTATACCATGGGCATAGCCTCGGTCGGGCATTTGGTCATCAATAACTTCATCTATGCGCGCCTGCCCTATGACCCGGCGCGGGACCTTATGCCGGTTGGCATCGCCTGGGATTTGCCGAATGTTGTCGTGGTTCCGGCGCAGCATAACCCTTCGCGCAGCCTGGCAGAATTCATTGCCTGGATACGCGCCAAGCGCGGCGGATTTAGCTATGGCTCACCCGGCGTTGGCACCACACCGCATCTGACCGGGGCGCTGTTTGCCTCACGCATGCAGGTGGAAGGCACGCATGTGCCCTTCCGCGGCGCGGCGCAAATCATCCCCGCCATGCTGTCGGGCGATCTCGATTCCGCGTTGGATAACCTTGCTTCCTATATTCCGGTCATTCAGGAAGGCCGGATGCGCGCCTTGGCGGTCACTTCTGCCACGCGCTGGCCGACCATGCCGGATGTGCCCACCATGGCGGAAGCGGGCGTGCCGGATTTTGTGGTTTCATCCTGGCAGGGCTTTGTCTTCCCGACTGGGACGCCCCGCGTGGCGATTGAACGGGTTAGCGCTGCGCTGCGGCGCATTGTCGCTGACCCCGCCGTGAAGGAACGCTTTCTGCGCATCGGGGCACAGGCGGTGTGGTCCACCCCGGAAGACATGATCGCCCGCGCCCAGCGCGAGCGCCCCATGTGGCAGGAAGCGGTGCGGATTTCAGGCGCGCGGCTGGAATAGCAACGCGTGAAGCTTGGCTCGGCCTGGGGCAATGCACTTTTCATAGATCACGCCATCCTGCGCCTGGGTTGGCGCAATTGGGGCGTGGTGGCGCCGGGCCGGCTTTATCGATCCAACCACCCGCTGCCCTGGCAGATTCGCCAGGCAGCGCGGCATCATGGCATCCGCACCATCATCAATCTGCGCGGCAACCGCGCCGATTGCGGCGCCGATGCGCTCAGCCGGGCAGAAGCGGCGCGGCTTGGCTTGGCCCATATAGACGCACCTTTCGAAAGCCGTGGCGCGCCGCATAAGGACCGCATCCTGCGCCTGGCCGGAATTTTCCAGGATATGGAAGAACCGGCATTGATCCATTGCAAATCCGGCGCTGACCGCACCGGGCTCGCGGCCGGGCTTTGGCTCATGCTGCAAGGCCGCCCGGTTGGCGAAGCCTTGGCCCAGCTTTCGCTGCGCCATGGCCATGTTGCGGCGTCACGCACCGGCATTCTGGACGCCTTCTTCAAAAGCTTCGCTGCCTTCCAGCACAAAAACCCCGCCATCCCCTTTCTGGATTGGGTCCGCGACATCTATGCCGAGGCAAGCCTGCGCGAGAGCTTTTCCAGCAACCCCTGGGCGGATCGGCTGGTGGACCAGATACTGCGGCGGGAGTGATTTGGGCGGCCGCCTTGATTTTGCCCTTTTTTGCATTGCAGCAGTTCAATTATATCAATTAATTATGGTGAAACATGCAGAAACAAGGCTTGAATCGCTTTTGCCCGCACGTCATGGGAAAGTAACAATGGGCTGATGATGGCTGCGCTTCCCGCGCGGCTTCCGGCCCCGAATAGAAGGGCGTGATGGACGGTTTTCTTCCTGCGGAGCATGGTCGGCGCAAGACCCTCAAGGCCGCTATCGGCTGTGTGGGTGATGGGCTGCATTCCGGCCGCCGGATGTCCCTTACGCTGCACCCGGCCGCTGCCGGCGCAGGGATTCAATTCCGCCGCATTGATCTTGGCGTGGATATTCCGGCCCGCTTCGATTTCGTGGCCGATACACGGCTTTGCACCACCATCGCCGCGCCCACTGCACCGCAGGCGCGCATTGGCACCATTGAACACATCATGGCAGCCCTGGCGGGCGCCGGCATTGATGATGCCATCATTGAAGTGGATGGGCCTGAAATCCCCATCCTGGATGGCTCCGCGGCACCCTTCCTGTTTCTGATTGATTGCGCCGGCATCGCGACCAGCGCGGCACCGCGCCAAATGATCGAAGTGCTGCGCCCGGTGCGCGTGGAAGATGCCCAGGGCGCTTTCGCCGAATTGCGCCCGAATAGCGAAGTGGCTTTCGATGCGACGCTGGAAATTGACTACCCCAATACTGCGATCGGCCATCAATCGCTGAATTGCCGCCTGACGCCCGAAGCCTTCCGCGCCAATTTGGCGGATTCCCGCACCTTTGGCCTCAAGGAAGATGTCGCGCGCCTGCATCAGGCTGGCCTAGCCCTTGGCGGCAGCCTGGAAAACGCCGTGGTCGTGGATGGCATGACCATTCTGAACCCAGGCGGGCTGCGCCATGCGGATGAATTTATCCGCCATAAGGCGCTGGATCTGGTGGGTGACCTTGCCCTGGCCGGTGCGCCGCTGCGCGCCTGCTTCGTTGGAAGCCGTTCGGGTCATGCGCTGAACAACCAGGTGTTGCGCACGCTTTTCGCCGATGCCAGTGCCTGGCGCTGGGTTGGCGGCGCCGCAGTGCGGGGCCAAGCGGCCGCCCCGGCCAAGCAAAAGGCCCCGGCCCTCGTCTGATTCGGGGCAATCGGTGCGGGGCGATTTCACACGCGGCCAATCTGCCCTATATCAACGGCGTCTTTCTGTTGAACCGGGACCAATGCGCCGCTTCCTGACGATAGCCCTACTTCTCGCCCTGGCAGCCTGCGGCGATTCCGCGCCCAAGCCCAGTACCGGCGCGGACCCTTCGCTGACCCGGCGCGTCACCGCCAATGCGGCGGATGAAGAACCGCAACAGCTCTATGCTCTTGGCATGCAGAACCTGCGCGCACGCAACTATGCCCGCGCGGTCGAGTATTTCGATGCCATTGAGCGTGAACACCCTTATTCCACCTGGTCCACCAGCGCCAAGCTGATGGCGGCCTATTCGGAATATCTGCGCAACCGCTACACGGAAGCCATTGGTGCGCTGGATCGCTTCATTCAATTGCACCCCGCGCATCGCGACATTGCTTACGCCTATTACCTGCGCGCATTGTCGCAATATGAACAGATTACCGATGCGCAGCGCGACCAACGCCAGACCACCATTGCCATCGCATCGCTTCAGGAAGTCATCAACCGCTTCCCCGACAGCGCCTATGCCCGCGATGCGCGGCTGAAGATTGACTTGGGCCGAGACCATCTGGCCGGCAAGGAAATGACTGTCGGGCGCTTCTATCAACGCCAGGGCCTGCATCAGGCCGCGATTGGTCGCTATCGCCGTGTGGTGGAGGATTTCCAGACCACCAACCACGTGCCCGAAGCATTGCATCGGCTGGTGGAAATCTACCTGAACCTTGGCCTGCCGGAAGAAGCGCGGCGCAACGCTGCCGTGCTTGGCTATAACTACCCCGGCAGCGATTGGTATGCCGATAGCTATGCGCTTTTGGTAGCCGCCGGCGCCGAAGCCCGTGGTGAGCGTCCAGGCTTTGTCAGCCGGATGCTGAATAAGATTTTCTGAGCAGCGGGCGGCGCGCCGGTGCTCGCCTCTCTCGCCATCCGCGATGTGGTGCTGATCGAAAAGCTTGATCTCAGCTTCGATGCCGGGCTTGCGGTGCTGACCGGGGAAACCGGCGCGGGCAAATCCATTCTGCTGGATAGCCTGGGCTTGGCGCTAGGCCAGCGCGCGGAAGCGGGGCTGGTGCGCGCCGGGCAGCCGCAAGCCAGTGTGGCCGCCGCTTTCCTGCCGGCGCATGATCACCCCTGTTTCGATATCCTGCGCGACCAGGGCATCAGCGCCGAGGATGAATTGGTGCTACGCCGCGTGCTGCAAGCCGATGGCAAATCCCGCGCCTTCATCAACGACCAGCCGGTCAGTGTGGCGCTGCTGAAGCGCCTGGGTGCGACTCTGGTGGAAGTACAGGGCCAGCATGAACAGGTGGGCCTGGCTGATCCCACCACCCATGCTGGCTTGCTTGATGCTTTTGGCGCGCTTGACGCCGAACGCGGCGCCACCGCCAGCGCCTGGTCCGCCTGGCGCGATGCCACACGCCGTCTGGCCGCCGCGCGCGAAGCCATTGCCAGCGCGCAGCGCGAAGAAGAATGGCTGCGCCATGCCGTTGGCGAATTGAGCGACCTCGCCCCGGAAGAAGGTGAGGAAGATGCCCTCGCCGCCGAGCGCCAAAAGCTGCAACAAGGTGAACGCCGCGCCGAAGCCATTGCCGCCGCGCTTGGTGAACTCACGCCGCGCGACCGCCGTTCGGCATCGCCGGCCCGTGCGCTGCGCGAAGCAGCGCGCGCGCTGGAACGCCTGCCACCACCGAATGAAAAAGCACAACCCGCCATCCAGGCCCTTGCCGCCGCGCAGGATGCGTTGAGCGAGGCCGAGACCCTGCTGACGCGCCTGATGAATGAAACCGGCCCCGATCCGCGCCGGCTGGAACAGGTGGAAGAACGGCTTTTCGCGCTGCGCGCCGCCGGGCGCAAACATAGCGTCCCTGTCACCGAACTCGCCGCCTTACTCGGCAATCTTTGCGCCAACCTGGAAGCACTTGATGCCGGCGCGGGCGAAGTCGCTACGCTTGAAGCCGCCGAAGCCACGGCACGCGCCACCTATCTTGCCGCCGCAGCAAAACTGACCACCGCGCGGCGCAAATACGCTACGGCGCTGGAGCGGGCGCTGGCCGAAGAACTGCCACCGCTGAAGCTGGACCGCGCGCGGCTGGTCATTGATATCACCGCGCGCGAAGAAAACGCTTGGGGTGCCGATGGGCAGGACCGCGTCACCTTCCTGGTTGCGACCAACCCCGGGCAAACGCCAGGCCCGCTCGCAAAAATCGCCTCGGGCGGGGAATTGTCGCGGCTGATGTTGGCGCTGAAAGTCGTGCTCGCGCGCGGATCGCCAGTGCCGACGCTGATTTTTGATGAGGTGGATAGCGGCATTGGCGGCGCAACCGCCGCCGCCGTTGGGGAACGCCTGGCGCGCGTGGCAGACCGCGTGCAAGTGCTGGTGGTGACGCATAGCCCGCAAGTCGCGGCACGCGGCGCGCGGCATTTCCGCGTGGCCAAGCAGGTGAAAGGGCAGCGCGCGGAAACGCGGGTGGAACTCCTTGATCTCGCGGAAAGATACGAAGAACTCGCGCGCATGTTGGCGGGGGAGAAAGTCACCGAAGCAGCGCGGGCCGCGGCGCGTAGCCTATTGGGGGATGAGGCGTGACGCCCATTCCCATTGATGCCCTGACCGAGTTGGATGCGGCGATTGAATTGGCGGCGCTTGCACGCGACATCGCGCGCCATGACCGGCTCTATCACGCAAAAGACCAGCCGGAGATCACAGACGCCGATTATGACGCGCTGGTGGCGCGCAACCGCGCGATTGAAGCGCGCTTCCCACAGCTGATCCGGAGCGATAGCCCATCACGCCGCGTTGGCGCGGCAGTTGCTGAAGGCTTCGCCAAAAGCCGCCATGGCGAGCCGATGCTCAGCCTGGATAACGTGTTTTCGCCTGAGGAATTCAGCGATTTCTGCAAACGCATCCGCCGCTTTCTGGGGCTGGCAGAATCAGACGCGCTGCATTTTGTGGGAGAGCCAAAAATTGATGGGCTTTCGATCAACCTGCTGTATGAAAACGGCGTCTTCATTAAAGGGGCAACACGCGGTGATGGCGCGGAAGGCGAAGAAGTCACTGCCAATCTGCTGACCATCCCATCTCTGCCTCGGCACCTGACACCACCCTTCCCCGCCAGCATCGAAATCCGCGGCGAAGTTTTCATGGAAAAGGCGGATTTTCTCAGCTTCCGCGCCACGCAAGAGGCCGCCGCCGATGCGCGCGAAGCGCGCCGCGCAGCAGGTGAAAAACTTGGCGACGCCGTGGTGATCCCCGCCAATCCGCGCAATGCCGCCGCCGGTTCAGTGCGCCAGCTTGATGCGCGCATCACAGCCACGCGGCCACTAAAACTATTGGCCTATGCTATGGGTGCCGCGAGTGAAGCGCCGGCAGAAACACATCATGATTTCCTGGGCGCGCTACGGCGCTGGGGCTTTGCGGTGAACCCGCTGTCGCGACGGTTGGAAAGCGAAGATGCCGCCGAACATTTCCAGGCAGAGATTGGCGCAGGCCGCGCGGCGCTGCCGTATGATATTGATGGCGTCGTCTATAAACTTGACCGGATTGACTGGCAGCGCCGGCTTGGTTTTGTTGGCCGCGCACCACGCTGGGCGGTGGCATGGAAATTCCCTGCCGAACAGGCGGTGACGAAATTGCTGGATATCGAAATCCAGGTTGGCCGCACGGGCGCGCTGACACCGCGCGCGGTGATGGAACCGGTCAATGTCGGCGGCGTCGTGGTGCGCCATGCGACGCTGCATAATGAGGATGAAGTCACCCGCAAGGATGTGCGGATTGGCGATACCGTCATGCTGCAACGCGCCGGCGATGTCATTCCGCAAATACTGGGTGTGGTGCTGGAAAGGCGCCCGGCTGATGCAAAGCCCTATGCCTTTCCACTGAACTGCCCCGCTTGCGGCAGCCATGCGATCCGCGATGGGGAGGATGTGGTGCGCCGCTGCACGGGTGGGCTCACTTGCCCCGCGCAAGCCACCGAACGCTTGCGGCATTTCGTCTCCCGCCGCGCCATGGATATTGAAGGCCTGGGTGAGGAAAACATCCAAACCCTATTCGATGCCGGGCTGATCAAAAGCCCCGCCGATATTTTCCGCCTGCACCAGCAGCGCGATGCCCTGGCGCGCTTTGAAGGCTGGGGCGAACGCAAGATCGGCAAATTGCTGGAAGCGATTGAAGCGCGGTGCAGCGTGGCGCTGGAGCGATTCATTTTCGCCCTCGGTATTCGCCGCATTGGTGAACAAAATGCCAAGCTATTGGCGCGGCACTATCACAACCTGGAAGCTTGGCGCGCGGCGATGATCGCGGCGCATATCATCGGTTCCGAAGCGCGGGAGGAATTGGGCTCTATTCAAGGCATTGGTCCCGCCATTGCTGAGGAACTGGTCGAATTCTTCGCCGAACCGCGCAACCTTGCAGCACTTGATGATCTGGCGGGCGAAGTCTCGCCGCTGGCGGTGGAAGAAACCAACGCCGCCGATAGCGCCTTTGCCGGCAAGACCATGGTCTTCACCGGCACGCTTGAGAAAATGACACGTGATGAAGCTGAGGTACTGGCCGAACGCCTCGGCGCGAAAGTGACGAAATCGGTCTCGAAGAAAACCGATTTCGTCGTGGTCGGCGCGGATGCGGGATCCAAAGCCGCCAAGGCAGCAGAGCTTGGCGTGAAAATCCTGACCGAAGCTGAGTGGTTGGATTTGTCAGCACCTTAAATCGCCGCGCAAGCCGTCCGCAGCCAGGCGGCGGTTTCCGCATCCAATAACGGCGCCACTTCCGCCAGGACGCGCGCGTGGTACGCATTCAGCCAATCCCGCTCCGCCACCGTCAGCAGCGCGGGTTCGATCAGCGCGCGATCAAACGGTGCCAGCGTGAGCGTTTCGAATGCCAGAAACGGCTTGGCCGCGGCGGCGATTTCCGCCTTCTGCACCAGCAACAGGTTTTCCAGCCGAATGCCAAACTCGCCCGTTGCGTAATAGCCAGGCTCATTGGAAAGGATCATGCCCTCCGCCAAGGCCACCACGCGCGCCGCGCGGCTGAAGGCGGCCGGGCCTTCATGCACAGAAAGATAGGAACCGACGCCATGGCCCGTGCCATGATCATAATCCAGCCCCGCATCCCATAGCGGGCGCCGCGCCAGCGCATCCAAATGCGGGCCAGCAACGCCAGCCGGAAAGCGCAAGGTGGCCAGCGCAATATGGCCCTTCAGCACGCGCGTTACACATTCGCGCAGGCGTTGCGGCGCCGTACCCGGCCCGGTCCATAGCGTGCGCGTAATATCCGTGGTGCCATCCAGATATTGCCCGCCCGAATCAATCAAATAACATTCATTGGGATGAATGGCGCGGTGGTTCGCTTCCGTCGCGCGGTAATGCACAATGGCGCCGTTTTCACCCGCGCCACTGATCGCGGGGAAGCTTTCTGCCTGAAACAACGGCACTTCCCGCCGAAACGCCAACAGGCGCGCGGCGGCGGAGATTTCATTCAGCCCCCCCTTCGGCGCTTCTTCGGCAAACCAGCAGAGGAAGCGCGCCATCGCCACCGCATCACGCCTATGCGCGGCGCGCGCGCCTTGTTGTTCCAAAGCATTCTTGCAGGCGCGCGGCATGCGGCACGGGTCTTCTCCCGCGCGGATATCCGCGCCCGCTTCGCGCAGCCAATCCGTGAACCAAGCGGGTGTGGCTTCCCGATCAATCCGCACACGCTTGCCCTTCAGCGCATGCAGTGCCGCCGGCATGGCATCGCGCGGCGCGATGGAAACCGCATTGCCAAGATAGGCGCGCGTTTCATGGTCCAGCTTTGCGGGTTCCATGAACAGCGAAACCGCGCCATCGGCAAACAGCAACGCAAAGCCAAGCGCCAGCGGCGTATGGTCCAAATCACCACCACGGATATTCAGCAACCACGCGATGGAATGCGCATCGGCCAGCACCACTGCATCTTCGCCGGCGGCGCGCAATTCGCCGGCCGCTTCGGCGCGCTTTTCGGTGGATGGCTTGCCGGCATAGGCAAGCGGATGCGCGCGGGTCGGTGCTTCCGGCGCGCGGGGCCGATCCGCCCAAATGGCGTCAATCGGGTTGGCGGCCAGCGCGCGGAAAGTCACACCGGGGCGGCGCAGTCGCTCCAACGCCGGTTCGCTATGCAGCCAGGGATCATAGCCAATCACCAGGCCATCCGCATGGGCGGCCAGCCATTCGGCGGGCGGTTCTTCCGTGATGTGGCGTGGTTCCCAATGGGCCACATCAATCTGATTGCGGATTTGCAGCGTATAGCGACCATCGGAAAACACCGCCGCCTGGCGCGGCAGCACAATCGCCAGCCCCGCGCTGCCGGTGAAACCCGTCAGCCAGGCCAGCCTTTCAGCGGAACGCGGGACATATTCGCCCAAATGCTCATCAGAACGGGGGATCAGGAAGCCCTGCACCCCCATGCGCGCGAGTTCGGCGCGCAAGGCGCTCAAGCGTTCAGCCCGATTCATGAGCATCTCCTGACCAAATATTTCACAAATGTTGCATGACTTCCTGTGGAATCATGCGTCTGGCGCATATCTCGGCTGCGGTCTTTGCGCATCACCTGTGCCCCAGAAGCATCTATATCATCGCCCATCAGACAGCGATCCTGCCCTCTCGGCGGGCGCCTCCGCAAAGGAAAGCTAAACATGAACCCGCATTTCGCCAATCTCGAAACCAGCCTCTCGGCCCGCACCGCGACAATTGAGGCTATTCACCGGGAAGTCGCCGCCGCCCGCGCCACTGCGCGCAGCCGCGCCTTGGGCCATGCCTTCAAAATGATCGGGGCCGGCATCGGCGCCGTGCTGACTGCCATCGCCACCTGGCCGACCCGCCGCGACACCTATAAGGCGCTGGACCAGCTTTCGGACAAGCAACTTGCTGATATCGGGCTGGATCGCGGTGAAATCAGCCGCGTCTTTGAACCGGGCTTTGCCCTGCAAGCCGCCAATGATGGCGCGCTGCCGGCGGGGCGTGCTGCCTAACCTTTGAATATCCTGCGGAGCCAGGATTTTAGGCCGCCCCCCTCGGGCGGCCTTTTTTTTGGTTGATGCGTCACATGCGGCCGCCGCGCTGGGGGGGCGAGGGCCGAGGCCATGCTGTGCCGCCCCATATCCTCTGCCGCAATCAGCCTTGCTTCCAAAGCCGTTACTTGCGCCACGGCTTCGGGCGGATTGAGCGCATCAAGCGCTTCCGCCGCCGCTGCCGCCTCAGCAAAATCCCCCGCACGGCGGAGCGCATCAATCACGCGTACGGATTGTTCAGCATCAAGCGCCGGACCACTCCGCCACAGCGCCACGGCTTCACGCCGCCATTGTCGCGCCAAGTCTTCGCGGTTGAGGTCATCCGCGACCCAAGCCGCATGGAGCGTTGCTTCGGCGGCGGCATGCAGGGCGCCAGTTTCTTCGAGCACATGCGCCCAGGCCAGAAAGCGCCGCGCCAAAGCGGGATGCGCGGTATCGGCAATCAGCGCGCGATAAGGTGCTGCCGCCACGGCCTCAGCGCCTGCCGGATGCGCTTCAGTAATGTCCGGCGCGGCATAGCCGCAATGCGGACATGCTTGCAGCCAGCGCGCCATGGTGGAGCGTACAGGCTCCCCCGGCCTTAAATCCAAATCGGGCGCCTGTTCCGGCAGGGGCGGGCGAAAGCTAGGTTGCAGGCTTTCGTGCCTACATACCCCGCAACGCTTTTCCCGCCCGGAGGTTTTAGGCGCAGCAGCCATTACGCGGTGCGATCAGCCCCGCCCGATTGCAGCGCTGCTTGCGCCGCCGCCAAACGCGCCACCGGCACGCGATACGGCGAACAGGAAACATAATCCAAGCCGACACTCTCACAGAAATGGATGGAGGATGGATCGCCACCATGTTCCCCACAAATGCCAAGCTTGATATCGGCCTTCACGCTACGGCCCTTTTCAGCGGCAATGCGTACCAGCGCGCCGACACCATCCGTGTCAATGGACACAAACGGATCCTTCGGGAAAATGCCCTTTTCGATGTAAAGCGGCAGGAACTTGCCGGCATCATCGCGCGAAAGACCGAAGGTGGTTTGCGTCAGGTCATTGGTGCCGAAGGAAAAGAAATCCGCCGTGCCGGCGATGGCATCCGCCGTGAGTGCCGCGCGCGGCAATTCAATCATGGTGCCGACGCTATAGACCACATGATAGCCGCTTTCAGCGAAAACTTCCTGCGCCACGCGGTCCACCAGGGCGCGCGTGATGTCCAATTCACGCTTGGTCGCCACCAGCGGAATCATAATCTCCGGCACCGGGGCTTTGTGCGTCTTGCGCCCAATCTCCGCCGCCGCTTCAAAAATCGCGCGCGCCTGCATTTCATAGATTTCCGGGAAGGAAATCCCCAAGCGACAGCCGCGATGGCCAAGCATCGGGTTCGCTTCCGACAATTCCTGCATGCGCCGCTGCATCGCCTCAACCTCCGTGCCGAGCGATGCAGCCACTTCCGCGATTTCATATTCGCTATGCGGCAGGAATTCATGCAAGGGCGGATCAAGCAGACGGATCGTGACCGGCAGCCCCGCCATGATTTCGAACAGATCAAGGAAGTCCTTGCGCTGGAAGGGCAGCAAGCGCGCAAGTGCCGCGCGCCGTCCCTGTTCCGTTTCCGCCATGATCATCTGACGCACGGCGCCAATACGTTCAGGGTCGAAGAACATGTGTTCGGTGCGGCAAAGCCCGATGCCTTCCGCGCCAAAGCGCCGCGCGGTTTCAGCATCCAAAGGCGTTTCCGCATTGGCGCGCACCCGCAAGCGGCGTACCTTATCGGCCCAACCCATCAGCGTGGCGAAATCGCCCGAAAGCTGCGGTTCCACCATGGCAACAGTGCCGATGAAAACCTCACCGGTTGCGCCATCCAGCGTAATGATTTGGCCGGCTTCGATCCGCACGCCGCCGGCGCTCAGATATTGGTTGTTGTAATCCACGGTGATGCCGCCGCAGCCCGCCACACAGGGCCGGCCCATGCCGCGCGCCACCACCGCCGCATGGCTGGTCATGCCGCCGCGCGTGGTCAGCACGCCGCGCGCCGCATGCATGCCGTGAATATCTTCGGGCGAGGTTTCAATGCGCACCAGAATAACGCTTTCGCCCTTTTGCGCGCGCGCCTCTGCCTCATCCGCACTGAAGACAACAATGCCACACGCCGCACCAGGTGACGCCGGCAGGCCCTTGGCCAGCAACTTGCGCGGCGCTTTGGGGTCAAGCGTTGGGTGCAGCAATTGGTCAAGCGCGGCAGGGTTCACACGCCGCACGGCTTCGGTGTGGTCAATCAGTCCTTCCTGCGCCATATCCACCGCGATTTTAAGCGATGCGGCGGCAGTGCGCTTACCATTACGAGTTTGCAACATATAAAGCTTGTTGCTCTGCACCGTGAATTCAATGTCCTGCATGTCGCGATAATGGCGTTCCAGCGTTGCGCGCACCGCCACCAATTCAGCATAGGCGCCGGGCATGGCTTCTTCCATGCTGCGTTCATTGGGCTTGGATCGTTCCTTCGCCATGGGCTGCGGTGTGCGAATGCCCGCCACCACATCCTCACCCTGCGCATTGATCAGGTATTCGCCGTAAAACACATTTTCGCCGGTGGAGGGATCGCGCGTGAAGCACACACCTGTCGCGCAATCCTCACCCATATTGCCGAAGACCATGGCTTGCACATTGACCGCGGTGCCCCATTCGGCCGGGATGTCGTGCAGGCGGCGATAGGTCACCGCGCGCTGGTTCATCCAACTGCCAAACACCGCACCAATCGCGCCCCAAAGCTGCGTTTCGGGATCCTGCGGGAAGGGCTTGCCGGTCACTTCCGCCACCATTTCCTTATAGCCATCCACCACGCGATGCCATTCCGCGGCGGTAAGTTCCGTATCCTCATTCTTCCCGGTGTCGAGCTTCACATGCTCGATAATTTCCTCAAAGCGATGATGATCAACATCGAGAACGACGGACCCATACATCTGGATGAAGCGGCGATAGGAATCCCAGGCAAAACGCGCATCGCCGGAAGCCGCCACAAGGCCTTCGACAGTTTGGTCATTCAGGCCAAGGTTCAGCACCGTATCCATCATGCCCGGCATGGAAACCCGCGCGCCGGAGCGGACGGATACCAGCAAGGGCCGGTGATGATCACCAAAGCGGTGGCCCACCGCTTCTTCCACACGCGCGAGTGCGGCGCGCACCTGCGCCGCCAGATCGCCTGGGTATTTCTGCCCATTGTCGTAATAGGCGGTGCAGACTTCGGTGGTGATGGTGAAGCCAGGTGGCACCGGCAAACCAATCGAGGCCATTTCGGCCAAATTGGCGCCCTTGCCACCCAGAAGATTCCGCATATCGGCGCGGCCCTCATTATGGCCGGCACCGAAGCTATAGACCCATTGTGTCATGGGGGGGTTCCTCAGGCTTCAATCTTGGAGAAATCCGCCACGGCATCCATGGCGGCACGCAGTCGGGCGAGCAGTCGCAGACGATTGCGGCGAAGTTCCGGCGCGGGATCGTTCACGATCACTTTTTCGAAAAAAGCATCAACCGGGGCACGGAGCCCGGCCATGGCTTCCATGGCGCGTTCAAAATCCTCGGCCTCGATATCCAGGCGGATGCGGCTGCCGGCTTCTTCCAGCGCGGCGGCAAGGGCGGCTTCTTCCAGCAGTTTCAGCAGATGGGATTCATAGCCTGTGTCAAAGGCGTGGCCATCGCGCTTTTCCTCAATGCGGAGGATGTTCACGGCGCGGCGATGGGCGGCGAGAAGGTTGGCGCCGGCCTCGCTTTCGACAAAACCGCGTACGGCTTCGGCGCGGGAGAGGAGGCGGTTCAAATCATCATCTGGTGTGGCGCCAAAGACCGCCGCCACCACATCATGCCTGGCACCTTCGCCACGCAATTGCACGCGCAGGCGTTCGGCGAGGAAATCGAGCAAGCCCGCAGCAAAAGCCGCGACCAAGGGCGGGTGCGAACTGCTTGCCGGCGCCTGCCAGCCGCTGGCACGCTTGGCTTCCGCAATCTCCACGCCGAAATCGGGCGCCGCAGTTGCATTGGTGGCTTGCGGGAACAGGAAAAACGCCTCACCCAGCACATCTGCCAGCGACAGGCGTAATCTGTTGTCACGAATGATGCGGATCACGCCCAGAGCCGCGCGGCGTAAAGCAAATGGGTCACCACTGCCCGTTGGCTTTTCACCGACGGCGAAGAAGCCCACCAATTGGTCAATCTTATCCGCCAGCGCCACTGCAATGGCGATCGGCTCATTCGGCACCGCATCCCCGGCACCCGCCGGGCGGTAATGCGCGGCGATGGCTTCCGCCACGCGGGCATCCTCCCCCTGACCCAGCGCGTAATAGCGCCCCATCACGCCCTGCAATTCGGGGAATTCACCCACCATGCCGGAAGCAAGGTCAGCCTTGGCAAGCTGTGCCGCGCGCCTTGCCAGCGCCGCATCCGCACCCAGTTTTTCCGCAATCAGCCCGGCCAGAGCTTCAAGCCGTGCCACACGCTGCCCTTGCGTGCCGAGCTTGGCGTGAAACACCACGCTATCCAGCTTAGGCAGGAAGCTTTCCAGCTTTTGCTTGTGATCCAAATCCCAGAAGAAGCGCGCATCCGCCAAACGCGCACGCAGCACGCGTTCATTGCCGGCGATGATCGCGGCACCGCCATCAGGCGCGGCGATATTCGCCACCAGGGCAAAGCACGGCGCCGAGGTGCCATCCGGCTTGCGCAAGGCGAAATAGCGTTGATTGACGCGCATGGTGGTGCGCATCACCTCGGGCGGCAGATCCATGAAGGCGTCATCAATCCGCCCAAGCAAAGGCACCGGCCATTCGACCAAGCCCGCCACTTCGGCAATCAACGCCTCATCCGGCACCACCTCCAGCCCTTCGGCGGCGGCGAGTGCGGTAATGCCATCACGGATCATGCGCGCGCGGTCTTCCGCTTCCAGCACGACATGTCGCGCCGCCAATTTCTTTTGATAATCAGCAAAGTTGCGCACCGCGAAAGCGCCCGGCGACATGATGCGATGGCCTTCGGTGAGATCACCACTCGCCAAGCCATGCCCATCATCAGCACCTTGCGCCAGGGTGAAGGGCACCACGGCGCCATCCAGGACGCACAAGATGCGCTTCAAGGGCCGCACCCAAACCATGGAAGATGTACCGCCCCAGCGCATGGATTTCGGCCAGGGGAAGGCGCGAAGCAGCGCGGGCATGGCTTCCGCCACCAAGGCGCGCGCTTCCAGCGTGCGGCCCGGCTTGGACAGCACCCAAAATTGCCCCTCTTCCTTCAGCGCATCGCGCGCCGCGCCGTGTTTTTTCAGAAAGCCTTCAATCGCCTGATCCGGCGCGCCGATGCGCGGGCCGCGTTCTTCCTTGCCTTCTGTCGTCACACTTGGCTTCAACTGCGCGGTCAGTCCGATGCGCCGCGCGCCATAAAAGCCGCGCGGTGGCGCTTCGAGCAATGCGGCGCAGGCATCGGCGAATAGCCGCGTTAGATCCTCCGCCGCGCGCGCCTGCATGCGTGCCGGGATCTCTTCACAGAATAATTCAAGCAGCAGTTCAGCCATGGGTTTTGATCGCCGGCTCTATATCGGTTGCGGCGAAATCATCGCCCTTGAACAGCAAAGCCTGGCCACGTTCCTTGGCCAGCGCATAAGCAAAACAATCGCCCAGATTGAGCCCCGCCTTATGGCGGCCCTTGCCGTAGCGGCGCCAGGCATCGCGCGCAATGGCCGCGTGCTGCGCCGTAAATGGCACGATCTCTGCACCCGCCGCCGCAATCAGCGCATCGAGCTTTTCAGCCATGCCGGGTCGGGTCCGACCTTCGGCGACAATCGCAGTCTCAAGCAAGGTTGGCGCGGAAATCGCCGTCGCATCCGCATCCCGGATCATGCCGGCCAGCCGTTCGGCCTCAGGCTCCTTGAACAGGATCGCGACGAGTGCTGAGGAATCAAGGATCATCGCGGCAGGCCATTTTCATCATACAGGTCGCGATGATCACTGGTCACACCCGGCGGGACAAGTTTGGAGGCTTCTTCCGCAATCGCCATGATGGCGTCGAATTTACGCTGCCGCGCTGCCTTCTCGCGCGCCAGTTTTTCGGCCACCGCTTCGCGCATCGCGCCGGTCGCTGTCGTGCCGAGCATGGCGGCCAGCTCCTTCGCCTCAGCAATCAGCGCGGCGTCTTTGATGTTCAGCTGGCCCATGGCGCACCTTTGGTAGAAGCCCCACCGGATATGGTAGAAAACCCCCGAAAGCGCAAGGTCAGCCTGCCTCGCCCGCCAACCAGGCCTCGCAACAGCCTTTCGCCAGCGTCCGCACCCGGCCGATATAGGCAGCGCGTTCCGTCACGCTGATCGCACCCCGTGCATCCAGCAGATTGAAGCGATGCGATGCCTTGATGCATTGGTCATAGGCGGGCAGCGCGAGTTTGCGTTCCAGCAGCGCGGCGCATTCAGCCTCCGCATCCTCAAAATGGCGGAACAGCATCTTCGTGTCGGCGGCTTCGAAATTATGGGCGCTATATTCGCGTTCCGCGCGCAGAAATACCTCGCCGTATTTCACGCCATCATTGCTGAAATCCAGGTCGTAAACATTCTCGACCCCTTGGATATACATGGCCAGGCGTTCCAGGCCGTAGGTCAATTCCGCGCTGGGCCTTTCGCAGGCAATGCCGCCGACTTGTTGGAAATAGGTGAATTGCGTCACCTCCATCCCGTCGCACCACACCTCCCACCCCAGGCCCCAGGCGCCAAGGGTGGGGCTTTCCCAATCATCCTCAACAAAGCGGATGTCATGCAAAGCGGGGTCAATGCCAAGCGCGCGATAGCTTTCAATCAACAGCGCCTGCGGGTCCGCGGGTGATGGCTTCAGGATCACCTGATACTGGTAATAATGCTGAAGGCGATTGGGGTTTTCGCCATAGCGGCCATCGGCGGGGCGGCGCGATGGCTGCACATAGGCGGCCTTCCAGGGTTTTGGCCCCAGCGTGCGGAGCGTGGTTGCCGGGTGAAAGGTGCCCGCGCCCACTTCCATGTCATAGGGCTGCAGGATGACGCAGCCTTGATCCGCCCAAAAGCGATGCAGGCGCAGGATGATGTCCTGAAAACTGGGGGGCTTGGCGGTCATGGCGGTTCCGGGCTCTGGCGCTGGGCTCGTGCGGGATGCTCTATAGGCAGGGGACCGAGACCGGGCAAGGAAAGCCAACATGAAGACCGCGCAAGATATCATCAGCGCCTATCTGGCCGCCTTCAATCGCGGGGATTGGCCGGGCATGCTGGCGCTGCTGGCCGATGATGTGGTGCATGACATCAACCAGGGCGGCGCCGAGCATGGCAAACCGCCCTTCGCCGCCTTTCTGGACCGCATGGCGCGCTGCTACCGGGAAGAATTGCGCGATATCGTGATCATGCCCAGTGCCGATGGCGCCCGGGCGGCAGCGGAATTTCAGGTGCATGGCGAATATCTGGCGCAGGATGCCGGCCTGCCGCCGGCACGCGGCCAGCGCTATGCCCTGCCGGCCGGGGCGTTTTATGCCCTGAAGGATGGGCGGATCAGCCGGGTGACGATGTATTACAATTTACAGGAATGGTTGCGGCAGGTTGGTGGGTAAAGCCTTGCGTTGCAGGGGCCGGCGGTGCTTTCTGGCGCGATGAAGCTGCTTTCCGGTCATGCCCGGCTCGCCGGGGTTTTCGGCCATCCGGTCACCCATTCCCGCTCGCCACGCCTGCATGGGTTCTGGCTGCAACGCTATGGCATTGACGGCGCCTATATCCCGCTGGGGGTACCGCCGGAACGCTTTGGCGCGGCGGTGCGATCACTGGTGGATCTCGGCTTTCGCGGCGCCAATGTCACCATTCCGCATAAGCTCGCAGCCTTTGAAATTTGTGATGAGGTCGCCCCCTTCGCGCGCCGCGCCGGCGCGGTGAATACGCTGATTTTCCGCGATGGCCAGATTGAGGGGTCCAACACCGACGGCTTCGGCTTTCTGGAAAGCATCCGCGAAGCCGCGCCTGGCTGGCGGGCGGATGCCGGCCCTGCGGTGCTGTTGGGCGCGGGCGGCGCAGCGCGGGCCATTGCGGCGGCCTTGCTTGATGCCGGCGCGCCACGCGTGACGCTGGTGAACCGCACGAGTGCCAAGGCCGAGGCTATGGCGCGGGACTTGGGCGGGCCGATCAACGTGGCCGATAAGCCGCCCTTGCAAGACGCGGCCTTGCTCGTGAATACCACATCACTCGGCATGCAGGGGCAGCCGGGGCTTGAGGTGGATCTCGCGCCACTGCCATCCAGCGCGGTGGTGGCGGATATTGTTTATGTGCCGCTTGAAACCCGCCTTTTGGCGGCGGCACGGGCGCGCGGCCTAGTTGCGGTGGATGGGCTTGGCATGTTGCTGCACCAGGCGCGGCCGGGGTTTGAGGCCTGGTTCGGCGTGGCGCCGCAGGTAGATCAGGCGTTGCATGATGTGGTGGCGGCCGATATCCCGAAGCGGGATGGGCCATGAAAATCATCGGCCTCACGGGTGGGATTGGCATGGGGAAATCCACTGCCTCAGCCACATTTCGCCGCCATGGGGTGCCGATTTTCGATGCTGATCAGGCGGTTCATGAATTGCAGGCGGTGGGCGGGCGCGCGGTGCGGCCGATTGAAGCGGCCTTCCCGGGCACCACGCGCGCCGGCGCGGTAGATCGGGAAGCACTACGTCGGGCTGTGCTGGGCAATCCGGCGGCGTTGAAGATTTTGGAACGCATTGTCCACCCGTTGGTGCGTAATGCCGAGAAGCGTTTTCTGGCGGCGGCGCGGCGGGCCGGAAAATCCTTGGTCGTTCTGGATATCCCCTTGCTATTGGAAACGGGTGGCGAGAAGCGGGTTGATCTGGTGCTGGTGGTCTCCGCCCCCGCCGCGGTGCAGGCGGCGCGCGTGATGCGCCGGCCGGGAATGACGGCTGAAAGACTGGCCGCCATTCGCGCGCGGCAAATGCCGGATGCGGCCAAGCGGCGGCGCGCTGATGTGGTGATGCATAGCGGGCTGTCGCGCCATTTTGCCGTTGCCGCCATTCGACGCTTGCTGGCCCGGCTGAGGAAGACCCCCTGATGCGTCAGATTGTGCTGGATACGGAAACCACCGGCCTTGATCCCTTAACCGGCGATCGCGTGATTGAAGTGGCGGCGGTGGAATTGTTCAATTTGCTGCCGACCGGTGAGGCTTTCCACTATGTGATTGACCCAGAACGCGATATCCCGGCTGAGGCTTCGCGCATCCATGGCTTCACCAATGGGGATGTGGCGGGCAAGCCGAAATTTGCGGAGATCGCCGATAGGCTTCTGGCGTTTCTGAGCGATTCGGACATCATTGCCCATAATGCGCCCTTCGATTTCGGCTTTCTTGATGCGGAGCTATTCCGCTGTAATCGCGCCGCGCTGGATCGGCGGCGGATGATTGACAGCCTGGCGATGGCGAAGACGCGCTATCCCGGTATGCCAAATAATCTTGATGCGCTGTGTCGCCGGCTTGGCGTGGATAATTCTATGCGCGGCAACCACAATGCCATTCTGGACTGTCAATTGCTGGCGCAGATCTATCTGGAAATGATGGGCGGCAAGCAGCCTGGTTTAGAATTGGCTGCCAAATCGGCGGCGCGCATCGTGACGTTGGACGTCGAAAAGGTTGAGCGTGCCGTATTGATAATAGCGCCGCCAGCCGAAGCACTGACGGCGCATGAGGCATTCAT
>VGDL01000047.1 GCA_016869735.1 Alphaproteobacteria bacterium
GGCAATGGGCGCTTGCGGGCCTCATCAAACAGCCCTTCTTCCAGGAGGCGTTTGCGCAGCGCTTCAATCCGCGCCAGCAGCGCGCCTTCGCCGGCATATTCCAGCTTTTCAATCACCAGCTGGTATTTTGACCGATCCGCGTAGGTGGAAATCCTGCCTGTCGCGATCATCTCCACGCCGTTTTCCGGCATGGTGCCGATACTGCGCACCGATCCTTTCCAGATGACGGCTTCGATCTTGGCGTCCTGATCCTTGAGCGAGAGATAGATATGCCCGGAAGGATAGCGCTTCATCTCAGTGATTTCACCGCGCAGGCGCAGCCGCCCGAAAGCGCCTTCCAGCGTGCGGCGAATGGCGCCGGCCAGATCGGCGACGCCATATTCAGGAGTATTATTCGGCCGGGATTCGTCCATGGGCAGAAAATAGGGGCGATTCAGTTTTTTGGCACGAGGCAAACACGCGCCCTGACTTCAGACACAGGGCCTGACGGCTTGACCGAAGCCCGGCCGGCGCCCATTCCGGGGACTTGAAAGCCGATCTTTCCATCCTGCCGCTGCTCGCCTTGGCTGCTTTCGCAACCGGGGGCGGGATACGCATGCTTGATCCGCTGCTGCCTTTGCTCGCTTCGGATTTTGGCGTGACGGTGGCGGGCGCGGCGCCGGTGCTGGCCGGGTTTTCGATTGCTTATGGCGCCGGGCAATTGGTGATCGGCCCGCTTGGTGATCGCTATGGGAAGCTTCGCGTCGCCTGGCTTGCCTTGCTGCTTTACGGCTTTGGCTTGGCGGCCTGCACGCTCGCTTCGGATCTTTCGGCCATGGTGGCGCTGCGCACGCTCACGGGGCTTTTGGCGGGTGCGGTGATCCCCCTCGCACTCGCCTGGATTGGTGATGCGGTGCCCTATGCCGACAGGCAAGCCACCGTCGGGCGCTTTCTGACCGGCATGGTGATGGCGCAATTGCTGGTGGGGCCACTTTCCGGCGTGTTGGCCGATATGGCGGGCTGGCGCGCTTCCTTCATGGTATTGGCGCTGCTGGCCTTGATGGTTTCAATCTTGCTCGGCCGGCGGCTTGGCACTGAACTCTGGCGCGCCGAAACGTCCGAGGCCGGGCGCGGCTTTCGCGGCAGTTTCCGGCCCTATCTGACGCTGCTGTCGCGCGCCCCTGGCCAGCGCCTGATGGTGGCGGGCTTTATTGATGGCGCGGTGCTGTTTGGTGGCGCCTTTCCGCTGACGGGTTCGCTGCTGATCGAGCGTTTCGGTTACTCGCCGGCCATGGCGGGTCTGGTGGTGGCGGGGTTCGGGCTTGGCGCCTTCACCTATACCCGGCTCGCGAAAGCCTTGGTGGCGCGCTTTGGCGAAACGCGCTTGCTGACCTTGGGCGGCGTATTGCTGGCGCTGGGGCTGGCAGGCACGGCCTTTGCGCCGAATGGGCTGGTGGTGGCCGCGATGCAATTCTGGCTCGGCCTTGCCTTCTACATGCTGCATGGCGTCTTGCAGGCACGCGCGACGGAAGCGCTGCCGGAAGCGCGCGGCACAGCAGTTGCGGCCTTCGCCATGGCGCTGTTTTTCGGCCAAAGCATGGGCGCTTTGGTGTTTGGTTCCATCCTGCATATGGCAGGCTATGCGGCGGTGTTTGTGGTCGCCGCCTTTGCGACACTTGGCCTGATGGTCTGGAGCCGGCGTTTGCTGAACGCGTGAGGCTTAGCCGAAGAAAAGCTGCCACAGCAAAGGCAATAACAGCGCCGTCGCCAACGCATTCAGCCCCATCGCCAAACCACTGAAGGCGCCGGCCACTTCATTCACCGAAATCGCCCGCGCCGTGCCAATGCCATGCGCTGCCGTGCCAATCGCCAGCCCGCGCGCGCGCCAATCCGTCACCCCGAGCAGCGTGAGCAAGGCCGGCCCAAGTGCAGCACCGACAATGCCGCTGCAAATGACAATCGCGGCAGTGAGCGAGGGCAAGCCGCCAATCCGTTCCGCCACCCCCATCGCGACCGGCGTGGTGACGGAACGGGGCGCAAGCGACGCCGTGACCTCCGGCGCGGCGGAAAACGCCAGCGCCAGCGCCACACCCGCCGCAGCCGCAAAGACACCACCCACAATCACGGACGCAATCGCCGCCGGCGCCGAGCGTTTCACCTGCAGCCACTGGCGCGCGAGTGGCACCGCAAGTGCCACTGTAGCCGGCCCCAATAGGAAATGAACGAATTGCGCCCCTTCAAAATAGGCGCGGTAATCAACCCGCGCCAGCAACAGGCCACCCGCGAGAAATACCACCGCAAAAAGCACCGGATTGGCCATGGGGTGAAACCGCGCCGCCCGCGCCAGGCGTTGCGCCGCCAGCCAGGCCAGCAAGGTCGCCGTCAGCGCGGCCAACGGCTCCCGCGCCAGATAGACCCAAATCTCGGCGAGGTTCGTCACGGATCAAGCCGCCGCAGCAGTGCCTGCGCGAGCAAGCCCGTGACGCCAATCGCCGCCAAGGTGCCAGCCAGGATCGCAAGCGAAAGCGGCGCCCAATCCTTCGCCAGCACGGGCAAATAAAGCACCACGCCCACACCGGCAGGCACAAACAACAGGCCAAGATTGGCCAAAAGCCCATCAGCACTTTGCGCAAGGTCACGCGGTGCCTCACCACCGCGCAGCAGCAGCACGATGAACAGCAGGGCCATGCCAATCACCGGCCCGGGCACAGGCAGGGACAGCCAGCGCGCCAGCACTTCCCCGGTCAATTGGCAGCAAAGCAGGGTAGTCAGGCCAGCAATCATGGGCAGCAACCTTCAAAAGACATGGGGGCAGTCTGGGGTGCCGCTTGCGTCAGCGGCGGGTTGGCTATGCACCGGATCACGCCCCCTTCCCGCGCCCGCCCGCGCAAAGCACCAGCACAATCGCCACAAAGGATGCCGCCGTAAACAACCCGAAGCCATTCACATAGCCGATCATCGCCGCCTGGCGCGCAATTTCCCCGCTCAGCTTCGCCAATTCCGGCACGGTTTCCAGCCCGAACCCACCCATGGACCCCGGCACTTGCAGCGTGCGATTGAAGGGCGAGATCATTTCCGTCATGCGGCTGTAATTCATCGCGCCTGAGCGAATGATCTCCGCCACGCTCAGCGAAATGAACAGGCTTGATCCGATGTTGCGCAGCAGATGGAACATCGCCATGGCTTCGGGCAGATGCTCCCGATCCAGTGTCTTGAAGGTCAGCACGGTCAGCGGCACCCAGATGATGCCAACCGAAATCCCTTGCAGCACGGCATTCCACAGCAGCGCTTCCTCGTTCACATTCAAATCAAACTGCATCAGCCACACGCCGGCTGCCACCATGGCGGCGAAGCCAATCGCCATGCCGATGCGCGGGTCCCAGCGGCCGATCAGGAAGGTCAGTGCAAAGCCAATCGTGCCGCCAATGCCGCGAAAGCCCACAATCTGCCCGATCACGCTATCGGGATAGCCGGCATATTGCTGAAGCAGTGACGGCAGCAGCACAATCGGCGTGAAATTCACCATGCCATAAATGAACACCAGCAAAAGCCCGATGGCGTAGCTGCGATCCAAAAGCAGCCGCAGATTTAAGAAGGGCTGCTTCGCTGTCAGGCTATGCGCGACGAAGATGTAAAACGCCAAGGCGGCGATGATGGTTTCCAGAATGATCTCATTCGATTCATACCAATCCAGCCGCTGCCCTCGGGATAGGATCAATTGCACGCAGGAAATCGCGACGGTCAGCGCCAGAAACCCGGTCCAATCAAGCGGCACGGGCTTGCCAGGTTCATCTTCCGGCAGCGTCGCCCAAAGCGCGAAGCTTGCCAGCACGCCCGCCGGCACAATCATGTAAAAGGCCCAGCGCCAGCCATAAGCCTCGGCCAATTGGCCGCCGAAAACCGGGCCAATCACCGGTCCCAGCACCACCGTCATGCCGAAGATGGAACTCACCAAGCCCGCCTGCTTGCGCGGGAAACTATCCAGCACAATCGCATTCGCCAAAGGGATCACCGGCGCGCCGATGCCGCCCTGCACAATGCGCCACAGCACCACGGTTTCGAGTGATTCCGCCTGCCCCACCAGATAGGTCGCGATGGTGAAGCCTACCACGCAGAACAGCATCACGCGCCGCCGCCCACTGCGCGCCACCAGCCAGCCGGTCATGGGTGTGACGATGGCGGTGGCGAGAATATTGAAAGTGGTGGTCCAGGCGATTTCATCCGGCGTCGCGGCCAGGCTGCCCTGCATCTGCGGCAGCAGGGTGGAGGCAACCAGCAGCGTAGTGGCGTAAAGCGTTGCCCCCATCACCACCGCCGCCAGGATCAGGCAGCGGCGCGTGACCGACAATTCCAATATCGGGTTGGTTTCCGACATCAGGCCGGTTTTCGCCAATAAATATCCCGCAAGCCTATGGCGGACATGGAATTTTCCTGCCAGACTTCCCGCAATGAGGGAACGGATACTGCCAAGTCTTGACGCGGGTGGCGAGCCTTTCCAGCGCCCCCCCACCCCACAAAAGCGCCTTTGACCATGCGGGGCGGCCTTTTGCGTTTTGTGCTGCTGGTGGGGGTGCCGGTGCTGGCGCTGCTGGTGGCGGCAGCCTTCTGGCTGACCGGCGGGCGCTACATCACCACCGAAAACGCCTATGTCCGCGCCGATATCGTGCAGATTGCCCCGGAAGTGGCCGGCCGCGTGACCGAAGTGCTGGTGCGCGACCATGCGCGCGTCCCCGCCGGCGCTGTACTGCTGCGGCTGGCCCCCACCCCCTTCCGCCTGGCGCTAGAAAAGGCCGAGGCGGAATTGGACGCAGCCCGCACGCAGGTAGAGCTTTCCCGCGCCACCTTCCAGGAAACCCAGGGCGAAATGGCGGAGCTGGAAAAGCGCGTCGCTTTCCTGCTGCGTCAGGCCCGCCGGCAGGAAGAATTGGCGAGCCGCGGCATCGCCCCCACCGCGCGCATGGAAGAAACCCAGCATGATGCCCAAGTGGCGCAGGACAGGATGAATGTGCTGCGCCAACGCCTTGTCCGGCTGCTGACCACACTGAAGGGCGACCCCGATCTGCCGGTGGATGATCACCCGCAAGTGCGGGAGAAAATCGCCGAACGTGACCGCGCCGCGCTGGATTTGGCGCGCACCGAAATCAAGGCGCCAACCGGCGGCACGGTGGTGAATCTGCGCCTGCAAGTGGGCGAGCAATTGCGCGCCGCGACCCCGATTTTTTCTCTGGTATCGGATAGCCGCCCTTGGGTGGATGCGAATTTGAAGGAGACTACGCTGACGCATGTGGCGGTGGGCCAGCGCGTGGATGTGGTGCTGGATATCTATCCGAACGTAACCTGGAAGGGTGTGGTGGAAAGCATCAGCCCCGCGACGGGGGCGGAGTTTGCGATTCTGCCGCCGCAAAATGCCTCAGGCAATTGGGTGAAGGTGGTGCAGCGCCTGCCGGTGCGCATCCGCCTTGAACCCCATGCGGGCGAGCCGCCCTTGCGCGCCGGCGTGACCGCGACGGTTTCCATTGATACCGGGCGCGGGCGGAGCATTGCGGATGCGGTGAGCGGGTTTTTTGATTTGTTCAGGGGGAAGGCGGAGGCGGCGGGGGCGCGTTAGGCTAGCCTCTGGCCCGGTTTTCGCCCTTCGCCTTGGGCGCCTTGAACGGCGCCACCTTGATTTCCCCCGCGCGCTGGCGGGCGCGCGCGATATCAAAACTGCCCTGCATGCGCATCAGCGTATCCATGGAAACGCCAAAGGCTTTTTCGACCCTGATCGCCATTTCCGGCGATAGCGCGGCGCGTTCATTGAGCAACGCCGAAAGCGCTGGCCGCGTGACGCCGAGCACCTTGGCCGCTTCCGTGACGGAAAGCCCGTGGGGGTCAATCACCTCATGCTTGATGAAACCGCCGGGATGGGCGGGGTTTTTCAGGCGGATGCCTTGTGTGATGGTCATGGGCGGCTCCTTCAATGGTAATCCTCATAATCCAGGTTGATGATTTCGATTTCCGTCTGATCAATCCTGAACGTAAGGCGCCAATTCTTGGTGACCGAAAGGCTCCATTCGCCCTTGCGGTCACCGGTCAATTGATGCGCCTTCCAGCTTGGTATGCTGCGCAATTCATCTTCCCGCGCCATGTCTTGCAGGAAGGAAATCATGCGCCGCAGCTTTGGCACCACAGCCGGTTGAAGGCCGGAAGCATCATCATCTTCAATGAAGCGCCGCAGGCCCTTATGGATGACATTGCGGATTTTCATTGTGAAGCATTCTAGAGCGACGCGACATAAATGTCAAGTGTAACTTTACAGGCAACGGTCGTGTTTGGCGATCCATTGATGCCCTCGCAAACCGCTCATCAGGTCGCGAAAATCTACCCCCACCCCACCGCTTCCGCATACCTAACCCCCGTCAGCACCAACCCCTCCGGCGGTGCGGTCTGGCCTGCCTTGGCGCGGTCTCCGCCCAGCAACACCGCACGCGGCCAGGAAGCCGGGCGGCGGCCATAGCCAACCTCCGCCAGCGTGCCCACCATGTTGCGCACCTGGTGGTGCAGAAAGCTCCGCGCCTCGGCGATGATTTCAATCTCCTCCCCCAGCCTGGTCACATCCAGCCGGTCGAGTGTGCGGAGCGGTGATTTCGCCTGGCAGGAAGCGGCGCGATAGGCGGAAAAATCATGCCTGCCCAAAAGCCCCTGCGCGGCTTCATGCATGGCCGCCGCATCCAGGCGCTTCTTCACATGCCACACGCGGCCAAAATCCAAGGCCGGGCGCGCCGGGCGGTTCAGGATGCGGTAGCGATAGGCGCGGCCAATCGCGGAAAACCTGGCGGACCAATCCTCGGGCACTATCGCCGCACCGGTCACCGAAACCGGGTGCGGGCGGGTGTGGAAGTTCAAGGCCTCTCGCACCCGTTCGGGCGGCAAGTCAGTGCCCAAATCCAGATGTGCCACCTGGGCTTCGGCATGCACGCCGGCATCGGTGCGGCCAGCGGCGGTGACCAGCGGGGCTTCTCCGCCATTCAAATGCGCGGCGGCTTCTTCCAGCACCAATTGGATGGAAAGCAAGCCATCCTGGCGCTGCCAGCCGCAAAAGGGCGCGCCATCATATTCCAGCCTCAACGCATAGCGGGGCATGGCGTCATTCCAGGTGCGTGCCGGCGGGGATGGGCAGGCCGCGCAAAAACGCCTCGGCCGGCATGGCGGCGCGGCCAGGGCGTTGCAGGCGCTGCAAGCGGAGCGCGCCCTGCCCGCAGGCAATGAGGCCGGCATCATCCAGGGCCTCACCGGGGGAGCCATGGCCCGCTTCAAGCGCGGCGGCGGAAACCCGGATGGCTTCCCCCTTCAGCAGGAAGAAGGTGCCCGGCCAGGGGTTGAGCGCGCGGATGCGCCGTTCCAGCACCTCGGCCGGTTGTGCCCAATCCAGGCGGCCATCTTCCTTCGTGAGTTTGGGGGCATAGGTGATGCCCTCTGCCGGCTGAGGTGTCGCCGCCAGGTCTTCCGCCAGCACGCGCAGGATCAGCCGGGCGCCAAGCGCGGCCAGCGCATCATGCAGTTCGGGCGTGGTGGTGGCGGGGATGATCGGCACCGCTTCCGCCAGCAGCATCGGCCCCGTATCCAGCCCTTCTTCCATGCGCATGATGGTGATGCCGGCCTCGGTGTCGCCAGCCAAAATCGCCGCCTGGATCGGCCCCGCCCCGCGCCAGCGCGGCAGCAGGGATGCATGGATATTGAGGCAGCCGCGCCGCGGCGCATCCAGCATGGCTTTCGGCAAAATCAGCCCATAGGCCGCGACCACCGCCACATCCAGATCAAGGGCAGCGAATGCCGCGTGTTCAGCCTCATCGCGCTTCAAGCGCGCGGGGTGGCGGACGGGCAGGCCCAATTCCAAGGCAGCGCGATGCACCGGGCAGGGCGTTTCCTTCTGGCCGCGCCCGGCGGGTTTGGGCGGCTGGCAATAAACCGCGGCGATCTCATGCCCCGCATCATGCAAGGCGCGCAACGCCGGCACCGCGAAATCCGGGCTGCCCATGAAAGCCAGGCGCAAAGGGTGCGCGGGGTTGCTCACCCGCGCTGCTGGGATTTCAGATCCTTGGCGAGCTTACGCAGGATCATATTGCGCTTGAGTGCGGAAAGATGGTCCACGAACAAAACGCCGTCCAAATGGTCAATTTCATGTTGCAGGCAGGCGGAAAGCAGGCCTTCGCCCTCAATCTCCCGCTTCGCACCGGTCAGGTCCAGGTAGCGTACCTTCACGCGGGCAGGGCGCGTCACATCGGCATATTGACCGGGGAGGGATAGGCAGCCTTCTTCGCGCACAGCCAATTCTGTGCTTTCGATGATGATTTCCGGGTTCACCAGCACCATCGGATCGGGCTTTTCCTTGGGCTGGATATCCAGCACTACCAGCCGCAGCCCTTCGCCGATTTGTGGCGCGGCCAGGCCAATGCCAGGCGCGGCATACATCGTGGCGAGCATCTTGGGCGCGAGGGCGCGGATAACATCGCCATCGGCATCGCCAAGCGGGCGCGCCTTCAGGCGCAGCCTTTTGTCGGGCACGAATAGGATGGGCAGGGTTTCGGTTTCGGTCATGGCAGGGGCTGGCATGTAGCCCCGCGCGCCCCCCCTTGCAACGCCAAAGCCGCAAGCCAAAATAGGGTCTGAGCAGGGCGCTTCGGGCCCGGCAACACGCTTCGCTCTCGGATGAGGAGGCCCTTTTTAGTGACCAGACCTTCGCTTTTCGGCTCGCCCTTGTTTCTTGGCTTCGATCATCTGGAACAGATGCTCGATCGTGTGGGCAAGAATGCCGATGGCTACCCGCCCTATAACATCGAACAGATCGGCGATAACCGGCTGCGCATTACGCTGGCGGTGGCCGGCTTTTCCATGGATGATTTGCAGATCACGCAGGAAGACAATCAATTGGTCATCCGGGGTCGGCAGAAGGATGATTCGGAAGGCCGGATTTTTCTGCATCGCGGCATCGCCGCCCGCCAATTCCAGCGCGCCTTTGTGCTGGCGGAAGGCATAGATGTGGAAGGTGCGTGGCTGGATAACGGCCTTTTGCATGTGGAATTGAAGCGGCCCCTGCCGGAGGTTCGCGTCAAGACCATCCGCATTGACACCAAAACCAATGGCGCCGCCACCATCGTGGAAGGGCGCCCTGAACGGGGCTGAACGCCCCATTCCCGCCGGGCCTGTTTCAGGACGGCACATCAGCGCGAGCCTTTAAGGGCGCGCAAAGGACAAGACCATGAATGACCACGAAGAATTCGACAATGAAACCGAAGCCGAACAGGAAATCATCCTGACGGCCGAGGATTTGCGCCAGCTCTCACCGCTTGATTGGGCGCGCTATGGCACGAACCGCATCGCCTACATGCGGCGCGTAATGGTGAACAACCAGCACGCCATCGCGATCCACGCGGCAGACGGCACGCAGATTGGCGCCGCGCCGGATTACGCGCTTGGCGCGGCAGCAATTTTCCAGCATGGGATGGGTGTGGCGCTGGTTCACTGACCAGCGTTAAACATCACTTCACCCGCGGTAGTTTCTGTTCCACGAGTGCTGCCATCACGCCGCCGCCATAGGGGATGGCTTCGTCGTTGAAATCATAATGCGGGTTATGCACATCGCAGCCGCCCGCATCACCCGTGCCATTGCCAACATGGATGTAAGCGCCGGGGCGCTGCAACAGCATGTAAGCGAAATCCTCGCTCCCCATCACAGGCGTGCGGTTGCGTTCCACCGCCGCTTCACCGACCAATGACGCGGCGGCATCGGCTAGCGCGGTGGCTTCTTCCGGCGCATTGATAGTGGGGGCGGCGATTTCCTTGAAAGTGATTTCGGCAGTCGCGCCAAAGGCCGCTGCCGTGCCCTGCACCACGGCGCGCATGCGGTCTTCCACCAGGCGCATCATTTCCACCTTGAAGGCGCGCACCGTGCCCTTCAGCGTCACTTGGTCAGGAATCACGTTATGGGCTTGGCCAGCGTTGAAGCAGGTCACGCTCAGCACTGCGCTATCCAAGGCCGGCACATTGCGCGCCACCACGGTCTGTAAGGCGGTGACGATTTGCGCGCCCACCACCACGGGATCAATGGTCTGTTCCGGGCGCGCGCCATGGCCGCCCTTGCCTTGGATCACGATGTCGAAAAATATAGCTCCCGCCATGATCGGGCCGGGACGGATGGCGAATTGCCCCACCGGCAGGCCAGGGCGGTTATGCAGCCCATAGACTGTATCGCAGGGGAAGCGATCAAACAGGCCATCAGCCAACATGGCCTGCGCACCGCCACGGCCTTCTTCCGCTGGCTGGAAAATGAAATGCACCGTGCCATCGAAATTGCGCGTCTCCGCCAGATAGCGCGCGGTCGCGAGCAGCATGGTGGTATGCCCATCATGCCCGCAGCCATGCATCTTGCCCTCAATGCCGGATTTATGCGCGAAGCCATTGGCTTCCGGCATGGGCAGCGCATCCATATCGGCACGCAACCCAAGCCGGTCCTGACCATTGCCGTTGCGCAACACGCCAATCACGCCGGTCTTGCCAATGCCGCGATGCACCTCAATCCCCCAGGAGGCGAGGCGTTCGGCCACCAGCGCGCTGGTCCTGACTTCCTCAAACCCAAGTTCGGGATGGGCATGGAAATCGCGCCGCCAGGCGGTGAGTTCTTCATGCCATTCGCGGATTTTCTCGACAGGTGTCACGCGGCTTTCCCCCGGTTCGGACTTCAGGTGAGAAATCTATAGGGCAGCGGCGCGCCCTGGGCTACGCTACCACGCAAGGGCCGCGCAGTTGGCCCAATTTCAGGAGGATCCCATGCACCCAACCCGACGCCTGCTGCTTTCCGCCCTGCCCGCCGCTGCCCTGATTGGGCGCGCAGAAGCCCAAGGCAGCTTCCCTGATCGCGCCGTGCGTTACATCGTCCCCTTCCCGCCCGGTGGGCTGACGGACATCATGGCCCGGCTGATGGGCCAGAAACTGTCGGAGATTTGGGGCCGGCCCGTGATCATCGAAAACCGCGCCGGCGGCAATGCGCTGATCGGCGCCGATGCGGCGGCGAAAAGCCCGGCCGATGGCTATACGCTGCTTGCCATCACCATGACGCACACTGTCAATGCTTCACTTTTTCCCAATGCACCCTTCAATTTCCGCCAGGATTTCACGGCAATTTCCGTCCTTGGGTCGCTGCCTTTGGTGGTGGTCGTGAATGCCGAACGCAACCCAGCGCGGACCCTGGCTGATCTGCTGACCCAAGCCCGCGAACGCAATCTGAATGCCGGATCATCAGGCAATGGATCGCCCCCGCATCTGGGGCTGGAATTGGTGCGGCGTGTGTCTGGTGCGGGGGACAGGATTACCCATGTGCCCTATCGCGGCGGCGCGCCTTCGGTCACGGATCTGGCGGCGGGGAATCTCGATTTCATGGTCTCCAACCTGCCGGAATGCATCGCGCAAATCCAAGGCGGGCGGCTTCGCCCCCTTGCCATTACCTCTGCCAGCCGCCATCCGCTGGTGCCGGATGTGCCAACGGTGCGCGAAGCGGGATCACCCGAACTTGAAATGACCAATTGGACCGCGATGATGACCAATGCGGCGGTGCCAGCACCCATCCTGGCTAAGCTTGAAGCCGATAGCCTGGCCGCCATCCGCGACCCTGAGGTCTCTCGCCGCGCGCGTGACGGTGGTTTTACCGTGGAAGCCTGGGACAGGGCGCGCAGCGCGGCCTATATCAGCGCCGAGACTGACCGCTGGGCCAGGCTGGTGCAGGAAGCAAAATTGAAGGCGGATTGATGCGACTTTCCCTGACTGAAGCAGAACAGCTTGTCACCGCGGCGCTGGCGGCATCCGGCGCCGCGCCCGAGATGGCCAAGCGCACCGCCGCTGCGCTGGTTGCGGCTGAGGCCGCAGGGCAGGCGGGGCATGGCCTGTCACGCGTGGCGCAATATGCGGCGTTCCTGCGCAATGGCCGCGCCGATGGAAAGGCTGTGCCCCGCATCATCAACGAACGCGGTGGGGCGGCGCTGATTGATGCCGGGCATGGGCTGGCCTATCCCGCACTCGCCTTGGCGGAACAGGAAGCGGCTTGGCGTGTACGCGGCCATGGCATTGCCTTTGTCGGCATCACCAATAGCCACCATTCCGGCGCCATGGGCCTGCCGGTGCGGCGGCTGGCGGAACAGGGGCTGATCGCCTTGGCCTTCACCAATTCCCCTGCCGCCATGCCCGTGCCGGGTGGCCGCCGGCCGCTGATGGGCACCAACCCCATCGCCGCGGCTTTTCCGCGCCGCGATGCGCCGCCGCTGGTGATTGACATGGCGCTGTCTGAGGTAGCGCGCGGCAAGATCATGGTCGCCGCCAAGGAAGGCCGCCCCATTCCCGAAGGCTGGGCTTTGGATGCCGAAGGCCGCCCCACCACCGATGCCAAGGCCGCGCTTTCGGGCGCCATGCTCGCCATGGGCGGCACCAAGGGTGCCCTACTCGCGCTGATTGTCGAATTGCTTTGTGTGGCGCTGACCGGCGCCGCGTTCGGTTTTGAAGCCGATAGCTTCTTTCAGGATGAGGGTAATCGCCCGCGCTTGGGCCAGGCGCTGCTGGTGATAGACCCTGGCGCGCTTGCTGGTGCGGATGGTTTTGCCGCGCGGATCGAGGGCCTGATCACCGCCATGCTGGCTGATGATGGCGTGCGCCTGCCCGGCGCCAAGCGCGATGCGCAAAGCATACGTGCCAGCACTGAGGGGATCGAAATCCCCGATGCCGTCTTGGAAAAAATCAAGGCTCTGGCCATCCCGTGAGCAAATCCCAGGAACCGGACAAGCATTGCGGCCCCGCCGCCGTGGCCGCGCTTTTCGCGCATCGTCCCGGCGATGTGCTGCGGTTTTTCTATACGCCGATGCGCCGCCAGGAAGCGGGTGCTTATTGCGCGGCTTTGGCCAAGCGCCGCCTGCCTTACCGCGAAGTCCCGCCCGAGGAATTACAGCGCATCGCCGGCACCACGCATCACGGCGGCATGGTGGCGGTGGCGTGGCCACGCAGCGTGACCTTGTTGGACATAGCCAACCTGCCGCCGCTGCTTTGGGCCGCGCCGGTGCTGCCCATTCTGGATGGCATTGGCAATCCGCATAATCTTGGCGCCATTGCACGCTCCGCCGCGTTTTTCGGCTGTAAGGCGCTGGTGATTTCGGGCGACAACCGCCAGGCGCGGCTTTCGGATGCGGCCTTGCGCACTGCCGAGGGGGGCTTGGAAGCCCTGACCGTGTTTCAGGCACCCGATCTGCCCGCGCTGCTGTCTGCGCTCGCGCCACGCATGTTGAGCCTGGCCGCCGTGGCGCGGGATGGCGTGGCGCCAGAAGCCCTGCCGCGCGGGCGCCCCTTTGCGCTGGTCCTGGGCAATGAGGAAAAGGGCCTATCGCGCGAAAGCATTGCCGCCTGTGCGGCACGCGTGACGCTGCCCGGGTCGGGTACGGTGGAAAGCCTGAATGTTTCAGTCGCTGCTGCCGTGCTGATCCATGCGCTGTGGCGCTAATGGCGGGCGCTTTGAAATGCTTGCGAAAACGGCGCAAAGCTGCGCTTTCTTGCGGGTGACATGACCGAAGCCACCCTTACATCACGCGCTGCGCCAGAAGGGACGGTCCTGATATTCTCCGGCAGGCTGGATGCCGAAGCTGCGGCGGCGCTGTGGACAGCGATGACGCGCGCGCTTGCTGCAAAGCCGAATGTCATTGATCTGTCCGACGTCGATGTCATGGATAGCGCCGGCGCCATTCTGGTGCTGCGCGCGGGGGATGCAGTGGCGGTGCAGGGCGGCTCAGCCGATGTGCTGGCGGTTCTGGAGCGTAACCGTGCCGCGTTGAAAGCCGCCCCCGTGCCCAGCGAAACGCCGCGCGAATTCGCCCCCATTACGCGCTTTGGTGGCGCGGTTTATGGCGGCATGCAGGCCGCACTTTCAGGCATTGCCTTCGCGGGGGAAGCTTTGGTCGCGGCGTTGCGCGTGATGTTTCGCCCACGCCTATTTCGCGGTGGTGAGTTTCTGCGCCATTTGGATGAGATTGGGCTCCGCGCCTTTCCGCTGACGCTGCTGCTCGGGTTTCTGATTGGGCTGATCCTGGCCTATCAATCCTCCATCCCGCTCAAGCGTTTTGGGGCAGAGATTTTTGTGCCGAATCTGGTTGGCATTTCACTTTTGCGCGAATTGGGCGCGTTATTGGCCGGCGTCGTGCTGGCCGGGCGCACGGGTTCTGCCTTCGCTGCTGAACTCGGCACCATGACGGTGAATGAGGAAGTGAATGCTTTGCGCATCATGGGTATTGATCCCATGGTGATGCTGGTTCTGCCGCGCATCCTGGCGGGGATATTGGTGATGCCGGTGCTGACACTGTTGATGAATTTGGCCGGGCTGACTGGCATGACGGTAGTGATGCAGAGCCTGGGCTTTCCCTGGAGTGCGGTTTCCAACCAATTGCAGCAATGGCTGAGCCTTGGTGATCTCATGGGCGGATTGTTCAAATCCATGTGTTTTGGCCTGGTGATCGCGGCCATTGGCTGCCGCGCCGGGCTTTCCGCCGGCTTCGGCCCGCGCGCGGTGGGTGATGCCGCAACAGCAGCCGTGGTGGGCGGCATTGTTGCCATTGTCGCCATGGATGGCGTTTTCGCGATTCTGTTTTTCAGGCTTGGCATATGAACGACGAAACAATCATTCGCGTCGAAAACCTGGCCGTCCGCTTCGGCCCGCGCACCATTTTCAAGGACGTGTCCTTTGAAGTGAAGCGCGGTGAGGTCTTTATCATCCTGGGCGGTTCCGGCTGCGGCAAATCAACCTTGCTCAAGGCACTGATCGGCATTGTGCCAATTGCTGCCGGGCGCTCTGAAATCCTGGGTGTTGATCTGGCGCAAGCGGATGCGGAAGGCCGGCTTGGCTTGCTGCAACGCATTGGCGTGATGTGGCAATCAGGTGCGCTTTTCGGCAATATGAGGCTGTCTGAAAATGTGGAATTGCCCTTGGAAGAACATACGGATTTGCCGCGCCCGGCACGCGAAGCCCTGGCACGCGCCAAGCTTGGCCTGGTTGGACTAGGCGATGCGGCGGGGCTACTGCCGGCTGAGATTTCCGGTGGCATGGCCAAGCGCGCTGGCATTGCGCGCGCCATGGCGCTTGATCCGCCCTTGCTGATTTTGGATGAACCCTCCGCCGGGCTTGACCCGATTACCTCGGCCGGTTTGGACAAGTTGATCCTGGATATTGCGCGCAGCACCGGCACCACCTTCGTGGTGGTGACGCATGAATTGCAATCCATTCTGGCCATTGGGGATCGCTGCATCATGCTGGACAAGGAAGCGCGCGGCATGATCGCCATGGGCAAACCGCGTGAATTGCGCGATACCGCAACGCACCCCACTGTGAGATCCTTCTTCCGGCGAGAGGCCGCCTGATATGGCAAAACCGCCCAACACGCTTTTTCTTCGCGTCGGCATGCTCGCACTTGCTGCAATTGCGCTCGCGGTTGGCTTCATCCTGTATCTGACGGCGGGGCAATTCGGCACCAAATCGGATTATTTCGAAACCTATGTGGGCGAATCCATCGTGGGGCTTGATGTCGGCGCGGCAGTGCGCTTTCGCGGCGTGCAGATCGGCCGCGTGACGGAAATATCGCTCGCGGCTTCGGTCTATGATGTGCCGGAAGCGCGCAGCAATCGCTATGCGATGCAGTTGGTGGTGATACGCTTTGCCGTGGAAAGATCACGCGTTGCGCGCATCGCGTCCCTGGAAGACATGATCGCGGGCGGGCTTCGCACTCGCATCGCTTCACAGGGCATCACCGGCGTCACCTATCTGGAAATTGATATTCTGGACCCGGCGCGTTACCCGCCCATTCAAGTGCCCTGGACGCCGCGTTATGACCATGTGCCGGCAGTGCCTTCCACCATTACGCAGGTCACCAGTGCGGCAGAGCAGATTTTGCGACGCCTGGAAGCTTTGGATATCGAAGCATTGGTCAATAACGCCGCCGGGCTGATGGGTGATTTGCGGCGCCAGGTGAATGATGGCGAAGTGGCCGTGGCACTTCGTGAAGCTGGCGAAACCCTGGCCGAACTGCGCGCCGAGCTGCGCAAGGTGCGGCTTGAGGATACGGCGACAGAACTCCGATCCGCGATTGCCAATATGGGCGATGCCGGGCGCAGCGTGCAGGAATTGATGGCCAGCCGCGAAATACGTGATGCCCTGGTGCGTATCCCCGCAGCCGTGACGGCGCTGGAACAAACGATGCGCGCCGCGCGCGGCACGACCGCCGATCTGCAAGCCGATCTGTCACCACTGATGCGCGATTTGCGGTCCTCGGTCGCCAATCTGCGTGATACGACGGAAGCGCTACGGCGCAACCCTTCGCAAACCCTGCTCGGCGCGCCGCCGCCGCCGCCCAATCGGGAACGCCGCTGACATGAAGACCCTGCATCGCCGCGCCCTGCTGCTGGCCGCACCTTTTCTTGCCTCTGCCTGTTCGGTCCTGCCGGATCGGCCCTATCAGGAAGTGCTGCGCTATGCCCTTGAACCAAGCCGGCAGGGGGATGGCTGGCGCGGCAAGGGGCGGCGACTTTTGCTGCTGAGGACCCTCCGCGCACCACCCGCTTTGGACGTGCGGGGGCTGCGCAGCATTCGCCCCGATGGGACGGAAGAAATTGATTTCTACGCCGAATGGATCGCCCCACCTGCGGAGGCTGCTGAACAGGCTTTGCGCCGCTGGCTGATGGATGCCAGGCTTTTCGCCGCCGTGCTGGCGCCCGGCAGCCGCGCCAATGCTGATTTTGTGCTGGAAGGCGAATTGACGCGGCTGGTCGCCAATCGCGCCCGCGGTCAGGCGGAAGCGGAATTGAATTTCGTGCTGATTTCAGAACGCGAAACCTCGGCGCGCGTGCTGGGGCAGATGATCAGCACCGGTAGCGCTGCGCTTCCGAACAATGTGCCGCGCCCTGATCAGGCGGCAGCGGCGATGAATGCTGCTTTGGCGAATGCATTTGCTTCCTTGGAACAGGCGCTGTCGCGTTACGCCTGATCCCGCCGGCGCCGCGCACGGCGAAAGGCGTATATCAGATGCAGCGCATAGGCCGCGATGGAACCGCCCACCACGACCCAGGCGAGCGGTTCCACCCAGCCCTGCACATCTTCGTAATGGTCTTCCAGCATATAGCCGGCGATGGCGAGGAAGCTCAGCCAAATCGCTGAACCAATCGCCGTCCAGACATAAAAGACTGGGCGCGGGATCAGCACCATGCCGGCGGGGATGGAAATGATGGTGCGAATGCCAGGCAGCATGCGCCCAAAGCAAAGCGCGAAAGGCCCCCAGCGCTTCAGTGTGCGTTCCGCGCGGTCCATGTCTTCG
The DNA here is from genome assembly GCA_016869735.1 of Alphaproteobacteria bacterium. Lineage (GTDB taxonomy): Bacteria > Pseudomonadota > Alphaproteobacteria > Acetobacterales > Acetobacteraceae > Neoroseomonas. The sequence goes on from VGDL01000047.1 coordinate 17,343, forward strand.
GTTTCAAAGGCGAACCATTTGCCGTAGCGCGCGACCAACGGGCGGATGCGGTCCATCCCGAACCAGCGGCCGATTTCATACCAGAAGGCATTGCCGACCACCGTGCCAAGCACACCAATCAAAATAACGCCAATCAGCGAAATCTCGCCCCGCGCGGCGGCGAACCCCGATGCGGCCATGATGATTTCAGATGGGATGGGCGGGAAGATGTTTTCCGCCACCATCAGCACAAACACGCCCATCAGCCCGGTTTCCGCGACTTGGCGCGCCACCCATTCAAACATTCAATCCACCTTGAAGATCAGCAGCGTGAGCCAGCGCCCGCGCACGTAATTAAGCCCGGTGACAGAACCGGCATCGCGCGGGGTGATGCCGCGTTCCGCTGCCGCTGCGCGAAACGCCGCTTCCTGCCGATGCGAAACCGCCACCACACGTCCGGGCTTTCCCGGGAGGAACTCCGCCGCCGCCGCACCATCCCGCAGCAGCGCAATGCCGCCACCCAGCGCAAATTGCAGCGAGGGTTCATGATAGCCCACCACACCGAAATCCCGGTCGCGCAAGCCAGGGGCAATGGCGCGCACCTCAGCCGCCAAACGCGGTGAAACCCATACGGCATGGATGCGCGGAATAACGCCTTCCAGCACGGCGGCATAAACCGGCACACTCAACACCGCACCCAGCAAAGCCGCACGCGCCCAATGACCCGCGCGCGCCGCGCGCCACAGCAGCAGGCACAGCGCAACACCAAACCCAAGCCCAATCAGGCCGAAAATATCCACGCGCTTTTCGGCATAAAACGCCGCCGCCATGGCGGCGATGGGCAGACCAAGCGCAACACCGCCCAGCGCCAGCCAGCCAATCGCAGCCAGCCAGCGCGGCGTAGGCCGGCGCAAAGGATCAAGCGCCCAGGCAGCCGCCAGCAGCATCAGCGCGGGATAGGCCGGCAGCGCATAATGCGGGAGTTTAGTCGCCACCGCTTCAAACAATAGCCAGACCGGCACTGCCCATCCCAACAGAAACCGCGTTTGCGGCTTCAGCCGATCCGCCCAGGCGCCGGGAAGCGCACGCAGCACAATCCAGGCCGAAGGAAAGGCCGTGATGCCGAACAGGAAGGTGTAGAAACCCGGCGGACCCCAATGGCTTTCCTCGCCCGATCCCACCTTGCTCAGCATGTCATCGCCGATGGCCTCTGAGAAAAACCGACCCTCGGTCGCGATGCCAATGGCGATGAACCAGGGTGCGGCGCAGGCAATCATCAAAGGCACGCCCCATAACGGGCGGAGTGCGCCAAACCAGGGCGCGCGGCGATCCACCACCAGCAAGGTGATACCGGCCAACAAAGGCACCATGGGCGCAATGGGCCCCTTCAGCAGCACACCCGCGCCAAGTGCCAACCAAAAGCCCAAAGCCTGCTTTGTGGTGAATTGCGCTGGCGCCAGATAGGCGCGGCCCATCAGCAGCATCGCCGCGGTGATGCTGGCCAGCAACGCCGCATCGGTCTTGGCAATATGGGTTTCCACCACCAGCACCATGCAGGGTGCCAGCATCGCCGCTGCCAAAAACGCCGCACGGCGCCCGACCAAGGCGCGGCCCAAATAACAAATGGCCAATACCGCGAGCAGCGCGCCGATCAGCGATGGCAGCCGATAAGCCCAAATGGCACTCCGCGCCGGGATGCCCACGGCTTCCAGCGTATGCACGGTCGCGGCCTGCGCCCAATGAATGCCAACGGGCTTCTTGTTGCGTTCAACCTCACCGAGCTTGATCCGCACATAATCGCCGGTTTCCACCATCTGGCGGCTCGCCTGGGCGAAGCGGCTTTCGTCGCGATCACCGGGCGGGATGGAAAAGAAGCCCGGCAACCAAAGCAATAGACAGAGCAGCGCAAGCCACCAGCCCGGGCGGCGCGTTTCCGGCAATCGGTCAAGGAAGCTGCCCAGGGTCATCTCGAGGGCCATCTAGCACGAGTGAAGCGCGGGTGCCATGAAGGCGGCATGAATGAGACCCCAACCAAGCCAAGGCGCCCGCCTGGCCTGCCGACAAGGCGCGCCGCGCGTGATGTGCTGGATGCCGTGCTGGAAGCGCATCGGCCTTTGGAAGAAGCGCTGGAGGCGCTGCCCGCCCGGCTTGAAGCGCGCGACAGGGCGGCGGCGCATCGCATTGCCGCCATGGTGCTGCGCCGGCTTGGCAGCATAGATGCGGTGCTGGAGCCCTTTTTGCGTCGCGAACCCCCGCCACCAGCGCGTCATGCGCTGCGGATTGGGGTCGCAGAATTATTGCTGCTGGGGACGCCTTCCCATGCTGCCGTGGCCTCTGCGGTGGATCTCGCGCCCCGCGCCTTTGCCGGCTTGGTGAATGCTGTGTTGCGCAAGGTGGCCGCAGAAGGGGATGCATTGCTGGAAGGGCTGGATGCGGCGCGGTTGGATACGCCGCCCTGGCTCTGGTCCGCCTGGCACGCGGCCTATGGCCCTGCGGTGCGCAGCATTGCGGAAGCGCATTGCGGCCCAGCGCCCTTGGATATTTCGCTGAAACCGGACGCTACGCCGCCAGAGGGCGCCGAAGCCCTGCCCGGCGGGTCCTTCCGCCTGTCCGCCGGCACCCGCGTGATGGAACTGCCCGGCTTTGCCGAGGGTGCACTCTGGGTGCAGGACGCCGCCGCTGCCCTGCCCGCCCGGCTGCTGGCGCCGCAGGCGGGGGAACGCATCGCCGATCTTTGCGCTGCCCCCGGCGGCAAAACGGCGCAGCTCGCGGCAGCCGGCGCCAAGGTCACGGCGGTGGAGCGTGATGCGAAACGCGCCGAACGGCTGCGTGAGAACCTTGCCCGGCTGCACCTGCCGGCAGAGATCATCACCGCGGATGCGGCTCAATTTCGCGCCCCTGCACCCTTTGATGCCATTCTGCTGGATGCGCCCTGCAGCGCCACCGGCACCATCCGCCGCCACCCGGATGTGGCCTGGCTGAAGCGCGCGCGCGATGTCGCGACCGCGGCCGCCTTGCAATCGCGCCTGCTGCAGTCTGCCGCCGGCATGCTGGCACCGGGCGGGCGCTTGGTTTTCGCCACCTGTTCCTTGCAGGCCGAAGAAGGCGAAGCCCATTTGCGTGAAGCCCCTGCGCTTGGCTTGAAGCTTGACCCGATCCGCCCCGATGAAATGCCAGAACTGCCTGAGGCGATCCTGCCATCCGGCGCCGTGCGCACCCGCCCGGATTACTGGGCTGCGCGCGGCGGCATGGATGGGTTTTTCATCGCGCGTTTTGTGAAGGGCTGACCCCGTGAAAACCATTGCGCTTCGCCGCGCGCTTCGGCACATCTGATCCCATGCCGCGCGGAGACCTCTTCCCCGATATCGCCCCCTATGAAACGGGTTTCCTGCCGTTATCGGGCGGGCATGTGATGTATTGGGAACAGGTCGGCAATCCACGCGGCCAGCCGGTGCTGTTCCTGCATGGCGGACCAGGTGCGGGCGCGGGTGCGGTGCATCGGCGCTTCTTTGACCCGCAGCATTGGCGCGTCATCATTTTCGATCAGCGCGGCGCGGGCCGGTCCCGCCCGCTTGGCGAATTGCGCGACAACACCACGCCACATCTGGTGCGCGATATTGAAGTGCTGCGGCAATTTCTTGGTATTGAAAATTGGTTGCTGTTCGGCGGTTCCTGGGGATCAACCCTTGCCCTGGCCTACGTTCAGGAACATCCGAACCGCGTGCTGGGTTGCGTGCTGCGCGGCGTGTTCCTGGGCCGGCAGGCGGAGGTGAGCTGGTTTCTGGAAGGGCTGCAGCGCGTCTTCCCCGACGCCTGGGCCGCCTTCAGTGAGCATCTGCCGGCGGAAGAACGCGGCGATCTTTTGGGGGCCTATTTGCGCCGGCTTTCCGATCCGGACCCCGCCGTGCATCTGCCCGCCGCCCGCGCCTGGAGCCAATATGAGGGTTCTTGTTCCACGCTATTGCCCTCGCCTGAAACAGTCGCCAGCTTCGCGCAGGACCGCACTGCCTTGGGGCTAGCGCGGATTGAGGCGCATTACTTCGCGCATGATCTGTTCCTGCCGCCCGAGGGCTTGCTCGGCCGCATGGACCGCCTGGCCGGGATTGAGGCCGAGATCGTGCAAGGCCGCTACGACATGGTCTGCCCCGCGACCAGCGCCTTTGAATTGGCCGCGGCCTGGCCTTCCGCACGGCTGACCGTGATCCCCGATGCCGGCCATTCCGCGCTGGAGCCCGGCCTGCGCACGGCTTTGGTGAGCGCGGTGGAGCGGTTTCGTCGGCGCTAGCGCGGTTAGGCGTTTCCTGAGGGGCGGATTTGCGCTAATCAAGGCGCGGCTGTCCCCGTAGCTCAGCAGGATAGAGCATCAGATTCCTAATCTGGGGGCCGTGAGTTCGAATCTCGCCGGGGACACCAATTAAATCAGAGACTTAAAAGTCATTCACCGTCGGCCGAAAAATCCACGTTTTTCATGCGGACCCCATGCGGACCCGCCGAAAACGGCACGTTCACCTCTCGCATTGCCCCAGTGCCAGCGCCGCAACTTCCACCGCGTCCACGCGCGCGCGTTGCAGTTTCTTTGAGGCACTATGTTGGAAGGGCGATTTTGTAGCGGGGGCGGCACGGTAATGCGCGCTCCGACCTGCACAAATGACCCAAGCTTTAAATTCGCCGCGTCA
>VGDL01000048.1 GCA_016869735.1 Alphaproteobacteria bacterium
CAAATCAAGCTCAACCTGACGTAAAATCTTCAGACAATCCTCATCCGAATAGCGCTTCCAAGCCATCCAAAACCCTCCCCTATGGCACAACAATAGTGGCTCAACTTTAGGGGGCTGAGACACATTTGGTCGGCGGCTGCTTCCACGGGGCAGGAAGCCTATTCAGTGGCGATGATCGTCAATGAAATGGCACCGGCATTGGGCGGGAGGCGCGTGGAAATCCTGGGTACGGATTTGTCACGCGATGTACTGGCGCGCGCACAGGAAGGGCTGTTTTCGCAATTCGAAGTGCAGCGCGGGCTGCCAGTGCAATTGCTGGTGGAATACTTCAAGCCTGATTCGGGGCGCTGGCGCATTTCCGATGGGCTGCGCGCCATGGTGCGTTGGCAATGCTTCAACCTTTTGGAAAACCCCGCCATTCTGGGGCGGTTTGACATCATCTTCTGCCGCAATGTGCTGATTTATTTCGACTCAGCGACGAAGACTCAAGTGCTGGCCAATATCGCAAATCAATTGCAGTCGGATGGCTATGTTTATTTGGGACGCTGAAACCGTGCTTGGGCTCACCACGCGGCTGGTGCCAAGCGCAGGTGAACGCGGCGCTTATGAATTGATGCGCGCGGCGGCGAAGGCGAGTTAGGAGCATTTTCAAGCCAAGTGTTTTCACTTGGCGACTCGGAAAATACGACCAGACAAAAGTATTGGCGCATATCTGCCGCACGAATGTGTAGCGGATCAGACGCTGAAAAGATGAAGCGGCTGACTAACCGCTTCGGTCATGCGACCTGCGCGGATCAGACGCTGATAAAATGAAGCGGCTGATTCACCGCTTCGGTCATGCGACCTTTGCGGACCAGCCGCTAAACCGCGGTCCCGCCCACGGTCAGCCCGGTCAGTTTCAGCGTCGGTTGGCCAACGCCAACCGGCACGCCCTGGCCCTGCTTGCCGCATGTCCCAATGCCAGGGTCAAGCGCCATGTCATTGGCAACCATGCTCACCTTGGTCAGCGCATCCGGGCCATTGCCGATAAGCGTCGCACCCTTCACTGGCGCGCCGATTTTGCCGTTTTCAATCAAATAGGCTTCAGACGCGCTGAAGACGAATTTGCCGGAGGTGATATCCACCTGCCCGCCGCCGAAATTCACCGCGTAAAGCCCGCGCTTCACACTGCCCAAAACGTCTTCCGGCGTATGGGCACCACCCAGCATCACCGTATTTGTCATGCGCGGCATCGGGCTATGCGCATAGCTTTGGCGCCGGCCATTGCCGGTGGGTGCCACACCCATCAGCCGCGCATTCTGCCGATCCTGCAGAAATCCAACCAGGATGCCATCTTCAATCAGCGTGGTGCGCCCGCTGGGTGTGCCTTCATCATCCACCGTCAGGCTGCCGCGCCGATCTGGGATGGTGCCATCATCCACCACGGTCACGCCCGGTGCAGCGATGCGCTGACCAAGCAGGCCGGCAAAGGCCGAGGTCTTCTTGCGATTGAAATCGCCTTCCAAGCCATGGCCAATGGCTTCATGCAGCAAAATGCCGGGCCAGCCGGGGCCAAGGACCACTTCCATCTCTCCGGCTGGTGCCGGTACGCTGCCAAGGTTCACCAGCGCCTGGCGCAAGGCCTCATCCACGCCGCGCTTCCAGGAATCACTGCCCAGCACGCGGTCATAGGCGAAGCGCCCGCCGGTGCCGAAGCTGCCCGTTTCCCGCCTATCCCCTTCCGCCACAACCACCGAGACATTGAAGCGCACCAGCGGGCGTAAATCCGCGAAGCGCTGGCCATCGGGGCGGAGGATTTGCACCGCCTGCCATTCCCCGGTGATGGAGGCCATGACCTGCACCACGCGCGGATCACGCGCACGGGCATAGGCGTCTATTTCCTGCAACAGCGTGGTCTTGGCGGCGAAATCCATTTGCGTCAGCGGATTGGCATCGGTGTAAAGCCGCGCATTGGTGGCACGCGGCGCGATATCCAAAGCGCCACTATGGCCCTGGCGCACTGCCTTCACGGTGGCAGCGGCGCGCGAAAGCGCTGCATCGGATAATTCGCCAGCATGGGCATAGCCTGCGGCTTCGCCCGACACCGCGCGTAGGCCAAAGCCGCGCGTTGCGTCATAGCTAGCGGTGCGGATGCGGCCATCATCCAACGAAATCGCCTCACTTTCGCGGTATTCCAAAAACAGCTCACCATCCTCACAGCCGGCGGTCGCATCGCGCAATTGGCGTTCCGCGCCGGCGCGATCCAGCAGCGTGAAGAAAAGCTCATCCGTAATGCCAAGCGCGTTCATGGGAAATCTACCTCAAAAAATCAGGCGGTGATGGAAGCGGTTGCGCGCGGGCGGCGCAAGCCGTGAATCGCGGCCAGCGCGGCGGCCAGTACCAGTACCGCGATGGATTGATGCAAAGTGCCAAGCCAAACCGGCACCACGGCCAGAAGGGTTGCAATGCCAAGCGCATATTGCAGCGTGACGGCCGCTGTCAGCGACAGCACGGCATTGCGCGCAAAGCCCGGTGCCAACCGGCGCCAGGCCAGAACGCCCGCAACCACCGCCACCACCAACACGGCGGTCGCCAAAAGCCGATGGTTGAACTGCACCGCGGCGATATTGGCGGTGAAGTTTTTCATGGCAGGTGTCAGGTCCCAATAGCCTGCGGGGACCAGGCGGCCATCCATCAAGGGGAAGGTATTGTAGCTGAAGCCCGCGCGAATGCCGGCGACAAAGCCGCCCGCCAGCATGGCCAGCACCGCAAGCCCGGCTGTTGCATGCACCAAGCCGCGCAGCGCGCCGGCATCCACCGGGCCGCTTCGGGCAGGGCGCAAAAGGCTCAGCGCGGTCCAGAACAAAAGGCCAAACAGCACAAAGGCCAAGCCCAGATGGATCACCAGCCGATAGGGTGACACGGCGGTCCTATCAGCATCAAAGCCTGACGCCACCATGAACCAACCAACCGCCCCTTGCAGCCCGCCCAGCGCCAGCAGCAGCAAAAGCCGGGGCTTGAGCGAAGCCGGCACCCGCCCGCGCAGCCAGAACCAGGCAAGCCCCGCCACGTAAGCCAGCCCAATCAGCCGGCCCCAAAGCCGATGCCCCCATTCCAGCCAGAAAATCTCCTTGAAGCCTTCCAGCCCAAAGCCCTGATTGACCAGCTGATATTGCGGAATGGTGCGGTAAAGATCGTAAAGCCGCTGCCATTCGGCTTGCGACAGCGGCGGCAGTGTCCCCGCAATCGGCGCCCATTCCATAATGGAAAGGCCAGAACCCGTGAGCCGCGTGGCACCCCCAAGACCCACCATGAACCAGACCATGCCAGCCACACCGAGCAGCCAAAAGGCAATGGCGCGGCGCGTATCCTGTTGTTCGGCGGCGGCGATATCGGCGGGCAGGGATCGTGTGTCGAATGGCATGGCGCGCATATAGGGGCTGTTGCAGGGCGATGCACCCCTGCTTGCCGTGTCTTGGTGGCCCTGCTACCGCGAAATTCTCATGGATTCCGACAATGCTCTGCTCCCGGCTGCGCCGCTCATTTCAGTGGTGGTGCCGGTGCGTAATGAAGCCCCAAATATCGCGCCGCTGATTGCCGAAATCCGCGCTGCCTTGGCGGGTTTGGAGCATGAAATTGTCTATGTGGATGATGGGTCCACCGATACGACCCCGCAGGAATTGGCCGCGGCGCGGGCAGCGGGCGCGCCCTTGCGCGTGGAGCGCCACCGTGCGTCCTGCGGGCAATCGGCTGCGGTGATCACCGGGGTGAAGGGGGCGCGCGGGCAATGGATCGCCACATTGGATGGCGATGGCCAGAACGACCCCGCCGATATCCCGCGTCTTTTGGCCCGCGCGCAGCTTGAAGGTGCCAAGGGCGTGCCGGTGCTGATTGCCGGGCATCGCGTCAATCGCCGGGATTCGACGGTGAAGCGCTTCAGCAGCCGCTTCGCCAATCGCTTCCGCGCCTGGATGCTGCGCGATGCCACGCCCGATTCCGGCTGCGGGCTGAAAGTGTTTTCGCGTGCGCTGTTCCTCAGCCTGCCGCATTTCGATCACATGCACCGCTTCCTGCCGGCGCTGACCTTGCGCGCTGGGGGTTTGGTGATCAGTGAACCGGTCAATCACCGCCCGCGCGTGCGTGGCAAATCCAATTACGGCACGCTGGATCGGCTCGCGGTCAGCATTCTGGACCTGATCGGCGTGGCCTGGCTGCAAAGGCGCGGCAAGCGCCCGGTGATCGAGCCCGAGGCATGAACCCCAGCCCCGCGCCTGGCGCAGGTCGGCGGGCAGCGCTGCTGCGCCTGTTGATGCTGGCGCTGGGCCTGATTGCGGGTGGCGTGCTGCTGAAAAGCCTGGGTGCCACGCCGGGAACGGAATGGGTGGACCATTACGTGCTGGGGCAGGGCCTGCTGGGTGACGCGATTTTCGTCCTGGCGGGTGCAGCGCTGACGGCAGCCGGCGTGCCGCGCCAGGGCCTTGCCTTTCTGGCCGGCTATGCCTTTGGCGCGGTTGAGGGCACGGCGCTGGCCATGCTGGCGCAAATCCTGGGCTGTGCCATTGCTTACGCCTGGGCGCGTGCCATTGGCCGGCCATGGGCGGAGGCGCGGCTGGTGGGGCGTTTCGGCCACCGGCTGCGCCCGATGCGGGATGTGCTGTTGGGCAGCCCTTTTGGTGCCACGCTGGCGCTGCGGCTGTTGCCGATTGGCAATAACCTCGCGGTCAATCTGTTGGCGGGCATGGCGGCGGTGCCGCCTTTGGCGTTTCTGGCGGCCTCGGCGCTTGGTTATCTGCCGCAGACGGTCATTTTCGCGCTGCTCGGCAAAGGCATCCGGGTGGATGGCGCCTGGCAGATGGGGCTGGCGGCAGGGCTTTTCGTGGTTTCGGTGCTGATCGGGCTTTGGTTGTTGCGCCGGCATCGCGCCGGGCAGGTGCTGGAAGATCAGAGCGGGTCAGCCTGAATCGGCCATGGCAAGCGCGGCATCGCGCAATTGTTCCAAAGCCCGTCCGGGGAGCGCGCCGAGCGCCAGGCAATGCGCGGCAAGCGCTGCAAAGATACGGGCAATAACAGGCCCTGCTTCAAGCCCCAGCATGGCAGCGCGGCTTGGTTGATCCAGCGCACCGCTGCGGGCCACCCCCAGCGCATCCTGCAACGCCAGTATTTCGGCATGTGGCCCGGCTTCCAGCGCAAAGCCCATCAATGCCAGATCAAGCCCTGGTGGCAGGCGGTCCGCGCCCAGCTCATCCCAGATCAGGCGGCGATAGATGCGCCGCGTCAGCGCCTCATCTAGCCGCATAAGGCGGCCAATGCTGGCGGGTTCGCCCAGAAAGGCGCTCAACATGCCAAGGCTGATGCCGTTCAGGCAGGGACCGCGCAGCGCCGAGTCGCGATAGACCACGCCACCATGGGCTTCCAGCAGGGCATCGGCACAAATCTCGAACCGCGCCACCGGGGGGTGATGCGCTGCGCGGGATTGACCAAGAAAATAGCCGTCCATGCCCTCATCCTGGGGATCAGTTTGATTTGTCATCATCCATGCCAAGGGTTAAGCGAAGCCTTACGAAATCAATTTTCTCAGCGCAGTTTTCCCATATTGCGCCCCTTGGCCCGATCTGTCATTCACCTGTTACCCCGTTGACACCGCGCGGGAGAGAGCAGGCCTGCCTGCCGCCGAAGGCGCAACCGGTCCCCGGAAACGCTCAGGCAAAAAGGGCCGCGCGGGGAAGGGGCCTCTGGAAAGCCCGTGGCGCAAGCCATGGCACCGACGGAGTAAGGCGCGGTAACGCCCCCGCCGAATCTCTCAGGTCATCAGACAGAGGGGGACCACGTGTTGAACCCATTTCGCTGCGCGAAGCAGCGGGAGGCAGCGTGGTCGAGTCTGAAACCGAATCCCTGGCGGAAACCCCGCTTGCCGCGCTGCACCGCGATTTGGGCGGGCGCATGGTGGGCTTCGCCGGCTATGCGCTGCCCGTGCAATACCCGGCCGGCATCATGGCGGAGCATTTGCATTGCCGAGCAGCCGCGGCGTTGTTCGATGTCTCCCACATGGGGCAGGGGGAATTGCGTGGCGAAGGCGCGGCGGCGGCGTTGGAGGCTTTGACGCCCGCTGATGTCGCGGGGCTGAAGCCAGGCCGGCAGCGCTATGGGCTGCTGACATCGCCAAGCGGCGGCATTCTGGATGATTTCATGTTCGCCAATCTCGGCGACCGGATTTTTCTGGTGGTGAATGCCAGCCGCAAGGAACATGATTTCGGCCATATCGCGGCGCATTTGCCGCGCGGTGTGACGCTACATCGGCATGAAGATCGCGCGCTTTTGGCGCTGCAAGGGCCGGGCGCGGTGCCGGCATTGTCCACCCTTGCGCCGGGTGTGGCGGCGTTTTCCTTTATGGGCATTGGCAGCTTCGATATCGGTGGCGTCAACGCCATCATCTCCCGCAGCGGTTATACTGGTGAGGATGGCGTCGAAATCTCGGTGCCTGCGGATCAGGCGGAAGCGTTCGCGCGCCGCTTGCTCGCACTTCCCGGTGTGATGCCGGCGGGGCTTGGGGCGCGGGATTCACTCCGGCTTGAAGCCGGGCTTTGCCTTTACGGCAGCGATATTGATGAAACCACCAGCGCCGTTGAAGCGGGGCTGGTCTGGAGCATCGGCAAGCGCCGCCGCATGGAATGGAATTTCCCGGGTGCGGAGCGCGTGCGCGACGAATTGGCCAATGGGCCGAAGCGGCTGCGCGTTGGTATTCGCCCCGAAGGCCGCCAGCCGGCGCGCGGCCATACGCCAATTGCAGGCGCCGATGGCGCGGTGATTGGTGAAGTGACCTCGGGCGGGTTTGGCCCTTCCGTGGGTGCGCCGGTTGCCATGGGCTATGTCGCGCGCCCCTTCGCCGAAGACGGCACTGCCCTTGATTTGATGGTGCGTGGCAAGGCGGTTCCCGCCCGTGTCGCGCCCATACCCTTTACCCCTCATCGTTACGCTCGCTGAAAGGCCCTGCACCATGACTGATATGCGCTTTTCCAAAGACCATGAATGGGTCCGCACCGATGGCGATGGCGCGACGGTCGGCATTACCGATCACGCGCAGAATGCGCTGGGCGATGTTGTGTTTGTGGATTTGCCGGAAGTGGGCCGCATGGTCGCTGCCGGTGAAGCCTGCGCCGTGGTCGAAAGCGTGAAGGCGGCTTCCGATGTCTATGCGCCGATTGCGGGCAAGATCATTGAAGTGAATGCGGCGCTGTCCGATGACCCTGGCCTGGTGAACCGCGAACCGACCGAAGGCGGCTGGTTCTTCCGCATTGAACCCGCCGATGCTGGCGAAATCGCCGCGTTGCTAGATGAAGGCGCCTATCACGCTTTTGTGGATAGCCTGGCATGAGCGCCGCCGAACTTTCCGCGCTGGAGGCGCATTACGCTTTTGACCGGCGCCATATTGGGCCATCGGAAGCGGAAATCACCGCGATGCTCGGCGTCGTGGGCGCGAAAAGCCTGAGCGAACTTGCCGCGCGCACCGTGCCGGCAGCGATTCTTGAGGCTGATCTTTCCGCCCTGCCGCCGGCAGTGAATGAGGCCGAGGCGATTGCCGAATTGCGCGCGCTTGCCGAACAGAACCGCGCCGATGTGAAATCCCTGATTGGACTTGGCTATCACGGCACGCTGACGCCGCCGGTGATCCTGCGCAATGTTCTGGAAAATCCCGGCTGGTACACGGCCTATACGCCTTATCAGGCGGAAATCGCGCAGGGGCGCTTGGAAGCGCTGGTCAATTTCCAGACCATGGTGACGGATTTGACCGGGCTGCCGGTTGCCAATGCGTCGCTTTTGGATGAAGCAACGGCAGCGGCCGAAGCCATGGCGCTGGCCCATGCGGCGACGCGCGGCAAGAGCAATGCGATTGTGCTCGCTGCTGATCTGCACCCGCAAACCCGCGCCGTATTGGAAACCCGCGCCGCACCGCTTGGCTATCGCGTGGTGGTGGCGGAGGTGGCCGGCATTGCCGCGGCTTGCGCTGCCGAAAAGCCCTTCGCGCTGGCGCTGCAATATCCCGGCACGACAGGCGAAGTGCGTGATTTGACCGGGGAGATCGCCGCCGTGCATGCGGTGGGCGGGCTTGCGATTGTCGCGGCTGATCCGCTTTCACTGACTTTGTTGAAGCCGCCGGGCGAGATGGGCGCGGATGTTGTCGTGGGCAGCGCGCAGCGTTTTGGCGTGCCGATGGGCTATGGCGGGCCGCATGCTGCCTTCATGGCGGTGAGCGATGCGCATAAGCGCCTGATGCCGGGGCGCCTTGTGGGTGTTTCCGTAGATGCCGCTGGTGCGCCCGCCATGCGGCTTGCGCTGCAAACCCGCGAACAGCATATCCGCCGCGAAAAGGCGACATCCAATATCTGCACCGCGCAGGTGCTGCTGGCTGTCATGGCGGGCATGTATGCGGTGTGGCATGGGCCGGAAGGGCTGACGCGCATCGCGAAGCGCGTGCGGCTACTGGCGCGGCTGGCGGGTGATGCCGCCACTCGGCTTGGCTTCACGCTGAGGCATCAAGGGTTCTTTGACACCATCACGCTGGAAGCCGATGCGCGCGCGGATGCCGTGATGGCCGCTGCCTTGAAGCATGGCTTCAACCTGCGGCGTGTGGATGCGGGTGCCGTGGCGATTGCCATGGATGAAACCATTTCGCGCGATGATCTGGCGCGGCTGGTGGCAGCGCTGGCGGAGGCGGCAGGCAAGCCCGCACCTGCGCTGGATGCGCTGACCCTTGCTGGCGATTTGCCGGAAGCTTTGCGCCGTACCTCATCCTTCCTGACCGCTTCCGTCTTCAATAGCCATCATTCCGAACATGGCATGCTGCGCTATATGAAATCCCTCGAAGACAAGGATGTCGCGCTCAATCGCAGCATGATCCCGCTGGGATCCTGCACCATGAAGTTGAACGCAACGGCCGAGATGATTCCGGTGACCTTCCCGGGCTTCGGCAATATCCACCCCTTCGCGCCGGTGGATCAGGCAGCGGGCTACATCACCATGATCCGTCGCCTGGAAGCCTGGCTGGCGCGCATCACTGGTTTTGCGGCAGTGTCCTTGCAGCCCAATGCTGGCAGCCAGGGGGAATATGCCGGCTTGCTCGCCATTCGCGCCTGGCATCTTTCGCGCGGCCATACTGACCGCACCATTTGCCTGATCCCATCTTCCGCGCATGGCACCAATCCTGCCTCCGCCGTCATGGCGGGTATGCAGGTGGTGGTGGTGGGCTGCGACCGTGATGGCAATGTGGATATTGATGATCTGAAGGTGAAGCTCGATCAACACGGCGCCAAGCTTGCGGCGTTGATGGTGACCTATCCCAGTACGCATGGCGTTTTTGAAGCTGAGATCAAGGAAATCTGCGCGCTCGTGCATGCCAAGGGCGGGCAGGTTTACATGGATGGCGCCAATATGAATGCGCAGGTTGGCCTGACCAGCCCCGGCACGATTGGCGCTGACGTGTGCCATTTGAACCTGCACAAGACCTTCTGCATTCCACATGGCGGCGGCGGGCCTGGTGTGGGGCCGATTGGTGTTGCCGCGCATCTGGCGCCGCATTTGCCCAATCACCCGATGCTGGGGGAAGCCGGGCCTGCTACAGGCTTTGGCCCAGTGAGTGCGGCGCCTTTTGGTTCCGCTTCCATCCTGCCGATTTCCTACGCCTATATCCGCATGATGGGGCCGGATGCCTTGCGTCGCGCGACCGAGGTTGCGATCCTTTCCGCCAATTACATGGCCAAGCGCTTGGATGGGCATTTCCCGGTGCTCTACAAAGGCGCCAATGGCATGGTTGCGCATGAATGCATTCTGGATTGCCGCGGCTTCCAGCAAGGCGGCGGCGTGCTGGTGGAAGATATCGCCAAGCGCCTGCAGGATTACGGCTTCCACGCCCCCACCATGTCCTGGCCGGTCGCTGGCACGCTGATGGTGGAACCAACCGAAAGCGAACCGAAGGCCGAGCTTGATCGCTTCATTGATGCGATGATCGCGATCCGCGCCGAAATTCGCGCGGTTGAGCAAGGCCGCATGGACAAGGCCGATAACCCGCTGAAAAACGCGCCGCACACAGCCACAGAGGTGATGGCGGAGACTTGGTCGCATCCCTATAGCCGCGAAGAAGCCGCCTTCCCGCTGCCCTTCGTCAAGGCGCGCAAATACTGGCCGCCGGTCAAGCGCGTGGATAATGTCTATGGCGACCGCAATCTGGTCTGCACTTGCGCGCCGCTTGAAAGCTACGCTCAGCAGATCGCGGCGGAATAATCATGCCCCGGCCAGGTCCCTGGCGCGTGGCCGGCAGCCGCCTGATCCATGCGGACCGCTGGATCAGGCTGCGCGCGGACCATTGCATCACGCCGGAAGGCGCGGTGCTCGATCCCTATTACGTGCTGGAATATGCCGATTGGGTGCATGTGGTGGCGGTGACCGATGATGATCGGCTGGTGGTGAACCACCAATATCGTCATGGCGCAGGCTGTGTGCATCTGGAATTGCCGGGCGGCGTGATGGATGCGGCGGATGCCGGGCCGCTTGAAGCGGCTGCGCGTGAATTGCGCGAGGAGACCGGGTTTGCCGCGCGGGAGTTCCGCCATATCACGAGCCTCAGCCCCAATTCGGCAACTCATACCAACCGCATTCATATCGTGCTGGCAGAAGGCGCTTATGCCGATGGGGCGCAATCGCTTGATGCCGGGGAAGAAATTGCGGTGGAATTACTGCCGCTTGCTGAAATCCCTGCACTGATCGCCAGGGGCGCCTTTCTGCAATCTGCTCATGTCGCTTCCCTGATGGTCGCGCTGCAAGCGATCGGAAGGGTGCAGTTTCACGTCGCACCAAAGGCAACCCCATGACCGCTTCTCTTCGCATTGTGCCACTGGCACCATATCACCGGCCGCGCTGGGAAATTCTCTATGCCGGCTATGCCGAATTCTATCGCGTGACCCAGACACCTGAGATGCGCGCGCGTGTGTGGTCCTGGACGCAGGACCCCGCGCATGAGGTGAAAGGGCTGATTGCCGAAAATGCGGCTGGTGAGGCGATTGGGATCGCGCATTACCGCCCCTTTGCGCGCCCCCTTTCGGCCAGCACAGGCTGCTTCCTGGATGATTTGTTTGTTGATCCCGCCGCGCGCGGCCAGCGCGTGGCCGATGCGCTGATTGATCATCTGGCCGCCATGGCGCGCGAACGTGGTTGGTCTGTGCTGCGCTGGATTACCGCGGATGACAATTATCGCGGGCGCGGCGTTTATGATCGTGTCGCGAAACGCACCATGTGGATCACCTATGACCGCACACCCTGAAGGTGATTTCGATGATGTGATTGCCTTTGCCTGGGATGGTCCTGTCGGTGCGGCCGCGGATGCCGCGCGCTTGCTGTTGCTGGATAGTCTTGGCTGCATGATCGCCGGGCTTGGCCACGCCACGCCGCGCCGTTTTGCTGATGCGCTGGCTATCACCATGCCCGGTGCGGTGCATTTGCCCGGACGCATCGCCGGACTTTCAGAAGCCGGCGCCGCTGCTGTGCTGGCTTCTGCGATGTGCTGGGACGAAGCGAATGAGGGGCTGGCGCGCGCCCATGGTCGGCCTGGTTTGGCTGTCGCGCCGCTTTGCATTGCGGCTTTGGCGGCGGGGCGCGTTTCGCTGCGCGCTGCGCATGATGCTTTCGCGCTTGGCTATGAAATCGCTGCCCGTGCCGGGGAGGTTTGGCGCATCCGCCCTGGCATGCATGTGGATGGGTCTTGGCACGCACTCGGCGCTGCTGCTGCGGCGGCAAGGCTGGCCGGGGGCGATACGCAGGAAGTGGCGCGCGCCGTGCGCCTTACGGCCTGCCAAATTCCCTTCGCGCTTTATGCGCCGATTGCCGCCGGAATGGATGGGCGGAATAGCTACCCGGCGCATGCGGTGCTGCTCGGCGCCATGGCTGCTGCTGCCGCGCGCGCTGGGATGGATGCGCCAGGGGATGGCTTGGCCGAGGCGCGGCGTATTGCCCTGTTGCACGAAACGCCGGCGTCGCGCGCGCCTGCAGGTGAATGGCTGATCGCTGAGGCCTACATCAAGCCCTTCGCCGGTGTGCGCCATGCGCATTACGCGGCCGCCGCCGCCTTGCAATTGCGCGCGGTGTTGGATGGCAGGCTTGATGACATCAAGGCACTGCGTTTGGAAACCTATGCCGAGGCTCTGCGCTACGCTGCCAATCGCGCACCTGCGCGCGCCATTCAGGCGCAATTCAGCCTTTCATGGGCGGTGGCGGCGGCGTTGGTGCAGGGTGATCTTGGGCCTTCGGCTTATAACGATGCTGCGCTTGCTGATCCCGCGCTGCGCCGCTTGGAAGCCTTGGTGGAATTTGCGGAAGATACGGCGCTGACGCAAGCGGAATGGCGCGGCGCGCGGCTGATTGTGAAGCTTGCAAGCGGTGAAAGCCATCAGGCGTCCGTCAGTGCCATTGCGGGCGATCCCGGCCTTGCGCTTGATGCCGAAGCGGTGCTGGCGAAATGCCAACGCTTTGCCGCGCCCGTGATTGGCAAGGCGCAGATGGCACGGCTTGCGGCGACGATCCTTGCTGTGGGTGCCGTCGCGCCGCGCGATTTTTTCGCCGGCATGTGATGCAAGCGACACCAAACCAGCACCCGGCGCAAAATCCTGCCTTGGCGGTTTTGTTGCTGCTGGCAGGGTTTTTCCTGCTCACCATGGTCGATGCGACTTCCAAGCTGCTGACCGAACGCTACCATGCGCTGGAAATCGGTTTTGGCCGCGCGGTGTTCCAGGTATTGCCGCTGCTTGTCTTCATGGCCTGGCGCGGGCTGAGTGTGGTGCGAAGCGCGCATCCGCGCCTTCAACTGCTGCGCGGGGCCTGCATTTATTTTTGCACCATTATGTTCGTGCAGGGCTTGAGCCTGCTTGACCTCGCGGATTGCACGGCACTCGCCTACGTCTCACCTTTTATCGTGGTGCTGTTTTCAATTTGGCTGCTCAAGGAAAAGGTTGATTGGCAACGTTGGGTGGCGGTGGTGATTGGTTTTCTGGGCGTGCTGGTGGTGCTGCGCCCTGGGATGGGCGTGTTTGGCCCAGCGGCGCTTTGGCCGCTTTCGGAAGCTGTGCTTTGGGCCTTTGCATTGGTCATCACGCGCATGATGCCGCGCGATGGCGCGATCACGACGCTGATCTGGACAAGTGCGATGCAATTGGTGCTGGCGGCGGTTTTTGTGCCGCTGGTTTGGACCATGCCGGATATGGCGGATTTGCCGGCCTTTGCTGTGGCGGGCTTGCTCAATCTATGCGGGCAGATGCTGCTGATTGCGGCGTTTCAACGGGCACCAGCTTCCATGCTCGCACCCTTCAGCACTATTCAAATCATCTTCGCGGCCATTATCGGCTGGCTCGTGTTTCAGACCTTCCCGGATTTTTGGACCTGGGTCGGCACAGCGGCGATTCTGGCAGGTGGCTTGCTGGTCTGGTGGCGGGAAACGCAAATCAGCCGGTAAAGCTACCGCGCTTCAAATCCGCTTCGCCGCCGCCACCGCCGCCTTGGACCCCGCCCCAACAACCCAGGCCCAGGCGCCAATCAGCGGGCCATAGGCGCGGCCTTCGCCGGCTTCCCGCGCTTCATCGCGGTGATGGATTTCTTCTTCCTGGCAATGGCGGAGCAGCGCTTGCAGCGGAGGGAACAGCGCCTCGGCTTTCAGCCTGTCCAATTGCTGCTGGTAGTGGTGATCCACAAAGCTTTCCACCGCATCAATCGTGGCATAGACGGCGCGCGGGCCAAACAGCGCGGGGATGGCGCCGGTCAACCAGCCGGCGATGCGCCAAATCGGCAAAAGCCTGCTGTGCTGATCTGGCGGCAGCAGCGCGTTCAACAAATCAAGATGCCCCTGTTCGGTCGTGCCATGCCTCTCGGCGAATTCCCGAATGGCGGGGTCGCGGCAGAAGGCAAGGATGCCACGATAGATCATGACCGCGCCGGTCTCACCGGCATGATCTGAGCGTAATTCACCGATCAGCCAGGCGGGCATTTCGGTGATGGCGATATCGGGCAGGGCAGGGGCAATGGCATTCATCGCCCTGAAATGGCGCGCGTGTGGCGCGCGACAAGGGCTTATTCCGCAGCAACCATCCCGCTGCTGCGCTTTTCCCGCGCATGGCGCCAAAGCGCCAGCCCGCGATACACCCCATGCACCATCTTGCTGTAGGGCAGCGCCACAAACAGCGCCAGCACAAGGCCTAGATGCAAAGCAAGCATCACACCCATTGCTCCGGTATGGCGCACGACCAGCAGCAAAAGCCCGGTCGCACTCACCAGAAACAGCAGCGACAGCATGGCGTATTCACCGCCCACCAGGCGCTTCGCCACCGGCACGGGATCTGTGATGATCTTCAGGCGGATCAAGCCCGCGGTGCCAAGGCAGAGCAACATGCCGCCCCAAGTGCCAAGCTGCACCGGCAGTGAGAAGAAGGGATGCGGTGATCGCAGCCCAAGGATATGGTGATAAAACGCCCCCGCCGTGGTGGCCGCGAAACACATCATGAAGCCAAAGAACATGGCCTGATGCATCCAGCGCTTTTGGCTGGAGAAAGCATCATCCACATCATTGCAGCCATGCCCGCCCCCGCCAAGGTTGCGGAGCGTGATGATATCCACCGCCGTATCCAGAATGGGCCCCGGTGCCGGCGCGCCACCGCCCACTTCGCGCCAATAGCGTATGCCGCCGATCAGCATGGCAATGATCGCATACCCGAAAGTGCCGCCTGCAAGGCTCACCATCAGCCACATGGGAATGACGCGAAAGAATGCGCCTTCACCGCGCTGCGCCGTGTACAAAATGGAAGGATCAACCAGCGCCATGGTCAGCAGCAGCACCAGTGTCACGCCAAGTGCGGCAGCCAGCGTCACTACCGTGCCATTGCGTTCAAACAGCGTGCCCATGGCGCGCGGCCAGGCGTAATGCGCATAGGATTGCGCGCGGATTTCCGCGAAGGTCACCGGCAGGTTGATGCCGAATTCATGCGGCGGCGCATACTGGCAGGCGTGATAGCAGCCCTTGCAGCCATGACAGAGGTTCGCCAGATGCGTCAGATCGCCGGTCGAAAATTCGCGCCGCATGGTCATGGCGGGAAACACCGCGCAATAGCTTTCGCAATAGCGGCAGGAATTACACACCGCCATGTGGCGGCGGGCTTCGGCGGTGGTTTCGTTCTCAGGTAACATCAGCGCGCCCTGCCTTGTTCAATTACGCACATTGCGTGCTGCCTCCTCACCCGCCAGCCGGCCGAAAACGGTGCCGATGGTCATGCCAAAGCCCGCCAGATAACCCTGGCCCAGGATATTTCCAGCCATGATTTCGCCCGAGGCAAACATATTCGCCGAAGGCTTGCCATCGGCCATGATGATGCGCGCGCGGTCGCTCACCTTCACACCCAAAAAGGTGAAGGTGATGCCGGGCTTGAGCGGGTGGCAGTAATAGGGCGGCGTATCAATCAACCGCGCCCAATGGCTTTTGGGGGGCGTCAGCCCTTCGGTCCGGCAATCATCGGGCTTCATGGGTTGGAAGGTGCCGGGGCGCACGGCGGCGTTGTAGTCAGCAATCACTTTTTCCAATTTGCCCGCATCAATCCCCGCCATGCCAGCGAGTTCCGCGATGCTATTGGCCTTATAGGGCGGGAAGACGCTTGGCAGGTAATTATGCAAAGCCTTGCTATCCGTCACGGCGAAAGCGACCTGACCCGGTTGTTGCGCGATAAGCCGGCCCCAAATGGCGTAGCGCTTGGGCCAGACATCCTCGCCTTCGTCATAAAAGCGGACCACGTCGCGGTTCACCACCACAGCGAAGGGCACGCAATCCAAGCGCATGGCCAGCCCGCCATCTTCCATCGGTGCGCGGGCATCATTGGCGACAGCGTGGAATTGCGTGGGATCGCCCACTTCCTGCACACCTTGGTCCAACAAATCGCGCAACAAGCGCCCTTGTGCGTAAGGCGTGCCGCGAATCTGGAAATTATCGGCGGCATCGCCCCAGTATTTGCGCAACCAATCACGATTGGCCTGAAACCCACCGGCCGAGGCAATCAGCGCCTTGAAGCGCACGCGTTCCGGAAAGCCATGATGGGAAATGATCGCTTCCGTCGCGAAGCCATCCTGCACTTCAATGTGCTGCACTTCCGTATCGTACAGAATGCCGATGCCAAGCTGTTCGGCGGTGCGATAAAGCGCATTGACCAGCGCCTTGCCGCCGCCCAGGAAAAACGCATTGGTGCGTGAGAGGGAGAGCGTGCCTGACAGCGATGGCTGGAACACCACGCCGCAGGATTTCAGGAAATCCGGTGCGTGTTGCGATGCGCGGATACACATGCGCGCCAGATGCTCATCTGTCTTGCCGCCGGTCACGCGCAGCAGATCGTCCCAGTATTCGTCTTCCAGATAGGATTCGGTCAGCACCTCGGTCGGGGCGGGGTGCAACGCGCGCAGATTGCGCGTGTGGCGGCTATTGCCGCCCCGCATGCTGCGCGGCGCGTGTTCCAGCAACAACACGCTCGCCCCGGCCCGGCGCGCGGTAATGGCGGCGGAAAGCGCGGCATTACCACCGCCCGCGACCAGCACATCCCAGACCCGTGTCAGGTCCACCATGGCAATTTTGATCCTCAACCTTTTCTGAGTGTCATGTGTAAAAGGGAAATGCGGCTTGTCCAGATGGCGCGCTATGCCGGCCCCTGATCAAGCCCCGCGCGGAGCGAACCATCAGGGTCCGCAAGCAGCCCCTCGCGCAGGAAAAGGTCAATCAGCGTCAGGTTTACGTTGAATTTGATATCATCCGAATCGGCGACAGCTTCCAGCAGGCGCTGGGCGGGCCAAAGCTCGAAGCGCTCCACCTCATCATCATTGGGGCTTGGCGTTACATCCTCGGGCAATTCCAGATCATAGCAATGCAGCACGTCACGCCGAAGCCCCTCATTATTCAGCAGGATATAGGAAACCCGCCCCATGGGGCGCGCCAGCGCCGCCAATTCGGGGGGAAGGGAGGCTTCCTCGGCGGCTTCCTTCACCAGGGTTTCCGCCGGGGTCAGCCCCGCCGGAATGCCGCCGGCGACCAGATTATCCATCTGCCCGGGCGCCACCGCCTTGTCGCGCGCACGAATTCCCACCCAAACATGCAGCCCATCCGCGCGGCGCACCAAGCCATTCATATGCACGCCCTGGGACATGACGCCAAAGGCCGGCAGCGCGCCGCGATCAAGCTTGGCCAGCACTGTGCCGTCACTGGTTTGGCGCACGTCAAAGGCTTCGCGCCGGATACGCAGAAACCCGCCCTCAGCCAGGCTGGGCAATGCGGCGGCAAGAGCATCGCTCCGCGCGCCGCTGGTCTTCAAGCGGCCCGCCATGGCGACGCCATGTTGATCGAAATGGAAATCGCGCGGGCGGAAGGTCAGCGCGCGGGCCAATTCCGACGTGATGAAGCCCACCTGGACCCCGCCCATATGAAAGCCAAGGAAGCCAGAGGGGGAGGCGATGTTGTTGCAGGCGGCGATATGTCGGGCGAAGCGATCCATGGCCCCGTTTAACCCGCGTGATGCGGAACCCCAAATCGCGCGGCGGCGCTTTGCCGTGCCTGGCAAGGCACATGCCGTTCGGGACTTGCCCTGAAGCGCGCCGCATGGGTTGATGCGCTTGCAATCAAATGGGGGAGGAAGATCATGGCGGCCTATGATTTCATCATCATCGGCGCCGGTTCGGCTGGCGCGGTGGTGGCCAATCGCCTCTCTGCCGATCCGCGCAACAAGGTGCTGCTACTGGAAGCCGGCCCTGCGAGCTATCGCTGGACGCGCATCCCGGTGGGCTATGCGCGCATGATCAATAATCCTGAGGTGAATTGGCTCTACACTTCGGAACCCGAAGCCACCACTAATGGCCGGCGCTTGCCCGTGCCGCGCGGGCGCCTTCTGGGTGGGTCGAGTGCGATCAACGGCCTCGCTTTCGTGCGCGGCCAGGCGCAGGATTTCGACACCTGGGCGCAAATGGGCAATCGCGGCTGGAGCTACGCGGATGTACTGCCCTTCTTCAAGCGGATTGAGACCTATCAGGGCGATGGAGATGCCACCTATCGCGGCAAGGACGGACCGTTGCGCGTCACGAACCCTGAACCGCGCGACGCGATTTTCCAGGCGCTGATCAAGGCCGCCGGTGAAGTCGGCATTCGCCACAACCCGGATTACAATGGCGCGCGCCAAGATGGCATTGCCATGAGCCAGGCGAGCATTTCGGGCGGGCGGCGCATGAGCACGGCCGCCTGTTATCTGGGCCCGATCCGCGCCCGCGCCAATCTGCATATTGAAACAGGGGCGCTTGCGGAAAGACTGATCCTTCAAGGCAGGCGCTGCATTGGTGTGCGCTACCGCAAGGGCGATCAGGTGCTTGAAGCGCGGGCCGGACGAGAGGTGATTGTCAGCGGTGGTGCGATCAATTCGCCGCAATTGCTGGAACTGTCAGGGATTGGTCAGCCGGAACGCTTGCAGGCGCTGGGCATTGAAACGCTGCATGCGCTGCCCGGCGTGGGCGAGAATCTGCGCGACCATTACGCGCCGCGCACACGCTGGGCGGTGGGTGCCAAGGGCTATACGCTGAATGATCGCGGGCGGGGGCTTGGCCTGGTGGGCCAGGCGTTGCGCTATGCGCTGACCGGCAAGGGCATGTTGGGATCGGTCGCGGCGCCGATCCGCGCCTTTGTCTTTTCGCGTGAGGGGTTGGAAGCGCCTGATCTTCTGCTCGGCTGGGTGCCGGCCTTTACCGAAGCGGGACCGAATGGTCCGCGCATTGCCGCCCAATCGGGCATGACCTGCTACGCCCATGTCATGCGCCCGGAAAGCAAGGGGCATATCCATATCACCTCCGCTGATCCCAAGGTGGCGCCAGCGATTCATTTCAATTTTCTCTCATCGCCCGTGGATGCGGCACTGACGGTGCGCGCGATTCAAATCGCGCGGTCCATCATGTATGCGCCGGCGATGGCGCCCCTGCAGCTTTCGGAAGTGGCACCAGGATCAGCGCGCCAAAGTGATGCGGAAATCATCGAATGGGTAAAGCAGGTAGGTGAGACAACCTATCACCCGGTTGGCACCTGCAAAATGGGGAGCGACCCTATGGCGGTGGTGGATGCCGCACTTCGCGTGCATGGCATTGCCGGGTTGCGCGTGGCGGATGCTTCCATCATGCCAAGCCTGACCTCAGGCAATACCAATGTGCCTTGCATCATGATCGGTGAGAAGGTCGCCGATATGGTGCTGAATGATGCCAAGGCCATGGCAGCGTAATCCAAACAAAATGACCGCCGGCAAAAGCGGCGCGGTTCGGTTCTACTGGAGCAAGTGGCACCTTACGCTGCTTGCCGATTCCACCCCGCGCCAGGGGGGCACAACGTCATCGCAAATCCCCGGCACGCGCTTCGGGCAACGGCGCTGAAAGGCGCAGCCCGTGACGGGTGGGCCCTTTTCCGCGACATCATTGGCCAAAAGCTGCGGACGATAATCGGGATCGGGCTCCAGCACCGCATTCAGCAGCGCTTGGGTATAGGGATGAGCCGCGTGATCATAGAGTTCCGTTGATGTGCCGAATTCGCAAAGCCGTCCCTGATAGAGCACCGCCACCCGATCCGCGAGGGCGCGCACCACCGCCAGATCATGCGATACGAAAATGAAGGTAATGCCGCGTTCACGACGCAGGCGATCCAGCAATTCCAGGATTGCCGCCTGGACCGAGACATCAAGGGCGGAGGTGATTTCATCACAAAGAATAATCTCAGGCTCCGCGGCAATGGCACGGGCGATGGCAACCCTTTGCTTCTCTCCGCCGGAAAGCTGCGCCGGCAACCTATCCAGATAGGCGTCATTCAATCGCACATCGCCAAGCAAGGCCCGGCATCTTTCTTCCAGCGCATCGCCCTTGTAGCCGAAATAAAGCTTGAGCGGCTGGGCCAGGATGTCGCGAATACTGTGCCGGGGATTGAGGCTTTCATCCGGATTCTGGAAAATGATTTGTATTCTTCGCAAATCCGTTCGGTGTCGCTTTTCGACAGGGCTGGGCAAGACCCTACCCTCAGACATCACAATATCGCCGCCAATCGGCGCAATAAGCCCAGCGATGCAGCGCAGCAAGGTGGATTTGCCACTGCCTGATTCGCCGACAAGGCCCAAGGTTTCACCAGCGCTGATAGTCAGATTGATGTCATCAACAGTGGGCACATGGGGTTCGGCTGCCCGAACCATTCGGCGCCACAAGCTTGCATGACCGTAGCTGATGGAAATGTCGCGCAGTTCAAGCACAGGCGGCGCTGTTTTCTGGGGCTTGGAAGCATCAGTCCTGGCAAGCGATGATCGCGGCGGCGCTTCAACTTCCGCATGGCGGAAGCAGCGCGCGGCCTGACCATCTGGTCTTTCCTGCTTTGCTGGTCGAGTTTTTCGGCATTGTGGTTCGGCCAATGGGCAGCGCGGGGCAAAGCCGCATCCTTCAGACCCTGCGCCTGGGGCGGGCGGGCGCCCTTCCATGCCAATCGGCAGAACGGCTTCACGAAGGCTGGGAATGGCGGCAAGCAATCCCCGCGCGTAAGGATGCGCGGGCTTGCGCAGAACAAGCCGCGCCGAACCTTGCAGCACCACTTCCCCCGCATACATCACGGCAACCTGGTCGCAGACCTGCGCGACAGCCCCGATATCATGGCTGACATAGATCATGCTTGTGCCGGCACTCTCCGCAATTTCCCGCAGCAGCTTGAGCACATGGGCTTGTGTGGTGACATCAAGCCCGGTGGTCGGTTCGTCCAATAACAGCGCACGCGGCGCCCCCGCCAGGGCCATGGCAATTGCCACACGTTGCTGTTGCCCGCCCGAAAGTTCATGCGGAAAGCGCTGCGCGATAGCTTCGGGGTCTGGCAGGCGAACCTGGTGCAGCAATTCAATGATGCGGGCCTTGCGCGCATCGGCAACAAGCGATGTATGAAGCATCAAGGCTTCATTGATCTGTGCCGCGACCCGCAAGGTTGGTGTCAATGCCGTGCCGGCATTTTGCGGTATCAGCGCAATGCCACCACCTCGCAGCGCCTGTGTCCAGCCCCCTTTTTATGTACCAGTGATTTGTGGGTTTACTAAGTATGTTTCGGGTGCCGGCGGCCGCATGCCGAGGGCGTGGTGTGGCCGGATATGGTTAT
>VGDL01000049.1 GCA_016869735.1 Alphaproteobacteria bacterium
ATCGCGCCGCCGGCGCCGGAATGGGGCGCGATGCTGAATGAGGGCCGCACGAGCATGGATGAGGCGCCCTGGCTGGTCCTCGCGCCCGGCTGCGCGATCCTCATTGTCGTGCTCGCGCTGAACTATTTCGGCGATGTGCTGCGCGACGGCGCGGAAGGCCGGCCAACGCATGGGCCACGCCACTGGCTGCGCTGGCCCGCCATCCTGCGCTGGGATCGCGGGCGGCAGGCCGAGCGGACGGCGCGTTGGGATCGCATGGAGCAACGGGTCCGCGCCGCGCCGCTGCTGGAGCTCGACACGGTCAGCGTGCGTGTTGCCGATGCGCGCTCCCCCTATGATGGTCGCGTGATCCTTGATCAGGTGAGCCTCGCCATCCGGCCAGGCGAATGTCTCGGCCTGATCGGGGAGAGCGGTTCGGGCAAGAGCACGATGGCGATGCTCGCCTTGGGCCTGATGCGCCCGCCCCTGACGTTTGGCGGCGGCCGGGTCCTGGTGTGCGGCGAGGACACGGCCGCATGGGACTGGGATGACTGGCAGGCGCTGCGCGGCCGCTTCGTCTCCCTGGTCAACCAGGACCCGCTTAGTGCGCTCAACCCCGTCCTGCCCATCGGCGAGCAGATCCGCGAGGTGATGCGGATCCATCGGGCCATTCCGGCCGCGGCGCAGGAGGAAAGGCTACGCGAGGTACTCGCCGACGTCGATCTGCCCGCCCGCGTGATTGCGCAGTATCCGCATGAGCTGAGCGGCGGCATGCGGCAGCGCGTGGTCATCGCCATGGCCGTGGCGAACCGCCCCGCGCTGCTCATCGCGGATGAGCCGACGACGGCACTGGATGTCACGACCCAGGCACGCGTCCTCGATCTGCTGCTCCGACTGCAACAGCGCTACGGGCTCGGGCTGCTGTTCATCTCGCATGATCTGCGCGTGGTGGCGCGAGTGGCGGACCGAGTGGTGGTGCTGCGCGAAGGGCAGGTCGTGGAGGCGGGCCAAACGCAGGCCACCTTTGGCGCGCCCCAGGCCGCCTATACCCGCGTCTTGATGGCAGCGGTCCCGGGACGGCGCCGGATCGCGAAAGCGGGGGGATGATAGCGATGCTGTCAGTCGCGGGCGTCTCGAAGCGCTTCGGCAGTCGGTTGGTGCTGAACGATGTCTCGCTGGAGGTCGGGCCAGGCGAGATCGTCGGTGTGCTCGGCATTTCGGGCTCAGGCAAGAGCACGCTGGCGAACTGCATCCTTGGCCTGAACCGCCCAGATGGCGGCACGATCAGCTGGCACGGCCGTTCCCTGGCGGAGCGTTCCGACCGCCAGGCGGCGCGGCGGGAGATCCAGCCCGTGTTCCAGGATCCGCGAGCGAGCCTCAACCCGCGCTGGACGGTGCGACGGAGTCTCTGCGAACCGCTGGACAATTGGTTCCCCGGAATCCGCGGCGGCGAGCGGGAGGGGAGGCTTCGCGCCCTGCTCGACGCCGTGGCGCTGACGCCCGACCACCTGGACCGCAACCCGCATGAACTGAGCACCGGTCAGTGCCAGCGGGTCTGCTTGGCGCGGGCGCTGGCGCCGCAGCCCGCCTTGCTGGTGCTCGATGAGCCGCTATCCGCGCTCGACGTCTCGGTGCAGGCGACACTGCTCGACATGCTGCGCAACCTGCAGGAGCGCGACGGGCTGGCCTATCTGTTCATATCGCATGACATCGCGGTGGTTGCGGAGCTGTGCCAAAAAGTACTGGTCCTTGAGCATGGGTGCGTTGTCGATCAAGGGCCCGTCGCAGCCGTGCTCAGCACGCCGACGCATCCCTACACCAAGTCCTTGCTTCGGGACTCGTTGGCGATGCCCGGCTCGGCGGACTGAAGACGACACAAGCATTCTGGAGAATCGGTCTGGAGACGGCGCCAGTTTGCCCCACGCGAGAGTCTGGCGCTGCAGCCGCCCTCGCCGAGATCCAACGAAGGGCTGGAACGCTGGCGCGCCGATGGATGATGCCAACTTCAATCGGCGGCAGACCATCCGCGTCGGCGCGGCGGTGGCCTACGCGCAGATCGGGATCATCGGCTTTGACGGGCAGATCGAGTTGGAGGCGCTGCGCCTTTACGGCCTGCCAGAGGATGCGCCGGCGATCCTATCCGGCTGTCCCGCTTTGCCTGCTGGAGGCAGGACGCTGATGTTCTCCGCCAGCTGGGATCTGCCGAGCATGGCGCCAGGGACAACGACGAACGCAGATGTGACGGTGCCTGGCGCGCGGCGGGGGGATTTTGCGGATGCGTCGCTGGATACCAGCAGCATCGCCTTTGTGCTGGATTGCCATGTCTGGTCGAATGACAAGGTGCGCGTAACAGCACGGAATGTAAGCCTGTCAACGGTGGATTTGCCTGCGGCGGGGCTGCATGTGCAGGTGGTGAAGCGAAGGGTGGGGTGATGTGCCGCATATCCCGATCGAGGACGCCGCCATCAGTCGGGACAGCCTGCCGCTGGCGTCGCGGGGATTCAGGATGGTGGAAAGGGTGTGAGGGGGCGATCGTATAGCTTTGGCGCTTGATGCATCACCAAAAGGCAGCTTAACCTCAACCATAGATGGGCCAGACACTCCGGTACAAAGGCCGCCAAGCGGTCTCAAATCATTTGACGACGGACAGCCCATAGGCTCGCCATTTTATCTTAAAGTCGGAGCCTCCGAAAACCGCGGGATCGTTCGTGGGTTGGCTTGCACAGATGCGACAACAGCGAATTGTAGGTGCGGGATCCTGGCCACGAATTTCGGTGGGTTGTCAGAAAAGCTTCGGCCAGCGCGCCGTGCGGTTGCGTTCCTGCTCGGCAGTCAATTCATAAGGCCCATCGCGCACGTTGCGGTAGGGCGGTGTCGCCACAGGCGGTGTAGTCCAGCAATCCACCTGCCCAAGGCTGCGGGTGCAAACAGGTTGCACGGGGGGCGGCTCATCTGAGGCACAATAGGTCTGGCCCTTGGCCAGGCGCACATAGGAACAATCCTTGCCCGTCAACAGGGAGACCACATTGTCGCCCACCCCGCGCTGTGTCGTCACCAAAGACACCCCTTCAATTGCCGCTGGCACAGCAAGCAATGGCGCACCGGGCGCGCCAACGCCTTCGCAGCCGGCAAGCATAAGAAAGATCATCAGAAGAGGGGTTGGACCACGCATACGGCAACAAGACTCCAGAAAATTTAATGAATTGCAAATTTTCTCCCAAAATCTTTACCCTTCTCCCGATAACCCCCAAAACTCCCCGTTTGACCGCCGCCTCAGAAGGGCTTAGCCCTGACCCAAATTGATTTACTAAGCCGAGGACTGCCTTGCCTGATATCTTTGACGAGGTTGCGGAAGACCTCCGCGCTGAACGCGCCCACCGCTTATGGAAGCGCTACGGGACCCTTGTCTTTGGCGTTTTGGTGATTGTGCTGGCCGGCATTGGCGCCCATCAGGGTTGGCGCTGGTATGAAGCGCGGGAAGCAGAG
Organism: Alphaproteobacteria bacterium; assembly: GCA_016869735.1. Taxonomy (GTDB): domain Bacteria; phylum Pseudomonadota; class Alphaproteobacteria; order Acetobacterales; family Acetobacteraceae; genus Neoroseomonas. Next base: position 3,466 of record VGDL01000049.1, read on the forward strand.
AAAGCCGCGAGCGCCTTCATGGCGGCCCATCGTGCAGCCGAATCCGAGGGGGCTGACCTTAAATCCATGGCCCAGCGGTTTGAGGAAGTCTCGCGCGGCGCCCCCACCGGCTATCGTGATCTGGCACGGCTGCGGGCCGCGGCACTCAAGGCCGAAACCGGTGATTTGGCGGAGGCGCTTCGCCTGTATGACGCCATCGCCGCCGACGGCACAGCCGATCCGCTGTATAGAGATTTGGCTTCCCTGCTTTGGGTCATGCGCTCGCTCGACCAGGGGGACCCCGCGATGCTCGCGGCGCGCATTACGCCCCTCACGCTTCCGGCTTCCGCTTGGAATGCCTCGGCGCGTGAAGTAGCAGGCTTGATTGCCCTGCGTGCTGGCAAACGTGATGAGGCGCGTCAGACCTTCCAGGCGCTGGCGGCCGATGTCACGGCGCCGCGTGGCGTTCGGGAGAGGGCACAGCGGCTTGCCATGGGGTTTGAAGGATGATGGGGCGGGATATGTCTCGGCGCGCTTGGCTGTTGGGTACGGCTGGGCTTTTGGGCGGCTGTGAGACGCTGGACAGCATCTTCGGCGAACGCCGGGTGAAAATCACCGGTGAACGGAAACCGGTCCTCAGCTTGCCGGATCGTACCGTGGAAGCGGATGCGGATGCGCGGGGCCTTTCCATCGCTCTGCCCGCGCAGGAGCAACGCAGCCTTTGGCCGCAGCTTGGTGGAGCAGCCAACCACGCTGGTGGCCATATCGCGCTTGGCGCCAATTTGCGGCAGGCCTGGTCCGCGAGTTACGGCACGGGCACATCCTTTCGGCGCCGCGTAGTTGCCGGGCCGGTCGCCAGCGCGGATCGGGTTTTTATGGGTGATGCGGATGGCTTTGTCTCCGCCTTTGATATTGCCTCGGGCGTGCGACGCTGGCGCATGGATACGCGCCCCGAGAATGAGCGTGGCGATGGTGGCGGCGCGGGTGTGATCGTGGAAGGTGACACGGTTTTTGTGGCCACTGGCCTTTCGGAGGTGCTGGCCCTTTCCGCCGCCGATGGCTCAGTGAAATGGCGCGTGCGTGTGCAAGCCCCAATGCGCGGGGCGCCTTCCTTCGCCAATGGCCGCATTTTCATCACGACCCTGGATAGCAGTTTGGTGGCGCTTTCGGCGGAGGATGGGAAGGTGCTGTGGCGCTACCGTGCCCAGGCCATTTTGACCGTGCCGCTCGGCCTGCCGCCGCCTGCCATTGCGGGTGAGACCGTGGTGGCAGGCTTTCCTTCCGGCGAAATCCTGGCATTTCGCGCCAATGATGGCCGCGTGCTCTGGAGCGATAGCCTGGCCGCTGCCGGTGGCACCAGCCTTGCCGATGTCGGTAGTGTGCGTGCCGCGCCAGTGATCTCGGGCAATAACGTCATCGCCATTGGCATGGGCGGGATTGGGCTTTCGATTGATCTCCGCGCTGGTCGGCGCATTTGGGAACGCGAATTTGGTGGAACCGAAATGCCTTGGGCGGCCGGCGATTGGGTATTTGGCGTCACCGATGCCGGGGAAGTGGCGGCGTTACAGCGCGAAACAGGTCAGGCGCGCTGGGCGCTTTCACTCCGCCCGCCTGCGCAGGGGGGCAAGCCACAGGAAATGGTGCAGCTTTCTTCACCGCTTTTGGCCGGAGGGCGCCTTTTTATTGGTACCAGTCGGGCAGAACTTGTCTCAATGGACCCATCGACTGGTGATGTGCTGGGGCGCCAACGCCTGCCTGGCGCACTTTCTCTGCCGATGATGGTTGCGGGCGGGCGGCTGATTGTCGCGACTGATGATGGCAGCCTGCTGGCCTTTGCGGGCGAAGGGTAAGCCGAGCCACTTCATGCAGCCCGTTATTGTCATTCTGGGCCGGCCCAATGTCGGCAAATCCACGCTGTTCAACCGCTTGGCACAGCGGCGCATTGCGCTAGTGCATGACACGCCTGGGGTTACGCGGGACCGCAAGGAGGTGACCGCGCGTATTGCCGGGCGGGATGTGACGCTGGTGGATACGGCCGGGCTTGAAGAAGCGCCGCCGGATACAGTGCCGGGCCGCATGCGCGCGAGTTCCGAGGCTGCTTTGCGCAATGCGTCACTTGCGCTGTTTGTTATGGATGCGCGCGCCGGGATCACTCCCGCTGATCGCGCCTTTGCTGCCTGGCTCCGGCGTGCGCGCGTGCCGGTGCTGGTTGTGGCCAATAAGGCAGAAGGCCGCGCCGGCACCACCGCTGCCATGGAGGCCTTTGAATTGGGTCTGGGCGACCCTGTGCCGGTTAGTTCTGAACATGGCGATGGGTTTGGCAATCTGCATGATGAGATTGCCGCGCGCCTTGGCCCGGCGCCTGAAGACGAGGAAGAGGCCGAGGCGGAACGCCCTTTGCGTCTGGCGATTGTGGGCCGACCCAATGCGGGCAAATCCACATTGTTGAACGCCCTGCTTGGTGAAGACCGTATGATCACCGGCCCCGAACCCGGCCTGACGCGCGATGCGGTGGCCGTGCAATGGCGCCATGCCACGGGTGGTGAGGTGCGGCTGGTGGATACAGCCGGCATGCGCAAGAAGGCGCGTGTGCAGGAAACGCTTGAGCAAATGTCGGTCGCTTCCACCCTGGCCGCGCTTAAGGAAGCGGAAGTGGTGGTATTGGTGCTGGATGCGCTGCTTGGCATGGATGAACAGGATTTGCGCATTGCGCGGTTGGCGGAACGTGAAGGCCGCGCCTTGGTGATTGCGCTCAATAAATGGGATGCGGTGGAAGATCGCAATGCTGCGCGCAAGCGCGTGGAAGACGCGCTGATGACATCACTCGCGCAATCCAAGGGTGTGACCATGGTGCCGCTTTCCGCAGCGACCGGGCGAGGCGTGGATAAGCTGATGCCCGCGGTGCGCGCGGCCTATGCGCTGTGGAATCGCAGGATCCCAACTGGGGAGGTCAATCGCTGGTTTGAAGCGGCACTGGCGCGGCATCAGCCGCCGCTCGTGGATGGCAAGCGTGTCAAACTCCGCTACGCGACCATGCCCAAGGCGCGCCCGCCGACCATGGTGATTTTCGGCACGCGCGCCGATGTGCTGCCGGAGGATTATCGGCGCTATCTGGTTAATTCCTTCCGTGATCATTTCACCATGCCTGGCGTGCCGATCCGGCTGCAATTGCGATCCCCGCGCAACCCCTATGCCGAGGATGAGGGCTGATCTTTCGTTCGCGGCGAAACGCGCCTAGGATTCACCTGCTTGACGAGGTGATGTTGCGCGCATGATTGCCGATACGGCCAAGAAGCTTCTGTACCTGGCCCTTGGGGCCATGTTTGTGCAGCAGACCTTTGCTTCCATTGGTCGCACCCTGCCGCTGGTCATCGCACCCGCCATCATTGAGGATTTGCACATAGACCCTGCCTTGGTCGGTGTTTATGTCGGCGCGGCGGCGCTCGCTTCATTGGTGTTCCAGCTTGGTTGCGGCAGCTTCATCATCCGCTACGGCGCACTGCGGATGAGCCAGGTGGCGCTGGTGTTTCTCGCTGCCGGCATGGCCTTGGCGGCGGCGGGGCCGCTGGTGTTCTTTCTGATATCGGCGATCATTGGCGGGGGAGGGGCCGCGACCTCTACCCCCGCGAGTTCGCATCTTCTTGGGCGCTATTCTCCGCCAAAGCAGGCGCCTTTAGTGTTTTCTATCAAGCAAACGGCAGTGCCGGCAGGGCTTTTGCTGGCGGGGCTGCTTGGTCCCCTTATGACCTTGTATTGGGGTTGGAGCGGCGCGCTATTGGTGACGGCAGGCGCCTGCTTTTTGTTCGCCGCGATGCTGGAACCGCTGCGGGGCGAGTTCGACTCGGACCGCGTGCCAAGCCGCAGTTTTCATTTTTCCGATTTTCGTAACACGCTTACATCCGTATTACGCGCCAAGGATTTGCGCGAATTGTCCATGGCCTGCTTTGCCTTCAATGGGCTGCAAACGGCCTTCACCAGCTATTATGTGCTGTATCTGACGGCGCTGAATTACGATTTGGCGGCGGCGGGGTTGATGTTTGCCATTGCCATGGTGATCGCCGTGCCAATGCGTATTTTCTGGGGCTGGCTTGGCAGCGGCCGCGTTTCGCCGCGCCGGGTCATGGCGGGGCTGTCGCTCGGCATGGCGGCGAGTGCCGTATTGATGAGCCTATATGCCGCGGATTGGCACCCGCTACTGATTGCCATCATCGCAACAGGCATGAGCGCCACCGCCATGTCCTGGCATGGCGTTTTGCTGTCTGAGGCAGCGCGGCTTGCGCCGCCCGGCATGCGCGGTGCGGCGACGGGTGGTGTGCTATCCTTCGGCCAGGTGGGCGCCTTCATCCTGCCCGTGATCTATGCGGCGCAGCTTGCTGTGACCAATAGCCATGGCATCGGTTTTATCCTGTGTGGCCTACCGGCGCTGGTGGTCGGGGTTGTGATGTGGCGGGATTCGCGGCGCGTCTCCTGATCAAGCCCCAAAACCGCGCCCGGGAAGGGAAGCCAGCAGCGCTTGCGTATAGGCATGGCGCGGCGCTTCAAACACTTGCGCGATTGGGCCGTGTTCCACCACCTCCCCATCCTTCATCACCGCGACCAGATCACACACCTGCGCTGCCACGCGCAAATCATGCGTGATGAAGACAATGGAAAGCCCAAGTCTTGCGCGCAAATCCGCGAGCAGCTTCAAAACCTGCGCCTGCACTGAGACATCAAGCGCGGAGACAGGTTCATCTGCGACGAGCACTTCCGGTTCCATTGCCAGCGCACGCGCAAGCCCAATGCGTTGGCGCTGCCCGCCGGAGAATTCATGCGGGAAGCGCTCGGTCGCCGACGGATCAAGCCCGACCAGCGCGAATAATTCGCGCGCATTCGCCATGGCAGCATCGCGCGCCATGCCATGGATCATCGGGCCTTGCGCCACTAATTCCCCCGCGCGGCGGCGTGGATTGAGCGAGGCATAGGGGTCCTGAAACACCATCTGGATGCGTCGTGCGGCCTGGCGCGCCTCACGCTTTGGCAAATGCAGCAGATCAACCCCATCCAGCCGAATGCTACCGCCATCGGCGCGCACCAGCCGCGTGATGCAACGCGCGAGGGTGGATTTGCCGGAACCTGACTCGCCCACCACACCAAGCGTGCCGCCCTTGGGGAGAGAGAGCGTAACATCCCGCACCGCATGGGTTTCACGCCGCCGCCGCGCGAATAGACCGCCGCTGCGATAGGTTTTTTGTACGCCTTCCAGCACCAGAATGGACTCGCTGGAAATTGGCCGCGCGGCGGGCGCTCTCAGCGGTGGCACGGCGGCGATCAGCGCCTTGGTGTAGTCATGCTGGGGGGCATGCAGCACATCACGCGCCGGCCCCTGTTCCACCAGAAGCCCATGATGCATCACGGCCACGCGATCTGCGATTTCCGCTACCACGCCGAAATCATGCGTGATGAACAGCACCGCCGTGCCCTTGCGGCGCTGCAAATCGCGGATCAGCGCCAGGATTTGCGCCTGGGTGGTGACATCCAAGGCCGTGGTTGGTTCATCGGCAATCAGCACCACAGGATCAAGCGCCAAGGCCATGGCAATCATGGCGCGCTGGCGCTGCCCGCCGGAAAGTTCATGCGGGAAGGCGCGCGCGGCTTCGGCGGGGTGCGGGATGCGGACTTCTTCCAGCAAGGCCAGAACGCGGGCTTCGATTTCAGTCTTATTCAGGTTGGTGTGGATACGAAACATCTCGGCGATCTGATCGCCAATGCTGCGCAAGGGATTGAGCGCGGTCATGGGTTCCTGGAACACCATGGCAATGCGGGCGCCGCGTAGTGCGCGCATGGTCGCCTCATCCGCGCTGGCAAGGTCCTTGCCTTCGAACAGGATGCTGCCGCCCGTGATGCGCACATTGCCGGGCAGCAGGCGCATGATGGCACTCGCCATCATGGATTTGCCGGAGCCGCTTTCACCGACCACGCAGAGGATCTCGCCTGACTTCAATTCCAACGAGACCTCACGCAAAGCCTCTGGCCGATCCGCCCCGCGCGGCAGCGCGACGGTTAGGTCTTTCAGGGTAAGTACCGCGCTCATCGGCCTTTCAGCCTTGGGTTCAAAGCGTCGTTCAAACCCTGCCCAACCAACGAAACCGCCAGCACCGTCAGCAATATTGCAATGCCCGGAATGGCCGAGACATACCATTGCACACGCAGCACATCGCGCCCAAGCCCGATCAGATTGCCCCAGGATGCGACATTGGGATCAGACAGCCGCAAAAACGCCAAGGCGCTTTCCAGCAATATCGCCACCGCCATGACAACGCTGGCATAGACAATGACGGGTGGCAGCGCATTGGGCAGGATTTCGCGGAAAATGATTTGCCCATCCCCCATGCCAAGCCCGCGACAGGCCTGGACGAATTCGCGGTTGCGCAGCGTCAGGAATTCCGCGCGCGTCAGCCGCGCGGTGGCTGGCCAGGACACCACGCCAATCGCCACCACAACGGTGGTGAGTTCCGACCCAAAGATCGAAACCAGCACCAGCAACAACAGGAAATTGGGCAGCGTCTGAAACGCCTCAGTCAGGCGCATCAGCACATCATCCACGATCCCACCGTAATAACCCGCGAGCGCGCCGATCACGATGCCAATGACAACCGCGATGGAGGTCGCCACGAGGCCAATCAGCAAGGAAACCCGCGCGCCATGAAAGATTTGCGCCGCGATATCCCGCCCGGAATTATCCGTGCCCAGCAGAAACCGCGGATTGGCACCTGGCCATTGCAGGGGACGGCCCGCAAGCGCCAGCGGGTCGCGCGGAAAGAACCAATCCGCCGTCAGCGCCATGATGATGATCGCAATCAGCAGCAACAGCCCAATGCCGGCTGCAGGGTTGCGCATATAGGCCAGTGCAAAACGCTTGAGGGCCGCCATCAGGGTGCGCCCCCGGTTCCGATGCGCGGATCAAGCCGCGCATAGAGCAAATCCACAAGGAAATTCACGAAAATCACCAGCAGGGCAGAGATGAAGACAATACCCAGCAAGGTATTCAAATCCCGCTGCACCACGGCTTCATAAGCCAATCGCCCGAGCCCCGGCAGGGAGAACACGCTTTCCACGACAACAGACCCGCCCAGCATGGTGCCGGCTTGCAGGCCGATCAGTGTGACCATGGGCAGCATGGCGTTGCGCAGCACATGGCGCAGCATGACGCGGGTTTCATCCAAGCCCTTGGCCCGCGCCGTCCGCACAAAATCCAGCGTCAGCACCTCCAGCATCGAAGCGCGCATGATGCGGAGATAAATCGCCAGAAAGATCAACCCGAGGGTAAGCGTGGGCAGCACCAGATGCGCGGCAATGTCACGCAGGCGTGCAAAGCCAGTCAGGCCCGATGCCACATCCTCAAACCCGCCGGCGGGTAGCCATTGTAGATGGACGGAGAAAAACACAATCGCCATCAGCCCGAACCAGAAGGAAGGGGTGGCGTAGAAAATCAGCCCAAGGGTGGAAATCACTGTATCGGGCCAGCCATTCACGCGCTTCGCAGCAATCACGCCCAGCACGAGACCCACGAAAAACGCGAAGGACAGTGCTGCGGTCATCAGCGCAAGGGTGGCGGGCAGGCGTTCGAAAATCACGGTTGAGACTGGCTTGCCGTAAATGGCGGAGAAGCCAAGATCGAAGCGGATCAGCCGCCAAAGGTAGTTGCCAAGCTGCGCCGGGATGGAAAGGTCAAGCCCGTAGAAGCGGCGCAGATCCTCTGCCAGCTTGGCATCGCCGCCACCGCCCATTTGAGCAATCAGCGCATCCACCGTGTCGCCCGGCGCCAATTGCAGCAGCAGAAACATGCCCGCCAGGATGATCAGCAGCGTCGGCAAGGACGCTGCCAATCTCCGGGCAGCGAGGCTTATTACCCGCATCAGAAATCAGGCGCTGATCAGGAAGCGAGCCAGAGATCGTGCCAGGATGAAGACGCCCAGCGCGGCGTATTGGAATGATTGCGCAGGCGCCGATTGATGACTGAGACAAAAATCTGCTCAATCGGCATCCAAAGCGGCAATTCCGTATTCGCCCGGCGGACGAAATCGGCATAAAGCGCCTTGCGCCGCGCGGGATCCAATTCGGTCGCGGCGGCGTCAATCAGCCGATCGGTTTCCGCATCGGTCCAGCCCCATTGATTGGTCCAAGGCGCGCCCTTGTTCTGACCCGAACGATACCAAACCGTGGTCGAAACCGCGGGGTCGTTGCGATACTGGTGCCAGCCCGTTGCCAGATCGAAATTCCAATCATTATAGACGGTGCGCAGGAACCCCGCCGCATCCAGACGCACAATTTCAACGCGAATACCGACCTCATTCAGTGATTGCTGAATGAAGGTGGACCAAAGCGCGATATCCTCACCCCAGGGCGCGGGATTGAGCCGCAGATTGAAACGCACACCGCCCGCGCCACGCCGATGGCCGGCCTCATCCAGTAGCCGGTTCGCCTGGGGGCGGTTGAAGGGGTATTGCGGCATATTCGCGGGGTAGAAATCGGGCGAGGTTGTCGGTATCGGCCCCGTGCCGACCTTGGCAAATGGGCCAAGGAAGTTTTCAATAAAGAAGGGGATATCCAGCGCATGCGCAATGGCGCGGCGCACACGGATATCGGCCAGGATCGGGTTGCGGAAATTGAATTCAAGCGTATTCGTCCGCGCATTGCCTTCATTGCCGCGTGTGGTGACTTCAAAGCGCGGGTCGCGGCCAAGCCGCGTGAAATCGGCGATGGAAAGTGCGGAGAAAGCGCTGAACAGCAATTGCCCGGATTCCATCTGCGCCGCCGCCGCCGAGCGGTCCGACACCACGCGCCAGACCACGCGATCCAGATAGGGCATATTGTTGCGCCAGTAATTCGGGTTGCGGTCCGCGATGATGAATTGCCCGCGTTCATATTGCACAAAGCGGAAGGGCCCTGTGCCCATGGGCGCCGTATTCGCCGGGTTCTGCCGGATATCCGTCCCTTCATAGACATGCTTCGCGGAGATATAGCCAAGATCAGGCAGCGCGCGTAGCAGCAGGTTCAGCGGCATGGGCCGGCTATAGCGGAAGATTGCGGTATGCGCGTCTGGCGTGTCCACCGCATCCAGGAACAATTGCAGTGTCGTGCCGTAATTCAGGATCTTCTTCCACATCTCCATGGCGGTGAATTGCACATCGGCCGAAGTGAAGGGCCGACCATCATGCCAGGTGACACCCTGGCGCAGCTTGAAGGTGATGGTCTTGCCATCCGGCGCGGCTTCCCAGGATTCGGCAAGGCAGGGTGCTGGATTGCCGGCCGCGTCCAGATCCACCAGCGGTTCCTGGATTTTGCCGCCCACGATATAGACGCCGGTGGAAGCCTGTAGGCTTGGGTTCAGGATGCGCTGTTCCGTCGGGAAATGCACCGTCATGATGCCACCACGGCGCGGCTGTTCCTGCGCGAAGGCGGCTTCCGGTGCCACGACATTGGCGGCCAAAGCCGCAGAGGTCAGCAGCAAGGCTCGGCGGTTCATGTCCATTGCAGTCACCTTTTCTTCCAGTGTTCCGAAACAGGATTGCGGCTTGCGGGCGGGCGCGTCAATCGCTGGTGGAGTGACGCGGTTTTTACCTCCCGATCAGCGCCCCCGCAGAAGAATTCATCCCCATGGCCTGGCGCGCAAAGAAATCCTTGAGCCGCGGCATGCGGTCGACTGCGGCAATGCCAAAGCGTCGCGCTATGCGGATGGGCGCGATGTCATTGGCAAAGAGCCGTTCCAGCACATGGGTCGCGCCCAACATCAGCAGGGCATCGGGCCGGCGCTTCGCCTGGTAGCGCGCGAGCAGCGCGGCACTGCCAGGATCATCGTCGCGTTCAATCGCTTCAATGACCATGGAAGCCAGCGCATCAACATCGCGAAAGCCAAGATTGAGCCCCTGGCCGGCGATCGGGTGGATGCCATGCGCCGCATCGCCCACCAGCGCCATGCGCGTATCCACATAGCGCGCGGCATGCATGGCCGAAAGCGGATAGGACCAGCGCCTTCCAATTGGCTTCACGGAGCCCAAATGTCCGCCCAGCCGCCGTGCAATCTCCCGCCCATAAGCCGTATCATCCATGGCAAGGCAGCGTTCAGCAATCGCGGTCTTGTCCGTCCAGACAATGGCGCTGACATGGGGGTGCTCAGGCAGCGGCGGCATGGGCAATTGCGCGAAGGGGCCATGGGGCAGGAATTGCTCCAAGGCCATGTGCCGATGCGGCTTTTCATGCGCGATGGAGCCCACAATGCCCATGCAATGATAATCCAGCCGCGAAACCCGGATGCCGGCGGAAGCGCGCAGTGGGCTTTGGCGACCCTCGGCCCCCACCACCAGCCGGGCGCGGAAACTGGCGCCAGAGGAAAGCGTGATGGTTGCGCCATCGGCATCCCGCGCGACCTCAGCCTTTGCGGGGGCATGCACCGTCAGATTGGCCAATTGCGGCAAATGGGCATTGAGCGCGATGCGGAGCGACCGCGCTTCCACCATCCAACCGAAGGGGTCTTCGCCAAGCGCGGCATGATCGAAATGGAGCGAAAGCGGGGAGGGGGCTTCGCCGGGCCTGCCATCGGCCACGCGAATGCCAAGGATGGGGCAGGGTTCTACCGGCAGCCTTTCCCAAACGCCGCTGGCTTCCAGCAAGCGTTTTGAGGTTAAGGCAATGGCATAGGCGCGGCCATCAAAGGCTGCCATTTCCATCGGTGGCAGCGGGGCGGCATCAATCACCGCCGTCCTGACCCCCGCAGCGGCCAGCCGGGCCGCCAAGGTGGCGCCCACCGGCCCTGCGCCAACCACGCAAACATCAACATCCTGGGAAGCTTTCATGCTGCCAGTTTACCGGGCTGGGTGAGGGCCACCAAGCCTGAAAAAGCGTATCGTAAAAATGACCAAAAAATATGCAATTGAAAAAAAAATATGCCGAATGGTTCTGGATATCGCCCAAAACGGAGGCTTTTCTGTGCTCTTTGGCTGGCACGGTTTTTGGAAAGTCAATTTCACAGCGGGGGTCGGTTCCCGCCCAGAGAGAGGAACGGAAAGCGCGATGAAACTGGTTATGGCTGTCATCAAACCCTTCAAGCTCGACGAAGTGCGAGAGGCGCTGACCCCGCTTGGCGTACAGGGGCTGACGGTGACCGAGGTTAAGGGGTTTGGCCGTCAGAAGGGTCAGACCGAGATTTACCGCGGAGCAGAATACCATGTGAGCTTTCTGCCCAAGGTGAAGATTGAAGTCGCTGTTTCGGCAGAAATGGTGGATGCCGTGGTGGAAGCCATCGCGACCACAGCCCGAACCGGCAAGATTGGTGACGGCAAAATCTTCATCATGGATGTGGAACGCGCATTGCGCATCCGCACCGGCGAAACGGATGAATCCGCGCTGTGATCCCGCATTCCAAAACATTGCAAAAGAAGGGACAACCCATGAGGCTCCTTGCTCGCTGCGGTTCCGCCGCTGCTTTCCTTGCCATGGCCGCAGCGCCGGCTTTTGCCGCTGATGAAGCAAAGGTGGACACGGGTGATGCCGCCTGGATGCTGGTGAGCACTGCTTTGGTGCTGATGATGACAGTGCCTGGCGTGGCGCTGTTTTATGCCGGCATGGTACGCAAGAAGAATGTCTTGGCCACCATGATGCAGTCCTTTTCCATCTGCGCGCTGGTGACGGTGCTTTGGATGGTGGCTGGCTACAGCTTGGCCTTTGGTGAGGGCAATGCCTGGATCGGCGATTTCTCTCGCTTTTTCCTTGGTGGTCTGGCGGAGAATTGGGACAAGCCATTTACCCTTGGGTCAGGCGATGCAGCGGTTGCTACGACCATTCCCGAAACAATCTTCCTCACCTTCCAGATGACATTCGCTATCATCACAGCGGCGCTGATCACGGGTGCGGTTGCTGACCGCATGAAGTTTTCCGCGCTACTGGTCTTTGTTGGGCTTTGGACGTTGCTTGTCTATTCACCGATCGCGCATTGGGTCTGGCATCCGAATGGCTGGATTTTTGAACTTGGCGCGCTGGATTTCGCGGGCGGCACGGTGGTGCACATCAATGCAGGCGTGGCTGGGCTAGTTGCGGCTATCGTGCTTGGTAAGCGGATCGGGTACGGAACAGAAAACCTCGCGCCCTACAACCTTGGACTTGCGGTGATTGGTGCCGCTCTGCTCTGGGTGGGTTGGTTTGGCTTCAACGCGGGCTCAGCGCTTGGGTCGTCAGGTGGCCGTGCGGGCATGGCCATGCTGGTGACGCAAATCGGCGCAGCCGGCGCGCTGCTGTCCTGGACGCTCGCGGAATGGATCGGCAAGGGTAAGCCTTCCGTGCTGGGTGCGATTTCCGGTGCAGTAGCGGGGCTTGTTGCCATCACGCCGGCGGCCGGCTTTGTGCTGCCAGGTGGCGCGCTGATTATCGGCCTGGTGGCTGGTGTGACGGGTTATTGGGGGGCCACAATCCTTAAGCATGCACTGAAATATGATGACAGCCTGGATGCTTTCGGCGTGCACGGCATTTGCGGCATTGTCGGCGCCCTGCTGGTCGGCTTCCTGGCCTATGGCCCGCTTTCCGCCACCACGGCTGCACCAGAAGGTCTTTCGGGCGGCATGGATCAATTCATCAAGCAGGTGATCGCTGTGGCTGCCACAATGACGTATACCGCGATTGCTACCTGGATCCTGCTCAAGATCACCGATGTTATTGTGGGGCTGCGGGTGACCGAGGAAGAAGAACGCGAAGGCCTCGACCTCGCGCTGCATGGTGAGCGTATCAACTGAGACTTGCTGCATATAGGCAGAAACCTAAGCCGCGCGGGATCCGTCCCGCGCGGTTTTTATTGGTGCATACGATCGGGAAAACACGTTTGCCATCGCTGGTTCATGTGCTTCATGATGGGCTAAGAACCTTTCTCTGCGCGGCGGTACGGTCTGACGGTTTTGGTCTTTTATGAATGCACGAGGCACGCGCATGGCGCGGCGCGGGACTGAATGGGTGTGCCGTATCAAACGGATTGGAAATGAAAATTTCATAACATACGATGTGTGACGAAAAAATTACCACCAAAATGACAATACGCAAACCTTTCTTTCTGTGTTTTCGCCCTCCTTGTCCAGATGCTTTACTGCTTGTTCGGGACAAGCATCGGCGACATCATGCTTGCCCTATGATCAAGATGGATTGAGAGGTTTTTATGCCCCATTCTCAGCAAGTGGCTGACGGGCTCGCTGGCGCGATTGGCAATACGCCATTGATCCGCTTGAAGCGCGCCAGCGAAATGACTGGCTGCGATATTTTGGGCAAGGCGGAATTCATGAACCCTGGCGGTTCGGTGAAGGATCGTGCCGGGCTTGGCATTATCGCCGATGCGGAAGCGCGCGGTGCTTTGACGCCAGGCCAAGCCGGCACGATTGTGGAGGGCACGGCGGGCAATACAGGCATCGGCATTACGCTGGTGGCCAATGCGCGCGGCTATCGCAGCATCATTGTGGTGCCCGAGACGCAAAGCCGCGAAAAGCTCGATTTCTTGCGCATGATTGGCGCTGATCTGCGTCTGGTGCCGGCCAAGCCATTCTCCGACCCGGGCAATTACGTGCATTTCAGCCGTCGCTTGGCTGAGGAGCTTGGCGCGGTCTACGCCAATCAATTCGACAATCTGGCAAATCGCGCGGCGCATGAAGCGACTACCGGGCCAGAGATCTGGGACCAGACCGAAGGGCGGATTGATGCGTTCACCTGTTCCTGCGGCACCGGCGGTACGCTGGCCGGCATTGCCCGTGCGCTTAAGGCACGCCGCCCAGCCACGCGCATTGTGCTGGCCGATCCCATGGGCAGCGCGCTGTACTCCTGGGTGAAGAGTGGCGAATTGAAGTCAGAGGGATCTTCCATCACGGAAGGCATTGGTCAGGCTGCGCGTGTGCCGGGGAATCTTGTTGGCGACCGCGCCCTTATTGATGACGCCGTGCAAGTGACTGATGAGGAAGCATTGGCGCAAGTATTTGACCTGCTGGTACAGGAAGGCATTTGCCTTGGTGGGTCCGCGGGTTTGAATGTGGCAGCCGCCATCAAGGTGGCGCGCCAATTGGGGCCGGGGCATCGCGTGGTGACCATTCTCTGCGATGGTGGCGCGCGCTACCAATCCAAGCTGTTCAATCCGGAATTCCTGCGCGAACGCGGCCTGCCTATTCCACCATGGCTTGCCTGAGGGCCGCGGGATGATCAGGGAAGCGCTTGAACTTGGCCGCAGTATTCGCGTGCGCGATCCCGCGCGGCCTTCCTGGCTTGAGACGATTTTCTGCTATGCCGGGCTGCATGCCGTTCTGTGGCACAGGCTTGCGCATTGGCTTTGGCAACGCGGCTGGCGTGGGGCAGGGCGGCTGGTTTCGCATCTCAGCCGTTTTTTGACAGGGATCGAAATCCACCCCGGCGCGCAGCTTGGACGGCGGCTGTTCATCGATCATGGCATGGGCGTGGTGATCGGTGAGACGGCCGAGATCGGCGATGATGTGCTGATCTATCATGGAGTAACGCTTGGCGGGCTTTCTGGCAGCCCAGGCAAGAGGCACCCGACGATTGAAGCGGGGGTTTCCATTGGCGCCGGTGCGCAGGTTCTGGGGCCTATCACCGTGGGCAAGGGTGCACGAATTGGTGCCAATGCTGTGGTGACGCGTGATGTACCGGCGGATTGCACCGTGGTCGGCATACCCGCCCGCCCGCCCGCGGGCTCGATCTGCGCTGACCCTTTCCTGGGCTATGGGCTTAGCAATACCGAGGATGACCCGGTGGGCGATCAAATCGCGGGCTTACGCGCGGAGGTGGCGGGATTGCGCGGGCGGTTGGCGGAGATGGAAAAACAGAAGGCCAATGGCCTCTGACGGTGAGGCGGCCTTTTTGAGTGTGTCCGGGCATGGCTTGGCCTGTCTTCGGCAAAGGCTTATGCGGTTTCCCAGGAAGTTACCTCCTCTATTGGTCGAGGGGGCGTAGCCTGGGAGCCAGAGATGACGGAACAAGAGCGCTTTGGCGCGATGATGGAGGATGGCATTGCCCTTCGTCGTCATATGGCGTCCGCAATGTTTCCTTTGGTTCTCCGTGCCGTCGGTTTGTGCGAAGCGGCGCTGCGGGGCGGCGGCAAGCTGTTTTTCTGTGGCAATGGTGGCAGCGCTGCAGACGCGCAGCATTTGGCAACAGAGTTATTGGTGCGCCTCAGATCGCGGGTGGAACGCCCTTCGTGGCCGGCCATTGCCCTGACGCTTGACCCTGCGGCACTGACCGCAGGCGGCAATGATTATGGGTTTGAGGATGTTTTCGCGCGACCACTTTCGGGCCTCGGACGCAAGGGCGATGTGCTGTTTGGCATTACCACTTCCGGGCGCTCATCCAACGTTATTAAGGCTCTTCAGGTGGCGCGCGGTATGGGCATTGGAACAATTGGATTTTTGGGGGGGGATGGCGGCGGGGCTGCGCCCTTGTGTGATGTCGCTTTAATCGTACCGAGCGCCGAGACCGCGCGGGTGCAGGAAGCGCATATCACGCTGGGGCACGCGACCCTGGAATTGCTTGAAGATCGGCTTGTCAACGCATGACGATCCTTCTGACGGGGGCTGCAGGTTTTATTGGTATGCATGTGGCCGAAGCATTGATGGCGCGCGGTGAAAAGGTCGTAGGGCTTGATAGCCTGTCACCCTATTATGATTTGCGTCTGAAGCATGCGCGGCGTGATCGGCTTTTGGCGCAGAGACATTTCGCATTTCAGGAAGTGAATATCGCGGATCGTGCTGCGGTAGCGACAGTGTTCGATCAGCATCGTGATGTCACGCGAATCATTCATCTGGCCGCGCAGCCAGGGGTCCGGCATTCGCTGGTTGATCCATACAGCTACATTGAAGCCAATGTGACGGGGCATCTTGTGATGCTGGAAGCGGCGCGCTCCTTGCCGCGGCTTCAGCATTTTCTCTATGCCAGCTCCTCATCCGTTTATGGCGGCAATGAGCGTCTGCCGTGTCGTGAAAATGATCGCGTGGATCATCCGATCTCTCTTTATGCAGCCACGAAGCGCGCGGATGAACTGATCAGCGAAGCCTATGGCCATGTCTTCGGTTTGCCGCAGACGGGGCTTCGATTTTTTACCGTGTATGGCCCCTGGGGGCGTCCGGATATGGCGCCTTGGCTTTTCGCGGATGCGATCTTGGCCGGACGACCGATTACGCTTTACGATGGCGGGCGGTTAAAGCGCGATTTTACCTTTGTGGAAGATATTGTCACAGGTGTTTTGGGGGCGCTGGATCGGCCGCCAGCGCATGGCAAGCCGCGCCTATTGAATATTGGCAATCATCGGAGTGTGGAGGTACGGCGCTTCGTCGCTGTTTTGGAAGAAAGCCTTGGTCGGCAGGCGATTATCCAGGATGCGCCGCGCCCCGTGACGGATGTGGCGGAAACCTTCGCGGATATCAGCGCTATCCAGGCGCTGTGCGGCTTTGAGCCGAAAACATCCATTGAAGAAGGTGTCCCGCGCTTCGCCGCCTGGTTTCGGGCGTGGATAGCCGCTTGACGTGTTGTGATGATGGTACTAGAAGCCCGTTCGCTGCGAGGTTGTGTGGTTTTTAGTGTTGACTTGTTAGGTTTTCCTGGCTAGTATTTTTGCCCTGCCGATGATCGGTGTGGTTTGAGGGGGCCGGCGATTTGGGATGCCGTATGGCGTTCTGTTGCTGGTTCTTTTTTTGTTGTTTGACAATTGCATCTGGTTTTTTTGGAAGTTGATAGTGCTTGGCTATCTTTGGATAGTTTTGTGCTGGGCTTTTGTTGCTGTGTGTTTTTGCCTTGTTGCGATGAGTGGCGGGGTGGGATGCGCGGTCGGCGCCTGGGTTGATGCCTCTTTGTGGGGTGTTGGTTTTGGGTGTTTTGGCTTGGTGCTTGGTTATTTGGGGTTGGCTGAGAATTGTTTGGTGAGAGTGATGAGCCTTTGGAAGTTCGTTTAGGTGTTGCTGTGGGGATTTTGTTCTCTGTGGTGATGCTTGGATGAACCTGAGAGTTTGATCCTGGCTCAGAGCGAACGCTGGCGGCATGCCTAACACATGCAAGTCGCGCGGTCAGCAATGGCAGCGGCGGACGGGTGCGTAACGCGTAGGAACGT
>VGDL01000050.1 GCA_016869735.1 Alphaproteobacteria bacterium
CTTCCCGCGTTGGAATGCCGGCCAGGATGCGCCTGGCGGAGGCTGCGCCATCGGCGGTACGGACCACCATCCCCGCCATGAAGGGGGAGGCCGGGGGCACAACGCCCGGCAATACGCTGGAAAGGGCTTCGGGCGTCAGCACGCGCACGCGGGTTTCAAGCGCCGGCGCCTTGGGGCCAGCAGCGCGCGCCGCCCCTGGCAGGCGAAGCAGAAAGCCCCCCGCCGCATCGGGTTCCACCGGCAAGCCAGACAGGCGGGAAAGCCGCGCGGCGGTCTCGGCCGGGTTGTCGGCGCATAGGATGGCGGCTTCCAGAACCTCGGCCTTGTTGGTGTGATCCATCCAGCGATCCTGCCAGACCAATTCGGGCGTAAGGTGCCGGATCAGCTGCACGCGGCCCTCCGGCGGGTCCGGGAAGGGCAGGCGGGCAAAGCGCGCAATCGGCCCGCCCGCTTCCACAGGCCGTTCCAGATAGGCAACGCCTGGAATATCCACCCCTGCCGCGCGCAGCCGCGCAAGGTTCGCTTCTTCATCCAGCATGGCTAGGGCCAGGATATGCACCCCCGGATAGCGCGCCAGAAACGCGTTCAGGTTATTGTCGAATAGCGCGGGATCAAGGATCGCGATCAATTCGATATAGCCATGCTGTAGGAAAGCGCAGCGATTGCCTGATCCGTATTTCTCCACCGGCAAATCAGGCCGCCGCCGCCCGCTTTGCTGCGCGATGGGCGAAAGCGTGAAGCCGAGCCTTTCATAGGCCGCACACATCGGCGCCAGATCGCGCGCCGCGACGCCAAGATGGTCAAGGGCAAGGGCGGTATTCATGCGGGATTCTCATAACGGTCAAGCAACCATTCAGCGGGTTCAGCCGCGGCTTCATCATACCAGCGCGCCACAAGCGGATGCGCGCGGATTGCGGCCATGTAGCGCTGCGAAGTTGCGGAAACTTCCGGCTGCCAGGTGATGAAGCGTGCGACCACGGGCGCATACATCGCATCCACGGCGCCGAATTCAGCGCCCATCAGGAAAGGCCCGCCATGGGCGACGATGGCTTCCGCCCAAATCGCTTCCACCCGCGCGATATCAGCAAGCGCTTCTGGCGTGCCGCCCCGGTCCGGGAAGCTGCGGCCCAAATTCATTGGCATGGCGATGCGCAGATTGCGAAACCCGGCATGCATTTCAGCCGCGATAGAACGCGCATGGGCGCGAACAGCGCGTTCCGCCGGCCAAAGTTGCGGCGCGATTTCCGCGCAATATTCGCAGATGGCCAAGCTTTCCCAAATCCGCGCGCCACGATGTTCCAAATAGGGCACCATGCCGGCCGGCGTTGCGGTTCTGAGCGCCGAGGTGCCGCCCCCACCCGCAAGCGGGATCAGCACTTCTTCCACATCAAGCCCGGCCAGATGCACGGCCAGCCAGCCGCGCATGGACCAGGATGAATAACGCTTAGTGCCGATAACAAGGCGACCTTCGGGCATTCGGGCTTTCTCCTGCGGAAGAAAGCCCGACTATGGCCCGATATAACGCGAAGCGAAACTCACCCCTTGCGCCGGACCGGTTCCGCCGGCGCCAATTCCGCGGCGCGGAGCGCGATGCGCCCGTGGATTTCATCAAGCTTGAGGCCCTGGCGCAGCACCGGCAGGCAAGCCCGATGGTCATACTGCCCTTGTGAGCGCCCGGCTTCGAAATCCAGGAACAACCCGGTCATGGCTGCATTGTTGAAGGCATGGCGATTGCCATCATCCAAATAGCTTTCGGACCATGTGCCTTCGGACAGCAGCAAGCCATGCGCTTCCAGCTCCAAGTCGAAGTAGCGCACGCGCCGGCACCAGGTTTCCTGGATGATGCTTTCACCATTCACCAGATGCTTGGCGGGAATCAGATGGCCATCCACCTCCATCGCGTGATCCGGGCTGACGCGGAGATCACGCGCTGGCATGCCGGGCGCGATGGCGCCGGCCTTGATGCAGATAGGCGCTGACTTTGCCGCCATGGCCGCATTGCGCGGCACGGCCACATCCATGAAGCCAACCCAGCGGAGTGGTTCAAACCCGGCCTGACCATCCCGCATCGCCAAAACCATGTCACCAGCGCGGAGGTTTTCCACCGCGTCTTCACCATTGGGTGTTACAATGCGGGTGCCTTCAGCGAAGCAGACAATGCTTTCCCAGCCTTCGGAGTAAAGAGTTTGTGCCCCGCCATCCTGCGTCCAACGCGTAAAGTCCCCTACTGTATCCGCAAACCAGCCTGATCCCAGGTTCAGGAAGTCGTTGTCTCCGTCACCACCAATCAGCGTCAGGTTGCCGGTGGTAACACCTTCCTCAAAATTAAACTGGTCATCGCCAAGGCCGTAATCCAGTGCCCAGCACCGAGTCATTGCCGGTGTTGTCAAGATAAGAGCCACCCGGAAAAGTCTCATTACCAACCGTCAGGCTAACGGACACACTTTCACTCATGGCAGGACTTCCTTCTCAACATGACAAACAAGGCGGTTGGACCCATTGGATGCAAAACTCAGAAATCTCAGCGCCTTCAGGCCAGCCATCATGGTGACGTTGCTTTGACCCACAGAGAGATTTTTAAAGGGCTAAGATGAAAAAAAGTTCCACAACCCGTTATTGTTTGTTAACAAAATTTTTCGCAAGACGCAACAAAAATTTTCGAATTTAGTGACAATCGGCGCTTTTTTGGCAAAAAACTACCAAAAGTAGAAAAAAATATCCAACACAACCAAGGGGTAGTTTTGTGAATTTTCATTAGTGACAATTGGCGCTTTTTTGGCAAAAAAACTACCAAAAGTAGAAAAAATATCCAACACAACCAAGGGGTAGTTTTATGAATTTTCATTCTACCCTTCAATCAAGCGGGGTCGTCATCAACGCTTGGCCCGCCCCGCCTTTTGGCAGCATTCCCGCTGCGCCGTCGCCAGGATTCGCCAAACCTAGGCTTCCAGGCGGCGCCTTCTCCGCACCGCTGGCCATTTTGCTCATGGCCGGACGGCCTGGGCCTGCCTGCATTTTGCCTTCTGCGCGTGGCCTTCGGGCCCCCAACCAGCCTATCGGCCAGCAAATACTGCGCCCCGTTGTCGCATGACCGATAAGGGCATGTTAAGATTTTCATTCCATTCGGCAGTTATGCCGGATATAGTCTCGTTATGGACGATATAGACCGGAATATCCTGCTGGAACTGCAAGGCAATGGCGCAGCGGGTCTGGCAGAACTCGCGAAAGTTGCCGGGCTTTCCGTCTCGGCCACGGCGGAACGCGTCAAGCGGCTTGAAGAACGCGGCACCATTCGCGGCTGGCGGGCGGATTTGAACCCAGCGGCGGTGGGCTGCCCGCAGCTCGCCTGGGTTTTTGTCATGCTGCAATCAGGCGCGGAAGCGGGCTTCATTGCCGCCATGGCAGAAGATGAAGCTGTGCTGGAATGCCACGCCATTTCCGGGCGCTGGTCCTATCAGGTGAAGCTTCGCCTGCCGGATTTGGCGGCGGTGGATAGCTTTACCAATTCGCGCTTGCGCGCCCTGCCTGGCGTGATGCGGACAGAAACCTTGGTCGCGCTGGCCACCCATAAGGAAAGCAGCGCCCTGCCCATCGCGCCAGCGGATGAGGAAGAATAACGCCCAAGGCCCACCCGTTTGGCAAGGCCGCGCATGACCCGCCGGCCGCTTGAAATCACGCCTGAATTGATGCTGCGTGCCTATGGCGCCGGGCTATTCCCCATGGCGGAAGGCAGGGGCTGCCAGAAGCTCCATTGGCTGGACCCGGCCTTGCGCGGGATATTGCCGCTGGATCACGGGTTTCACCTGTCGCGGCGGCTGCGCCGCACCGTGCTTTCGGGGCGGTTCCACGTAACGGCGGATCAGGATTTCGCCGGCGTGATTGCGGGTTGCGCGGAACCCGCGCCAGGGCGCGCCGATACCTGGATCAATGCCAAAATCGAAACCCTGTTCACCGCGCTGCATCGCATGGGTGCCGCCCATTCCATTGAGGTCTGGCGGGATGGCGCGCTGGTCGGCGGGCTGTATGGCGTGCGGATCGGTGGTGCGTTTTTTGGGGAGAGCATGTTCTCCCGCAGCACGGATGCTTCCAAGGTCGCTTTGGTGGCGCTGGTGGCTCGCCTCAGGCTTGGTGGCTTCGCGCTATTGGATACGCAATTCCTGACGGCGCATCTGGCGCGATTTGGCGCAATTGAACTGCCAAAGGCCGAATACAAGCGCCGGCTGGAAGCGGCCATCACCTTGCCGGCGCGCTGGTGGGCCAATCCTGATCCCGCGCTGCTGGAAGCCGAAATCCGCGCAATGCGCGCTTCAACTGCGAATGAGGCCACTCATGGGGCTTGAAGCATCCGCGCTGTAATTGCGCGGCATACGCCCAGCCAGGTGCGCATGGCGCCCGGCTTCCACTGCGGCCTTCATGGCGCGGGCCATGATCACCGGATGCTTCGCGTGCGCGATGGCGGAATTGAGCAGCACGGCGTCGCAGCCAAGTTCCATCGCCAAAGCCGCATCGGAAGCCGTGCCAATGCCCGCATCCACCAGCACCGGCACCTTGGCTTCGCGCTTGATGGCGCTGATCATGTAGGGGTTCACGACACCCATGCCGGACCCGATGGGCGCGCCCAAAGGCATGATGGCAACGCAGCCCATATCTTCCAGCCGCTTCGCCGCCAGCGGGTCGTCCGCGCAATAGACCATGACCTGAAAGCCATCGGCGATCAGCGCTTCCGCCGCTTCAAAAGTCGCTGGCATATCGGGATAAAGGAAGGGCGCCGGGCCCAGCACTTCCAGCTTCACCAGGTTCCAGCCGCCAGCTTCCCGCGCGAGCCTGAGCGTGCGCACCGCATCCTTGGCGGTGTGGCAGCCGGCGGTATTGGGCAGATAGGTGTAGCGCTTGGGGGAGACATAATCCTGCAGCATCGGCGCTTTGGGGTCAGACAGGTTCACCCGGCGCACCGCCACCGTGACGATCTCGGCGCCTGAGGCTTCGATGGCGGCGGCGGTTTCCTCCAGATCCTTGTAGCGGCCGGTGCCGACAATCAGGCGGGATTGGAAGCGCTGGCCGGCCACCTGCCAGCTATCATCAACCGTGTCAGTCATGGTCAGCCGCCCCCGATGAAGTGAACGATTTCAAGCCTATCGCCATCGGCCAGGGCAAGGCTGCCATAAGTGGAACGCGGCACAATTTCCTCATTACGTTCCACCGCCACCTTGCGCGTATCAAGCCCAATCGCGGCCAAAAGCGCGGCTACAGTGGCGCCTTGGGGCATTTGGCGGGGTTCCCCGTTCACGGAAATGGCGATGGCAGACATGGGCTCAATGTGGCGGGGCAGGGGCGGAAGGGCAAGCCTGCCCGGCTTGCCGGTTTTGGACTCAGCGTGCTAGCGCAAAGCTTCTTGGAAAGCCGCAAGGAAAGCGTCGTGACCCCGCCTTTGATCGCCGTGCTGAACGGCCCGAATCTGAACATGCTGGGCGTGCGAGAGCCGGAGAAATACGGCACCGCAACGCTTGATGATGTGGAAGCGCTGTGTGCCGAGGTAGCCGATGGGCTTGGCCTGGCCATTGATTTCCGCCAGACCAATAGCGAAGGCGAATTGGTGACCTGGGTGCAGGAATGCCGCGGGCGTGCGGCTGGCATCATCATGAACCCGGCGGGCTATACCACAACGTCCATCGCCGTGATGGATGCGTTGTTGGCCGTGGGTGTGCCGGTGATTGAAGTGCATATCACGAATATTCACCGCCGGGAGGAATTCCGGCATCACAGCTTTATCTCCAAGGCCGCGACCGGCGTGATTTGCGGTCTTGGCGTTGAAGGCTATGCGCTCGCGATCCGCGCCATGGCGGGGCTGATCGCACAGGATGAGGAAGCATGACCAAAGACCTGCAATTCGACCCGGCGACGATCCGGGAATTGGCGCAGATCCTGCGTGAGAGCGACCTGACCGAGATTGAGCTTGTTGACAATGACATGCGGGTCAAGCTGGTCCGGCAGGTGACGGTGGCGCCGATGGCGATGCCCGTGGCCGCCGCCCCGGCACCCATGGCATCAGCCGCATCGCCAAGCGCCGCGCCTTCGGCCCCGGTTGCGGAGATTGACGCAGACCATCCCGGCGCGGTGAACAGCCCCATGGTGGGCGTTGCCTATCTGTCCTCAGAACCCACAGCCGCGCCCTTCGTGACGCTGGGCAGCAAGGTCACGCAGGGCCAGACCCTGATGCTGATTGAGGCGATGAAGACCTATAATCAGATCAAGGCGCCGCGCGCCGGCACGGTGACTCGCATTCTGGTTGAAAGCGGCACGCCGGTGGAATTCGGCGAACCGCTGATGATTGTTGAATGATGGCGCGGCAAGGCAGGGTCACGCGCCATGTTCGGTAAAGTTCTGATCGCCAATCGCGGTGAGATTGCGCTGCGCGTGCATCGCGCATGCCAGGAAATGGGCATTCGCACCGTGGCAGTCCATTCCACCGCCGATGCCACCGCCATGCATGTGCGCTTTGCCGATGAAAGCGTGTGTATTGGCCCGCCGCCCGCGCGTGATTCCTATTTGAACATGGCGGCGGTGATTTCAGCCGCCATGGTGACCGGCGCGGATGCGATCCATCCCGGCTATGGGTTTCTTTCAGAAAACGCGCGCTTTGCCGAAATGGTGGAAGCGCATGGGCTTAAATTTATCGGCCCCGCGCCCGAACACATCCGCATGATGGGCGACAAGATTGCGGCGAAGGACGCGATGCGGAGCCTTGGCGTGCCGCTGGTGCCTGGTTCCTTGGGCGCGCTGGAAACCCTGGAGCAGGCGCGCGACGTGGCCGAGACCGTCAAATACCCGGTGCTGATCAAAGCTGCTGCCGGCGGCGGTGGCCGCGGCATGAAGGTGGCCCGCAGCGCTGATGAGCTTGAGGAAGCCTGGAGTGTGGCGCGCACCGAAGCCAAGGCGGCTTTCGGTGATGACAGTGTCTATCTGGAAAAATACCTCGATCGGCCTCGGCATATTGAATTGCAGGTGCTGGCCGACACACACGGCAATGTGGTGCATTTCGGGGAGCGTGATTGTTCCTTGCAGCGGCGCCATCAGAAGCTGGTGGAAGAAGCGGGCAGCCCCGCTTTGGATGCCGCGGCGCGCGATGCTTTGGGGGCGACCGTGACGGCGGGCTTGAGCAAGCTTGGCTATCGCAATGCCGGCACTTTGGAATTCCTGTGGCAGGATGGGCAATTCGCCTTCATTGAGATGAATACGCGGCTACAGGTGGAACATCCGGTGACCGAGATGGTCTGCGGTATTGACCTGGTGAAGGAACAAATTCGCATCGCGGCGGGTGAGGCGCTTGGCTATGGCCAGAAGGACATCCGCTTCTATGGCCATGCGATTGAATGCCGCATCACGGCGGAAGACCCCGAAACCTTCGCGCCCAACCCCGGCAAGGTGACGACGTATCACGCGCCGGGCGGGCTTGGGGTGCGCGTGGATAGTGCGCTCTATTCCGGCTATGTGGTCCCGCCGCATTATGACAGCCTGGTCGCCAAGCTGATTGTCCATGCGCCAACGCGGGCCGAGGCGATTGGCCGCATGCGTCGCGCGCTTGGTGAAATGGTGGTGGCCGGCATCAAGACCACGCTGCCCTTGCATCAGGCCGTGATGGAAGCGCCCGAATTCCAGGATGGGGATTATACGATCCATTGGCTGGAGAGGTTTGTTTCGGACCGGAATACCGACGCGACGGGGTAACTATGTTATGGTTTTCAAAGGCCTCGGGCCTTTGGTGGGTGGGTTTCAGGGAGGGCAGAGCCCTCCCTGACCTTTTTAGTTGGCGGGCTTAACTGCCATGGCGGTGGTCCGTTCATCCATCCGCGGCGTGTAGACAAAGCCGCGCCGCGTCGCCCAGACATTGACCAATTGGAAAAGCGGGATCATCACCTGTTCATCCACGGTGACGATTTTCACAGCCTCCCGCAGCAGCTTTTCGCGTTCGGCATCATCCAGCGTCGCGGCGGCGCGTTCGGTGAGTGCATCAAGGCTTGGGTTGGAATAGCGCGATGAATTGGACGCGCCGCGCCGTTTTTCACGGTCGAAGGTGCCGAAGATATTGACCAGCATGTAGGAAGCCTCACCGGTCACGCTGCCCCAGCCGCCCATGCGCGCATTGAATTCCTGCCGGGCCGCGCGTGCGGCATAGGTTGTCCATGGCAGGGTTTGCACTTCGGTGCGCAGCCCAGCGCGGGTCCACATTTGTGCAACCGCTTGCGCGGTGCGGGCATCATTCGGGTAGCGGTCATTGGGGGCCATCAGGGTCAGGCGGAAGCCTTGCGGGAAGCCGGCTTCGGCCAAAAGGCGCCGCGCGCCGTCAGCGTCAAATCGTGGCACGACGACATCGGGGTTGTAGGAGAAGGCGCCAGGGGGCAGCCATTGGCCGGTCGGCTTGGCGGTGCCTTCCATGACACGTTCGGCGAGCGCATTGCGGTCTATCGCCATGGAAAGCGCGCGGCGGACGCGCACATCATGGAAGGGGTTGCGCGTGAAGGGCTTGCCTTCATTGTCGCTGACCAGCACGGGGTTTTCTGCGCGGGAATAATCAACGATCAGGTAAATCAGGCGCAGGCCCTGAATTTCATAAAGTGAAATCCGTTGATCGCGGCGCAGCCGTTCCAGATCGGAAGACGGCACCTGATCAATCACATCCACATCGCCGGCCAGCAAGGCCGCGGTGCGTGATGCATCATTGGCGATGAAGCGGTAGGAAACCCGCGCCCAGGGTTGCGGCCCGGCCCAGTAATTCTCGTTCCGCGTGAATTCGGTGCGGTCACCTTGGCGGTAATTCGCAAGCCTGTAGGGGCCGGTGCCAATCGTGGCGCGGCCGGCATTGTAATCTTCCGTCTCCGCCCCCGCGCCAGCGTGGCGGGAGACGATCTGAACTGCGGCCAATTCCGTGGGCAGCAGCGGATGGGGGGCGGCGGTATGGAAGCGGATGGTCAGCGGATCAATGATTTCCGTGCGCGTGATGGCGCGGATCATGCCAGCGAAGGTGCCGGGGCTATTGCGGATATTGGGCACGCGTTCGATGGTGAAAGCCACATCATCGGCGGTGAAATCCCGCCCATCATGCCATTTCACGCCTGAGCGAAGCTTGAATTCCCATAGGGTATCGGAAATGGGCCGCCAGCTTTGCGCCAGCATGGGTTGCAACCGCGCTTCCGCATCCTGTTCCACCAGGCGGTCGAACATGTGTTGCGTCAGGCTGATATTGGGGGAGGCATTGTAGAAATGCGGATCAAGCGAAGTGGGCGAACCGCCAATGCCGATGGTGAGGTTTTGCGCCAGCGCGCTGCTTGTGGCCATGCCCGCCAGCAGCAAGGCGGCCAAGGCAAACCGGGGGGGAGGGGATGAAAAAGGGGTCATGCCGGCAAGCTCCTTCCAAGGGTTGCGCCGATGCTAGCCGTGCCGCGTGCCGGCTGCTAGAAGGAAGTGAGATTTTGGTCAAAAACAACAGGGGGTCTGGGATGAGGGTTAATCTTCGCAAGTTGGCGTTGGCCGCCGGCACTGCTTTCATTGGATTTTCGGCGCATGGCGCGCTGGCGCAAAGTGTCACCATGGCGGTGGCGGCGCCGGTCACGTCGCTTGATCCGCATTACCATCAGCTTTCGCCCAACAATGCGGTCGCGGATACGATTTTCGACAAGCTGGTGAATACGGACGCGAAGTCGAACAGCTTGCCGGGCTTGGCGCTCAGCTGGCGCGCGGTTGAACCCAATGTCTGGGAATTCAAGCTGCGGCCCAATGTGCGCTTTCATAATGGCAACCCCTTCACGGCTGAAGATGTGGCTTTCACGCTGCGGCGCCTGCCCAATGTGCCCAATAGCCCGTCATCCTTCGCGGCCTATTCGCGGCCTATCCAGGCCATTGAAATTGTGGACCCGCTGACGATCCGCTTTCGCACCGCGGCGCCGCATCCGCTGATGCCGCTGGACATGACCAATGTCCGCATCCTGGATCAGGAAACGCACCAGAACGCGACGACCGAGGATTTCAACGCCGGCCGCGCGGCGATTGGCACTGGCCCTTATCGCGTTGTGTCGCATCGCAGCGGTGATCGGATCGAATTCGAACGCAATGATAACTACTGGGGGGACCGCGCGCCCTTCCAGCGCGTGCTTTACCGCATGATCACCAATGATGCGGCGCGCACTGCCGCGCTGCTGGCAGGCGATGTGGAATTCATTGACCAGGTGCCGACATCGGATCTGGCGAAGCTTCGGCAGGATAACCGGATTGCGCTTTCGGAAACTGTTGGTCTGCGCTTGATTTTCCTGGGGTTGGATCATCTGCGCAAAGCCAATGAGAATTCGCCCTTCATCACCGATAATGATGGCAAGCCGCTGGGCAAAAATCCGTTGCAGGATGTCCGTGTGCGGCGTGCGCTTTCGATCGCGATTGACCGCCGCGCAATTGTGGACCGCGTGATGGAAGGCGCTGCCGTGCCGGCGGGGCAATTCCTGCCGGAGGGGGTCTATACCCATGTGCCCGGCGTGGCCCCGCCTGCCTTTGACGCAGATGCGGCGCGTCGGCTGTTGGCGGAGGCGGGCTATCCGCAGGGTTTCCGAATTCAGTTGAATGGCCCCAATGATCGTTATGTGAATGATGCACGCATCATTCAGGCGGTGGGGCAGATGTGGACGCGGATTGGTGTGCGCACCACGGTGGAAGCGCAGCCCTGGACCACTTTTGTGGGCCGCGCGGGCCGCGCTGATTTCTCGGCGCATTTGATCGGCTGGGGGTCGAACCCGGATGGTTCGCATCCGCTCCGCAATGTTTTGGCGACGCAAACGCGTGAGAAGGGTTGGGGTTCTTCCAATCGCGGGCGCTATTCCAACCCGCAGCTTGATTCGCTGTTGGATCAGTCCCTGGTGGAGTTGGATGAAGCCAAGCGCGTGCAATTGGTCATTCAGGCGCAGCGCATTGCGGCTGATGATGTGGCGGTGATTCCGCTGCATATCCAAACCAATATCTGGGGCATGCGCCGGCATTTGGCGCATGATGCCCGTAATGATGAGCTGACGCGCGCGCAGGATGTGCGCCCGGCGGCGCGCTGAACCGGATAGGCGCACATGACCGTCTACCTTGTCAGGCGTATTTTGCAGGCACTGCTTGTTGTGCTGGCGATGTCGCTGATTGTCTTTATCGGCGTCTATGCCATCGGCGATCCGGTGGAAATCCTGATCAGCCCGGATGCGGACCAGATTGAGCGTGAGCGTGCCGTGCAGGCGCTTGGGCTCGATCTGCCGCTTTGGCAACAATATGCGGTGTTCCTGACCAAAGCCTTGCAGGGCGATTTGGGGCGGTCATTCGTCTATAATGAACCGGCGCTGAAATTGATCCTTCAGCGCATGCCGGCGACAATGGAATTGGCCTTTGGGGCCACAATACTTGCGCTGATTATCGGCCTGCCGCTCGGCCTTTATGCCGGGCTCCGGCCAGATGGCCGTTTCAGCCGCATGATCATGGCAGGGTCCATTTTGGGCTTTTCGCTACCCACCTTCTGGGTGGGGCTGATGCTGATCATGGTGTTTGCGGTTTATCTCGGTTGGTTGCCTTCCACCGGGCGCGGGGAAACCGGCACGCTGCTTGGCATGCAATGGTCCTTCCTGACCTGGGATGGCTTGCGGCATATGGCGATGCCCGCGATCAACCTCTCGCTTTTTAAAATCAGCCTGGTCATACGCCTGACGCGCGCCGGTGTGCGCGAAACCATGCTGATGGATTATGTGAAGTTCGCCCGCGCAAAGGGGCTTTCGCCGGCGCGGGTGACCTTTGTGCACGTGTTCAAGAATATCCTGATCCCGGTCGTGACCGTGGTGGGGCTTGAACTTGGCAGCACCATTGCGTTTTCGGTGGTGACGGAGAGTGTCTTTGCCTGGCCGGGCATGGGCAAGCTGATCATTGATTCGATCAATGTGCTGGATCGGCCGGTGATCGTCGCCTATCTGATGCTGATTGTGCTGATGTTCATCGCGATCAACCTGATTGTTGACTTGACGTATTCAATGCTTGACCCGCGCGTCCGGCTGGAGAGCAAAGGCACATGAGCGACGCTGTCATCGCCGCCAAACCGGCGGATAAGGTGGAAACTCCCTTCCGCCGCTTTGTGTCTGAATTTGCCGAAAGCAAAGTGGCGCTGGGTGGGCTGGTGGTTTTCGTCATCATTGCCTTGCTGGCCATTTTCGCACCCTGGATCACGCCGCAAAACCCCTATGATCTGGCCGAGCTCGACATCATGGATGGGCGGATGGAACCCGG
Organism: Alphaproteobacteria bacterium; assembly: GCA_016869735.1. GTDB lineage: Bacteria > Pseudomonadota > Alphaproteobacteria > Acetobacterales > Acetobacteraceae > Neoroseomonas. The sequence goes on from VGDL01000050.1 coordinate 12,289, forward strand.
CACGGTTGGGGGCGCGGGTTTCACCTATTGGCTTGGTACGGATGATCAGGGACGAGATATGCTTTCCGGCATCATCTATGGTTTGCGGATTTCGCTGACCGTTGGTGCGGGTTCGGCGCTGATCGCCTGTTTGATTGGCGCTTCGCTTGGTTTGCTCGCGGCCTATGCCGGTGGGCGGACCGATAGCGTGATCATGCGCCTTGTTGATTTGCAGCTTTCCTTCCCGACCATTTTGGCGGCGCTGATGATCCTCGCTTTTCTGGGCAAGGGCATCATGAATGTGGTGATCGCGCTCGTGCTGGTGGAATGGGCCTATTATGCGCGCACGGTGCGCGGCACGGCGCTGGTCGAAAGACGGCGCGAATATATCGAAGCGGCGCAGTGCCTCGCCTTGCCGACGCATCGCGTCTTGTTCCGCCATTTGCTGCCCAATTGCCTGCCGCCTTTGATTGTTGTCGGCACCATGCAGGTGGCGCGCGCCATTGCGCTGGAAGCAACCCTGTCCTTCCTGGGGCTTGGTGTGCCGATCACGGAACCATCGCTCGGCCTGTTGATTGCCAATGGCTATGAATACATGCTGTCCGGCAAATACTGGATTTCCTTCTATCCCGGCATTGCGCTGCTGATCACGATTGTGTCCATCAATCTGGTCGGTGATCAATTGCGGGATGTGCTGAACCCGCGGCTGAAGAAATAGGCTCATGACGGCACCTACCCTCGAAGTTCGCGATCTGCAGACGCATTTCTTCACCCGCGCTGGCGTGGTGAAGGCTGTGGATGGCGTTTCATTCTCCGTTGGCCGCGGCAAGGTGATGGGGCTGGTCGGCGAATCCGGCTCCGGCAAATCCGTCACGGGCTTTTCCATCATTGGCCTGGTTGACCCGCCGGGGCGGATTGCGGGCGGTTCCATCCTGTTTCAGGGGCGCGACCTGGCGAAACTGTCTGAGGAAGAAATGCGCGATTTGCGGGGCAACCGCATCGCCATGATCTTCCAAGACCCGATGATGACGCTGAACCCGGTACTGCGGATTGATACGCAGATGATCGAAACGGTGCAGGCGCATAAGAAGGTCTCGCATGAGGAAGCGCGTCAGCGCGCGCGCGATACGCTTGGCATGGTGGGCATTCCATCCCCGGATGAAAGGCTGAAAGCCTATCCGCATCAGTTTTCGGGCGGTATGCGCCAGCGTGTGGCGATTGCAATTGCATTGCTGCATGAACCGCAATTGATTGTGGCTGATGAACCGACCACGGCGCTTGACGTGACCATTCAAGGACAAATCCTGGCCGAGGTGCAAAAGCTTTGCGCCACCACCGGCACGTCCATGATCTGGATCACGCATGATCTTTCGGTGGTTGCTGGCCTCGCGGATGATATTGCGGTGATGTATGCCGGCCGTATCGTGGAAAAGGGCGCGGTGGGCGAAGTACTGGACAAGCCATTGCATCCCTATACTCATGGGCTGATCGGCTCCGTCCCCAGCCGCAACAAGCGCGGTGAGGCGCTTAGGCAAATTCCGGGCATGACACCATCATTGCTAAATTTACCTCAAGGCTGCGCCTTTCGCGCGCGCTGCCCGCGCGCTTCCGAAGCCTGCCTTGCGGAACCCATCATGGCCGAGATTGTGCCTGGGCGGGATGTGCGCTGCATCCATCCCCATCTTGAAGCGCCGGAGGCCGCATGACCGCCGCACCGATGCTGGAACTGCGCGGCATTACGCGCCGCTTTGAAAAGAAGCTTGATTTCGCCGGCCGCATCGCCCAGCGCCTGGGTGCGCCGGTGCGCGAAGAAGTGGTCCATGCGGTGGATGGCGTGGATTTGACTGTCCGCAAGGGTGAGGTTGTGGGCCTGGTTGGTGAATCCGGCTGCGGCAAATCCACACTCGGGCGCATGGTGGCCGGCATCTTGCCGCCGACGGAAGGCACTATTCTGCGCGATGGGCGCGACATCAAGGCGCTGACAGGGGCCGAGGCGCGGCAGATGAAGCTGCGCACCCAGATGATTTTCCAGGACCCCTATGCCTCGCTCAATCCACGCTTGCGCGTTTTGGATATTGTGGGTGAGGCGCCGCGTGTGCACGGTCTTTTGGGCGGCGCGATCTTTGATGATTATGTTGATGAACAAATGCGCCGCGCCGGCTTGGACCCAGCCTTCAAGCGGCGCTATCCGCATCAATTCTCAGGCGGGCAGCGCCAACGCATCGGCATTGCGCGCGCGCTCGCGGTAAAGCCTGACTTCATTGTTTGCGATGAAGCCGTGGCGGCGCTGGATGTTTCGATCCAGGCGCAAATCCTGAACCTGTTCATGCGGCTCAGGCAAGAACTTGATCTGACCTATCTGTTCATCAGCCATGATCTTGGCGTGGTGGAACATTTATCGGATCGCGTGGTGATCATGTATCTGGGCCGCGTGGTGGAAGAAGCGGATACGGAAACCGTCTTCCGTTGGCCCAATCACCCCTATACGCGTTCCTTGCTTGATTCCGTGCCACGGATTGAGAACCGCAAGCGCGCTTTCAGCGTGGTGAAGGGGGAAATCCCGTCACCGCTGAACCCGCCCGCCGGCTGCCATTTCCATCCGCGTTGCCCGCTGGCGATGGAACGCTGCCGGGTGGAAGTGCCGAAGCTGCGTGAAATTGCGCCTGGCCAACGGAGCGCCTGCCATTTGAATGATCAATGATCATGCGCTTCTTGATCGCCACGCTGCTGCTGATGGGGCTTGCTGCTTGTGAAGGCAGCGGCACGCGCGGCGGTTATGTTGGTGGCGGGGCGGGTGGCAATCGCACGTCAAATTGAGCCCGTGCTACTGACGCGCGGGCGTGACGCGGCGTAGAAACTCGCTGCCCCGAAAAGCGCAATCGTCAGCAGCAGCCAGGGCACCGGGCCATAGCCGCCGGCCGCATCCCACACCAAGGCCAGTGCCAAGGGCGCGGCAGTGCGCGGCAGCACGGCAAAGGCGGAAAGCGCGCCGGATGTGGCACCGAAACCATCGCGGCCCGTAATCTCGGCCACGCCTGCCGCGCGCAGAATAGTGAGCAAACCATCCGCCACCGCCCAAGCGATGATGAAGGCAATGGTCAGCGCGAGGCTATCCGGCGCAAGCGCGAATAGCGCCATGCCAATCGGCAGCAGCAGCAGTGCAAAGCGCCCGACATGGCGCATGGCAACCCCGCGCCCAAGGGTGAACAACACCAGCCGCGCTGCAACCTGCCCCGGCCCATGTGCGGCGGCCAGCAGCAGGACCGTTGCTTCCGGCCAGCCGCGTTCGCGCAGCAGCAACACCAGATGTGCGCCAAGCCCCGTGCCGATAAAAGCGTGGGCAGCAAAGCAAAAGGCCAAACCCAGAAAAATCGGATCGCGCAGGCGTCGCAGCAATGAAATCGGCGCGGCGCTGTCTGCCATGCGTCGCGGGGGTCCTGCGCGGCGCAGCATGAAGCCCGTTAGTGCCGCCGATGCGGTTTGGATGACTGCCAGCACCAGCAGCGCATCGCGCCAGCCGAAAGCATTGATCAGCGCTTCCACCAACGGAATGAAGATGGTGCCGGTGAAGCCCGTGATCAGCGTGATGGCGGTGATGGCCCGCGTCACATCCCGCGCTTCGGCCACCACCACCGCCATGGCTGGCCCCCAAAGGCAGGTGGCCTGCGCGATACCGAGCAAAACCCAGATCGCGACAAAGGCGATGGGGTGAGAAACAAAACTCCAAGCCACCAACAAAAGCGCGCCCAATAACGCGCCGCCCGTCATCATGGCGCGCGGCCCGTGGCGATCCTGCCAACGCCCCGCCGGCACCGCGACCAGGCCAGAGATCAACAAGCCGCAGGTGAAAGCGCCCGAGATCAATACGCGGGACCAGCCAAGCTCGGCCTCCATCGGTGCGACCATCAATTGGAAGGGGGTGAAAAGGCAGCCCCAGCCGACAAGCTGCGTAATCGCCGTGCCCCAGAATAGCAGGCGCGGCGCAATGCGCGGCGCGTCGCTCACACCGTGAATTGCTCGGCGATGATGCGTTCCGAAAGCCCGTGATCCGGGTCGAACATCAGGGTCAGGGATACATCGCGGGCTTCGCGCACTTCAACCCGTGTCACATCGCGCACTTCGGTATAATCCGCGACCGCCGCGACCGGGCGCTTATCGGGTTCCAGAATTTCGAACACCACGGTCACATCGGCAGGCAGCAGCGCGCCGCGCCAGCGCCGGGGACGGAAGGCTGAAATCGGCGTCAACGGCAGCAAATTCGCGCCAAGCGGTACAATCGGCCCATGGGCGGAAAGGTTGTAGGCGGTGCTGCCGGCCGGTGTGCTGACCAGCACGCCATCGCAAATCAATTCCGGCAGCCGTGCCTTGCCATCCACCAGAATGCGAATCTTGGCGGCCTGGCGGCTTTCACGCAGCAGGGAAACCTCATTGATCGCCAGCGCCTCAATCGCCGGTGCATCCTGACGGAGAGCGACCATGCGCAAAGGATGCACAATGGCGGTTTGCGCGGCGGCCAGGCGGGCGGGCAGATCATCTTCCCGATAATCATTCATCAGAAAGCCGACGCTGCCCCTGTTCATGCCATAAACCGGCAGGCCACGACGCAGGAAGCGATGCAGTGTTTCCAGCATGAAGCCATCACCGCCAAGGGCGACAACCATATCCGCGTCTTCTTCCGCCGCACTGCCATAGCGCGCGACCAAAGCGGCGCGGGCCTTTTGTGCCTCGGTGCTTTGCCCGGCCAGGATGGCAACGCGGCGCGGCGCGAAGGCGTTCATGCGCGCGGCCAACCTTGCGCTGCGGCGCGATGTTCAAGCAAAGGCATGTCGCGCCGCACGCGTGCGGTCAGCGCCTGATCAATGGGTGCAGTTGCATGGCCTTTGCCGTCACTGGCCTTGGCGACCACATGGCCCCAGGGATCCGCGATCAATGAATGGCCATAGACGCTGCGTTGCGCGCCGCGTTCTTCATATTGGCCGAAGGAAGCGGCGGCGATGATCCAGCATTGTGTATCAATTGCGCGCGCCCGCAGCAGCGCTTCCCAATGATCCTTGCCGGTTTGCAGCGTGAAGTTGGATGGCACCAAAATAGCCTCGGCACCCATTTGCCTGAGCGCCAAATACAATTCGGGAAAGCGGATATCGTAGCAGATGGTGCAGGCAAAGCGGATGCCGCCGGCATCAAACAACGCCAGATCGCGCCCACCGCCATAAAGCGCGCTTTCCCGGTAGCCCGTGCCATCAGGCGCGGTAATGTCGAACAGATGAATCTTGCGATAGCGCGCAATCTCTGCCCCATCCGGGCCGAAAACCAGCGTGGTGTTGAACAGCTTCTCCCCGCCATTTTCGATGATGGAACCGCCATGCACGGTAATGCCATGCCGCCGCGCGAGGCCGCGCAGCAGCTCATAGGCTGGCCCGCCCTCGGCGCCCGACGCGGGAAGCACCTCAGCGGCTGCCATGCGGGCATCCCGCCCGCCGCCCAGATTGGTCCAGGTCTCTGGTAGGCTCACCATTCCGGGCCGGTCGGCCGCCATCGCGGCTTCGATCAGCGCTTCGGCCTGCGCGAGGTTCGCGGCCTTGTCGCTGCCCTGGTTCATCTGGATCACGCTGACGCGCATCCGCCTACTCCTGCTTTGTAAAGGCGCCCATCAAGCCGGGGAGGGGGCTTTCCCGCAAGGGGGCGTGTGATCAGCCGCGCGGAGAGCGCCAATCGAGCTTCGGTTCCGCGCGACGGTCCCGCAAGGGGGGTGGGCTATAGGCGGGTGGTGGCGGCACCGGCGCGCTGAGCCGCGGGCCGGCTTCAATATCCCGCCGCGTTAAGCCCGCGGGTTCGTCCCAATCCTGTTCAACCTGGGCGCGCGGGGCGGCGGCAGGCCCGGTGCGGCGCAATTCGGCGCGGAGTTCTGCCAATTGCAGTTCCAGCGCCTCCAGCCGCGATTTCACGCCATAAACGGCAAAGGGCATGCCAAGGAAGGCCAGCACCAAAAGCCCGATCAGCAAGGCCAGGATCAGCCCGGTCCAACCTGGCAGGCCAGGAAAGGTGAGCGCAGCAACGATGCTTTGCAGGGTTTCAGCCACCGGTCACACTCATGTGGCGCGCGACGGCGGGGCGGTTATGCCTGCGGTCAATCACGAAATCATGGCCCTTGGGCTTGCGCGCAATGGCGTCATGGATGGCTTGGACAAGCGCCGCGTCATCCACGCTGGGGTCGCGCAAAAGGCTACGGAATTCCGCGGCGTCATCCTGGCCCAGACACATGAAAAGCGTGCCCGTGCAGGTCAGCCGCACGCGATTGCAGCTTTCGCAGAAATTATGCGTCATGGGCGTGATAAAGCCGATGCGCTGGCCGGTTTCCTTCACGCGCATATAGCGTGCCGGGCCGCCTGTTGAATAATCCGTATCTTCCAGCGTCCAATTCTGCTTGAGGCGGGACCGCACCAGCGACAGCGGCAAATACTGATCCGTGCGATCGCCGGTGATATCGCCCATCGGCATGGTTTCAATCAGGCAAAGATCGAAGCCGTGCTCACCGCACCAGGCGATCATACGGTCATATTGATGCTCATTCACGCCCTTCAGCGCGACTGCATTGATCTTGATGGCAAGGCCTGCGGCTTTGGCGGCGAAAATGCCATCCAAGGTTTGTTCAATCTTGCCCCAGCGCGTGACGGCAGCGAAGGCATCCGCATCCAGCGTATCGAGGGATACATTGATGCGCCTGACGCCAGCGGCAAAAAGCTCATCCGCATAACGCACCAGCTGCGTGCCATTGGTGGTGAGCGTCAATTCACGCAAGCCACCGGGGCCGATCCGCTGGCCCAAGCCCCGGATCAGCGACATCACATTCTTGCGCACCAGGGGTTCGCCACCCGTCAGCCTGATCTTGTCAACGCCGGTTGCGATGAAGGCGGCGGAGAGGCGTTCCAATTCCTCAAGCGTCAGAATCTCCGCCTTTGGCAGGAAGGTCATGTCCTCCGCCATGCAATAGACGCAGCGCAGATCGCAGCGATCAGTGACCGAGACACGCAAATAGGACACATGGCGCCCAAAGGGGTCCATGAGAGACGCGGGTGGCGGAGAGACAGCGTTCATAACCGGGATTTGGGGGCGAAGCGGGTCCGGGTGCAAGACCCTTTGTTCATGCCAATAGCGCTATAGTCCCTGCCCCGATCAGCACAATCAGGGCAAAGGGCCGATACCAGCTTTGCGGCACCACGTGGAAAAGCCTGGCCCCGATGCGCGCACAAATGGCCAGGATCGGCAAAAGCACGGCCGCGCGCACCAGCGCTGCCACATCAAACAGCCCCAGGAATAGCGGCGGGAAGACGGAAATCAGCGAAATCACCGAAAAGAACAGGATCAGATTGGCCCGATGCGTCTTGGCCGCTTCCGGCCCCGCCAAAAGATAGAGAATGACCGGCGGCCCGGACATGCCGGTGGAGCCTTTCAGCAGGCCGGAAACCGCCCCCACGGCCATATTCAACGGCAAGGGGCGGGACCCATGATAGCGCCAGCCGGATAGCAGCAGCCCGCCAAAGATCAGCACAAAGGCGCCGATGGCGCGGCGCAGCACCTCTCCATCCGCCGTGATCAGGATATAGGCACCAAGGGGGGTCATCAGCGCCGCCGTGCCGCCAATGGGCAGAATGACGCGCCGATCCGCATCCTTCAGCGCGCTGGGGAGCAATTGGATGGAAACGATCAGTTCCATGAGCAGCATCACCGGCACGCCGGCTTTGGGCCCCCAAAGCACGGAATAGATTGGCGCCAGAATCACCGCCGTGCCGAAGCCGGCATAGCCGCGCATGAGGCCCGCAATGGCGGTGGCAAGGGCCGCGGCCAAAAGCCGCCAATCAGTCAGCACCGGCAAGGCGGTGTTCCAAAGCTCATTCATCGGGCGGGTGGGGCCTCAATAATCAGGTCAATCAGCCGGGCATTGATCAAAACCTTGCCGACATGTTCGAAATTGACGGTGACGCGATCACCCGCCACGGATTGCACCTGACCCAGGCCCCAATCGGCTTCGGTTGGGTGGCGCACACGCATGCCAGGTTCTATCAAGGCCATCACCATCCGCTGCCGCTGTTAATCACTTGCTAGGCTTGAGAGGATACTGTCCTAAACCATGTCGCAAGTAACCCCCGAGATTGATAGCG
>VGDL01000051.1 GCA_016869735.1 Alphaproteobacteria bacterium
AGCGCTTTGTGGATGCCACCATGCAGGGTTGGACGCAGTATTTGCGCGGGCAGGATGTGGCGGCGGCCAATGCGCTCATCATGCGCGACAATCAGGAAATGACGCAGGAGAAGATTGATTACGCCGTGCGCGCCATGAATGAACGCGGAATCGTATTCTCCGGCGATGCAGAACGCCTTGGCATCGGCGCCATGACGGATGAGCGTTGGGAAGCCTTCTATACCGCCATGCGCGATGCGGAAGTGATGCCGCCTGGGCTTGATGTGAAGCGCGCCTATTCGCTGCGCTTCGTCAATCGGCGGGCTGGCCTGGCTTGAGCCCTCGGCGCCCGCTGCTTTCGCTCACTGGGGTTTCCAAGCGCTACGCCACGGGAACCCTGGCTTTGGAAGGCATTGATCTGACGATCATGCCAGGCGATTTCATCGCTCTTCTGGGGCCTTCAGGCTGCGGCAAATCCACGCTGCTGCGCCTGATTGCGGGGCTGACGTCGCCAAGCGCTGGTACCATGGAATGGCCCATGGCCATGCATGACGCCGCCGGCGAGGTTGAGCGTGATATCGGCTTTGTGTTTCAGGAACCAACCCTGATGCCCTGGGCCAACGTGATCCGCAATGTTGCGCTGCCGCTTGAATTGGCCGGCATGAAGCGGCGCGAAGCCGAAGAACGCGCCGCCGAATGGATTGCCCGCGTTGATCTGAAGGGTTTTGAGAAAGCCTATCCGCGCGCCTTGTCAGGCGGCATGCGCATGCGCGTTTCCATCGCCCGCGCCTTGGTGACGCGCCCGCGCATTCTGCTGATGGATGAACCCTTCGCGGCGCTCGATGAAATCACGCGCTTTCGGTTGAACAATGATCTGGTGCAGCTTTGGGCGCAGGAACGTTTTACGGTGATATTCGTGACCCATTCGGTGTTTGAAAGCGTCTATCTGGCGGAGCGCATTGTGGTGATGGCCCCGCGCCCGGGCCGCATTGCCGAGGAAGTCGCCATCACCGCGCCCGCGGAACGGGGCGAGGAGTTCCGCACCTCCCCCGAATATGCCGCGCAATGCCGCACGGTATCCCTGGCGCTCTCCTCCGCCATGGGAGGCGCGCATGAGTGAAAACGCGGAAACCACACCCGCTGCCGGTAGTTTTTTGGAAGGCACTTGGCTGCGCATTCTGGCGCCCACTCTGCTCGCGCTGCTATTCCTGGGCGGGTGGGAGATGATGGTGCGGGTGCGTGAAATCCCGCCCTATATCCTGCCGGGGCCGATTGCGATTTGGAAGACGCTGCTGCGCGATTGGGGATCGCTTTCCGTCTCCCTACTGATCACGCTGAAGATCACCTTCATGGCGCTATCGGTGGCGGCGATTTTGGGGCTGGTGCTGGCCATTCTTTTTGCGCAATCGCGCATCATTGAATTGTCGCTCTTTCCCTTCGCGGTGATTTTGCAAGTCACGCCCATTGTGGCGATTGCACCGCTGATCATCATTTGGGTGGATGATATTGCGATATCCCTGCTGATCTGTGCCTGGATCGTCGCCTTCTTCCCGATCCTGTCCAACACGACCGTTGGCTTGAATTCAGCCGATCATAATTTGAAGGATTTGTTCAAGCTGTATCGTGCGTCACGTTGGCAGGTGCTGACACGGCTGCTGCTGCCATCAGCGCTGCCCTATTTCCTGGCGGGTTTGCGGATTTCTGGCGGGCTTGCGCTGATTGGCGCCATTGTGGCCGAGTTTGTCGCCGGCACCGGCGGTAGTGCTTCGGGGCTGGCTTACCGGATTCTGGAAGCGGGGTATCAGTTGCAAATCCCGCGCATGTTTGCGGCTCTTGTGCTGGTCTCCACGACGGGGATTGCGATTTTCCTGGCGCTCAGCCTGCTCACGCATTTGCTGCTGCGTCACTGGCACGAAAGCGCGATGGGGCGGGGGGATCGGCGATGAGTAGCGCGATGGCAAAGACTCGCGCTGCCTTGGCCAGCGCGGGCAGTGATTTCTGGTTGCGTGATGCGCGTGCCCCGGCGGCGGTGCTGGAAGGCGCGGCCGCTTTGCCCTTGGACCGTGACGGCATTGCGCGGTTCGACCTGCGCATTGAACAGGGGCGCATTACTGCCATCGCGCCGCTCGGCTCTGCGCCGGATGGTGTGTCCCTCGATGGCGGGCAGGTCTGGCCCGGCATGCTGGATGCGCATACCCATTTGGATAAGGGCCATATCTGGCAGCGTGCCGCCAATCCCGATGGCAGCTTCTTTGGTGCGCTCACCACCGTGATGGCGGATCGCGATGTGAATTGGTCTGAAGCCGATATGCGCGCGCGCGCTGAATTTGCGCTGCGCGCGGCTTATGCCCATGGCACGGTTGCGGTGCGCACGCATCTGGATAGCTACATGCCCCATGCGCCCAAGGCCTGGCGCATGTTCAGCCAACTGCGCGATGATTGGGCAGGCCGCATCACCTTGCAGGCTTCCTCCATCGCGCCGCTGGATCGCTTTGCGGGAGAAGAAGGCACGCAGCTTGCTGATATTGTCGCGGAATCCGGCGGTGTCCTGGGCATGGTGACGCGGCTTTCCGGCGGCATTCATGATGACATTCCGCCTGACTTCCAACCCATGCTGGATCATTTCTTCGCCCTTGCCGAAGCGCGCGGCCTTGATCTTGATCTGCATGTGGATGAAAGCGGGGAGACCGGTGCGCGTGCCTTGCGCGAAATTGCACTGACAGCGATGCGGCGCGGCTTCAAGGGGCGCATCCAATGCGGCCATTGCTGTTCCCTCTCACGCCAGACAGATGAATTCGCGCTGGAAACCATCAAGGCCTGCGCCGATGCTGGCGTTGCGATTGTCGTGCTGCCCATGTGCAATATGTATTTGCAGGACCGCGAGCCGGGACGCACGCCGCGTTGGCGCGGTGTGACTTTGGTGCATGAAATGCAGGCGGCGGGTGTTTCTGTCTCCCTCGCGTCTGACAATACGCGCGATCCTTTCTACGCCTATGGTGATCTGGACATGGTGGAGGTGATGCGCGAAGCAACGCGGATCCTGCATCTGGATCACCCCTATGGTGATTGGCCGCTTTCCGTTGGTGCGCGGCCTGCCGCGGCGATGGGGCTGCAAGGGGCGGGCATGATCCACACGGGCGCGCCGGCTGATCTTATCCTGTTCCGCGCGCGCCACATGACCGAATGGCTATCGCGCCCGCAGGCAGATCGCATTGTGCTGCGAAACGGCAAAGTGCTGGATGCGGAAGTGCCGGATTGGCGCGAATTGGATCATTTGTTTGAGTAATTTTTTGATCGCATTTTCCGAGCCGCCAAGTGAACTCATTTGGCTTGAAAATGCTCTACCACCGGCCAAGCCGCGCCTTCACCTTCGCCAGAAACGCCGCGCGTTCCGGCGCCTGTCGCTGATCCATCTTTGTCAGCATCAACCATTCCACACGACAACCGCGTGCGCATAAGCGCCTGAGGCCACGATTGATCAGCTTCTTGTCCGGCCAGCCAATCACCCATAGCAACCACAAGGGCGAGCCATAGGTCGTTACCACACCGATGCGCCTGATGTTCGTCAGCAGCGGCTCAATCGCGCCATCGCCAAGCCTGAAGGCAACCCCCGGCGCCCAGATGCGGTCGAACCAGCCCTTGAGCATGGCTGGCAGCCCATACCACCAGGTGGGATAGATCAGCAGCAAAGCCTCAGCCCTTTGCAGGGAAGCGACATGATCCGCGATATCCGGTGAATGCAGCGACGAATCCAGATAGTCGCGATGCTCCGCATCACTCAGCGCCGCGGTGAAGCCCTCCGCGTATAGATCACGGTATTCAACCGCGTGCCCGGCAGCTTGCAATGCTTCAAGCGCGGCATCACGGAGTGCCGCCGAGAAACTCTCCGCCCGCGGATGGCAATGGATCAGCAGCACCCGCATGGCGCGCGCCTAATCCAGCTTTTCCTCAATCTCGGGCGCAGCCGGATCGCCATACATGTAATGCGTTCGCGGGCGATCCGGCGACCATTCCGGATCATCCCAGGCGAGCATCTTGCCGGGATTGAGCAAGCCAAGCGGATCGGCTTCCTTCTTGAAAGCCAATTGCCGCGCATCCACGCGCTTCATGCCGCCTTCTTCCAAGGAAAACGCATGCGGGTTGAAGACCGGGCAGCCATTGGCTTCATGAATGCGAATGATCTCGGCCAGGCGTTCTTCGCTCGTATAGCGCACCAATTGCAGACCGAAGCAGGTGACATGCCCGCCAAAGCGTACGAATTCCAAATGCATCGGCACTTCATCACCAAACAGCGCTTCCATCTTTTCCACCAATGCCATGTGGCCTGGCGGTGGGAAAAGCGTTTGCAAATAGGTAATGCCGCGATCCAGCTTCAGCGCTTGCAGCGTGGTGTGGTTCCAGGAAAACTCATAAAGCGGCACGCTGGCTACTTCCGTTGGGCAGCGATAGATTTCCGCCTGCATCGCGCCATGCTTGATTTTCAGCGCCTCAAAAGCTTCCAGGAAGGGGGCGGCGATCATCAGAAGCGCAACACTCATGCCCGCCGGAATACGCCCTTCGAAATGGCGGAAATATTGCTGCGGTACCGGCGCCGCGACAACGGTGGCGAGCTTTTTCACAATGCCATCAGCCAGTGTCACGGCTTCCGCAAAACGTGCGGCTTCCATGAAACTCGGGAAGGCCATCATCACATCCACCCAATCATGAGCGGGGGCGAGTGGCATCTCCACCTCAGTAATGATGCCATTCGTGCCATAGGCGTGATTGGCTTTTTCAATCTCTGCGCCACGCAATTCCAGAATGCGCGGCGCGGCTTCCATGGTGATCACACGAAGCCCAAGCACATTGCCCGGTTCGCGGAAGGACCCCCACATGCAGGAACCCGCCCCCGCCGAACCGCCGGCCACAAAGCCGCCAATCGTCGCCGTGCGCTTGGTGGAAGGATGAAAGCGCAATTCCCCGCCCACTTGCTGGCGCGTTTGTTCATCAAGCGCGATCAGCTTGGCGCCGGCCTGCGCGCGCATCATGCCGGGCTTGGCCCAAAGCAGCCTATCAAGCGCCGAGACATCCAACACCACACCACCAAAAAGCGGCATGGCCTGGCCGTAATTGCCCGTGCCGGCACCGCGCGGAGTGACGGGAATGCGCCGCGCATGACAGGCTGCCAGGATGCGCACCACATCAGCCTCATCCTGCGCTTCGGCGACTACATCCGCGCTGACACCATTCAATTGGCGCTTCAAGACAGGGCTATACCAGAAGAAATCTCGGCTGCGTTGGCGCACCAGCGCGGCATCCGTGACCCAGCGAATATCGGGGAGGGCGGCCATCAGGCCAGCGATATCATGCTTCATGCGGCGTTACTTTCTGGTTCATCGAAACTTTTCATCTTGCCGGGATTGAACAGACCCAAAGGATCAACACGGCGCTTGAAACCAAGCTGATCCCCCGGCACGCGGCGATAGCCGGAACCTTCCTCAATGGTGAAGAAATGCGGATTGGCAATGCCCGCACCGGCCGCTTCAAAGCCGGCGATGATCTCGGCAAGCCGCGCATCGTCTTTCCAGCGAATGACTGGCAGGGCGGACATGGTGGTGCGCCCGCCGAAGCGCACGCATTCCGTGTGCATCCAAACCTCATCCGGGAAGGCTGCGCGTACTTTCTCGACCGATTCCAAAGTGCCTTCAAAGGGAAAGCGGCATTGCAGATAGGTGACGCCCCGATCACGCTTCAGCACCTGCAAGGTGGTGTGATTCCAGCAATATTCATAGAAGGGGGTCGCTTCCGGATCACGCTCAGCCGCGACTGTATCCTGATCCGCGACAATCCGCCCGCCATGTTCGCGCGCCATATCGCGCAGCGCGACAAGGCCGGAAGGTGCCACCATCACCAACGCCAGCGCATGATCCGCCGGCACCACATCCGCAATACCGCGGAAGAAGGGCGGTAGACGCGCATCAAACACGCCGCACATTTTCTTGGGGATACCATCAGCGAAGGCCAGCGCCAGCGCAAAACGCCCCGCCGCCGCGAAATCCGAAAACACCACGGCAATATCGCGCCAATCCTGCGCCGGCGTCAGCGGCAGGCGCACGCGCGTAATGACGCCCGTGGTGCCATAGGTGCGATTGACCGGATTCGCCTCATCACCTTCCAGATCGAGCAGTGCAGGAGGGTCTTGCAGCGTCGCCACACGCACACCCAGCAGATTACCGCGTTCGCGCATGGTGCCGTGGCTGATGCCACCAACACCGGCGCCACCACCAGCGACAAAACCTGCAATGGTCGCGGTGCGTTTGGTGCTGGGCCAAAGCCGCAGCTCCCAGCCGCGTTCGCGCGCCCAAAGGTCAAGATCAATCATGCGCGCACCGGCTTCGGCTTCCAGTACGCCATCCTTCAGTGCAATCGGCGCGGTCATCGCCGTTGTGTCCAGCACAGCACCACCATTCAGCGGCACGCATTGGCCATAATTGCCGGTCGCGCCACCGCGCACCGTAATCGGCACGCTGTGCCGGCGCGCGGCATGCAGGATACGCATCACCTCAGCTTCGTTTTGCGGGCGCAGCCAGATATCGGCGCGCTTGCCATCCAATTGCCGCTTCAGGATCGGGCTATACCAATAGAAGTCACGGCTTTTCTGGCGCAGCAAGGCGGCATCAGTGGATTGTTCAAGCCCGCTCACTTCCGCGGTGAAGGCAGCAATTTCAGGCATCGGGGTTGGGCTCCTGCTCCAGCCAATTCGCAATATCCATGCCAGCTACCTGCTGCCAAAGTGCCGCCATGCGTTGCGCGGCGTGATCCAACAGCGCCTCCCCAATTTCCACCGTGGCGGCCGAGGCATTGCCGACCGCGCCCGCCCCACCAAGATCCTGCGCCTGCCAGGCCGGCGGCGCACCGGCATCGGGCGCCATGCTTGGAGTGGCTGTGGAAACACCCTGCCAGCGGCTCACGAAATTCCGCGCCTTATCCATGCGTACCAGGTCAGGCCGAAGCGCCAACATCACCGCCGTTTCATCGCGCCCGGCATGAATACCAAAACGTGCTTCCACCGGATCGCGCAAGGCTTCCGGCTTGCCCATGCGCGCCCACATGGCATTCACCACGAAAAGCCCATGTTCAATACGCAGCCGCCGCGCCGCGATATCAAGCGCTGAGACATTGCCGCCATGGCTGTTCAAAAACACCAGGCGCTTCACACCCGCGCGCGCGACCGAAGCGCCGATATCGCCGACCAGTGCAAGCAATGTCTCCGCGCTGGTGGTAATGGTGCCGGGAAAGCGCAAATGCTCAACCGAAAGCGCCACCGCCTGGGTTGGCAGCACCAACACAGGCAGATCATCCGGAATGACTTTCAGCGTGCGCGCGACAATCCCCTGATTGATCGCTGTATCCACCGCCACCGGCAGATGCGGCCCATGCTGTTCAATGGCGCCAACCGGCAAAACCGCGACGGTATTGGCGGGAAGGGTACGAAAATCCGGCCAGGTGAGGTCCTGCCAATAACGGCTGGGAAGGGGCATGGGGGACTCCGCCTTTGCTTGCTGCTGCAAGGCTGGTATCGCGCCGCCCCCTCAGAGTCCAGGGTGTTTGGGCCGCGTCAGGGGCGACCCAAAATCTCCTGGTTATGCTGGCCGATGCGTGGCGCCGGGCGGCGGGAAAGTGGCCGGCGACGATTGAAGGAAATCGGCAAACCAACCACGCTCGGACCGCCCTCCGGGAGGTTTTGCATCATGTTCATCGCCGCGAATTGCGGGCTCGCCGCGAGTTCCGCAATGTCATTCACTGGGCCGCTTGGCACACCGGCAGCTTCCAGCGCGGCCAGCCAATGATCACGCGGCTGCAAGCGCAGCGCCTCCGCAATCAAGGGCAAAAGTGCGGCCTTATTGCGCACGCGTGCGGGGCCGGTCGCGAAACGCACATCGCTTGCCCATTCCGGATGCCCCAAAACCTTCGCGCAGCGCGCCCAAAGCCGATCATTCCCGGCGGCGAGGCAAAGCGGCCGATCCGCAGTATCAAATACCTGATAGGGCACAATCACCGCGCCACCCGTGCCATGGCGCTTCGGGATATCGCCACTCGCCACGTGATTATTCACATGGCCTTCCACCCAATGCACGGCGGACTCGAACAGTGATGTATCCACAAGGCAGCCCTTGCCGGTGCAGTCCCGCTGGCGCAAAGCCGCCAAGGCGCCGATCACGCAGAACATGCCCGTCGCCTTGTCATTGATCGAAGCGCCGCAAAAGGTCGGCGGGTCTTCCGGGCGGCCCGTGACGGACATCATGGCGCCATAGGCTTGCAGCAGCGGATCAAAACCGGGTTTCAGGCGCATCGGCCCTTCATGCCCAAAGGCCCAGATCGAGCAATACACCAGCCGAGGATGCCGCTGCAGCATCGCTTCCGGCCCAATGCCGATTTCATCCACAACGCCAGGGCGCAGATTCTGAATCAGCACATCCGCCGTTTCCACAAGCTTGTGCAGCGTCTCCACATCCTCGGGCTTTTTCAGATCGAGCGTGATGGAACGCTTGTTGCGATTCTGCCCGTGAAAATAGAGCGATGTTTCACCATCCGGCCCGAAGGGTGGCCCCCAGGCGCGCGCATCATCGCCACCATCGGGCTTTTCCACCTTGATCACATCCGCACCCATATCGGCCAGGATCACACCGGCGAGTGGCCCGGCGAGGGCTTGCCCCACTTCAATCACGCGCATGCCGTGCAGCGGCAATTCCATTGTCGTTCCCTTCGGATTCTACAACATGGGTTCCAGCGGCGGGCGGCCACGAATGAAATCCGATGCCTTTTCCGCAATCATCATGGTGGTGGCGTAGGTATTGGCCGACGTCATATTGGGCATCACCGAAGCATCCACCACGCGCAAGCCTTCCAGCCCATGCACGCACAGCCTGTCATCCACCACCGCGGTCGGGTCCGTATTCGGGCCCATGCGCGCTGTGCCGATCAGGTGATAGGTCGTTGACCCATTACGCCGCGCGAAATCCATCAGCTCATCATCGGAATCGACATGCAGGCCGGGCAGGGTTTCAGCCTCCAAAAAGGGACTGAGTTCCGGCGTATTGAGCAAGCGCCGGATCAGCCGAATACCGCCCAGATGTACGCGCCGATCCATGGGGTCCGACAGATAATTCGGCTGGATTTCCGGATCATCGAAGACATCAGCGGTCTTTGCGCGCACCCAGCCGATGCTTTCTGGCCGATGTTGCCAGGCGCCAGCCGTTACCCCCGGATAATCATCCAGCACATAGACCTTGCCTTCCGCATAAGACCCCGGCGTGAAGACGCATTGCAGATCAGGCTGATCCAGCCCTTCAAAGGATTTCCAGAAAACATAGACATGCGATGGCACGGTCGCGAGGATGGAGGGCCTCCCCATCGCCCAACGCGCCACCTGCCCGGCAAGCTTCACGCCACGCGCCAATTCATTCAGCGTGGTGACACCTGGCTTGGCGCGCATCACGACGCGGGTTGCGTAATGGTCACGAAAATTCTCACCCACACCACGCAATTCATGCAGCACGGGCACGCCGAGTTTCTGCAAAAGCCAGCCAGGACCAATGCCGGAAACCTGCAACAAGCGCGCGGTATTCGCCGTACCGGCTGAGATGATCACTTCCCGCCTGGCGCGCACTTCACGCGGTGTGCCGCCGCGCTGGTTCAAATAGCGCACTCCAACGGCGCGCTTGCCTTCCAGGATAATGCCGCAGGCGCGGGCATTGGTGCGCACATCAAGCGTCTTGCGCGCCATGGCAGGATGCAGAAAGCCGCGCGCGGCTGAGACACGCCGGCCACGATGAATGGCGCGCTGGAAATAGCCAACACCGGCCTGATTGCCGTTGTTGTAATCCGGATTGCGTGGAATCCCCGAAGCGACACAGCCGGCGATGAAGGCTTCCGATACGGGATTGAACCAATCCATGTCCGTCACGGGCACGCCGCCATCACGTCCGCGCCGTTCCTCACCAAAGCCAAGGCGCTTCTCGCTCCGCTTGTAATAGGGCAGGCAATCCGCATAGCCCCAACCGCGATTGCCGCGCTGCGCCCAGCTATCCTGATCCCCCGGCTGACCGCGATTATAGATCATGCCATTGATCGAAGAACCACCACCCAGCGTGCGGCCCTGGACGGTCTTCACACGACGCCCGGCGGTATTCTCGGTGGGCTCTGTGCTGAATTGCCAGGTGATGTCGGGGTTTACCAGAGCCTTGATGAAACCAGCAGGAATATGAATGAAGGGGTTGGTATCGGGCGGGCCGGCTTCCAGAACGCAGACGGTGGTTTCCGGGTCTTCCGTCAGCCGCGCCGCGAGGATAGACCCCGCCGCCCCGGCACCCACAATCACGTAATCGAAAGTATCGGCATCCGCTACAGCCATGGTTGCTTCCTCGTGCTTTTCGGCCCGAAGCCTAGCAAGGATTGGCCGGGATGCCAGCCCAAGACAGACGCGCCATTATGCCCCATGATGCCGCGAAAGCCTTGGGGAACAGACAGCCATGACCAACCCAGTCGCATTTGCCGCACCGCCTCGCCGCGCCGGTTGGCTTGAACGCCCGGATGCGCGCATCCGCTATGAGGTGACGGGCGAAGGCCCCGCCATTGTCTTCGCGCATGGGCTGGGTGGAAATCTCATGTCCTGGTGGCAGCAGGTTGCGCATTTCGCGTCGCGCTATACTTGCGTTGCCTTTTCGCATCGCGGTTTTTTCCCTTCCACCGCGCCGGCGGCAGGGCCCGATCCCGCTGCCTATGCCGCTGATCTCGCGGCCCTAATGGATGAGCTCGGCCTTGGTGATATTCGCATCATTTGCCAATCCATGGGCGGCTGGACCGGCGTGGAATATGCGCTGCTGCGCCCGGGGCGCGTGAAGGCGCTGGTACTAGGGGCGACCACCGGGACACTCGACCCGCGCCAGATGCGCGAGCCTGAAAGATCACGCCTGAAAATCTGGCAGGAAGAAAGCGCGGCAGCGCGTGAAGCGGGCCTCAAGCGCAATATCAACCCGGCGGCTGGTGCGCGCATGGCGGCGGAACAGCCGGCACTTTATCACCTCTATAACCATGTCTATGGCCTGACTTCTGGCTTTGATCGCGAAGCGGTGCGGGCGCGGCTGCATACGGGGCGCAACCGCGCGCCCGAATCCTTCGCCGCCGCGCAATGCCCGTTGCTGTTCATTCCAAGCGAGGAAGATATCGTCCTGCCGCCCTTCGCCGCGCGCGCCATGGCCAGCGTTATTCCTGGCGCGCGTTACGCCGTGCTGCATAAGGCCGGCCATTCCGGCCATTTTGAGCGCGCGAGTGCCTTCAACGCCTTGGTGGATGCTTTCTTTGAGGAGATTGGCGCATGAATGCCATGACACTTTCGATTTGCGTGGATGATTACCCGCATACAATGGCGCTACATCGCGGAGAGACCGCAAGTGCCTCGCTTAATCTTGCGATGCAGGTGGTGAAACCCATCAGCAAGGCTTTCGCGCCCATGGTGCGAGAAGGGCGTTTTGATATCAGTGAAATGGCTATCGCAACTTTTCTGATGGCAAAAGCTGCTGGCCGAGATTTGGTGCTGCTGCCTTTGGTGGTGGCGGAACGCTTTCAGGAAACCGCGATGTTCTGCCGCGCGGGGAAGGGCATTGAAACCCCCGCCGATTTGGCCGGCACGCGGATTGGCGTGCGCGCCTATAGCCAAACCACCGGCATGTGGATCAGGGGCGTCTTGCAGGAGAGTTTTGGGCTACGCGCTGATGCGATGCGGTGGGTGACGTTTGAAGACGCGCATGAACCAAGCTTCCGCGATCCTGCCTGGGTACAACGCGCGAGCGCCGGCGAAACCCTGAATGGCATGTTTGAAAGCGGCGCGCTTGATGCCGCCATCATGGGCTTTGAACTGCCCGCGGGTGATGATGTGCGCACCGTCTTCCTTGAACCCGCCGCGGCGGGTGCAGCCTTTCAGGCACGCTACGGTTTCAAGCCCGTCAATCATCTTGTGGTGATGAAGGGTGCGCATGCGCGTGATGCCGCGCTGGTGGCGGAAGTGCTGCGCCAATTCAACGCTGCCGGCACCAATCCACGTAGCCGCGCCGCGCTGAACCCAGCGCTGGAATTGGCGTCACGCTGGTGCGCCGATCAAGGTTTGATGGCGCGCCCACTCAGCCTTGACGAAATCTGGGCGGGCTTGCCGGCAGCGGTGGGCTAAGCCGTCACGCTGCCTTGGCGCCGCGTACCAAGCGCCCAGGCAGCGCACCGGTTGCCTCACCTTCGCGATAGACAGGCGTGCCAGCCACAATGGTGGCGACATAGCCCTGTGCCTTTTGGATCAGGCGCTTGCCGCCGGCGGGCAGATCGTAATGCATTTTGGGCATTTCCAGCGCCAACCGGCCGAAATCAATCACATTGATATCGGCCTTCTTGCCCGGCGCCAGCACGCCGCGATCCTTGAGGCCAAGCGCATGCGCATTGTCACGCGAAATGCGCTTCACCACGAATTCCAACGGCAGGCGCGGCCCGCGTGCGCGATCACGCGCCCAATGCACCAGCATATGCGTCATGCAGGACGCATCGCAGATATAGCCGACATGCGCGCCACCATCGCCAAGCCCCATCAGCGTATGCGGATGCGTCACCATATTGCGAATGGCGGTCAGGTCTCCATCCGCATAATTCAGAATGGGCCGGTTCAGAATGGCGTGGCCATCCTTTTCCATCATCATGTCAAAGCAAAGTGCGGCTGGGTCCATGCCACGCGCCGCCGCCATCGCCGCCACTGATTTTTCTGGCGGAGGCTCATAATCCGGAGGATCGCCCAGTGCAAAAATCTTTTCCCAATTATTCAGCCGCACGCGCAGCGCTGGGTCTCCCGTGGGTTCAGCCAGGATGCGCGCGCGCAAGGCGGGGTCACGTAGCGCAGCGATGCGCTGTTCAAACGGCAGATGCGCAATCGCCTGATAGGAAGCGCGCATCAGGAAGGGGTGCTGCGAAAGCTCAAAACCGAACATCAGGCCGACGGGCCGACCCATCACCTGGCCATACATGGGCACGCCGGCCTCATGCGCTGCTTCCACCTTATCAAGCAGCCAGCGCCACAGCCCTGGCTTGGATTCCCGTTGCAATAACGAAAATGTCATCGGCCGACCAGACGCCGCCGCAATTCGCTGCAGGCGCGCGAATTCATCTTCCGGATCGTCAAAATCCGAAATCACCTGCATCCAGCCCGAACCTTGCGCACGAATGGCGCGCGCGATGGTCTCCAACTCGGCCTCTGGCGTGCCGAGGGTTGGGATATGCCGACCATCCAAGGTGCGATGTGCAATGGCGCGCGATGTCGAAAAGCCAAGCGCGCCGGCGGCAAGTCCCTCAGCGGTCAGTCGCGCCATCTCAGCGCATTGTTCGGGTGTGGCCACGGCATGCGCCTCAGCCGCCTCGCCCATCACATGCACGCGCAAGGGCGCATGCGTCACCATGGCGGCGACATCCATGTCATAGGGTCGCGCATCAAGCGCATCCATGTATTCCGGGAAGCTTTCCCAATTCCAGGGCAGGCCTTCGGTCAGCACAACCTCCGGCAAATCCTCCACACCCTCCATCAGCTTGACCAGCATGTCGCGCCGATCAGGCCGGCACGGCGCGAAACCCACACCGCAATTGCCGAGCAGCGCTGTGGTTACGCCATTGATGGAAGAAGAAAGCAGCCGGCTGCTCCAAGTCGCTTGGGCATCGTAATGCGTATGGATATCCACAAAGCCCGGCGTGACGATCAGGCCCTTGGCGTCAATCTCCTCCGGCGCGCTTGCCGAGATTTTGCCAATGTCCAGAATGCGCCCATCGCCAATGGCGATATCGGCTTCATAGGGGGGCGTACCCGTGCCATCCACCAGCGTGCCACCACGAATAATCAGGCTTGCGTCGCGTGCCATGGGGGTTTCCTTCAGGTTTTCAGGATGATTTTGCCAAGATGCGCATTGGCCTTCATATGCGCGAGTGCCTCAACCGCTTCATCAAGCGCAAAGACGCGGTCAATTGGCAAATGGAACACGCCTTCATCCACGCCCTTGCGCAAATCGCGCCGTGCCACGCGTTCTTCTTCGCGAATTTCCGCGACACTGCGCGTGCGATGCGTCACACCAATATAGGAAATGCGGCGCGTGGCGTGCAGATCAAAATCGAAATCGCCATGCGCCCCGCCAAGTCGCCCGACATTCACAATGCGGCCCAGAATGGCGGTGGCGCGCATGGCGGCATTGATGGTGCCGCCCGAGACCTGGTCAATCACCAGCTGCACGCCGCGCCCTTCGGTGAGCGCCAGCACCTGATCCGCCCAATCCGCATCATTGGTGTTCACCGCATGATCCGCGCCGAATTCCTTCAACCGCGCGCGGCGTTCGGCATTGGTGGAGGTGCCAATCACCAGCCCTGCGCCCATGTATTTCGCGATCTGCATGCCCATCAGCCCAACGCCGCTGGAAGCACCCAGGATCAGTACCGCTTCACCCTTGGCCAAACGGCCATTGGAAATCAGCGCATCATGCATGGTGGCAAGCGCCACCGGCAAAGTCGCAGCCTCTTCCCAGGACATGTTGCGGTCCGGCACCGGTTGCACGCGGCCCATATCGGCAATGGCATATTCCGCATAGCCGCCCGAGCCCGCGCACATCACGCGATCACCTGGCTTGATGCCGGCTACACCCGGGCCCACGGCGGCAACCTCACCCGCAAATTCCAGCCCCAGAATGGTGCCAGCGCCGCCCATGCGCCCATGCGCATGCCCCGCCGCGACACCAAGATCAGCGCGGTTAAGACCCGCCGCGCGCACCCGCACCAATACCTGTTCCGGCCCCGGCACTGGGCGCGGCGCTTGCTGCACCTTGACACCTTCTGCGGTGACGACCACTGCCTTCATGGTTTCGGTCATGCTCATGCCCTTTCGGTGAATGGGGAGGATGCCATGGCAATGGTCAGCGCGGCAGGTTGGGATTCAAGCGCCACATGGTGAAATTCAGCAGCCCCGCAAAGCTCACCCAGGCCAAATAGGGCACCATCAGCAGCGCGGCGCGGGCATCAATCGGCCAGAAGACAATGATGCAGGCCAGGATGGAAAGCCACAGCAGGCAAAGCTCGGCAAAGGCCAAATCCATCCGTCGCATGCCAAAGAAAATCCCGGACCAGGCAGCATTCAGCACCAATTGAAGCGCGAAAAGCCCAAGCGCCAGCGCGCCGCCGGCAAAGCCCACAGCTTCCCAGATCAGCCAGCCGGCAATGGCGATCATCAGGAACAGCACCGCCCAGGCCGGGGCGAAAAGCCAATTGGGCGGGCACCAGCTTGGCTTTTTCAGCGCGTCATACCAGGGCCCCGGGGTGAAGACGGCCCCCGACATGGCCGCCGCGAAGCTCGCGCCCAAAAAGCCCAGAAAACCGTAAATCGAGGACCATTCCATGCCCCCTTATAGACCAAGATTGCAGCTTGCCGAGGGGTAATGGCATGCTGTCGCCAGAAACAGGGGGGCAGCCGCCATGGCGCAGCACGAATCGGATTATGTCATTCTGGGTGGGGGCTCGGCCGGCTGCGTGCTGGCGACGCGGCTTTCGGAAGACCCGGGCACGAGTGTCACGCTGCTGGAAGCCGGCCCCTGGGATCGCAACCCCTGGATCCATATCCCCATGGGTTTTGCGCGGCTTTATGTGACGAAGAAATTCGATTGGAATTACCAGACCGAAGCGGAAGGGGAGCTTGGCGGGCGCAGCGTTTATTGGCCGCGCGGGCGCGTGATTGGTGGCTCCGGCAGCGTCAATGGCCTGGTGTTTCTGCGCGGCAGCCCGCGCGATTATGATCGCTGGTCGCAATCCGGCGCGCGCGGCTGGTCTTATGAAGACTGCCTGCCCTACTTCAAGCGGCTTGAAAATTTCGCAGGCCCGGACAGTGAATTTCGCGGCAAGGATGGCCCGATGCGCATTGGGGAGGTGCCGGAACCCTCACCTGGTTGCCGCGCCTTTGTGGAAGCCTGCGTCAAGCTTGGTTTCACGCGCAATCGCGACAATAACGGCGATTGGTATGAAGGCGTTGCGCCCAATCAACTGAATGTGCATCGCGGGCGGCGCTGGAGCCCGGCTGTGGCCTATCTGCGCCCTGCCTTGAAGCGGCCCAATCTGCGCGTGGAAACCGAACGCCTGGGCCAGCGCATCCTGATCGAAAATGGCCGCGCCGTCGGCGTAGTGGTGCGCGGCCCGGCGGGCGAGGAAACCTATCGTGCGCGGCGGGAGGTGATCCTGTCATCTGGCGCCATCGAAAGCCCGAAAATGTTGATGCTGTCAGGCATTGGCGATGCCAACGCCCTTCAGGAAATGGGCATTCAGGTGCAGGTGAATGCGCCGGAAGTGGGCAAGAATCTGCAGGATCATTTCATGGTGCGCTTCGCCTATCGCACCAAGCCTTGCGGCACCTTGAATGAGATCCTGGCCAACCCCATTCGCGCTGCCGGGCTTGGGCTGGACTGGGCGTTGCGGCGCAAGGGCCAGATGGCGGTGGGCGCCTCGGAAGCGAGCCTTTTTGCGCGCGTGCTGCCGGGGTCGGAAGAACCCGAAGTGCAATTCCAATTCGTCAATTTCAGCCTGGGCGGTAATCAGGGCACTTCGGCCAATTCACTCGCGAAGCATCCGGGCTTTACCTTCAATTTCTGCGTCTGCCGGCCGGATAGCCGTGGGGATTTGACGCTGCGTTCGCCAAACGTGGCCGACAAGCCAGTGATCCGCGCGAATTACCTGACCGCGCCTTCCGATATCCGCATCATGCTGGAATCAGCCAAGCTTGGCCGACGCATCGCGGCAACCGAGCCCTTCGCCGGCCTGATCGAAAGCGAACAATTTCCCGGCCCCAGCACGGATTCCGAGGATGAAATGCTGGATTATATCCGTGGCAATGGCACGACCGTGTATCACCCCTGCGGCACCAATCGCATGGGCGCGGATCAACGTTCCGTGGTGGATGAGGAACTGCGTGTGCGCGGCGTGCAGGGCTTGCGCGTGGTGGATGCTTCGGTCTTTCCGCTGGTGCCGTCTTCCAACATTCATCCGGCGGTACTGATGCTGGCGGAACGCGCATCAGACCTTATTCGCCGCGCGGCGTGAGAGGACGCATGATGTCCCACTTCCATCCGACCCGTCGCGCCACGCTTTCGGCGCTGCTAGCGACACCCTTTCTTGCCATCAACGCCAAAGCGCAGGGCAGCGATTGGCCCAATCGCCCCGTGCGTGTCGTGGTGCCTTGGCCGCCAGGTGGTGGCGCCGATACCACGGCGCGGATGATCTTCCCGAAGCTCGCGCAAAAGCTTGGCCAGCCTTTCGTGATTGAAAACCGCCCCGGCGCTTCCGGCAGTATCGGTGCCGCCGAAGTCGCGCGTGCTACGCCTGATGGCTATACGATCTTGCATGATGCGACACCGCTTGCGATCAATCCTTTCCTGATCCGCGTATCCTTTGATGCGCTGGCTGATCTGAAGGCGATTTTCCTGCCCATGCAGGTGCCGATGCTGCTGGTGATGAACCCGAACCAGCCACCGAAATCCTTGGCCGAGGTGATCGCCCTCGCCAAATCGCGTCCAGGCTCGCTCGATTGGGCGTCATCAGGCAATGGATCGGCGCAGCATTTGGCGTTGGAACTCTTCACGCGCGCCGCGGGCATCACTGTGAACCACGTGCCCTATCGTGGCGGAGGTCCGGCCTTGACCGATGTGGTGGCCGGGCAGGTCGGTTATTTCTTCAGCAATTCGAATGTGTCTCTGCCTTTCGTGCAAGGCGGGCGCGTGCGCGCCGTGGCGCATACCGGGCGCGGACGCATTGCTGCCTTCCCGGACCTGCCCGCCATTGGCGATACGCTTGCGGGTTATGAGGCTTATGAATGGAACTGCATCCTGGCGCCCGCCCGCACGCCTGCCGCCATCATCGAAAAACTGAATGCGGCCCTGAATGAGGTGGCGCAGGACCCGGAAGTGGTCGCGCGCTACGCCCAGCTTGCCATGGTGGTGCAGCCCAATTCCGCAGCCCAAGCCGAAGCGTTCTTGCGGAGCGAAACCGAGAAATTCGGCCGCGTGATCAGGGAGGCGAATATCAAGTTGGAATAGCGGGGCTAGTCACCCCGCCAGAAATTTCTCGGCAGCGCTGGCAAGCACCTGGCAGCCCAGCGCCAAATCCTCATCCTTCGTGTCTTCCGCCCAATGATGGCTGATGCCGCCGATGGAAGGCACGAAGATCATGGAAGCGGGCATGCGCCGCGCGATATACTGCGCGTCATGCCCCGCGCCTGAGGGCATTTGCTGCCAAAGCCCTGCGGCATGCGCCTCTGCCGCCTGTTCCAGGGCCTTCATCATGGCTGGGTCGCAAATGGCGGGCGTTGCGCGGCTCATTTGCGTGAGCGTCGCGGGGCATTTTTCACGGCGGTTGCTTTCCTGCACCAAGGCGCGCAGCCCGGCTTCCATGCGTTCCAGCACGGGCACGGAGACATCACGGAACTGAAACAACACATCCGCGCTGCCGGGAATGATGGAAGGCGCGCCGGGGTCAAGGTTGATGCGCCCGGTGGTCCAGGTGCTGCGCGGGCCACAAATGCGCGGGAATTCCTGATCAATCGCGGCCAGCAACCGGACGGCGGAAAGCCCCGCATCCTTGCGTTCGGCCATGGTGGTGCCGCCGGCATGGTCCTGCTGGCCCTGGAATTGAATACGCCATTGCCATATAGCAACAATTCCCGTCACCACACCCACACGCAGCCCGGCATTTTCCAACTGCGTGCCTTGTTCGATATGCATTTCATAGAAACCCTTATGCCGACCGGGTTCCAATTGCAGGCGTGGCTTGCCGGTAAGCCCCGCCACCGCCAGCGCATCCCGCAGCGGTGAGCCATCATTGCGGCTGCGGCTGCGGTCAATTTCCTCTTCGGTCAATTCGCCAATGATGGAACGGCTGCCCAGAAATCCACCTTCGAAATGCCCTTCCTCATCAGCAAAAGCCGCGACATCCACGGGCAGGCCTGCGCGCGCCAAGGCAACGCCCGCCATCACACCAAGTGCGCCATCAAGCCAGCCCGCGTAATTCTGGCTTTCAATATGGCTGCCCACCAGCAGATGCGGCCCAGGCCCCTTATGGCGACCATACACATTGCCGATGCCATCAATGCTGGCTTCCAGCCCGCATTCGCGCAGTTTTTCGATCAGCCAATGGCGGCTTTCCATATCCTGCGGCGAAAAGGTTGGGCGATGCACGCCGGTTTTATAGGCGCCGATTTTGCGCAGCTCATGAAGATCGGCAACGAAACGCTCGGCATTGATCTGCACCATGGCGGGAACCTTTGGTTGAGGAATTTTACTTTTGATTAATACCAAGAAATTCTTAGCAAGAAAATTGCCCTGAAACCATTCCTGTTAACTGTTCAACAAGCAGGGATGGACTTTTCTTAAGAGCAACACAACAAACGTGATTCTGAGGAGCGAAAAATCCATGCAAACCAACCGTCGCGTTGAAACACCCGAAGCCGCTTTCACCTGTGTTGCGCTGCTTGAAACCAGCGCCGGCGCTGAACTCCATATGCGTGACGGGCAAGGCAGGCTGCTCCGCCTGCCATTGCGGGATGCCGATCATGGCAGCCACCTGGCGATGTTGGCGGCCTTCAGCGGCCCGGCCCTTGGGCGTGGGCAGCGTGGCCGGCACCACTGAAAAGGCCCTACAGGGTCAGCCCACCATCCACGACAATGGTCTGTCCGGTCACCATGGCTGCACCGGCCAGCAGAAATACCATCACTTCCGCCAGATCTGCCGTGGTGCAGCGGCGCTTGAGCAGCGCGTTTTCGATGCTGCCGCGGCGCTGTTCTTCGGTCCACTCAATCATCCAGGTGGAATCAACCGCCC
This sequence comes from Alphaproteobacteria bacterium, assembly GCA_016869735.1. Classification (GTDB taxonomy): domain Bacteria; phylum Pseudomonadota; class Alphaproteobacteria; order Acetobacterales; family Acetobacteraceae; genus Neoroseomonas. Next base: position 19,879 of record VGDL01000051.1, read on the forward strand.
CCGGCGCTACCGCATTCACGCGTACTTCCGGCGCCAACCCGCGGGCGAGATTCTTGGTCAGGCTCACCACCCCCGCCTTGGTCGCGCCATACGCCATGGAAGACCCAGCGTGATTAAGGCCAGCGATAGACGCCACACTCACCACCGCGCCACCGGCAGCGCGCAGTGCGGGTGCCGCTGCCTTGGTGCAGCGAAACACGCCAAGCAGATTAACCTGCAGCACCGTATCCCATAATTCTTCTGTCAGCCGGTCAAATTCATTGGGTGCAATCGTGGTTTTTGTGCCCGGCGTGCCGGCATTATTCACCAAATAATCCAAACGGCCGAGGTCAGCGACCGCCTGTTCAACCATGCGTTTGCAATCCGCCGCATCGCCAACATTGCCGGGGGCCGCAATCACATCCCGCCCCATGCCTTGCAGCCGCGCCACTTCAGCCGCGCCACGCGCATCCGCCACCAAATGGTTGATCGCGACCTTGCAGCCATTGGCCGCGAGCATTTCCACCGTGGCCAGGCCAA
>VGDL01000052.1 GCA_016869735.1 Alphaproteobacteria bacterium
TGCGCCACGGCAGGCAGGGCCGAAAGGCGCCGATTGGCGATCAGCACGCCAACCAGGTTCCGCACCTCACCGGTGATGCCGGCGCTCTCCAGCACCTTGAACATGCGGTCCCGCTGGATCGCGGTGTCGAAGCGCGGATCGGCGATGAAGCCACGCATATCGGCATTGTCGCGGCAGAGGGCGAAAAGCGCTTCAAGTTCAGCACCGATGCGGTCCACGGCGCCGGGATCGGTCGCGCGCTTATCGTCAGCAAGGTCGAGCAGCGCCTTGGCGTAGCGCGCGGAGACGCCTACGGCGCTTGGCGCCGAAGGCGAGGCCTTATCAAGGGTTTGATCTGTGGCAGCCACGGGTAATCCCGGTCCTGTTCTTGCGCGGATTGATGAGCGGACGAGAGAGCTTCCCGAACGCGGCCGGGCGTTACCATAGGGTTTACCGCACCGCAACCGAGCACGCGGCATTTTCCGCACGCTTTTGACCGATTTGCACAAATTCCCTTTTGCCTTGACCTGCTTGACAGCACTTCCCCGTCCCACGCAGGCTTTCGCACCAAGGGTTTCAAGCCCAACCGAGCAAAAGGAAATGTCCGACCCATGACGCAAAACATCACCCGCCGCGCGGCGTTTTTGGTGGGCGGTGCGGCGGCGCTGCTGCCGCTGCGCCCAGCCCTGGCTGCCTTTCCGGAACGCGCCATCACGCTTTCGGTCAGTTTTCCGCCGGGTGGTGCGACCGATATCCTGGCCCGGATCCTGGCCCCACCCCTCAGCGAGGCTTTGGGCAAGCCGGTGGTCATCGAAAATCGCGGTGGCGCCGGGGCCAATATCGGCATTGGTTATGTCGCCCGCGCGGCGGGGGATGGCTATACGCTGCTCGTGACCTCCAGCGCTTTCGTTGTCAATCCAAGCCTTTACCGTAGCCCGCCCTATGATCCTTTCCGGGATTTCGCCCCCATCAGCACGCTTGGCGCTTCCCCCAATGTGCTGGCGGTGCGGCCGAATAGCGGCATCGCCTCGCTCCAGGATCTGATCGCGCAGGCCAAGGCCAGCCCGGACAAATTCAACTACGCAAGCCCGGGGATCGGCACCACACCGCATCTGGCGGGCGAATTGCTGAAGCTGCGCGCCGGGTTTGAAATGCAGCATGTGCCCTTCAGCGGCGCCGGTCCCGCGACCCAGGCCGCGCTCGCCGGCACCACCCAGGTGATCAGCGCCGCGCAGGGATCGGTCATGGCGCAGCTGCGTTCAGGCGAATTGCGCGCCATTATGCAAACTGGCGCCAAGCGTGCGGCAGACCTGCCCGATGTGCCAACCCAGGAAGAATTGGGCATCAAGGATGCCAATTCCGAAACCTTCCTGGCCCTTTTCGCCCCCGCCGCCACGCCCGCCCCAATCCAGGCGCTATTGGCGCGAGAGGTTGTTAAGGCCCTGCAACGCCCGGATGTGCAAGAACGCTACCGTCAGGCCGGCGCCCCGGTAGTGGGCGAGGGGCCTGAGGAACTCCGCGCCCGGGTTGCCCGTGAAGTGCCGATCTGGCGGGAAGTGATCCGTGTGTCGAAAATAAGCGTCCAGTAAAATCAACGCTTTACCGGTATGGGTGGGGCAGGTTCAGCCGGCGCCGGGGCGGAAAGCCCGGCGCAGAGAAAGGGCAGGATCTGTTCCACCGCCATGTCAAAATCGCCCGAATCGCATACCCCGCCGGACATCATTTCAAGCCGGCCAGATCGCAGCAGGGTGTAGCGATAGGCCCCCATCATGAAATAGAGACGCCAATACAGCACCTCCGGCGGCAAATGCGGCAGCACACTGCGGAAGGCTTCCACGTAAGCGAGCGTGGTGTCGTCATAGACCGTGCTGAGGACTTCCCGAGAAATATCATCGGGTTCCGTGTTCAGCCGGGCATGCATGCGCATGGTGGCGCGGCCTTCGGGGGTTTTGCCATTCAGCATGAAGGGCGTGACAAAGGCGCGCACCAGCACTTCAAGCGGCACGCGGCCATCGGGCCAGGTGGTCTTGGCGCCATCCAAGGTACGGCGCCGCGCCGCCGTGACCTGTTCCGCCCCGCGCAAATAGGCCGCGCGAAACAAATCCCGCTTGGACCCAAAATAGTAATGGAGCTGCGCGAGATTGACGCCGGCCGCGAGCGCAATGGCGCGCGTTGAAGCCCCGGCATAGCCATGATCAGCAAAAAGCATCTGCGCGGCATCCAAAATGCGGTCGCGCACACTGGCTGAAGGGTCAATTGGGGCAAGCAGGCTGGTCATGGACTCCGGGCTTTGGTCAGGTGACCTATACCCTTAATCTAGGCTGATTCGCGCCAGCGGCAATCATTCATGCAAAAATTGACGAAAATCAGCCCGCGCGCTATTTGGTCGGACGACTGATTTGCAAAGGATTGGCCCGGCGCACCTATCAAACGCCGAAGGCCACCCAATTGGCGGGAGGAAGCCGTGGCATGAGCGCAGCGCAGGAAATCACCCAATCCCGCTATCTTGGCGGTGAAGCCCCGGCCGATCGTGCCAAGCGCATCGCGCCCATCATCGCGGCCCATGCCAACCAAATCGAACGCGACCGCGCCCTGCCCAAGGAATTGCTGGATGCGTTGCATGGCGCGGCGCTGTTCCGCACCCTGCTGCCGCAGGCCTTCCGTGGCGAGGAAGTGCCGCTACATGATTTTGTGCAAATGCAGATCGTGATTGCCGCAGCCGATGCCAGCACCGCCTGGTGCGTTGGCCAGGCTTCCGGCTGTTCCATGGCGGCGGCCTATCTGAAGCCCGAAATCGCCTATGAGATTTGGGGCGCCGATCCGCGTGCCGTGTTGGCCTGGGGCATGGGGCCAGCTTCCCGCGCTGTGGTGGTGGATGGTGGCTATCTGGTGACCGGCAAATGGCATTTCGCCAGCGGCAGCCGGCACTGCACCTGGCTTGGCGGCCATTGCAAAGTCGTGGAACGCGATGGGTCGCTGCGCGGTGATGCCGAGGGCAACCCGATTGAACGCACCATGCTGTTCAAGCGCGAAGTACCGAAGATCACCGATAATTGGCGCGTCATGGGCCTGCGCGGCACGGGCAGCGACACTTATGAGGTGACGGATCTTTTTGTGCCGGATGATTACACGGTGCAGCGTGATTTGCCGACCAATCGCCAAACCGCCGGCAGCTTGTATCATTTCACCAGCACCCATGCCTATGCGGCGGGCTTTGCTGGCGTGGCGCTGGGCATTTGCCGCGGGACGCTTGATGCCTTTATCAAGCTGGCGTCAGACAAAACCCCGGCAGCGTCAACACGGCCCATGCGCGACAGCCATGTCATTCAAAGTCTGGTGGCGCGTTCCGAAGCGCGCTGGCGTTCCGCGCGCAGCCTGCTTTTGGAAACGTTGCGCGAATGCTGGCCGCGCGCGGAAGCAGGGCTTGAGATGACGAATGATGAGCGGGTTTCGATCCGCCTGGCTTCCACCTTCGCCATTCAGACATCGCGTGAAGTGGTGGAAACCATCTATCAGGAAGCTGGCTCCACCGCGATTTTTGAAGACAATCCTTTTGAACGCCGCTTCCGCGACATGCATGCCGTCAGCCAGCAGGTGCAAGGCCGCAGCGCGCATTTTGAAGCGGTGGGCCAGCATCTGCTTGGGCAGACGCCGCATGCGCGGTTCCTGTAAGGGACCGGAGCTGAGTTTGGCCCGGCGCGAAAGGCTAACGACCGCCGAAGGCGGGCGCGAGCCCGAACGGGCGACGCCGCTTATGCGGCGAAGCCAAGCGCGCGGATGCGCGCGCCGGCGTTTGAGGGCGGATCGGCCTCGATCCGCATCATAATAAACGGAGGATAACAACATGGGCCTGCAAGGTCTGAACCATTACACGCTTCGCCCGGTGGATCTGGAAGCCACCAAGGATTTCTATGAAAAGGTGCTGGGCCTTGAATTGGGCTATCGCCCGCCGCTGACCTTCCCTGGCTATTGGCTTTATTGCGGCGGCAACCCGACCGTGCATCTGATCGGCGACCGTCAGGGTGAAGAAGGGCTACCCGAACGCAAGGTGGGCCACACGGGCCTGGTGGATCACATCGCCTTTTCCTGCACTGGTCTTGCCGCCATGCGCGCGCATTTGGACAAGCACAAGGTCACCTATACGGCGCGCGTCATACCGCGCGATCGGCAGACGCAAATCTTCCTGCATGACCCGAATGGCGTTGCGGTGGAATTGAACTACCCGCCCGAGGAAACCCCGCCGGACTGACCGGGCGCAGCACAAAACAGGCGGTGCAGCGTGTGCAGCACCGCTTCGGCTTTCGGATCGGCCACGCGATAATAGATCACCGTCCCGGCGCGGCGGGTCGCGACCAGCCCTTCATCACGCAGCAGGGCCAAGTGTTGCGAGAGCGCGGATTGCGATAGTCCCACATTGGCCGCGAGGTCATTGACTGACTTCTCACCCGCCGCGACCAGATCACACAGCACCAAAAGCCGCCTTTCATTGGCGAGTGCGCGCAGCAACCGCGCCGCCAGCGCAGCGTTTTCGGCGAGGCGCGCGGCGTCCTCCGCATCGCGGGATGGGTTCAGTACATCGCTCATGAGCAACTTCTAATCCTTTGCGCGTGGCAGGACCATGGCCACTTGACAGACGTCTAAAATGTAACATTATAACATTTCAACACACCATCAGAGATCCCCTTATGCTGCGCCGCGCCGTGCTTTTCGCCCCCGCCTTGCTGATGACCCGGTACACCCAAGCCCAGGCCCGGCTTTCGGTGGTCGCGTCCTTTTCCATCCTGGCGGATATGACGCGCCAGATTGGTGGGGAACGCATCGCGCTCCGCGCCATTGCCGGGCCGGATCAGGATGCGCATGGGTTTCAGCCCAAGCCATCGGATGCCGCAGGGTTGACCAATGCAGCCGTGGTCATTCGCAATGGGCTTGGCTTTGAAGGCTGGCTGGATCGCATGATCCGGTCTTCCGGCTTCAAGGGCGCCTTGGTGACCACAACCGATGGCATCACGCCGCGCATGATGCAGGCGCATCATCATCATGGGCATGATCATGGCGGTGCTGGTCGGCGGCACAATCATTCCGTCGGGCCGCGCCAGGTGCCAGACCCGCATGCCTGGCAGGATTTGGCGCTTGCGCCCCATTACATCCGCAATATCACCGCTGGGCTAAGCGCCGCCGACCCAAGCAATGAGGCGCTTTATCGCCGCAATGCAGAAGCCTATGCCGCGCGGCTTGCCGCGCTTCACCAATGGGTGCGCGCGGAAATCGCCAAAGTGCCCGCAGCACGCCGCAAGATTGTCACCAGCCATGATGCCTTCGGCTATTTCGGCGAAGCCTATGGCGTGCGCTTCCTGGCACCCCAGGGTGTTTCCACCGAGGCCGAACCCTCAGCCGCCGAAGTCGGTCGCTTGATCCGCCAGATCAAGGCAGAAAACATCACCGCCCTCTTCATGGAAAACATGAGTAATCCGGCGACCTTGCAACGCATTGCGCAGGAAACCGGCTTGCGGGTGCGAGGTCGGCTTTATGCCGATGCGCTGTCTGCCGAATCCGGCCCGGCACCGACCTATGAGGCCATGTTCCGACATAATGTCTCGTTGATGGTGCCGGCGATGCGGGGGGACGCCGCATGATCATGACCAGTCTTCGCAATCTGGCCTTTGGCGCAATTGTGGGTCTTGGCGCCCTATCCAGCGCCATGGCGCAGGGCTTTACGCCGCATGTCTCGGGTGAGGCTGACTGGGGCTTTATGGCGTTTCCACCTTCAACGCCAAGGATTCCGCCAGGCGCGGCACCAGCCTATATCTGTTTGGTGAAGTCGCCACCGGCTTTCACATCGCGCCGGGGCTTTCACTGCAAACCGTTGTGGCGTTTGAACCAATCGGCGAAGGCGACGCCTTGGGTGGCTTTCCGATGGATGGCGTGATCGGCTTTCGTCGCCAATCCGCCTTTCTGGAGGCCTTCTTCGCGGAATGGAAACCGGATGACGCGCTGACCCTTTATGGAGGGCGCTTCGTGGCACCCTTTGGCCGCGGCCATCATGACTTCCCCGGCATCCTGACGCGCATCCGCGCGCATGAGGTGCAAATGATCGGCGATGCCATGGGCGTGGGTGGCACCTGGAATTTCCTTGCCGATCCGCGCTTTGGTGAGCATGACATCTCCGCCGCCGCCTTCACGCTTGACCGGACCTTTTTGTCCTCAAGCTGGCTCACGCGCCGGCGCTGCTGTGATGAGCGTTACGAACGCTACAACCGCAATACGGAACAACAGGGCGGACCCGCCAATAACGGCCAGATGGATAGCTTCGCCCTTTCCTTGGATGGCGATAAATTCGATTTTGCGCCGGGGCTTTCCTATCAGCTTTCGCTGGTCTCCCGCGCGGCGGGTAAGGAAGACGGCACGGCGCGCGAATGGGGCTATTCGGGGGCGCTGCGTTATGAACAGCGCTGGTCAGCGACGCATCGCACGCTGTTCTTCGCCGAAGCAGTGCAGTTCCGCAACGCCGAAGGTCGCCCGCGTTTTGAGACCGATGATGGCGACGAAACCACCATCGCTGAACGCCGCAATTTCACAACCCTGGGCGCGCAGCATCGCATTGATGATTGGCGTGGCACGTTTGCCTGGCAGCGCGATCAGCGCAAGCGCAGCGTGGATACCCTGCCCACAGAAAACTATCTGGAAGCTTCCATCGGGCGCGATATCGGCCACGGCTTCGGGCTTGATATCGGCCACCAATACGGACGGCAGTTGATTGAGGAGTCCGGGCGGCTCGGTACGACTCATGCGGTGCTGGCGCGGCTTTCGTGGCGTGGTGGGTTTTGAGGAAAGCCCGACAATGAGCTTCCTGTGTGAGGTCTTCCCGCCCGATGCTGATGCGCTGAGCCCGATTTGCCCAAGCGCCATTAGCAGTCGCGACGAGAATGTCCTGTTCGAGATTTTCCGCCCTGATGTCGCGCTGGCAATTTGGCTGCGGCCGCAACCAGCAAACTGGAAGGCAGGAATCGGTCCCTTATTGCAGCAAGTGCCCTTTGGCGCCGTTGGTCGCGGCAGCCCCGAAGATGCGCTGAACCAGATTGTGCAGGAACTGCCCGTGCCCGCCCCTGCGGCGTTGCTCTCTGACATGCTGCTGCTGGGTCGCTTCTTTGCGACCATCACGGAGCAATCGGAAATCCGTGCCAATCTGGCTGGCGTGAATGATGATTCCTGCCGGCGCTTTCATTGCGATTCGGTCAGGTTGCGCTTGCTCTGCACCTATCATGGGCCTGGCACGCAATTCACCATGTGCGGTCCGCAATGCCGCGCGCCGCATCAAATACCTGCCCTCGCTGTGGCTTTGGTGAAGGGACGCGCCCATCCGGCGGCTCTTGGCGATGCCTGTCTCCATCGCTCGCCGCCTGTTTCCCATTTGCCGGAAAGCCGCCGCGGCCGATTGCTGTTCTGCATTGATGAACCAGGATTTCTGCCATGAACGCCATGGACAAAAGATTGCCGGTCACTGTGCTGTCGGGCTTCCTGGGGGCGGGCAAGACCACGCTGCTCAATCACGTTTTGGCCAATCGAGACGGCAAGCGTGTCGCGGTCATTGTGAATGACATGAGTGAGGTGAATATAGACGCGGCCCTGGTGGGCAATTCCGGTACGCTATCGCGTACCGAAGAAAAACTGGTTGAAATGTCCAATGGCTGCATCTGCTGCACCCTGCGTGAGGATTTGATGCAGGAAGTGACCAAGCTTGCTGCTGAAGGGCGCTTCGACGCCTTGTTGATTGAAAGCACGGGCATCAGCGAACCCATGCCCGTGGCTGCGACCTTCGATTTCCGTACCGAGGATGGCTTCTGCCTGGGCGATGTCGCGCAGCTTGATACCATGGTGACGGTGGTGGATGCGCAGAGCTTCCTGCGCGATTACGGCAGCGCAGATCGCCTTGCCGCGCGGGGCGAAAGCGCCGGCCCGGAAGATACCCGCCTGCTGGTGGATTTGCTGATCGAACAGGTCGAATTCGCCGACGTCCTCATCGTCAATAAGCAGGATTTGGTGAGTGACGCGGAATTGCGTCGCCTGGTCGCGCTGCTGGCCACCTTCAATCCCAATGCGGAAATTATTGGCTGTACCAAGGGGGCGGTGCCGCTTCGGCATATCCTGCATACCGGGCGCTTTGATTTTGATGCCGCGCGCCGTTCTGCAGGCTGGATCAAGGCGCTTTCCGGTGAGCATTTGCCGGAAAGCGTTGAATTCGGCATCACAAGCTTTGTCTGGCGCGCGCGCCGCCCGGTGCATCCGGAACGCTTCAAGCGCTTCATCGAAGGTGATCTTCCGGGCGTGGTGCGCGCCAAGGGGTTTTTCTGGCTGGCGACGCGCATGCCCTGGGCTGGTGAATGGCAATTGGCTGGTGCCATTGGCCGCCATGAAGCGGCGGGGTTCTGGTGGGCGGCGCAGCCTGCCTCTCGTTGGCCGGATGATCCCGCTTGGCGCGCCACGATTGAGGCGAATTGGCAGGAACCCCATGGCGACCGGCGTCAGGAAATCGTCTTTATCGGCATAGGCATGGATGAGGCAGCACTGCGCGCAGCATTGCAAAAAACGCTTTTGACCGATGAGGAATGGCGTGCCGGGCCACGCGCCTGGTCACGCCTGCCTGACCCATTCCCGGTCTGGCGTGAGGGCTGAAACCGCTGACGGGTTACGACGAAGGCGCAAAGCCTAACGCCCCAACCCGTCCCAGAATTCCTTGACCTTGGCGAAGAAGCCTTCGCTTTCCGGGCTGGTGCGACCACCCTTCTCAGCCTCGGCTTCAAACTGCTCCAGCAATTCGCGCTGCTTCGGCGAAAGATTCTGCGGCGTTTCCACCATGACCTGCACATACATATCGCCGCGCGCGGCTGACCGCAGCACGGAAAAACCCTTGCCGCGCAGGCGGAATTGATCGCCCGTCTGCGTGCCGGCAGGGATGGTCACCTTGGAACGCCCACCATCAATGCTCGGCACTTCCACATGGCCGCCAAGCGCAGCCTGCGTCATGCGGAGAGGTACGCGCACCAAAATATTCGCGCCATCGCGCTGGAAAATCGGATGCGGCCTGACCGCGATATCAACATATAAATCACCTGCCGGCGCGCCGCGCTGCCCGGCCTCACCCTCGCCACTCAGGCGAATGCGCGTGCCATCATCAACGCCTGCCGGGACCGAGACATTCAGGCTGCGTTCGCGCTGCACGCGCCCCGCGCCACGGCAGATCTTGCAGGGGTTCTTGATGGTACGCCCGGCGCCGCCGCAAGTGGGGCAAGTGCGCTCGACCAGGAAAAACCCCTGCTGCGCGCGCACCTTGCCGCTGCCTTGGCAGGTGCCGCAATTCTGCACGCCGGAAGCAGCACCACCTTCCGCGCCAACACCCTTGCAGGCTTCGCAGGAAACGCTTGTCGCGAAGCGGATAGTTTTCTTCGCCCCGGCATAGGCTTCTTCCAAGGACACCTCGACCTGCGTGCGCAAATCAGAACCGCGCCCGGAAGCCGCGCGTTGCCCTCGCCCGCCGCCGCCGAAACGGCCGAACATTTCCTCAAAAATATCCTCAAAGCCGCCGCCACCGAAGGGGCTACCGCCGCCAAAGCCGCCACCGCCACCAGGCCCGCCCTGTTCAAAGGCAGCATGGCCAAAGCGGTCATAGGCCGCGCGCTTTTCGGCATCCTTCAGCACATCGTAAGCCTCATTCAATTCCTTGAATTTGGCTTCCGCTTCCGTGTTGCCCTGATTGCGATCAGGGTGCCATTGCATCGCGAGCTTGCGATAGGATTTCTTGAGGTCATCCTCGCCCGCATCGCGCGCGACGCCGAGAACCTCGTAATAATCGCGTTTTGCCATGATCGGGCTACCGTTTCTGCAACAAGATTTCCCCTGGCGCCAGGATGCACCAGGGGAATATCTTGGCCAAAGGCGCCATCACCCCGGAAGGGATCAGGAAGGCTTCTTCTTATTCGGGTCCACTTCTTCGAACTCGGCGTCAACCACCTTGTCCTTGGAAGCACCACCCGCACCACCACCGGCGGCCGGTTCTTCGGCCTGCGGCGCGGCCTGTTCGGCTTTATAGAGCGCCTCACCCATTTTCATCGCGGCTTGGGAGAGCTTTTCAGAGGCTTCGCGGATCGCATCGGCATCCTGGCCTTCCATGGCGGTGCGGGCAGCGGCCAGCGCCGTTTCCACTTCCACCTTTTCAGCCGGCGGCACCTTGTCCCCGCTTTCCTTCAGCGTCTTGTCCGTGGAATGCACCAGCGCATCAAGCTGGTTGCGCGCTTCCACAGCCTCACGCCGCTTGCGGTCAGCTTCCGCATTCGCTTCGGCATCCTTCACCATGCGTTCGATATCGGCGTCCGAAAGACCCGACTTCGCCTGGATGCGGATTTGCTGTTCCTTGCCGGTTGCCTTGTCCTTTGCGCTGACGCTGACAATGCCGTTCGCGTCAATGTCGAAGGTCACTTCCACCTGCGGCACGCCACGCGGCGCGGGGGGAATGCCCGTCAGATCAAACGTGCCAAGCTGCTTGTTATCGGCAGCCATTTCACGTTCGCCCTGATAGACCTTGATGGTGACCGCGGTTTGATTGTCATCCGCTGTGGAGAAGGTCTGGCTTTTCTTGGTTGGGATCGTCGTGTTGCGGTCAATCAACCGCGTAAACACGCCGCCCAAGGTTTCAATGCCAAGGCTGAGCGGCGTCACATCCAGCAGCAGCACATCCTTGACATCGCCCTTCAGCACGCCGCCCTGAATGGCCGCACCAATGGCGACGACTTCATCGGGGTTCACGTTACGCGCGGGTTCCTTGCCAAAGAATTGGCGAACGGCTTCCACCACTTTCGGCATGCGTGTCATGCCGCCAACCAGGATCACCTCATCCACTTCATTGGCGGCGAGGCCGGCATCCTTCAGCGCCTGACGGCAGGGTTCCATGGTGCGGCTGATCAGATCATCCACCAAGGCTTCCAGCTTCGCACGCGTGAGTTTCATCACCAAATGCTTGGGGCCAGAGGCATCGGCGGTGATGAAGGGCAGGTTGATTTCGGTTTCCTTGGAAGAGGAAAGCTCGATCTTCGCCTTTTCCGCCGCTTCCTTCAGGCGTTGCAGCGCCAGCTTGTCGCCGCGCAGGTCAATGCCTTGTTCCTTGCGAAATTCATCGGCCAGATAATCAATGATGCGCTGGTCGAAATCCTCACCACCCAGGAAGGTATCGCCATTGGTGGATTTCACTTCGAACACGCCATCGCCGATTTCCAGCACGGAAACGTCAAAGGTGCCGCCACCAAGGTCATAAACCGCGATGGTGCCGCCCTTCTTCTGTTCCATACCGTAAGCCAGCGCGGCGGCGGTCGGTTCATTGATGATGCGCAGCACTTCAAGCCCGGCAACCGTGCCGGCTTCCTTGGTGGCTTGGCGCTGGGCGTCATTGAAATAGGCCGGCACGGTGATCACGGCCTGGGAAACCTTCTCACCCAAATGGGCTTCGGCGGTTTCCTTCATTTTGGTCAGCACCATGGCGCTGATCTGCTGCGGTGCGTAGGTCTTGCCATCCACCTCAACCCAGGCATCGCCATTCGGCGCCTTGGTGATCTTGAAGGGGGCAAGCCCGATATCTTTTTGCACCATCGGGTCATCAAAACGCCGCCCAATCAGGCGCTTCACCGCATAAAGCGTGCCCATGGGGTTGGTGACCGCCTGGCGCTTCGCCGATTGCCCGACCAGCCTTTCGCCATTCTTCGCGAAAGCGATCATGGAAGGCGTGGTGCGCGCGCCTTCGGCGTTTTCAATTACGCGCACATCCTTGCCTTCAAGAATGGCCACGCAGGAATTGGTGGTGCCGAGGTCTATGCCAATGACCTTACTCATCCGAAGTCTCCTCTGCGGCGGATCGCGGCGGCCCGGTGCGGCACCACGGCGACCCCCTGTGCTAAACGGTGGCCAAGCGCCACCGCGGATGGGGTTAGAAAAGACCGCGCCCGATCAGGGGCGGTTGATGTGGGGAGATGTATGTAACAGCGCCGGGCGAGACAAGATGCCCCAGCCCGATCAGTCGCAAAAAGGCAGGTTAACGCGGCCCGCGGCGGCGATTGCGGTCCAGCTCCTCGGGGCTCAGGGCAAAGGAAATCCGCACCCGGTATTCTGCCGGGTTGCGCCCGGCCTGGAAGATAAGGGATTCGGGCGCGGTGGTGACGCGGGTGCGGGTCTGATTGCCCTCAAAATTCACCGAAAGCCTGGCGTCCTTGCGCTGGACCAATTGGCTGTCATCGCCGGTCGTGACCGCCAGGAACCAGGGGAGTTCCACCCGATTCCCACGCGTGGCGGGGCCGCGTTCCACAACCATGATGGCGGCGACCTTCACCTCCACCCCGCCGCCCCGCACGTAATCGCAGGTCGCAGTTACCCCCACCATCCTGCCATCCACCACCATCGCGGCCAAATCAGCCGGAGCGCCGGGCTGGTAGCGTGTCACATCAGCCCCATCGGCCAGGATCGTGACCCTGGGGCAGGGCGCCAGCACCGTTTCCTTGGAAGATGAGCCGCAAGCCGCGACCAGCCCGGCAAGAATCAGAACCCCGAAGCGTCGCATCCCGATAACCCCCTTTGAGCCGCACGGCCGTCCGGCTACTCTGACCATTCTTCGCGTCGCGCCGCAACCCGTGGCCGGCCCCTTTGGATGGACCTTTGCGCCCATGGCCTCTGCCAAGCCGCCCCTTCAGCTTCTGCTCGCCGGACCGCGCGGCTTCTGCGCCGGCGTTGATCGCGCCATCAAGATTGTCGAGGAAGCGCTGAAGCGCCACGGCGCGCCGGTTTATGTGCGGCATGAAATTGTCCATAACCGCTTCGTTGTCGAAAGCCTGGAAAAACAGGGCGCGGTTTTCGTCGAGGAGCTGGATGAAATCCCCGATGACGGCCAGCCCGTGGTGTTTTCCGCCCATGGCGTGCCGAAATCCGTCCCTGCCGAGGCCGCCAAGCGCATGATGTTCGCCCTTGATGCCACCTGCCCGCTGGTGAGCAAGGTGCATCGGGAAGCCGAACGCCATCATGAACATGGCCGCCATCTTTTCCTGATTGGCCATGCCGGCCATCCGGAAGTGATCGGCACCATGGGCCAATTGCCCGAAGGTGTGGTGACTTTGGTGCAGGACGCGGCTGATGCGGAAAGTGTTGTCGCGCCCGAAGGCGCCACCCTTGCCTATACAACGCAAACCACGCTTTCGGTTGATGATACAGCGGAAATCATCAGCATCCTGCAAAGGCGCTTTCCCGATATTCGTGGCCCCGCCAAGGAGGATATCTGCTACGCCACCACCAATCGCCAGGCGGCGGTAAAGGCCATTGCCGCCAGGGCCGATCTGGTGGTGGTGGTGGGCGCACCCAATTCATCGAACAGCCAGCGCCTGCGCGAAGTGGCGGAGCGCAGCGGCGCGCGGCGCGCGGTCATGGTGCAACGCGGTGCTGATCTTGATCTTGCGTTGGTGCAGGGCTGCAAGACGGTGGGCGTGACCGCCGGCGCCAGCGCGCCCGAAGTGCTGGTGGAAGAAGTGATCGCGCGGCTTGGTGAAGCTTACTCCCTGAATATCGAGGAAGTGGTGGTGGCGGTGGAACAGATCACCTTCCGCCTGCCGCGCGGGCTCGCCGCCGAATAATGGCGGTCTATACGGAAGTTTCGGATGAGGCTTTGCGCGTCTTCCTGGCCGATTATGCGCTGGGGGAGTTGCTGGCGTTTCGAGGCATTGCGGAGGGTGTCGAGAATTCCAACTACGCGCTGCAAACCGAAGCGGGTGATTTCATTCTGACGCTTTACGAAAAGCGCGTGGACCCGGCTGAATTGCCTTATTTCCTTGGGTTGATGGAACATTTGGCGGCGCGCGGCATGGCCTGCCCCACGCCCGTGCATGGGCGGGATGGCGCAGCCTTGCGCGAATTGGCGGGGCGGCCGGCGGCGATAGTCACCTTCCTGCCTGGCGTTTGGCCGCGCCGCGTGCGGCCAGAACATTGCGCGCCGCTTGGCCAGGCTTTGGCGGAAATGCACCTGGCCGTGGTAGGGTTTGCGCTCAGCCGGCCCAATGCGCTTGGCCCCAAGGGCTGGGCACCTTTGCTGGATGGATGCCGCGCGCGCGGAGATGAGGTGCAGCCCGGCCTGATTGCGGAACTTGATGCGGCACTTGCCGGCATTCTGGCCGCCTGGCCCGCCCAGGGCAGCCTGCCGGTTGGGCAGATCCACGCCGATCTTTTCCCTGACAATGCCTTCTTCCTGCCAGGCGCCGATGGTCAGCCACGCGTTTCCGGCGTGATTGATTTCTATTTCGCCTGCACGGATCTTTTCGCCTATGACATCGCCGTCTGCCTGAATGCCTGGTGCTTTGAGGCGGATTATTCCTTCAACGTCACCCGTGCGCGCGCCATGCTTGGCGCCTATCGCGCCATTCGCCCACTGTCAGATGCTGAATTGGCCGCGTTGCCCGTTCTCTGCCGCGGCGCGGCGCTGCGCTTCCTGCTGACCCGGCTGTATGATTGGACCCATACCCCTGAAGGCGCGCTGGTGACGCGAAAGGACCCGGTGGAATATCTGCGGAAACTCAGGTTCTTCAGCGGCGCCGAAACGCTTGCGGCCTTTGGCCTGTGACGACCGGCAGCGCAGACCCGCGCCCCGTGGTCGAGATTTGGACCGATGGCGGCTGCAAGCCCAACCCCGGCCCCGGCGGCTGGGCGGCCATTCTGCGCTTTGGTGAGCATGAGCGGGAAATGTCAGGCAATGAGGCCGAGACCACCAATAACCGCATGGAATTGACCGCCGCGCTGAAAGCACTTGAGGCGCTGAAAAAACCCTGCCGCGTGGCTTTGCATACGGATAGCGAATATCTGCGGAACGGCATCAGCCGCTGGATCCATGGCTGGGTGCGCGCCAATTGGCGCAATGCGGCGAAGGAGCCGGTCAAGAATTTGGATTTGTGGCAAGCCATTCTGGCCGCCGCCAAGCCGCATGAGATTGAATGGCGCTGGGTGCGCGGCCATGCCGGGGACCCGATGAATGAACGCGCCGATGCGCTGGCAACGGTGGCGCGGGATGCTGCCTTGAAGGGGTGAGCTTGCCCTAACCCTGCCCTGGCTGGTATATCACCGAAGCGGCGCGGGCGTAGTTCAGAGGTAGAACGTCAGCTTCCCAAGCTGAATGTCGGGGGTTCGATTCCCCCCGCTCGCTCCAAGAAGCCCCAGCCCTCACCCCAACCCAAGCGCTGCAAACAACCGCGCCGCCGGCGCCCAGGCTTCCATCACCGCATCGCGCTTGATAATCGCCGCAAGCCCGCCGCACAATAGCAGCACGATGGAAGCGGCCCAGGCTGCGCGAAGCCCGCGCGATGCAGGGGCGGAGGCTCTTTCAAGGGAGGCGCCGCGCGCGGCCAGGGGCTCGGGCCGCGAATCCTCGGCCACCAACGTTGGTGCCGGGCGGGGTTCCTCCACCACGGGCGCGGGCGGTGGCGGTTCAGGCGCTTGGAAGGCAACCGGCTCAGGCGCGGGCGGTTCCGGGGCGCGAAACATCGTCCCGCATTGGCCGCAGCGCAAAGGGCGGTCGCGGTCGCGCAGCAGGCGCTCCGGCACCTGAAACCCAGCTTCGCATTTCGGGCATGTGATGAGCATGTTGCTATTTTCCGCCAGTGTCGGCCTCTCGGCAAGCGAAAGATTGAGCACCCCACCCCTGCCATGCGAAACAAGACCCATGGTAAGATTCGGACGCGTCGGGCTGGCCTATCCAACCCCCCAGGGTGATCCGGGGCAGGCGGCCTTGCGCGATGTCTCCTTCGCGCTGGGGGAAGGCAGCTTCACCTGGCTGCTTGGGCCTTCGGGGGCGGGGAAAAGCTCAATCCTCAGGCTGATGCAGGCCGCGATCCGGCCAACAAGCGGCGTGGTTTCCGTGCTGGGGACCGATATCGGGCAGGCGGAACGGGCCGCGCTGCCCGCGCTCAGGCGCAAGATCGGCGTGGTGCATCAGGAATTTCGCCTGCTGCCGCATCTCTCCGCCTGGGATAATGTGGCGCTGCCGCTGCGGCTTGTGGGGCGGGCAGAAGCCGCGGTCAGGCAGGATGTCAACGAAATCCTGGAGTGGTTGGGCCTGGCGGCAAAGGCAGGGCGTGCGCCGGCTGAACTTTCCGGCGGCGAACAACAGCGCATTACCATTGCGCGCGCCATTATCACGCGCCCTGCATTGCTGATTGCTGATGAACCGACCTCCGAATTGGATGTGTTTGAAGCCCGCCGGCTGATTGCGCTGTTTGTTGAAATGAACCGGCTTGGCACCGCGATTGTCGTCGCGACGCATTCCGAGGATTTGCCCGCGCGCCACCCCGCGCGTGTGATCACCCTGGCAGAAGGACGCATCATTGATGCGCCGTGATGCAGGCGGCAGGGCGGACCCGATTGGCCTGCGCGGCGCGCTGGCGGATCGGCTGCTGGTGGCGTTGATTGCCGCCATGGCGCTTTTCGCGACCTTTGCGCTGGCAGGGCATGAGGCAGCCGGCCAACTCGCGAAACGCTGGCAGCAGGGGGCGAATGCCGCCGTCACGGTGCAAATCCCAAACCCGACCCCCGCGCGCATGGAAGCGGCGCTTGATGCCTTGCGCGCCTTGCCTTCGGTGCGTGAAGCACAGCCGGTGGATACGGCACGCATGGCGGAATTGCTGCGCCCTTGGTTGGGCGATGTGGCAGGGCTGCCGTTGCCTGGCGTGATTGAATTGCGCCTGGCCGATCTGGCCGCCGACCCGGTGCTGATCGGGGATAGGGTGGCGGAAGCCGTGCCCGGCGCGGTCACGGAAGCGCATGGGGTATTTGTGGCAAGGCTTGCTGCCGTTGCGCGCGCCGTTTCTGCGGCCAGTTTGGCAGTGCTGCTGCTGGTGGCCGTGGTGGGCGCTTCGGTGGTGGTGCTTGCGGTGCGCGCGGGCATCGCGGCGCGGCGCGATTCGGTGATGGTGTTGCATATGTTGGGCGCGGCGGATCGCGACATTGCCGGTCGCTTTGCGTGGCGCACCGCCTGGCTTGCCTTGTTGGGGGCGATTCTGGGGATGGCATTGGCGGCCGGTCTGGTGTGGGCGCTTTTGCAACTCGCCGGGCCGATGCTGCCCGAAATCACCCCGCAGGACCTGCCATGGCCTGACCTTGCCGCCATCCCATCCGGCGCTGCCTTGGTCGCTTGGGGCGCGGCCATGGCCAGTATCCTATTGTGGCTGCGGCGCCTGCCATGAGGGGGCGGCGGCTTTGGTTACTGCCCTTGGCATTCTTGCTGCTGTGGCTTGGCGGCTTCATCTGGTTCCTCCGCGCCGTACAGGTAAACGCCGCCGATGCCCGCGCCGCCGATGCCATTGTGGTCCTGACCGGCGGGGCTGAGCGGGTAGAGACTGGCTTTCGCCTGCTGGAAGAAGGCCTGGCGCCACGGCTTTTTGTGTCTGGCGTGCATCCTGATTCGCGCCTGTTTGATCTGGCGCGTGGCGCGGGTGTGGATCCCGCGAAGCTTGCGGGCCGGGTGGAACTTGGCCATGCGGCGGCTTCCACGCGCGGCAATGCGGTTGAAATCGCGGCCTGGGCGAAATCAAGGGACGTTACCGCCATCCATTTGGTCACCGCCGGCTATCACATGCCGCGTGCGCGCACTGAATTGCGCCGCGCCATACCGGGCTTGCGCGTGCAGGCTTATCCAGTCACACCGGCAAGGCTGCGCGCGGATGGCGCCTTTTGGCAGCCACGCAATTGGGGTTTGTTGGCTGGTGAATACATGAAATTTCTTGGCGCCGAGCTTGGGCTTTCGGCAATATTGGGCGGAAGACGCGCATGATCTGGCTGCGTTCCTTCATCTTCAACGCGCTTTTCATGACCATTACGGCGCTCGCCGCCATCATCGCCATGGTCTTGCTGCCCTTCCAGCCGCGCGTCATGCGCTGCTTCATTCGTTACTGGGCGCGCCTCATCATCTGGGTGCTGCGGCTTGTCTGCGGCATTCGTGTTGAAGTGACGGGCTTGGAGCACATCGCACCGGGGGCGGCCATCATCGCATCCAAGCACCAATCCGCCTTTGACACCTTTGTCTGGCCGGCCTTGCTTGATCACCCCAGTTACGTGTTGAAGCGCGAATTGCTGAACCTGCCCTTTTGGGGGCGTGCGGCACGCCATACCGGTGCGGTGGTGGTAGATCGGGATGGTGGGGGCGCGGCACTGCGCGCCTTGGTGCGCGACGGAAAGCGTGTGCTGGATGAAGGTCGGCCCTTGGTAATTTTCCCGGAAGGGACACGCTCCGCCCCCGGGGAGAAGGTGCCCTATCAACCAGGTGTTGCGGCGCTGGTCATTGGCAGCGGGGCGCCTTGCTATCCGGTGGCGACCAATAGCGGGCAGCACTGGGGAAGGCGCGCCTTTCACAAGATGCCAGGGGTGATTGCCATCGCTATTCTGCCGCCCTTGCCGGCGGGCTTGGCGCGCAAGCCGTCGATGGAAGCGCTTGAGACGCAGATTGAGGCGGAAACCGCGCGGCTGATAAAGAACGCATAGCGCAGGGCCCGGCTTTGGCGATCAGATAAACTCATCTATAAGGGCACCACGGATGGTGACCCTGGGGCTCTCCCGGCATGGGGCCGCCCTGGGACGGGATTGCTGATGCCAATCAAGCGCGATGAAGTTGCACCGCCCGAAGCAGGGTTCGACGAATTGCGCTCCGGCAATTTGGGTGTGCGCCTGGCGGTGACGGCCGCCGAAATTGATGCGGTGCAGGCGCTGCGTTACCGCGTTTTCTATCAGGAAATGGGCGCCCGCGCCGATGCCGCGACCGCCGCCAGCCATCGTGACCGCGATGATTTTGACGCCATCGCTGACCATTTGCTGGTGGTGGATCATGACCGGGGTGAGGGGCCGGAGTCGGTTGTCGGCACTTATCGCCTGATCCGCCGCGAAGGGGCGGAAAAGCTTGGGCGTTGGTATTCCGAAAGTGAATATGACGTCTCCCGCCTGGTGGCCTATCCCGCACCGGTGCTGGAATTGGGGCGGTCTTGCGTGGATGCGGCCTATCGTAGCCGTGGCACCTTGCAATTACTGTGGGACGGTATCGCGGCCTATGTCTTCCGCCTTGATATTGCGCTCATGTTCGGCTGCGCTTCCCTGCCTGGCACTGATTTGGATGCACTCGCTGATCAATTGACCTATCTGCACGCCTTCCATCTGGCGCCAGAGGAATTGCGCCCCCGCGCGCTGCCGGAGCGATTTGTGGAAATGCGCCGCAAGGATCCCGCCAGCATTGATAAGCGCGCCACCTTGGCAGCCCTGCCGCCTTTGGTGAAGGGCTATCTGCGGCTTGGTGGATTTGTTGGCGATGGCGCGGTTCTGGATGAGCAATTCAACACAACCGATGTGTCAGTTGTGGTGAAGACCGAGCTTATTACGCAGAAATACCGTAAGCACTACGAACGCAAACACGCTGATCGGTAGGAAAGTGGCGTGATCCAGCATCCTGGATGCACGCCACAGCAGATTCAGAATGGCAGAATGATATCCAGCAATTCCTGCCCGTAGCGTGGGCGCTGCACATCGCTGATCGTACTGTCCAGCCCCCTTTTTATGTACCAGTGATTTGTGGGTTTACTAAGTATGTTTCGGGTGCCGGCGGCCGCATGCCGAGGGCGTGGTGTGGCCGGATATGGGTATATTGGTTGAGCCA
>VGDL01000053.1 GCA_016869735.1 Alphaproteobacteria bacterium
GGGTGACAATGTGTCCATGGATGTGGAACTGATTGCGCCGATCGCGATGGATGAAGGCCTGCGCTTCGCCATTCGCGAAGGTGGCCGCACCGTCGGCGCCGGCGTTGTCGCCAAGATCACGGCGTAAGAGAAGGGTATCGGGTTCCAGATCATGGATAGCCAAAATATCCGCATCCGCCTCAAGGCGTTCGATCACCGCGTGCTGGATGGCAGCACGCGGGAGATTGTGAGTACCGCGAAGCGTACAGGTGCGCGCGTGCGTGGGCCAATTCCGCTGCCGACGCATATTGAGCGTTTCACTGTCAACCGCTCTCCGCATGTTGACAAGAAAAGCCGCGAGCAATTCGAAATTCGTACGCATCGCCGTCTTCTTGATATTGTTGACCCCACGCCGCAAACGGTGGACGCGCTGATGAAGCTCGACCTCGCTGCTGGTGTGGATGTCGAAATCAAGATCTGAAGGGCCGGGGGAGTTTACCATCATGGCCGCGAAAAATGGCCGCACGGGCCTGATCGCTAAAAAGCTGGGCATGTCCCGGCTATTCAATGAGGATGGCTCGACCGTCCCTGTCACGCTGTTGCATGTTGACAATGTGCGCGTGGTAGCCAAGCGCAGTGCTGATAAGGATGGCTATGAAGCCGTTCAGCTCGGCATTGGTGTTGCGAAGCCAAAGAATGTCTCCAAGGCAAATAAGGGGCATTTTGCGAAGGCTGGCGTGGAAGCGCCGCGCAAGGTTGTGGAATTCCGCGTGGCTTCCGATGCCGTGCTTGAACCAGGCGCCGTGCTTTCTTCCGCGCATTTCGTTGCCGGGCAGAAGGTGGATGTCACCGGTGTGACGGTAGGTAAAGGTTTTGCTGGTGCGATGAAGCGCTGGAACTTCTCGGGGCTTGAAGCTTCGCACGGGGTATCCGTCAGCCATCGTTCGCATGGTTCTACCGGTAACCGTCAGGATCCAGGCAAGACTTTCAAGAATAAGAAGATGGCCGGCCATCTTGGTGTTGAACGCGTGACCACCCAGAACCTGGAAGTGGCGGGCGTGGATGCCGAAAAGGGCCTGCTGTTGATCAAGGGCGCCGTGCCGGGTTCCAAGGGTGGTTATGTGCTGGTGCGGGACGCTGTGAAGCGCGCGCGCCATGCTGATGCGCCCTTCCCAGCGGCCATTGCGTGAACGAGGCGAAGATGCAAACCCCTGTCATCACGCTCGAGAACACCCAAGCGGGTGAAATCGAATTGCCGGAGGCGCTGTTTGGCGCCACGCCGCGCGCTGATATCATGGCGCGTGTGGTGCATTGGCAATTGGCCAAGCGCCGCGCCGGCACACACAAGGCCAAGGGCATGTCCGAAGTTTCGGGCACGACCAAAAAGCCGTATCGTCAGAAGGGCACTGGTAATGCGCGCCAGGGTTCTTTGCGTGCGCCACAATACCGTAAGGGTGGCGTGGTGCATGGGCCGGTCGTGCGCGATCATGGCTATAGCCTGAATAAAAAGGTGCGTCGGCTTGGGCTGATTAGCGCACTGAGCCAGAAAGCTGCCGAGGGCAAGCTGGTGGTCCTGGAAAATGCGGCGCTCGCCGCCGACGCTAAGACCGGTGCCATTGCCGCGAAGGTGAAGGCGCTTGGCTGGAAAAGTGTGCTGGTGGTGGATGCTGCGGCGGATGAAAACTTCGCCCGCTGCGTGCGCAATCTGCCCAAGGTGCAGGTACTGCCGACCATTGGCGCCAATGTCTATGACATCCTGAACCACGAAGTGCTCGCCGTAACGCGCGCTGGCGTGGAAGCCTTAAAGGAGCGGCTGGCATGAGCGAGAACGCCGCGAAGTCGAAGAAGCCGGTAATCAGCAAGGAAAGGATGTATCAGACCATTCTCTCCCCGCTGGTGACCGAAAAGGCGACCCTCAATAGCGAACGTGGCCAGATCACCTTCAAGGTGGCCGGCGATGCGAGCAAGCCTGAAATCAAGGCAGCCGTTGAGGAGTTGTTTGGGGTTAAGGTGCTTGCCGTGAACACCATTGTGGTGAAGGGCAAGGCCAAGCGTTTCCGCGGCCGTCCCGGCCAGCGGTCTGATTGGAAGAAGGCGATGGTGCGGCTTGCTGAAGGCCAAAGCATCGACCTCACGACGGGGCTCGCTTAAGCCATGGCGCTCAAGAGTTTCAATCCGATCACGCCTTCGCTGCGTGGCACGATTCTGATTGACCGTTCCGAATTGTGGAAGGGCAAGCCCGTAAAGGGGCTTACCCAGGGTAAGTCCCATTCGGGTGGTCGTAATAATCACGGGCGCATCACCTCGCGCTTCCGCGGCGGTGGACATAAGCAGTCCTATCGCATCGTGGATTTCAAGCGTCGTGATAAGTTTGGTGTGCCCGCGCTGGTCGAGCGTTTGGAATATGACCCGAACCGTACGGCCTTCATCGCGCTGCTGAAGTATGAAGATGGAGAACTTGCCTACATCATCGCGCCGCAGCGCCTGAAGGTGGGTGATACGGTGATGTCGGCCGAACGCGCGGATATCAAGCCGGGCAATGCCATGCCGATGGCCGCCATCCCGGTGGGCACCATCATTCACAACATCGAAATGAAGCCGGGTGCGGGCGGTAAGATTGCGCGTTCTGCTGGTACTTTTGCGCAATTGGTTGGCAAGGATGCCGGCTACGCGCAGGTGAAGCTGATGTCCGGTGAATTGCGCCTGATCCGTGCCGAATGCATGGCTTCGATTGGTGCGGTTTCCAACCCGGACAACAGCAACCAGGAACTCGGCAAGGCTGGTCGTAACCGTTGGTTGGGCCGCAAGCCGCATAACCGTGGCGTGACCATGAACCCGATTGACCACCCGCATGGTGGTGGTGAAGGCCGCACCTCTGGTGGTCGCCATCCGGTGACGCCGTGGGGCAAGCCGACCAAGGGTGCGAAGACGCGCAACAACAAGCGGTCTGACGGCTTTATTGTCCGTCGCCGCAACGCGACGAAGGGCTGATCGCGATGCCGCGCAGTGTATGGAAGGGGCCGTTTGTTGACGGCTACCTGTTGAACAAGGCGGAAGCTGCTCGTGCTTCTACCCGCAATGAGATCATTAAGATCTGGTCGCGGCGCAGCACGATCCTTCCGCAATTCGTGGGCCTGACTTTTGGCGTCTACAACGGCAAGAAATTCTTGCCGGTGCAGGTTTCCGAAAACATGGTGGGCCATAAGTTCGGCGAATTCTCCCCGACACGGACCTTCACGGGCCATGCGGCGGATAAGAAGACGAAGCGGGGCTGACAGCAATGAGCAAGCCGAAACACCCGCGCGGCGTGGCTGAAAGCGAAGCCCAGGCCGTTACGTTCAACATCCGCGTGAGCCCACGTAAGCTAAACCTGGTTGCTGCGATGATTCGCGGCAAGAAGGCGCAGGATGCCGTGGCGCAGCTAACCTTCAGCAAGCGCCGCATCGCCGGCACCGTGAGGAAGACGCTGGAAAGCGCGATTGCGAATGCCGAGAATAATCACAGCCTGGATGTGGATCGTTTGGTCGTCTCCCGCGCCGAAGTTGGTCGCGCATCGGTGATGAAGCGTTTCCATGCACGTGGACGTGGCCGTTCGGCAACCATCGAAAAATGGTTCAGCCATCTGAAGATCGTGGTGGCGGAACAGGTCGTGGCAGAAGCCGCTGAAGCTCAGGAGGCCGCGTAGTATGGGCCAGAAAGTTAATCCCGTCGGGCTTCGGCTTGGCATCAATCGCACGTGGGATAGCCGCTGGTTTGCGGCCGCCGACTACGCCAAGATGCTGCACGAAGATTTCAAGCTGCGTGAAAAGCTGCGTGATCGCCTGAAGGGCGCCGGCGTCAGCCGCGTCGTTATTGAACGCCCGGCCAAGAAGCCGCGTGTGACCATTCATGCCGCCCGCCCTGGTGTGGTGATCGGCAAGAAGGGCGCGGAGATTGAAGTGCTGCGCAAGGATTTGCAGAAGATGGCGGGTGCCGAAGTGGCGCTCAATATCGTTGAAATCCGCAAGCCGGAAATCGATGCCGTGCTCGTCGCTGAAAGCATTGCGCAGCAGCTTGAACGTCGTGTGGCGTTCCGTCGCGCCATGAAGCGTGCGGTGCAATCGGCGATGCGTCTTAGTGCGCTTGGCATCCGGATCAATTGCTCCGGTCGTCTGGGCGGCGCTGAAATTGCACGTATGGAATGGTATCGCGAAGGTCGCGTGCCGCTGCATACGCTGCGTGCCGATATTGATTACGGCACGGCGACGGCGAAGACCACCTATGGCACCTGCGGTGTGAAGGTGTGGGTCTTCAAGGGTGAGATCATGGGGCATGATCCGATGGCGCAAGACAAGCGCGCCGCCGAACAGGCACCGCAGCGCTAAGGGTAGAGGAAAATGCTGCAACCTAAGCGCACAAAATTCCGCAAGGCCCATAAGGGGCGCATCCATGGCCTGGCCAAGGGTGGGTTTTCCTTGTCCTTTGGCGGTTTCGGCCTGAAGGCGCTGGAGCCTGAGCGCGTAACTGCGCGGCAGATCGAGGCGGCGCGCCGCGCGATCACCCGTGCCATGAAGCGTCAGGGCCGCGTCTGGATCCGTATTTTTCCGGATGTTCCGGTCTCCACCAAGCCTGCCGAAGTCCGCATGGGCTCCGGTAAGGGGGCGCCGGAATACTGGGTGGCCCGGGTGAAGCCTGGCCGCATCATGTTCGAGATTGACGGCGTCAGCAATGAAATCGCGCGTGAGGCCCTTGGCCTTGGTGCGGCGAAGCTGCCAATCAAGACGAAGTTCGTGACCCGTTTGGGTCTGGAGGCTTGATCATGGCCATGACCAAGATCGGCGATGTTCGCGCCAAATCGGCTGATGAGCTGAACACAATGTTGCTTGATTTGCGCAAGGAGCAGTTCAATCTGCGTTTCCAGCGCGCAACCGGGCAGCTTGAGGCGCTCAGCCGCATTCGCCAGGTCCGTCGGGACATTGCGCGGGTGAAAACCATCATCGGTGAGCGCAGCCGCGCCGCCGCAACCAAAGCCTGAGAGGAGACCGACGGCGATGCCGAAGCGCGTCCTCACCGGGCGGGTCGTCAGCGACAAGATGGACAAGACTGTTACGGTCTTGGTCGAACGTCGCGTGATGCATCCGCTCTATAAGAAATTCATCCGCAAGTCGAAGAAGTATGCGGCGCATGACGATGCCAACCTGTGCAAGGAAGGCGACGTGGTGCAGATTGAAGAATGTCCGCCGATTTCCAAGCGCAAGGCTTGGTTGGTGGTGGCGCGCAACGGTGAAGCCGTGGCGCCGGCGGCGGGGGGCTGATCCATGATTCAAGTGGAAAGCAACCTTGAAGTTGCTGACAATTCAGGTGCGCGCCGTGTGCAATGCATCAAGGTCCTGGGCGGTTCCAAGCGCAAGACCGCAGGCGTTGGTGATGTGATCGTTGTGTCCGTGAAGGAAGCGATTCCGCGCGGCAAGGTGAAGAAGGGCACGGTGGAACGCGCGGTGATCGTGCGGACTTCCTTCCCGGTGCGCCGCAATGACGGTTCTGTGATCCGCTTCGACCGCAATGCGGCGGTGCTGATCAACAAGCAGAATGAGCCGATCGGCACGCGTATCTTTGGCCCGGTGGTGCGTGAACTTCGCGCGAAGAAGTTCATGAAGATCATCTCTCTGGCGCCGGAGGTGTTGTAAGCCATGGCTCAGAAGATCAGGAAGGGTGATCGCGTGCAGGTTTTGACCGGGCGCGACAAGGGCCGGCAGGGCGAAGTCATTCGCGTGATGCCGACCGAAGATCGCGCTTTGGTGCAGGGCGTCAATCTGGTGAAGCGACACCAGAAGGCGACTGGCGTTGGCAATCCTGGCGGGATCAATGAAAAGGAAGCGCCGATTCATCTTTCGAATCTGTCGCTGATTGATCCGAAATCCGGCAAGCCGACCCGTGTTGGCTTCAAGATGCTGGAAGATGGCAAGAAGGTCCGGGTGGCACGCGCGTCCGGCGAGGTGCTTGACGCATGAGCGACGTGAAGGAACAGCCCCGGCTGCGCCAGCATTACGATTCCGTGGTGCGCAAGCAGCTGACCGAGGAATTCGGCTACTCCAATCCGATGGAAGTGCCGAAGCTTGAGAAGATCGTGATCAATATGGGCGTGGGCGAAGCCGCCGGCGACCAAAAGAAGCTTGATGCCGCGGTTTCGGACCTGACCCTGATTTCGGGTCAGAAGCCGGTCAAGACCAAGGCAAAGAAGGCCATCGCGGGCTTCAAGATCCGCGAAGGTCAGGCGATTGGCTGCAAGGTTACGCTGCGGAAGGAACGCATGTATGAATTCCTTGACCGCCTGGTGACCATCGCACTGCCGCGCGTGCGCGATTTTCGCGGCATTCCCGGCAATCGCGGCTTTGACGGTCGGGGCAATTACGCCCTTGGCCTGAAGGAGCAGATCGTGTTCCCCGAAATCATTTATGACAAGGTGGACACCGTGCGCGGCATGGACATTGTCTTCGTCACCACGGCGAAGACCGACAAGGAAGCGAAGGCGCTGCTTAAGGCGTTCCAGCTTCCTTTCCAGAACTGAATTTTTGGAAAACCGCCGGGTAGTCCCGGCAGGTTCCGGAGGGTTATGACGGTATGGCAAAGACCTCGTCTGTAGAAAAGAACAAGCGCCGTGAGCGGCTTTCAAAGCTGCATGCAACAAAGCGCGCTGCGTTGAAGGCTGCGGTGATGAATCGTGAGCTGCCTATGGAAGATCGCTTCGAAGCGACGCTGAAACTTGCGCAATTGCCCCGCAATGGCGCCAAGAATCGCGTGCGGCTCCGTTGCGAACTCACCGGGCGCCCGCGCGGCAATTACCGCAAATTCAAGCTCTGCCGTAACGCACTTCGTGATCTGGCCAATCAGGGTCAGATTCCGGGTGTCGTGAAGGCCAGCTGGTAAGGAAGCCCGGCATGTCCATGTCCGATCCGCTGGGCGATCTGCTCACCCGTATCCGCAATGCGCAGTCAGCGCGCCAGTCTCGCTGCAAGGCGCCGGCGTCCAAGCTGCGTGAAAATGTGCTTGATGTGCTGAAGCGTGAAGGCTTTATTCGCGCCTGGCGCACCGAAGAACTCCGCCCTGGGGTGAAGTTCATCGACATCGAATTGAAGTATTCCGAAGGCGAGCCTGCCATTCGGGAAATCACGCGTGTGTCCAAGCCCGGCCGCCGCGTCTATTCGAAGATCGCTGAGCTGCCCAAGTTCTATAACGGGCTTGGCATGTCCATCCTTTCCACGCCCCGTGGCGTGATGAGCGAAAATGAGGCCCGCGCTGCCAATGTTGGCGGCGAGGTTCTCTGCCGCGTATTCTGACGGAGGGTTTGGCAATGTCTCGCGTCGGAAAATATCCGGTTCAGGTGCCATCTGGGGTGCAGCTTGCGCTTTCAGGTCGCACGCTGGTCGCCAAAGGCAAGCTCGGTGAATTGAAGCTTGACCTGACAGATGATGTGGATGTGGAAATCAGCGCTCAACAGGTGGCGGTGACGCCGCGCCGTGATGATCGCCGCGCCCGCACCATGTGGGGCACCACGCGCAGCCTGATCAACAGCATGGTGACTGGGGTTTCCACGGGCTTTGTGAAAGCCATGGAAATCAACGGTACGGGCTACCGCGCTGCGGTGCAGGGTAAGGACCTTGTGCTGAGCCTTGGTTACAGCCACGAAATCCGTTACCCCATCCCGGCTGGCATCAAGATCACCTGTGAACGCCCAACGGCGATCAAGGTCGAAGGGTCTGACAAGCGCCAGGTGGGCCAAGTCGCCGCCGAAATCCGTGCCTATCGCGGTCCGGAACCCTATAAGGGTAAGGGCGTGAAGTACGAGAATGAGCAGATCCTCCGGAAGGAGGGGAAGAAGAAGTAATGGCCAGCAAGCTCGATCTCCAGGAACGGCGCAAGCGTCGTCTCCGTTACCAGTTGCGGATGAAGTCTGGTGGGCGCCCGCGCCTTTCCATCTTCCGTTCCGGCAAGCATATTTATGCGCAGGTCATTGATGACGCTGCGGGCCGCACGGTCGCTGCGGCCTCGTCGCTCGAAAAGACCATGCGGGATGCGTTGAAGACGGGCGCTGATACCCAGGCGGCCTCGGCAGTTGGCAAGTTGATTGCCGAACGCGCCATGGCGGCGGGTGTGACTGCCGTGGTTTTTGATCGCGGACCTTATCTTTATCACGGGCGCGTCAAGGCGCTCGCGGACGGCGCCCGTGAGGGCGGGCTGTCGTTCTGAAGGATTGAACAATATGGCACGTGAACCAAGAAGCGGTGGCGAAGGCGGCGAGGGCGGTGAGCGTCGTCGCCGCGGTGGCCGTGATCGTGAGCGGGAACCGCGCGCGGAACGCCAGGAAGGTGATGAGCTTAAGGATAAGCTTGTTACCATCAATCGTGTGGCGAAGGTGGTGAAGGGCGGTCGTCGCTTCAGCTTTGCTGCATTGGTTGTCGTTGGCGATGAGAAAGGGCGCGTTGGCTGGGGCGCTGGTAAGGCGCGCGAAGTGCCGGAAGCGATCCGCAAGGCTACGGAACGCGCCAAGCGCACCATGATCCGTGTGCCGATGCGCGAAGGCCGCACTTTGCATCACGATGTGGTTGGCGAATTCGGTGCTGGGCGCGTTGTGCTGCGCGCAGCGCCGGCCGGTACCGGCATCATTGCTGGTGGCCCGATGCGCGCTGTGTTTGAAACGCTGGGCATGGGCGATGTGGTTGCCAAGTGTTTGGGTTCCGCCAATCCGCACAACATGGTGAAGGCGACCTTCGCCGCGCTGCAACGCTGCACCAGCCCCCGCGCCGTTGCATCACGCCGCGGCAAGAAGGTGATTGACATCCTCGGCCCGCGGAAGGAAGCCTCCGCTGAGGCGCAGGAGGCCGCGAATGGCTGAGAAAAAGACAGTCAAGGTGACCCAGCTTGGGTCACCCATTGGGCGTAAGCCTGGCCAGAAGGAAACCCTGATTGGTCTTGGCTTGAACAAGCGCCATCGTACGCGTGAACTTGAAGACACGCCTGCGGTGCGCGGCATGATTCGCAAGGTTGCCCACCTGGTGAAGGTGGAGGATTGAACCATGAAGTTGAATGAAATCCGCGATAATGCGGGCGCGCGTCTCAAGTTCAAGCGCATTGGCCGTGGTATTGGCTCTGGCAAGGGCAAGACCGGCGGTCGCGGTGTGAAGGGCCAGAAGGCGCGTACAGGCGTTTCGCTGAACGGATTTGAAGGCGGCCAGCTGCCGATCTATCGGCGTCTGCCGAAGCGCGGCTTCGTCAACAATTTCCGCAAGCTCTACGCCACGCTGAATATCGGCACTTTGGATGCGGCAATTGAAGCGGGCCGTCTGCCGGCGGGCCAGGATCTGGATGAAGCGGCGCTGCGTGCGGCGGGTGTTGTTCGTTCCAGCGCCAAGTTCATCGGCGTGCGCTTGCTTGGCAAGGGCGAAATCAAGCGCGCGGTGCGTATTTCCGTCTCTGGCGCTTCGGCCGCCGCCATTGCAGCGGTGGAAGCCGCGGGTGGCAGCGTGACGGTGACTGCGCCGGCAGCCGTGGATGAGGCCGGCTGAACCTTGTTGGTAGCGCACCGCCTTATTGCGATGCGGGGCTGATTCTTTGCGGCGCGCGGGGGCACTCGGGCGCCGCTTTCATTCGGGCGATGCGCGCTTGTCTTATGCGGGCGTGGTGCCACATAGGGTTTGAGGGCAGGGCGCGGCCTTAAGGCGCTCAGCGGTTTTGGGAGAATGCGCATGGCGTCCGCCATGGAACAGGCGATGTCCAATCTGAACCTTGGTGTGCTCTCCAAAGCGACCGAGCTGAAGAAGCGTATCTGGTTCACGCTTGGGGCGCTGATCGTCTATCGCATTGGTACCTATATTCCGGTGCCTGGCGTTGACGCGGCGGTGATGGGCGAAATCCTGGCCCAGCATGGCGGCGGCATTCTTGGCATGTTTGATATGTTCTCGGGCGGCGCGCTTGGGCGCATGACCGTCTTTGCGCTGAACATCATGCCTTATATTAGCGCCAGCATCATTGTGCAGTTGATGACCGCCGCGATCCCCGCCTGGGAAGCCCTGAAGAAGGAAGGCGAGTCGGGTCGTAAGAAGCTCAATCAATATACCCGCTACCTGACGGTCGCGATTGCCATCTTCCAGGCTTATGGCATTGCGATTGGGCTCGAATCCATGCGCGGTCAATTTGGTGGCGCTGTATATGATCCCGGCTTGTTCTTCCGTATCTCCTGCGTGATCACGCTGGTGGGCGGCACCATGTTCCTGATGTGGCTTGGGGAACAGGTAACGGCCCGCGGCGTTGGCAATGGCATCAGCCTGATCATTTTCGCGGGTATTGTGGCGAATTTGCCATCGGCGCTGATCAGCACCTTGGAACTGGGCCGGACCGGTGCGCTTTCCACGATTTTCATCATCGCCTTCTTGATCATCGCGCTGCTGGTCATTGCCTTTGTGGTCTTCATTGAACGCGCGCAGCGCCGCATTCCGGTGCAATACCCGAAGCGTCAGGTGGGCAACCGGATGTTTGGCGGAGAAGCCACGCATTTGCCGTTGAAGCTCAATACCTCGGGCGTCATTCCGCCGATCTTCGCTTCGTCCTTGCTGCTGCTGCCGGCGACGGTCGCAGGCTTTTCGCAGGATATGTCGGATGGCTGGTTGCAGACACTGACAGCGATGCTGGCGCATGGGCGGCCTGCTTATATGATCTTGTATATGGCGATGATCATCTTCTTCGCCTTTTTCTATACCGCCATTGTCTTCAACCCGACCGAAACGGCGGATAACCTGAAGAAATATGGCGGCTTCATTCCGGGGATCAGGCCTGGGCAGAACACGTCCGATTATTTGGACCGCGTGCTGACGCGGCTTACGGTTCTGGGTGCGGCCTATCTTTGCCTGGTCTGCATCATTCCTGAAATTCTCATCAGCCAATATGGCGTGCCGTTTTACTTTGGGGGCACGTCGCTGCTGATCATTGTGTCAGTGACCATGGATACGGTGGCGCAGGTGCAATCGCATCTCTTTGCCCATCAGTATGAAGGTCTGATCAAGAAAGCGCGTCTTGGCGGCCGTGGGCAGCCACGCGGGCGTTGAACGGGGGAAACGGATGAACCTTATCCTTCTCGGCCCACCCGGCGCGGGCAAGGGCACGCAGGCCAAGATGCTGGAAGATAAATTCGGCATCGCACAGATTTCCACCGGCGACATGCTGCGCGCCGAAGTGAAATCGGGCAGTGAGATTGGCCTGAAGGCCAAGGGCATCATGGAACGCGGCGAATTGGTCCCCGATGAGGTGATCACGGCCATGTTGAAGGCGCGTGTGGCGCGCCCTGATTGCGCCAAGGGGTTCATTCTGGATGGTTTCCCCCGCACTGCCCCCCAGGCGGCGGCGTTGGACGCCATGCTTAAGGAAGCCGGCCTCAAGCTTGATCATGTGATTGAGCTGAAGGTGGATGACGCGGCCCTGGTGGGGCGCATTTCTGGGCGCTTCAGCTGCGCCAAATGCGGCGCGGGCTACCATGATACATTCAAGCCGCCGGCCAAGGCCGGGGTTTGTGACAGCTGCGGCGGGGCTGAATTTTCCCGCCGGGCGGATGACAAGGCTGAAACCGTGGCAGCACGGCTTGAAGCCTATCATCGCCAGACTGCCCCCTTGCTTCCGTATTACGCGGGGCAAGGGAAGTTGAAGGCCGTTGATGGCATGGCTTCCATGGCGGAAGTCGCGCAGCAGATCGGCGAAATTTTGTCAGGAAAGGCTTGACGAGAAATTGCTCTGGGGCTAATCCCGCTACTCCCGCGGCGGGGGGCAACTCCGGCCGCTCTTTTTCGTTGCAAAATCATTCGGAACACTCCGCCGGCTGGGCCCCAAGGGGTACCGCGGCGGTATCGGGGGGCTCAGCCCCAGGAGAGGCACTGTGGCGCGCATCGCCGGCGTGAATATTCCGACCAATAAGCGAGTCCTTGTCTCGCTTCGCTATATCTATGGCATTGGCCCGCAGAACGCGAAGGTCATCTGCGATCAGTTGAGCATCCCGGCGGAACGCCGTGTGAATCAGCTGACCGATGATGAAATCATGCGCATCCGCGAATTGATCGACCGCGAATACCGCGTGGAAGGCGATTTGCGGCGTGAGCAGGCGATGAACATCAAGCGTCTGATGGATCTCGCTTGCTATCGCGGGCTGCGCCATCGCAAGGGCCTGCCGGTGCGTGGCCAGCGAACCCATACCAATGCGCGTACCCGCAAGGGCAAGGCGGTTGCGATCGCCGGCAAGAAGAAGGTGACGAAGTAAAATGGCTCGTGAACCCCGCGGCGGTGCCGCTCGTGGCCCGGTGAAGCGCAAGGAACGGAAGAACATTTCTTCCGGTGTTGCGCATGTGCTGTCCACCTTCAACAACACCATCGTGACCATCACGGACGCGCAAGGCAATGCTATTGCCTGGTCATCCGCGGGCGCGCAGGGCTTCAAGGGCAGCCGCAAATCCACCCCTTATGCCGCGCAGGTTGCGGCTGAAGATGCCGGGCGTAAGGCGCGTGAGCATGGGATGGAAGTGCTGGATATTATGGTGAGCGGCCCTGGTTCGGGCCGCGAATCTGCGCTGCGTGCCCTGCAAGCCGTTGGCTTTCAGGTAACAGCCATTCGCGATGTGACCCCCATTCCCCATAACGGTTGCCGCCCGCGCAAGCGCCGCCGCGTCTGATACGCGCGCCACGCCTGACCGCCGCAGCCCGATAGGAGAGACATGAACGTGCTTGACCGCAACTGGCGTTCCCTGATCGAAACGCAGAAGCATATCGAGCCGACGATCAACCCGCTGCGCAGCGCCACCGTGGTGCTGGAGCCGCTGGAGCGTGGCTTCGGCATGACGCTTGGCAATGGGCTGCGCCGCGTGCTGCTTTCCTCGCTGCTGGGTGCTGCGGTGAAGGCAATTCGCATTGATGGCGTGCTGCATGAATTCAGCAGCATTCCCGGTGTGCGCGAAGACGTCACCGATATCGTGCTGAATGTGAAGCAGCTTGCGCTGCGCTATCAGGGTGAAGGTGAAAAGCGCCTGGCGCTGATGGCAACCGGCCCGGGTGAAGTGACCGCGGGCCAGATCCAGACCTCGGGCGATATCGAAATCGCCAATCCTGATCTGGTGATCTGCACGCTCGATGATGGCGCCAAGCTTTCGATGGAATTGATTATCGATTCCGGCAAAGGCTATGTCCCGGCGTCTGAAAACCGCCCGGAAGATGCGCCGATTGGCCTGATCCCGGTGGATGCAATCTATTCCCCTGTGCGTCGCGTGGCTTATCGTGTGGAGCCGACCCGCGTTGGCCAGCGCACAGATTACGATAAGCTGGTTCTGTCGGTTGAAACCGATGGCACGCTGGCGCCGGAAGATGCCGTGGGCGTCGCAGCCCGCATTCTTCAGGAACAGCTGCAAATCCTGATCAATTTCGATGAGCCGCGCCCTGAATTGGCGTCTGATCTGCAGGATGATCTGCCGTTCAACCGCAATCTGCTCCGTAAGGTGGATGAGCTTGAATTGTCCGTCCGCAGCGCGAATTGCCTGAAGAATGACAACATCGTCTACATCGGCGACCTGGTGCAGAAGACCGAACAGGAAATGCTGCGCACGCCGAATTTCGGGCGCAAGTCGCTGAATGAAATCAAGGAAGTCCTCACTGAGATGGGCCTCAGCCTCGGCATGACCGTGCCGGAATGGCCGCCCGAAAACATTGAGGATTTGGCGAAAAGGGCAGATGAGCCGTTCTGATCGGTTCGTTCTGAAGGGTTAGAAAAATGCGTCACGGATTGTCTGGGCGGAAGCTCAATGTCACTTCAAGCCATCGTGCGGCGATGTTCCGCAATATGGCGACCTCTCTGCTCAAGCATGAGCAGATCACGACCACGCTGCCCAAGGCCAAGGAATTGCGCCCCTATGTTGAGCGGATGATCACGCTCGGCAAGCGCGGTGGCCTGCATGCGCGTCGCCAAGTGTTGTCGCAAATCCGCGATGAAGCGGTGGTGGCGAAGCTGTTCGGTGAAATTGCTGAACGCTACAAGGTGCGTGCCGGTGGTTATTGCCGCGTGCTGAAGGCCGGCATGCGCTATGGCGATGCTGCCGATATGGCGGTGATTGAACTCGTGGATCGCAACCCGGGCGCCAAGGGCCTGGACAGCGGCCCGAAGCCGGAAGCGACGGAAGAAGAAGCGGCGGAAAGCTGAGGCTTTCCTGCCTTACAAACCAAGGGCGGTCCCAATGCGGGGCCGCTTTTTTGTTTCAGCGGCTGCCGATCGCCTCAGCCAAGGCGGGCGCAAAGCCCGAAAGCGGGGCGCTGAGCTCCCGCGGCCAAGCGCGCGGGTCGGGCGGAATGGAAGCGCGCACCCGGCCTTCTTCCGTGACCAGCATGAACATCCGCTCCCCCTTCAAATCCCAGGCGAGGAAGATGCCGCGCACCCGGCAACCTTCCGGGTTGCAGCCATGGCCATGCAGATACTGGCCATCAAGCAAGCCAACGCCAGGGCCGGGTTCGCGCAGCGCCTCGGCGATCACGCTGCGATGCCCGCCACTGGCCGGGCGCAATACCGCGCCCACTTCCGGGCGCTGCGCGAGGGCGAGCAAGGGCTGGCCGATCACGCTCATGATATCGGGGTCCATGGCGCGGGCGGGGGCGGCGCCGAGCAGCGCCAGCAAGGTCAAGCTACTGAAGCCCAGGCGCAGACCGCTACGCGCCACTTTTGCCCGCCCCCCGGCCGGCAAGGAAGCGAAAGCTTGCCGCGGCAAAGCTGGTGGTCTACGGCGCATAGAAAGCTCTCCAGAAGGTAATTGCTTGTGTTGGTCGCAGGGCGGCGCGTCAAGCCAGGGGTGATGCGCGGCGCCGCTTGGCGCTAGACTACGCCCATGAAGACTCCACCGCGCTATGACGACCTTCCTCGCCCTCAGGGCGATCCCACCGGCCTGCCGCTTTCCTGGGGCGTTTGGGGCGCAGATGACCAGATCGGCACGCTGAACCGCATTACGGACGCCACCGTCGCCGCCGCACGCGATGAAATCCGCGAGGGCCGCCGCTTCAACGTGAACCTGCCGCTGGACGAGCCCTTCGGCGCCGCACATGAAGGCGCCCATCGCCGCCGCGCCGCCCCCACCCCGGTAATGGTGAGTGAAGACCACCCCGGCCGCATCACGCGCGATGACAAGCTTGATGGCTTCTGGCTGCAAGGCAGCACGCAATGGGACGGGCTTTCGCATTTCGCTGACGCCACGCATGGTTTTTACAATCACGCGCCGCTTTCTGCCATTGTGCACGGCCCGCAAAGTCGCAACGGCATAGACAAGGCACTCGCCCACGGCATCGCCGGGCGCGCGGTGCTGGCGGACCTCGCGCGGCATTTCGCGCGCACCGGCCGCGATTGGGGCGCCATGGGAGGCCAGCGCGCCACCGCCGAGGACCTTGCCGCCTGCCTCACCGCGCAAGGCGTCTCACTCCGCCCCGGCGATATCCTGCTGGTGCGTACCGGCTGGCTGACGGCCTTCCGCGCCGCGCCGGATGCCGATGCATGCCACTTGCTGATCCAGGGCGAAGCCGGCGCGCGCGACTATTCCGGCCTGGATGGCGGGGAAGGCATGTGGCGCTTTCTTTGGGACCAGGGCATTGCCGCCGTCGCCGCCGATAACCCCACAGTCGAAGCCTGGCCGATCTTCCCCTGGAAGCCCGCACTCCATCTCGCCATCGCGCGGCTTGGCTTGTGCCTGGGCGAGTTCTTCGATTTCGAAGCCCTCGCCGAGGACAGCGCCGCGACCGGCCGCTTCACGGCATTTTTCACCGCAGCACCACTCAATCATCGCGGCGGCATTGGCAGCCCCGGCAATGCGCTGGCGATCCGCTGAACCGCCCCATGGCCCGCGCCCCTGCCACCCCTGACCTGTTCGGCGCGCCAGAGCCCGCCGCCGCGCCCAGCGAAGGCGCACGGCCCCTGGCCGATAGGCTCCGCCCCGCCAATTTGGCCGAGGTTGTGGGCCAGGATCATCTGCTGGGGGCGGAAGGCAGCCTTTCGCGCATGTTGGCGCGCGGTTCCTTGGCATCCCTGATCCTATGGGGGCCGCCAGGCGTCGGCAAAACCACCATTGCGCGCTTGCTGGCCGAAGCGGCGGGGCTGCGCTTCACCGCGCTTTCCGCCGTGTTTTCCGGCGTGGCCGATTTGAAGCGCGCCTTTGAAGAAGCCCGCGCGCGCAAATCCAACGGCCAAGGCACGCTGCTTTTCGTGGATGAAATCCACCGCTTCAACCGCGCGCAACAGGATGGCTTTCTACCCGTGGTGGAAGACGGCACCGTGACGCTGGTGGGCGCCACCACGGAAAACCCATCCTTCGCGCTGAACGGCGCCCTTCTGTCCCGCTGCCAGGTGCTGGTACTGAAACGCCTGGATGATGCCGCGCTTGAATTGCTGCTGACCCGCGCCGAAGCGCTGATGGGCCGCGCCCTGCCCGTTTCCCCCGAAGCGCGCGCCACGCTGCGCGCCATGGCGGATGGCGATGGCCGCTACGGGCTGAACATGGCCGAGCAATTATTCGCCCTGCCCGAAGCCACCCCCCCGCTTGATCCCGCCGGGCTTTCAGCCTTGCTCGCGAAACGCGCGGCACTTTACGACAAGGACCGCGAGGAACATTACAACCTGATCTCCGCACTGCATAAATCCATGCGCGGATCAGACCCCGATGCGGCGCTTTACTGGTTTGCGCGCATGCTGACGGGTGGTGAGGACCCGCGTTACATCGCCCGGCGCCTGATGCGCTTCGCGGCCGAGGATATCGGCATGGCCGACCCGCGCGCGCTGCCGCTGGCCATCGCCGCCTGGGAAACATTTGAGCGGATGGGCTCACCCGAAGGCGAATTGGCGCTGGCGCAGCTTGTGGTGCATTTGGCGACCGCGCCGAAATCCAACGCGGTTTATCTGGCCTTTGGGGAAGCGATGCGCGCCGCGCGGGAAACCGGCAGCCTGATGCCGCCCAAGCACATATTGAACGCACCGACGAAGCTGATGCAGGAAATTGGCTATGGCGCCGGCTATGCCTATGACCATGAGGCTGAGGGCGGCTTTTCCGGCCAGGATTACTTCCCCGAGGAAATGGGAAGGCGCGTTTTCTATCGCCCGACCGATCGGGGCGCTGAGGCCGCGATTGCCGAGCGCCTGGCGCGCTTCGCGGAATTGCGCCGCAAAAGGAAGCGCTGATGGGCACAGCATTTTCGCCCTTGTCCTTGCTGCTGGTGGCCTTGGGCGGTGCCGCGGGTTCCGTGCTGCGCTACGCGGTTTCCCATGCGGGTGTGGTGCTGTTTGGCACGGGCTTTCCCTGGGGGACGCTGGCGGTGAATATCATCGGGTCCGCCCTGATTGGCGTGTTTGGCGCTTTGGGTATTTCCGGTGAGGCGCGGCTATTGCTGGTGACGGGCCTGCTTGGCGGTTTCACGACCTTTTCCGCCTTTTCACTGGAAACCGGCGTGCTTTGGGAAAGGGCGCCGTGGCTGGCGGTGGTTTATGTGGCGGCTTCGGTGCTGGGGGGCTTGGCGGCGTTTGGGGTTTGTTATTGGGGGGTGAGGCGGGGGTGAGGGGGGTGCCCGGCCAAAGCTGCCGAGCGCAAGCGCGGCGGCGGGTCTTACATCGGGAGACAGTCAGGCGGTACCGCATACATAGTGACTACCGGACGTCTGAAGGCTATTTGCTCGCTTACGTTGTAAGTAAAAAGTTCTTGAATTTTATAGATAAATTCTTAGACTGTGCGCTTAATGAAAGGAAAGCAAATGAGTTTGCAAGAATGTTTGAATGACTATTTCGTGTCTCATGTTAACGAAATAAAAAGTAAGTATGACTGGAATTTGAATGTGAAGAATTTGCCGCTTCCTTACGAGAAGAAATCAAGCAATCATTACGAAAACAGCCTTGATTTGAGAGGCTTTATTCACAGAGAAATCAAGTCCAACTCTAATGAGTCAAGGGCGCTTCAGTTTTGGTATGTCAGAGATTGGGGCGGTGTTAAGCGCAATACCGAAGCTACGCTCGATAACTATATTTATTCTTCTTCGGCCGATTTAATCGCGAGGAAAGAGAAAGGTATCGCTGTCTCAGCCCCCTAAAGTTGAGCCACTATTGTTGTGCCATAGGGGAGGGTTTTGGATGGCTTGGAAGCGCTATTCGGATGAGGATTGTCTGAAGATTTTACGTCAGGTTGAGCTTGATTTGGCTGGCGGTGCGGATGTGGCGAAGGCTTGCCGGACGGCTGGGATCAGTGACGC
>VGDL01000054.1 GCA_016869735.1 Alphaproteobacteria bacterium
AAGCGAAGAACCATCCAGCAACGCCGCTTGATGCATCACCAAAACGCAGCTTAACCTCAATCCCAGATGGGCCAGATACTCCGTTAGACAGCGCGCCAAGCGGTCTCAAATCATTTGACGACGGACATATGATGGTGACCGACATAGATAGTCCCTGGTCCCAGAGTCCTGCGGATTTCTTCCGATCTCGGATGAACGGCGCAGATGTTGGGCTAGCCCTGAATTCTGCAGTTGTTACGGAACCCTATGGTGGTCTGCCATTCAAGGCAAATCGATACCCGAATTTTGCTCCATGGGTGTCAGTGCCCGCCTGGATAATTGCACTTAGCGGCAGTGACGCCTCTTTCCGATTTGCGAATCTTTTACATAC
This sequence comes from Alphaproteobacteria bacterium, assembly GCA_016869735.1. Taxonomy (GTDB): domain Bacteria; phylum Pseudomonadota; class Alphaproteobacteria; order Acetobacterales; family Acetobacteraceae; genus Neoroseomonas. The sequence continues at coordinate 371 of VGDL01000054.1, forward strand.
TCTAACTCGTGTCGAGTTGGAGGCCGCTTCTCGATCAAGTAATCCTAACGGAAACTGGACCATTGATCAGAATATCTTGCTTGCGGCGTATTTGCACTCAGTAAAACATTTTCCTGACATCCAGTTTGCTGATATCAGTTCGGCTGGCGCTGGTCGCGGCGTGCATTGGATCGTACCGTCGAATTCCGATATTGCCTTAAAGAACGCTAGAGTCTGAATTCAAGGGGCCTATTGGTAAGGCCCTTGTGGGAAGTACCAACTGTATAAATACGATTCTCTTGGCTCTTTCTCTATCCCCCTTCCCCCCCACTTCCTCTAGGCGCACCCTTCACAGACAGGAGGTCCCCCCATGCAAGACAACACCCGCCTGACCGGCAAGGTCGCCATCATCACCGGCGCCGGCTCTCGTAACCCTGGCGCGGGCGGCACCAATATCGGCAATGGGCGCGCTATTGCCGTCCTCATGGCCGCGCGCGGTGCCAAGGTGCTGCTGCTGGATGTGGACCGTGCCGCCCTGGAAGAAACCGCGCGCCTGATTGCCGAGGAAGGTGGCGTTTGCGCCCTGGCCGAAGCTGATGTCTCCAAGGCCGATGATTGCGCGGCGGCAGTCGCGGAGGCGGTCAGGCTTTGGGGGCGTGTGGATATCCTGGTGAATAATGTCGGCATCAGCGGCCCGGCCGGCAATGCCGAAGGCGTGGACCCGGAAGCCTGGGATTACGCCATGCGGGTCAATGTGAAATCCGTCATGCTCATGGCGAAATACGCCGTGCCAGAAATGCGCAAGGCGGGTGGCGGGGCCATTGTGAACCTTTCATCTGTGGCCGGGCTACGCGCCGGGCATCCGGGCTTGCTCTACGCCACCACCAAGGGCGCCATTGTGCAAATGACCCGCGCCATGGCCGGGCATCACGGGGCGGATAATATCCGCGTCAATGCGGTGGCGCCTGGTTATGTCTATACGCCCATGGTGGCATCGCGCGGCATGACCGAAGAATTGCGCCAGCAGCGCGCGCAATCGGGCATGTTGAAGTACGAAGGTAGCGCCTGGGATGTCGCGGAAGCTGCGTGTTTTCTGGCATCCCCCGCCGCGCGCTGGATCACGGGCCAAACGCTCCCGGTGGATGCCGGGCGTTCGGCCGGCAATGCCGCGGGCGCATCGCCAAAGCCGGCGGGCGCTCTCCGTTAAGGTGCAGGTATAACCAGCGCCGGCACCGCAAGCCCACCCGCACGGCCCAGAATACCCTTGCTCTGCACACCTATAATCGCAAAGTGGCCATCGGCACCGCGCAGCAGCAACGGCCCGCCGGAAGAACCCGTGGTGCCAGCGCAATCATGCGCCAGCATCAGCCCTTCTCCTTCAACCCGCCGCAGGCCCAAATAGCGGCAGGCCGGGTCCACCAGCAGCGCGCCCGGCGTATCTCGTTGAAAGCCGGGCAGGGCTAGGATGCTGCGCTCCGGCGGCGTTTCGCGCAGCAGCGGCAAAACACGGCCTGCGCCAATCGGCGCATTCAGCGAAATCAGCGCCCAATCCGAAGCCCAGGGTGCCTCCCGCACCGGGTCAAAGCCCGCGCCGACACGCAGCGCCATACCGCGCGCCTCCAACCCCGCCAGCGTCACGCGAATGCGCGCAGGCGGAAGCAAAGCGGTTCCGGCCTCATCCTTCAGGCAATGCGCCGCGGTCAGCACCATGGCAGGTGCCACCATCGCCCCGGTGCAAAGCCCGGCACCTTCTGCTTCGATCAGGGCCACCCCATGCCAGGGCGGATGCGCCACCGGCACAGGCAGGCGCGGATCGCGCCCTGGGTTCATCCCCGCCACCTGCGCGAAGCCGGGTCCAGCCAGGCACAGCAGCAAAATCAGGGTCAGCCGCATGAAATGAGCAAACGCTCCACAAATGCCGGCACAATGCGCGTTGCGGGGCCGTGATGCGCCTCATCAAACAGGCGCGTGCCTTCGGTCGCTTCCAGATTAAGCTCCACGCAGCGTGCGCGGTGGCGCACCGCCTGCACAAAACCGGCGGCGGGATAGACCTGGCCTGAGGTGCCAATGGCAACAAAGATGCCGCAACCATCCAGGGCGGCTTCGATGCTTTCCATCTCCAAAGGGATTTCACCGAACCAGACAATATGCGGGCGGAGCCTGCCCACAGCACCACAAGCCGGGCAGGCGGCATGCGCGGTGATGTCATCCGCCCAGTTGCTCACGCCGCCACAGGCAAGGCAGCGTGCCTTCAGCAATTCACCGTGCATGGCGATCACGTTGCGCGAACCAGCCCGCCGGTGCAGGCCATCTATATTCTGCGTGACAAGCGTTACCGGCGCGGGCCAGGCAGCTTCCAACCGCGCCAAAGCCACATGCGCGGCGTTGGGCTGAATGGCGGGGTCGCGCAGCTGTGCGCGGCGGGCATTGTAGAAGCCCTGCACCAGATCTGGATTGCGCGCGAAGGCTTGCGGCGTTGCCACATCCTCAATCCGGTGGCGCGCCCAAATGCCATCGGGGTCGCGGAAAGTGGCCAGGCCGGATTCACGGGAAATGCCGGCCCCGGTCAGGATCACAAGGGGCGGCGCCATCAGCTTGTGGGTGGCGCTGGTGGGGTGCAGCTTTGCGGTGGGCGCGGAAAGGGTTGTTCGGCGCGCGGCGGCGCCGGGTTTTCGCTTTGTTGCAGCGCGGATATCACGGGCGCCCCCTGGCAGGGTCCAAGCGCAAGCAGGGCGAGCATCAACAGCATGGCGACCTCCTGACCCATAGATCAGCATGAAGCCCGGGGCTTCCGCAATGCGGGGCTTGCGGCGCGGCGCCGCGCAAGGGAGTGTGAGGCCAGAAGCAGGCGGGGAAGAAGCGCGTGGCCGGACCGGTTCAGGGCAGTATTGAAACCCGCTATTCCTGGCTGGTCGCCACCACGGCGGTTATCATGCTCTCGCTCGCTGCCGGAGGCCCCATCACCGTGGTGGTTGGGCTGGTGCAGATTGCCGAGGATTTCGGCAGTGGGCGTTCGCTGCCATCGCTCGCCAATTCACTCGCGTATTTTGGTACGGCCATTGGCGGCATGGTCTGCGGCGTGATGGTGGCGCGCTTTGGCCAAAGGCTGGTCGCGATGATTGGCGGCATCGCCGTCGCGCTTGGGCTGATGCTGGCGTCCTTCGGGGAAAGCTGGGCGCTGCTGGTTGGGCTTGGGCTTGGCGTTGGGCTTTTCGGCAATGGTGCGCTGTTTCCGCCGATGCTGGCTTATGTCTCGCTTTGGTTTGATCGGCGCCGAGGCACGGCCTTGGCGCTGGTCGCTTCCGGGCAATATGTCGCGGGGTTTCTGTGGCCGCCAATCTTTGAACGCGCAATCGCTGCCTATGGTTGGCAGCGCACCATGTTCGGCTATGGGCTTTTGGTGGCGGCGATTGCGGTGCCTTTGGCAGCGCTGGTGTTGCGCCCGCCGCCGGCACAACCCACTACCGGTAACTTCGCCGAAAAGATGCAGCCAGGTGCGCGCGTGCTTGGCATGAATGGCAATCTGGCGTTTTTCCTGCTTGCTTTCTGTTCCTTCCTTTGTTGCATCCCCATGGCCATGCCGGCGGCGCATCTTGTCGCGTTTTGTGGTGATCTTGGCATTTCGGCCTCGCGCGGTGCGCTGATGCTTTCCGTGCTGACCTTAGCCGCCTTCCTGGCGCGGCAATTCTGGGGCTGGCTTTCGGACAAGATCGGCGGGTTGTGGACGATTGTATTCGGCTCCCTCGCGCAGATCATCGGGATGCTTGGCTTTCTGGCGACACAGGATGAAGCCGGGCTGTTTTTCGTGGCCGCCGCTTACGGGCTTGGCTTCAGCGGCATCATCCCCGCCTATGTGCTGACGATACGCGCGCTGTTTCCGGCATCTGAGGCGCATTGGCGCGTGCCGACGCTATTGTTCCTGAGCCTGTCCGGCATGGCGGCCGGCGCTTGGCTGGCCGGCTATATCTATGATTGGCTCGGCTTTTATGCCGCTGCATGGTGGGCGGGCATTGGCTTCAACCTGGTGCAATTCGTGCTGATTGTCTTCCTGCTGCTGCGCTGGCGGCGTGGGCTGGCGGGGGCTTAAGGCCTGCTTGGTTTACCTGGGCCAAGCCAGCGTCTAGCATTCATCCGGCTCTAAAACTCGAAGGGAGGCTTCAATGCTGAAACGCAAACATCTGCTCGCTGCCGCCGCCGCTTTTGGCCTGGCGTTACCGGGCATCGCCGCGGCGCAGGCGCCGCAATTCTTCCGCATTGGCACGGGCAGCGCCGGCGGCACCTATTATCCGGTGGGCGGCATTATCGCGAATGCCATTTCCTGCCCGCCTGGCGCGCCTTGTGGCCAACCGGGCGGCACGGCTGGCGTGCCGGGCATGGTTGCGGTGGCGCAGGCCACGCAGGGGTCCGTGCAGAATGTCGCCATGGTGCAGGCGGGTAATGCTGAAGCGGGCTTCACGCAATCCGATGTTTCACACTGGGCCTTTACCGCCACCGGCCTGTTTGAAGGGCGGCCCAAGACTGATCGGATTCGCTTTGTTGGGCATTTGTTTCCCGAACATATTCACGCCGCCGTCCGCCGCGATAGCCCAATCCGCAATTTTGAGGAATTGCGCGGCAAGCGCATTGCGATCGGGCTGCAAGCATCCGGTGCGCGCATTGGATCAGAACTTATTCTTGGCGCTTATGGGCTGAATGCCGGGCGCGAGTTCACCGCCGAATACCTGAATCAGGCGCAAGGCACGGAACGCATGCAGGATCGCGGACTTGATGCCACGATCACCGTGGTGGGCTATCCAGCAGCGGCCTTTACGGAATTCTGCAGCCGCACAGGTTGCCGTTTCCTGCCCATTCCGCCCGCGCAAGCAGCGCGCGTGATTGAACGCGCCCCCTTCTATGGCCAGGGCATTATTCCGCGCAGCGCCTATGAAGGGCTGGAAGCCGATGTACCGACACTCACCGTTGGCGCGGTGCTGGTGGTGCGTGACAGCCTGCCGGATGAGCTTGTTTATAATGTCACGCGCTCACTCTGGTCTGATGTGACGCGCGGCCTGCTTGACCGTGGCCATGCCAAGGGCCGCGAGATTGTGAAAGAAAACGCGCTGCAAGGCCGTGGCGTAGTGCCCTTCCATCCGGGGGCTGAGCGTTTCTACCGGGAAGCCGGCATTCTGCGCTGAATAAAGGGTAATTGGCCGTGACCGTGAAGACTGAAGGCGGCACGGCCGCCCAAGCCAAGCTCGACCTTGATGCAGCAGCAGAGCTTGAAAAGAAATATGACAGCGAGTTGCAGTTCCGGGACCTTAAGGGCTTTGCCGCCCGGTTGGTTCCGGCGCTACTCGTGGCACTTTCGATCTTTCATTACTATACGGCGGGTTTCGGCATCCTGACCGAGCATTGGCACAAGGCAATCCATGTTGCCGCTGTGCTTGGCCTGATTTTCCTGATGTTCCCAACCAAGCGCAATTTTGGCCCCATGATCGGCGGTATCCCGCTGTATGATTGGGCTTTCGCGCTGCTGATTGCTGCAGCTTGCTTTTATCTGCCGATCGTTTTTGATGAACTGACCTTCCGTATCGGCATGCCCAATACGCCCGATATGGTCATGGGCACCATCATGGTGCTGCTGCTGCTGGAAGCGACGCGTCGCGCCATGGGCTGGGTGCTGCCGGCCATCGTGATTGTCTTTATTTTATACGGGCTTTACGGAAATCACCTGACGGGCGTGCTGGCCCACCCCGGCGCCAATTGGGAAGGCTTCATCAGCCATGTCTATCTGACGCAGGAAGGCATTTTTGGCATTCCGGTCAAGGTGGTGGCGACTTTTGTTTTTCATTTCGTGCTGTTTGGCGTGCTGGCCACGCGCATGGGGCTTGGACAATTCTTCATCGACCTCGCCTCCATCATCGCGGGCCGTTATCCGGGCGGCCCGGCCAAGGTTGCCGTGGTGTCTTCTGCCATGTTTGGCAGCATCAGCGGTTCTTCCATTGCAAATACCGTGACCACAGGATCGCTCACCATCCCTGCCATGAAGCGCATTGGCTATAAGCCGCATTTCGCCGGCGCTGTGGAAGCGGCAGCAAGTGCGGGTGGGCAGATCACGCCACCCATCATGGGGGCCGCGGCCTTTGTGATGATTGAATTCCTCAATATTCCGCTGACCACCCTGCTGATCGCCGCCGCCATTCCGGCCTTCATGCATTTCTGGGGCGTCTTTGTGCAGGTGCATTTCGAAGCCAAGCGGCTTGGCCTGCGCGGCATGCCTGAATCTGAAATTCCGAAACTATGGCCGACAATCAAGCATGGCTGGCCCACCGTTATTCCTTTGGTCTTGCTTGTGGGCGTGATTGTCGAAGGCTTCACGCCCTATCTTGCCGCTTTCACCGGCATCACCGCTTGTATTGTGGTGGGTTTCCTCAATCCGCGTCAGCACCTGACGCTGCGTGATTTATGGGACGCTTTTGACCTTGGCTCACGCTATGCACTGGCCGTAGGCGCGGCGGCGGCGGCGGTCGGCATTGTTGTCGGCGTTGTCACGCTGACCGGTGCTGGCTTTCGCATTTCCTTCATGGTGACACAGGCAGCGGTGCAAACAGCTGAATTCTTCAGGCCGATTGTGGAAATCCTGCCTGCCAGCATGGCGTCCATGCAAGGGCTGACGCTATTCCTGACGCTGGTTTTTGTCGCCCTTATCTGCATCGTCATGGGCTGCGGTATTCCAACTACGGCGCTTTACATCGTCCTGGCCGCGATTGCCGCACCAGCGGTGCAACAGCTTGGCGTACCGCCGCTGGCCGCGCATCTTTTCATTCTCTATTACGGCATCTTGGCAGATCTGACGCCACCTGTTTGCGTTGCTGCCTATGCCGCCGCGGGGATTGCCGGATCAAACCCCTTCAAGACTGGGCTCACGGCATTCCGGCTTGGGCTTGCCAAGGCAACCGTGCCCTTTGTTTTCGCCTATTCACCCGTGATGCTGATCATGGTGGATGGCTTCACCTGGGGCGATTTCCTGTTCACCACTATCAGCTGCGCCATTGGTGTTCTGGTGTTGGGTATTGGCATGACAGGCTATGCCTTTACCCACATGGGCCTTGGCGCCCAGGCAGTGCTCGTGATTTCAGCACTTTTAATGATTTCGCCGAACCTGCCCATGACACTGACCGGCGCCATCATTGCCTTACCGGTATTTTTCCTGAATTGGCGCCAATCCCTCAAACCCGCGCCAAGCTGAATATTCAGCCTTCGTCCAATACCGCGCGCAGCTTGCTGATCAAGGCTTCGCGCGCGGCATCATTGCGCGCGTTTTCAGTGGCGCCTTCAATCGCCAGCATCAGTGCTGCGCGCTGATTATGCCAATCGGGGCGCATGCTTTGCCCCGGATCAGCGCGGCGCCCCTTGCTTTCCAGGCGCTTTGGTCGCGCCCCCTTCTGCAGCGCCCAGCGCTCATCCAATACCGGCATGATCACTTGATCGGCCATTGCAATGCCCCTTTCGGTCAAGCGCTTGGCCAAGGCTTCCATTGCTGGCGCTTCGCCATGCATCAGGAATACGCTGCCAGAGATGCGCCCGCGCGCTGCCAGCCAGCGCGCCAATTCAGACGCATCCGCATGGCCGGAGAAATCGCGAATTTCGGTGATCTGCGCTTCCACGCGAATGGTTTCCCCCTGAATGCGCACTTCACGCTTGCCTTCCTGCAATAGCCGCCCGAGCGTGCCTTCCGCCTGATAGCCGGTCAGCATTACTGTGGTCGAGGCACTCCAAAGCCAGCGCTTCAAATGATGCCGAATGCGTCCGGCATCACACATGCCAGACCCGGCGATGATGATGTGAAAACCTTCAACTTCTGCGATGCGGCGGCTCGCTTCCCCGCTTTCCGTAGGGCGGATCAACGGCGAACGCAGGGCGCGGCTGATGGATGCGCCATTTTCCAAATCCGCCGCATGTTCCAGAAACACTTCCGTCGTACGGATCGCCAGCGGGCTATCCATAAAAATCGGCACTTCAGGTATGATGCCATCCTGCATCAGGCTCACCAGATCCCAACAAATCTCCTGGGTCCGTTCCACCGCAAAAGCCGGAATCAGCAGCACGCTATCGGGTTTCGCTGCCGCCTGCACAATGGCCGCCAGCTTCGCACGCCGTGCCACATGGTCCACGCAAGGCTTATCCTCATCGCCATAGGTGCATTCCAGGAACACATGATCCAGGCCACCAGGCGCTTCAGATTCATGATGAAACACCGAACAATCCGGCCCCAAATCGCCAGAGACCAACACGCGCATAGGCGCATCCTTGCCAGTTTGACATTCAATTTCGATGGAGGCTGAACCCAACATATGCCCCGCATTCCACCAACGCGCCCGCACGCCGGGTAAAGCTTCCACCCAACGGCCAAGCGGCGTTGCCCGGAAGGCGGGGATCACGGCGGCTGCATCTGCAACCGTGTAGATGGGCCGCACCGGCGCGCGCCCGCGATGGCGGTTGCGCCGATTGAGCTGCGTGACCTCCATTTCCTGCACATGGCCGGAATCGGGCAGCATGACAGTACAAAGATCCACCGTTGGCGCCGTGGCGTGGATCACGCCGCGAAAACCCGAAGCGCGCAGTTTTGGTATCAGTCCGGAATGATCAATATGCGCGTGTGTCAGCAGCACGGCATCAATTTCGCGTGGGTTGAAGGGAAATTCCTCCCAATTCAGGGATTTCAGCGTCTTTGGCCCTTGGAACATGCCGCAATCCACCAGAAATCGGGCTCGGCCCGTATCAAACAGCAGGCAATAGCCAGTGACCGTGCGCGCCGCGCCGCAAATCTTCACGGAAACATTCATAACAATACCCCCAATGATGGCGAAGCCGCCGCCCCGATCACTTGCTGGCTATCAGGCGCCGATTTGTCTTGATCCAGCGCAAAATCGGCGCGAAAATGCAACCGTAGAGCGAGGACCAGAAGAAGCCTCGTCCCATGAAGGCACAGCAGAACGGCAGGTGGACATGAACCCGCTAGATGTCACGCGTTCGATGATGGATGGGCTTGGCGCCGAAGGTGATGTCTGCGCGAAATGCGGATCACGTTCCCTTGGGCTATGCGCGCCGCTGGATGCCGCCGCCTTGGATGACATGGCTGCGGATAGTGAAAGAGTAACGCTGGAAGCACGCGCGCCGATTTTTCATCAGGGCGATGATGCACGCTATATCTATACCCTTACCGAAGGAATCGCGCGGTTGATGCGCGTGCTGCCGGATGGCCGGCAAGCCGCGATCGACTTTCGTTTCGCTGGCGACATACTGGGCTTTACGCCAACGCAGGAACACGCCCTGGGCGCCGAGATGCTGACCAGTGGCCGGGTGTGCCGCATGGAACGCCGCCGGCTGGAACAATTGTTCCGCCGCTATCCAGTGCTAGAACGCCGCTTTCTTGATCTCTGCACACGGGAATTGGCGCAAAGCCAGGACCATATCATGGCGCTTGGTCGCTTCACGGCGGAAGAACGCGTCGCTGCCTTTCTGCTTTCGCTTGTGGATGCGCAGCGCCGCCGTGGCCAGAAAGGGCCGGTTTTTGATCTGCCGGCCACGCGTGCCGATATCGGTGAGTTTTTGGGCCTGACGCTGGAGACCGTGAGCCGCGCCATTTCCAGTTTCCGCCGTCGCAATTTCATCCGCCTACACGGTCAAAGCGGCATTGAAATTCTGAACGAAGCGGCGCTGACCGCCCTTGGCACAGGTGAGGGTGAGGACGCGGCCTGAAAGCCAAGGCATTCACGCTGACGCCATGCTGCGTTAGTCTTTGGGCTGCACAAGGAAGCCCCCATGTCTGATTTGCCGACCCAAGTGGAAATTGCCGAAGAAGGCCCGCGAGAGGGCTTTCAGATTGAGAAAGCCCCCATGCCCAGTGCGGAAAAGATCGCGCTGATTGATGCGCTTTCCGCGACTGGTTTGCGGCATATTCAAGTGGCGTCTTTTGTCTCGCCCAAGCTTGTGCCGGGCTGGGCAGATGCGGAAGCGGTTGTCGCAGGTTTCACGCCTAAATCCAACATTCACTATACGGCGCTGTGGTTCAATGCGGCCGGGCTGGACCGCGCGCTTTGTTTCAAGGATCGGCTGCATCTTTTCGGTTCCATCAGCCTTGCCGCATCTGAGGCATTTTCAATCAAGAACCTGAACCGCGACCGCGCCGGGCAGATTGAAGCCATGCGTAAGCAAACGGCGGCGCATATTGCAGCCGGTGTGCCGGTAACACGGATTGGGCTGCAAGCGGCCTTTGGCTGCAATTACGCGGGCGATGTCACGCCCGCGCGGGTAATGGCCGCAATCGCGGATGGTTTGGCAATTGCGATGGAAGCGGGGGTTACCATTCGCGATTTGACCCTGGCGGATACGATGGGCTGGGCCAACCCGCGCCAGATCGAAACCGTGGTGGCTGAGGTGCGCAATCGCTGGCCCGAATTGCGGCTGGCGCTGCATTTGCATGACACGCGCGGGCTTGGCATTGCCAATGCTATGGCGGGGTTACGGATGGGTGTGGCGCGGTTTGATGCGGCAGTGGGTGGCCTTGGCGGTTGCCCCTTTGCCGGCCAACCAGGCGCGCCCGGCAATATCGCGACCGAGGAATTGGCGTTGCTCTGCACGGAGCTTGGCATTGCAACCGGTATTGATCTGGAAGCGCTGGTGGAAGCAGGCAGGCTTGCGGAACGCATCTTGGATCGGCGCCTGCCAAGCGCTGTGCTACGCGGCGGAACACTCGCGCGTTTTCGCGCCCACGCGGCGTGATCTGTGTCTGAAGACGCCCGCCGCTTCGCGCCGGCCGTTGCGCGCAACAAGGCTGCCATCACGGAAGTCCTGGTGCGGCATGTGCCGGCATCGGGCTTGGTGCTGGAAGTCGCGAGTGGTTCTGGTGAACACGCGTTGCATTTTGCGGCAGAATTTCCGGCGCTGAGCCTTCAACGGACTGACCCAGACGCGGCTGCCCTTGCCAGCATCACGGCATGGCGGGCCGAAGCGCGGCTTGCAAATCTTTTGCCGCCCTTGATGCTTGATGTAATGGCCACTGACTGGCCGGTGCAAAAGGCCGATGCGGTCATCTGCATCAACATGATCCATATCGCGCCCTGGGGCGCGACGGCGGCGCTGATGAGTGGTGCCGCTCGTATTTTGCCGCCCGGCGCGATACTTTTTCTGTACGGCCCCTTCAAACGGGGCGGCCTGCACACCGCCGCAAGCAATGGCGAGTTTGATGCCAGCCTGCGCGCCCAGGATGCACGCTGGGGTGTGCGTGACCTGGAAGCGGTTACTGACACGGCTGGCGCGGCAGGTTTCGCCGCGCCGATAGTGGAAGCGGTGCCAGCGAATAACCTGTCTGTTATTTTCCGCCGGCTGCCGTGATTTTTAGTGTGAAAGCAATACCGGTACCGTCATTTCCCGCAGCAGGCTGCGCGTGACACCGCCCAAAATGAATTTGCGCAGGCGAGAATGGCCATAAGCGCCCATCACCAGCAAATCCGCCCCCATATCGCTTGCATGATTGAGCAGTAGCGCCGAATCCGACACATCATCCGCCATGGCCTTGGCGACTTCCACCTTCAGCCCGTGGCGCGCCAAATGCCGCGCGATATCGGCACCAGGCTCTTGCCCATGCGCACCAAGCCCGCGCTTTGGATTGGCCAGGAAAACCGTGGTATTTTCTGCCTGGGCAATCAGCGGCAGGGCATCATGCAAAGCGCGCGTGGCTTCGCGGCTGGCATTCCAGCCAACCAGGACGCGCTTGCCAATGCTTTTGAAATTGCCGGCGAACGGAATCGCCAGTACGGGGCGCCCGGAATCAAACAACACCATTTCAAGAAGCCCAGCGCTATCGCTTTCCGGATCATCCTGGCCCAGCACCAGAAGGTCCGCATAGCGGCCATGCAGGGCGAGAATTTCTGGCGTTGTGCCCTCTACCTGGCGCCACTCGCCCATAATGCCTTCCCGCGTAAGCGCTGCGTCAAAAGCCGCCTTCAACTTCACGCCGGCAGCTAAAGCCGATTGGCGCATCTGTTCCATCAGCTCCGCGATCACTGCACCGCCACCGCCGCCATCCGCCATGGCCATCACTGGGATCGCAACATCAATCACCTGCAAGCCTGTCAGATGCGCGCCATGCTGCCGCGCAAGTGATGCCGCGATATCAAGCCGCGCCTGCGCACGGGGAGATTGATCCAGATGGACCAGAATTTCACAGAGCTTCATCTGAGTTTCCTTCCGAGGCGTGAAAACTGAATAGGCGGAAACATCAGGCGCTGAATTGATCAATATCAAGTTCAACGGCGCTTAATCTTCTTCTGGTCGCTTCCAGGTGATGAACCAACCGACATCGCCAGGAATGCCACCCGGCCAATCAAGGATTTGCACCTTTATCTGAAAGCCGCGGGGCGCCAATTCACGTTCATAAAAATCATAGGCGCGCTTCGGAAAGCCGCTTAGTCTTTCGCGCCAAGCCGGATCGTGGCTGGTGATGGATCGTCCCTGATCGGGAAGCCATTCGGACGGGAAGCGCATCACCAGGGCTTCCTTTTCGCCAGCATCAACGGCGCGGCGTACCATGGTTGCGATACGTTCAAGCGCATCGGGGGCTACCTCACGCGCCTCAAACGCCTCGCGCAATTTTTCTTGTTCCGCATGACGTTTAGCGGCCTCGGCGCGCTCAGTGGCCTCAGCAGCGCGCCTTTTGCCATCCACATAATCCCAAATGGATTGGGCGCTGAAATTCTGGGCGGCCAGGGTCATGATTGCATTCCTTTCCCGTTGGCCGCCTTTTGCGCTTATGGGCGGAACCTGTTCTTGATCCAGATCACAGTTTCAGCGCCCTTCAAAACTGGGCGCGCGTTTTTCCAACATGGCATCCACCGCTTCACGGTGATCGCGCGTGCCATGCGCCAGGGCCTGATAGGCCGCCGACATTTCAAGCAAAGCTGAAAGCCGCGTATGCTGGCTTTCACGCAATAGGCGCTTGGTCAGACGTACCGCTTGCGGTGGATTGGCCGCAATCTTCGCCGCAATGGCGCGTGCGGCATCCAAAAGCGCTTCCGGCGCCACCACCTTGGAGACCATGCCGCAGGCCAAGGCTTCCACCGGGCCAATAGTTTCGCCCGTCAGCGACAATTCCAAAGCCTTCGACATGCCAACCACTTTCGGCAACAAATAGGCCCCGCCATCACCGGGCACGATACCAACCTTGACGAAGCTTTCCGCAAAAAGTGCTTTTTCGCTGGCGACGCGAATGTCACACATCAGCGCCAGATCAAGCCCCGCGCCAATCGCCGGGCCATTCACTGCGGCGATGGTTGGAATATCCAGTTCATAAAGTGCGAGCGGAATCAGCTGAATGCCACGACGATAGGATTCGCGTATCTCTGCCCCCGTGCCGCCGCCGGTGATGCCGGTTTTGTCCCGCATGCCCTTCAGATCACCGCCGGCGCAAAAGGCGGAACCGGAACCGGTCACGATCACGCAGCGCACGCCGTCATCACGCGAAAGTGTGCGACAGGCGGCTTCCACTTCTTCACATTCCGCGCGCGTGGAAATGGCATTGCGCTTTTCCGGGCGATTGAGCGTGAGGGTGACGATGCCGCCATCACGTTCGATATTCAGGAATGGGGTCATGGCGTGATTTCCTCCTCGCGCGCCGTGATGAAGGGCCAAAGCGCACCTGGCAGCGCTTGCGCTTCCTGCCCGATACGCTTGGCCCAAAAAGCTTCGCTGCCACCTTCTTCCCTCCAGGACCAAAGCCTGCGCGTGAAATGATGGAGCTGATGTTCTTCCGTGATACCCATGGCAGCAAAGACCTGATGCGCAATGGCGGCGCCACGCGTTGCGGCTTCACCTACAGTGATTTTGGCACAGCCGATTTCAAACGCCGCCGCCGCTAGGCCGCGCCGATCCACCGCGCGCGCCGCCGCGGCAGCGGCCACTGAAGCGGCTGAGGTCTCTGCCGCAAAAACTGCGAGCTGCTGTTGAATAGCCTGAAATCGCCCAATCGGGCGACCAAATTGCTTGCGCGTATTGGCGTGATCTACCGCCAGCGCCAAAGCTGCCTGCATCGCACCCGCGATCTGCGCTGATCGCATCAGCGCGGTGCAAAGCAGGCCCGCCTCCGCACCCCAGCCATTGGGTAGGGCTGCATCTGCGAGCGGTGCGCCGATAATGCGCGCGCGATCACGCGCTTCATGGCCGATATTGCTGGTTTCTTCCCATTCAAGCGCGGCCGCCGGGTAAAGCGCGATGCGCGCGCCATCCAAAAGCGCGATATGGCCGGCATGGCGCCCCCAGGGAATGGCACCATTGCGCGCGCCGAAACTCAGCACGCCATCCGGCGGTGTGATGCCCGCTGCTGCCAGCAAGGCGCTGCCGAAAATGCTTTCTGCCAGCGGTATGGGCGCGGCATGGCGCCCCAGCACTTCCAGCAAGGGCGCGACATCTGCAAAACCAAGACCAACACCGCCCGCATCTTCCGGCACAAGCGCACCATTCGGGCCGAGTGCAGCCATGGCATCCCAAGTAGCAGCGGGCCAGCTGCCCGCTTCAAGCGCACGCAGCACCGTGACATCCGCCGCATCCGCAAGCGCACGATCTGCCTGTTCGGCAAGTTCCGCGGCGATATCGCTTGCCATTTCAGCGCAGCCCCAATTCGCGCGCGATGATGCCGCGCATGATTTCCCGCGTGCCGCCGCGCAAGGAAAAAGTTGGCACAATCTGAGTTAGATAAGCGTGCATGCGGCGCATATCCTCTGGCATGTCTTCGGTGGCGATCAGATCGCGCACTATATTGGGCAGGGCCTGTTCGAAGTCATTCCCTAAATCCTTAACCAAAGCCGCTTGCCGCACCGGGTCCTGCCCATCTTCCAACATGCCGGCAACTGCAACTGACATGTTGCGCAGAGCCCAAAGCCGCGCGACTTGGCGCCCGAGTGCAGGCGCCGCCGCGCCATCCTGCTTCAGCGTTGTCATCGCTGCCTCAAGCAAAGGATGTGATGACAAATACCGATCCGGTCCGCTGCGTTCAAACGCCAATTCACTCGTCGCCTGCGCCCAACCGGCGCCTTCCTGCCCGACCAGCGCGTCTTCTGGCAGCATCACATCATCGAAGGTGATTTCATTGAAACCCTTCTCACCCACCAGGTCGCGGATTGGGCGAATATGCACACCCGGCGCGCGCAAATTCACCAGCACCTGCGAAAGCCCAATATGCCGCGCGCCCCCTTCCGGCGCTGGTGAGGTACGCACCAGCGCAATCATCCAATCGCAAAGATGGCCGAAGGTGGTCCAGATCTTGCGGCCATTCAGCTTCCAGCCGCCATCCACCTTTTCTGCCTTGGTGCGGAGTGACGCCAGATCGCTTCCCGAATCAGGTTCAGAAAGGCCGATGCAAAACGCGTATTCGCCGCTTGCGATCCGCGGCAGGAAATGGCGCTTCTGCTCTTCCGTCCCAAGCCGCAGGATCAGCGGGCCGGATTGCCGATCCCCGATCCAATGCGCCCCCACCGGCGCACCGGCAGCGAGCATTTCTTCCAGTACGATATTGCGTTCCAGAAAATTTTTCTCGCCGCCGCCAAACTCGCGCGGCCAGCACATGCCAATCCAGCCCTTGGCGCCAACAGCGCGGGTGAAGTCACGGTCGAACCCCATCCAGGATCGTGCACGGATTTCCGGTGTGAAATTTGCCACGTGTTCTTGCAGAAATGCACGCACTTCCACACGCAGCTCCGCCGAACCTTCCGGCGCGTCGCGCAAATCAAACCGAAGCCCAGCCATGGCGTAGCCCCCTTACAAGACGCCAGCGGCACGGGCCGCGGCGATTTCTTCCATTGTCATGTCAGCAAATTCACGTAGCACCGCATCCGTATGCTCACCAGGTGCTGGAATACCGTAGCGATAGGTGACTGGTGTCGCGGCAAGATGCAGCGGTGAAGCCGGCACCCGCACGCGCCCGCCCGCATGATGCGGCACTTCCACGATCAAGCCGCGCGCCTTTGCGTGAGGGTCGGCTTCTACATCTGCTGCTGTATTGATGGGGCCTGAGGTGATTTTCGCATCTTCCAATACCGCCAACCATTCAGCCCTTGGCTTTTGGTACAGCACATCATGCATCATGCCAAGCAGCAAATCGCGATTGGCCGCACGGTCGCGCGCGCGGCGAAACCGGTCATCTTCCGCCCATTCAGCATGGCCAAGTGCCGCCGCAAGCCGGACGAATTCTCGGTCATTCAAAACACCAATGACGAATTTGGAATCCGAGCCTTGAAACACGCCATAAGGCACCGCCACCACCGCATCATTGCCGGTGCGCTGCATCAGCTTGCCGGCATTAAGCCAGGATGCCATGGGCGCCTGCATCAACGAAACCATGGTCTCGTAAAGGGAAACTTCGCAATATTGCCCCTCACCAGTTTGATCACGATGGCGGAGCGCCGCAAGGATTGAAACCGCAGCCGCGAAACCCGTGAACATATCCGCAACCGGCACGCCGACACGCTGCGGGCCGCCACCTGGTTCGCCATCGGCTTCGCCGGTCACTTCCATCAAGCCGGCCATGGCTTGCGCGACGAAATCATAGCCAGAGCGATGCGCGTAAGGCCCATCCTGACCAAAGCCGGTGACGGAACAATAGATCAAGCGCGGATTGATCGCGCGCAAATCCTCATATCCCAAGCCGTAACGCGCAAGCGTGCCGGTGCGGAAATTCTCGATCAGCACATCCGCCTTCGCCACGATGCGCTTCAGAATGGCAGCACCTTCCGCTTGCGTGAAATCCAGACTGAGCGAGCGTTTGTTCCGATTGAGCGAAACGAAATAGGTGCTGTCATCACTGCCGGGTACGAAGGGCGGGCCAAGTGCTCGCAGATCATCGCCATTGCCTTGGCGTTCCAGTTTGATGATTTCGGCCCCGAGATCGCCCAGCATTTGCGCGCAAAGCGGGCCGGCCACCACGCGGGTCAGGTCAATAACGCAAAGGCCCGTCAGTGCGCCAGGTTTGGGAAGTTCTGTCATGAAGCCTCAGCCACCGCGCACGCGGGCGCGCAATTCGAATTTCTGGATCTTGCCGGTTGCAGTTTTGGGTAACGGCCCGAAGCTGATATGGCGCGGCACCTTGAAGCCCGCCAGATTGGTACGGCAGAAGGCAATGATGCCATCGCGGTTTTCCGAGGCCCCCGGCTTCAACGCAATGAAGGCATGCGGCACCTCGCCCCATTTTTCATCCGGGTGTGCCACCACGGCGGCTTCCATCACATCCGGGTGGCGATAGAGCGCTTCTTCCACTTCCAGGCTGCTGATATTTTCCCCGCCCGAGATCACAATATCCTTGACACGGTCCTTCACTTCGATATAGCCGTCTGGGTGCAGCACCCCCAGATCACCGGTGCGGAACCAGCCATCCACGAATACCGCTGCATTGGCCTTGGGGTTGCGGAGATAGCCCTTCATTACCGTATTGCCGCGAATGGCAATCTCACCAATTGTCACGCCATCGGCCGGCACCGCCGCGCCTGTTTCGGTATTGATAACGGTGGCTTCTTCC
>VGDL01000055.1 GCA_016869735.1 Alphaproteobacteria bacterium
GCTGTGCCATTCATTCACCACGGCGGGGCCATAAACTTCCGTCAGTCCATAGACATGGCAGACAGCAAAACCCGCTTCTTTCATGGCGGCCAATACCGCTTCCGGCGGCGGCGCGCCGGCCACGATGAATTGCACCTGATGGGAAAGCGCGCGCTTATCGGCCGCGGCCGTTGCCAACAAGGTTGCCATCACAATCGGCGCGCCGCACATATGGGTCACCGCATGTTCTGCCATCAGGCGCCACATATCAGCGCCGCGCACAGCGCGCAGACACACATGCAAGCCGGCCTGCGCCGTGACGGTCCAGGGGAAGCACCAGCCATTGCAATGAAACATCGGCAGCGTCCACAAATAGGATGGATGCTTGCCCATACCGGCGGAAAGCACATTGCCGGTCGCCAAAAGGCAAGCGCCGCGATGGTGATAGACTACACCTTTTGGCTTGCCCGTGGTGCCCGATGTGTAATTCAGCGTAATCGCATCCCATTCATCGCTTGGCATTGCCCAGGCGAAATCAGCGCTGCCTTCACCGATGAAGCTTTCATATTCCTGCCCGCCCAGGCTTTCACCATGCACCGCTTCCGGCGCCAGCGCATCCTGCACTTCAATGATGATCGGCTTCGCCGCGCATTCCGCCAAGGCAGCGCGCAGCACCGGCATGAATTCACGGTCCACCACCACTGCCTTGGCTTCCCCGTGATCGAGGATATAGGCGATGGTTGGCGCATCGAGGCGCGTATTGATGGTGTTCAGCACAGCACCCGCCATGGGCACGCCGTAATGGCATTCCAGCATTTCCGGAATATTCGGCAAAATCGCCGCCACCGTATCGCCGCGCCCAATGCCGCGCTTGGTTAGCGCATGTGCCAATTGCACGGAACGATTGCGGAGGCTGAGATAATCACGCTTCACCGCGCCATGCACCACGGCAGGATAATCCGGATAAACCTGCGCGGCGCGTTCCAGAAACAGAAGCGGCGTCAGCGGTTGATGATTGGCCGCATTGCGATCCAGCGCGGTTTCATATTTGCCAGCGGACATATCTCTCACCTGTCTTCCCAATGCGGATGGCGCTTTTCCAGGAAGGCGCCAATGCCTTCCGCCGCATCCCGCGCCATCAGATTTTCTGTCATCACCGCAGCCGCTTCGCCATAGGCATCCACCAACGGCAATTCGATTTGCCTGTTGAAGCCGCGCTTGCCCATGCGCACCGTAATAGCCGAATGAGATGCGATGCGCGCGGCCAGGCCCAGCGCGGTTTCCATCAGCGCGTCACGCGGCGCCACGCGGTTCACCAGGCCAAGGCGCTGCGCTTCATCGGCCGGCACCATTTCACCCAAAAGCAGCATTTCCATCGCGGCCTTGCGCGGCACAGCGCGCGCCAAGGCCACCGCCGGTGTGGAACAGAACAAGCCGATATCAACGCCCGGGGTGCAGAAGCGCGCATCTTCTGCCGCAACAGCCAAATCACAGCTTGCCACCAATTGGCAGCCGGCGGCGGTTGCCACCCCTTGCACCGCCGCAATCACCGGCTGAGGCAGCCCCACAATCCCTTGCATCACCCGCGCGCAGGCCGCCATGGCATCGGCGTAAAAGCCGCGCCCGCAATCCGCATCGGCGCGATGCGCGGTAATTTCGCGCAAGTCATGCCCGGCACAGAACACCGTGCCAGCCCCGGCCAGCAGCACCACGCGTGTGGTGGTATCCGCAGCGATCTCAGTCAGCATATCCTCCAGCGCCTGCAACATGGCGCGGGAGAGGCTATTGCGCTGCGCCGGGCGGTTCAGCGTGATCACGCATATGCCGCCGGGGCGGTCTTCCCGCAGCAGGATCGGGGCGTTTGGCAGCTCGGTCTTGGACATGGCGGAATATTCCTGCCCCAGGCGGGGGATTACAAGGGCTTGGAAGCGGTATAGCTTGACCGCCGCATGAAACACCAAGAGGAAAACGCCAGCGCCGAAACCTCCGCGGCGCTGGAAGCCAGGCTCGCCGCCGTCAAGGCAAAGCGCGGCTATTTGCTGCCGCATCACGGGTTGCTGGCACTGGCTTTTCCCCGCCTGTTGGAAGGCTATGACGCCGCCTATTCCGCCATGGCCTTGGATGATCGCGTACTGTCGCATCACGACCGCGAATTCGTCTGGCTCGCGGTGCTGGCCGCAACGGGTGAGGCTTTGGCCACGCATCACATCGCCAAATTCCGCGTCGCCGGCGGTGATGATGCGCTGATCGGCGCCGCTTTCGCTGCCGCTGCCTTGGCGATTGGCGCCGAGGCGTTTGATTTCGCCGCGCATCGCTGGGGCGCGCAATTGGCGCCTTTCGATGCCCGCGCAGCCTATCTGGATGCTGTTGCGCAGATCGCGCCCGCAGCACCACGCCGGCTTGTGCATTTGGCGCAATGCGCCGTGCAGGTCTGCCGTGCGCGCTGGCGAATACTCGAATGGCAGATCGAAGCTGCCTATGCCGATCAGGTGCCGGAAGATGAGATTGCGGAAGCCATCACACTTGCGATGTTCCCCGGTTCCATCCCGCGTTTTGTTGAAGCCTGCGGCGTTTGGCGCAGCATGATTGCGGCGGGGCGCGTTGCGGCATCAGACCGATACAAGGCCTGGGCCGCGCTGACCGGCCAGGGTGGCTTTGATGAGGTGCTCGCAAAAACTTTCAAGGATAAATGAGGAAACCAATGGCCTGGACAGCAAAATACATCATCCAGAACGGCAAGAAAATCGCCTTTGATGACGCCCGCGTGCATCCCTTCTCAGTTGGGCATGCCTATGGCGGCACGGTGTTTGAAGGCATTCGCGCCTATATGAATTACAGCACCGGCAAGCTTGCAGTGTTTAGGCTGGAAGAACATCTGGTGCGGCTGGATCAGGGCATGAAATTCATGCGCTTCGACAATCCGCCATCGCGCGATGAAATGCGGCAAGCGGTGCTGGATGCGGTGCGCGCCAATGAACCGGATGATGACGCCTATATCCGCATCCAAGTGCATATCGAAAGCCTGGGCTCCATGGCGTCCACCGGTAGCGTCGGTTGGGCTTGCGGCGCCATGCCGCGCGAACGCAATGCCAAGCGCAGCAGCGGGCTTTCGGTTCATGTTTCTTCTTGGACACGCATTTCAGACACCACCATGCCGCCGCGCATCAAGGCGACCGCGAATTACCACGCCGGGCGCATCGCCATGTTGCAGGCCAAGGCGGATGGTTATGACAATGCCTTGTTGATGACGCGCGCGGGCAAGATCAGCGAAGGCACCGGCGCCTGCCTGTTCATGGTGCGCGATGGCAGGCTGATTACCCCATCACGCGAAAACGACATTCTGGAGAGTGTCACGCGCGATACCGTGATTCAGCTTGCCGCCGAACATGGCCTGGATGTCGAACAAGGCATCATTGATCGGACAGAACTTTATATCGCCGATGAGCTGTTTTTCTGCGGCACGGGTCAGGAATTGCTGCCGATTACCAGTGTGGATCGTCTGCCGGTTGGTGATGGCAAGCCTGGAGTGATCACCATGCGTTTGCAGGAAGCCTATGAAAGCGTCGTGCGCGGCACCACCAATGCGCATGCGGAATGGCGCACGCCGGTTTGAACCCGGCGGCCAGGCCTCAGCGGGTCGGCGTGGGCGGCGTGGTGCTGTAATCGTAAAAGCCGCGCCCGGATTTCCGCCCATACCATCCGGCTTCGACATATTTCGCGAGCAAGGGCGAAGGCCGATACTTGGAATCGCCCAAGCCTTCATGCAGCACTTTCATCACCGAATAGAGCGTATCGAGGCCGACGAAATCAGCGAGTTCCAAAGGTCCCATCGGATGATTGGCGCCAAGCTTCATGCCGGCATCAATCGCCGCCACATCGCCAACACCTTCCATCAGCGCCTGGATCGCCTCATTGATCATGGGACACAGGATGCGGTTGACGACAAAGCCCGGCCAATCCTGCGCCGTGACGGGCGCCTTGCCCATGCGCTTGGCGAGCGCTTCTACCGCCTGATAGGTCGCGTCTTCGGTGGCAAGGCCGCGAATAATCTCAACCAGCTTCATCATCGGCACGGGGTTGAAGAAATGCATGCCAATGAAGCGGCCCGGCCGATCCGTCGCTGCCGCTAGCCGTGTGATCGGGATGGAAGATGTATTGGAAGCGAGAAACGCATCCGGCTTCAGCACGGGGCAAAGGGCGGCGAAGATCTTTTTCTTGATCTCCTCATTCTCGGTGGCCGCTTCAATCACCATGTCGCAATCGGCAAAGGCGCTGTTATCAGTCGCCGTCACAACGCGCGCGAGGGCTGCATCACGATCAGCACCGCTGATGCTGCCTTTGCTCACTTGCCTTTCCATGTTCTTCGCCATGGTCGTCAGCGCGCGGTCCAGCGCCTGTTGCTGCACATCCATCAGCACCAAGGGAATGCCGGAAAGCGCCGCCACATGGGCAATGCCATTTCCCATCAGCCCGGCACCAATGATACCAAGCTTCGCGATTTCAACCATGATGGATGCTCCTACCTTGATGCATAACGGGGGCGCTGATCATGCCAGCGCCCCCGATCAGGCAAATCACTTCTTGTCGAGTTCAGCTTCCAATTCCGGCATGGCCTTGAACAGATCGGCCACCAGCCCGTAATCCGCCACCTGGAAAATCGGCGCTTCTTCATCCTTGTTGATGGCGACGATCACCTTGCTGTCCTTCATGCCGGCCAAATGCTGAATGGCACCAGAAATGCCAACCGCCACATAAAGCTCCGGCGCCACAATCTTGCCGGTCTGGCCAACCTGATGATCATTCGGCGCATAGCCCGCATCCACCGCAGCGCGGGAAGCACCAATGGCGGCGCCAAGCTTATCGGCCACACGCTCGACAATGACGAAATTCTCTGCCGAACCCATCGCACGCCCGCCCGAGACCACAATCCGCGCCGCCGTCAGTTCCGGGCGTTCGCTTTTCACAATCTCGGCGCCCAGGAAGCGCGAAAGCCCCGGATCGGCCGCAGTCGCAGCCGCTTCAATCGGCGCCACGCCGCCCTCGGCGGGGACGGGATCAAAGGACGCCGCGCGCACCGTGATCACCTTCTTCGCATCGGCGGATTTCACGGTGGCAAGCGCATTGCCGGCATAGATCGGCCGCACAAAGGTATCGGCATCCACAACGCCCGAAATGTCAGACAGGATCTGCACATCAAGCAAGGCAGCAGCGCGCGGCATCACATTCTTGCCCCCGGCGGAAGCCGGCGCCAGCAAATGTGAATAGCCAGGCGCCAGCGCCACCAGCAAAGCGGCCATGGGTTCGGCCAGGCCATTGGCGTAGATGTCAGCTTCCGCAGTCAGCACCTTGGCAACCGAAGGCAGTTTCGCAGCCGCAGCTGCGGCAGGCCCCGTGGCGCCACCCGCAACAAGCACATGCACATCGCCAAGCTTGGCCGCAGCGGCGACCGTGCTGCGGGTTGGCTGGGTCAGCGCGCCGTCCTGATGATCGGCAAGAACAAGCACCGCCATGGTCAAATCACCTTCGCTTCATTGCGGAGTTTTTCAACAAGTTCCTGCACGGAACCAACCTTCTTGCCGGCCTGGCGCTTGGGCGGTTCTTCCACCTTCAGCACGGTCAGCCGCGGCGCCGGGTCCACCCCCAGATCAGCGGGCTTCACCGTTTCAATCGGCTTCTTGCGCGCCTTCATGATATTGGGCAGCGACGCATAGCGCGGTTCATTCAGACGCAGATCGGTGGTGATGATCGCCGGCAGCTTCAGCGCCAGCTTTTCCAGGCCGCCATCCACTTCGCGCGTGATGTTCAGCGTGCCATCGGCGATTTCAACCTTGGACGCGAAAGTGCCTTGCGGCCAGCCCATGAGCGCCGCCAGCATCTGGCCGGTGGCGTTCATGTCATCATCAATCGCCTGCTTGCCCAGGATCACCAAATCGGGTGCTTCCTTGGCGATGATCGCCTTCAGAATCTTGGCAACCGCGAGCGGTTCCAGCACGCCATCATGTTCCACCAGAATGCCGCGATCAGCACCCATGGCAAGCGCGGTGCGGATTTGTTCCTGCGCGACGGCAGGGCCGGCGGAAACCGCGATGATTTCGGTGGCGACGCCCTTTTCCTTCAACCGCACGGCTTCTTCCACCGCGATTTCGTCGAAGGGATTCATGGACATTTTGACATTGGCGGTTTCAACGCCCGTGCCATCCGCCTTCACGCGGACCTTGACGTTGTAATCCACAACCCGCTTGACGGGGACCAGAAGCTTCATGATGCATCCATAGCCTTCAGGAAATGGGGGGCCGATTGGCGCCGGAATGCCGAGCACGGGGTTCTTCCGACCCCCTCACCCGACCCTTTGCGTATTATAGCCCCAGGCCGGGCCGGGCAAGGCAGGCTCCCGGGCCGGGCCTTGGGGACAGCCCCCGGTTTGAACCCGCACCGATCCATCTTAAATAACTGTCATGTCCATCTGCTTCACCCTGAACGGCGAATCGCGGTCCCTACCCGCCCATACGCCCCCGGCGATGACCTTGCTCGATTGGCTGCGCGCTGCGGGGCTCACCGGCACCAAGGAAGGCTGTGCGGAGGGCGATTGCGGCGCCTGCACGGTGGTGATTGAAACGCCAGATGGCGCCCGCGCCCCGGTCAATGCCTGCCTGATGACACTCGGCCAGGCCCACGGCCTGGCGTTGCGGAGTGTGGAGGGGCTTGCCGCCCCCGATGGCGCGCCGCACCCGGTTCAGGCGGCGATGCTGGCGGCCGAGGCCACGCAATGCGGCTTTTGCACCCCAGGCATTGTCATGTCGCTTTATGCCCATGCCCGCATGGGCGGTGATGCGCATGAGGCTTTGGCGGGTAACCTTTGCCGTTGCACCGGCTATCGTCCGATTTTGGATGCGGTGGCAGCCCTGGCGGTGGCGGAGGGTGCCGTGCCGGTATGCCCCGCGAGTGATATCACCGCCCTTGGCCCGCCCGAGCATCGCTTTTTCCTGCCCCGCAGCCTTGATGACACGCTTTCCCTGCGGCGTGATCATCCAGCGGCTTGGGTTCTGGCGGGGGGGACGGATTTGGGCCTCCGCTTTTCAGAACATCGCGAAAACCCCGCCGCCATTATTTGCCTGCGCGATGTTGCTGAATTGCGCGGGATCAGCGCGGGGCCTGAGGGGCTTTCGGTGGGTGCGGCGGAACCCTATGCGGCGCTGCTTGATCAAATCGCGGATGATCCAGATTTCGCGGCTTTCGCCGGCCTGCTGCGGCGCTTGGGATCCCGCCAAATCCGCGCGCTTGGCACGCTTGGCGGCAATCTCGGCACCGCAAGCCCCATCGGCGATGCGCTGCCGCCCTTATTGGCGCTTGGCGCACGGCTAAACCTCGCCGGGCCGAATGGCGCGCGCGATCTGGCGGTTGAGGATTTCCTGCTCGGCTATCGGCGCAATGCGTTGGCGGCGGGGGAAATCATCGCGCGGGTTTTCATCCCAAGGCCCGCGCCGGGCGCGATTTTCGCTGCCGAGAAACTCTCCCGCCGGCATGATCAGGATATCAGCGCGGTTGGGCTTTCGGTGCTGCTGGAGCGTGATGGTGAGGTGATTACCCGCGCACGTATCGCCCATGGCGGCTGCGGGCCCATGGCGGCGCGCGCACCGGAAGCCGAAGCTCTGCTGCAAGGCGCGCCGTTTACCGAAGCGCAAGCGCGCGCGGCCGGTGAGGCTTTGTCGCGCGCCATCACACCCATGGATGATTTGCGCGGTACGGCCGAATATCGCCGCGTGGCCGCGCGCAATCTGTTGCTTAGGCTTTATTGGCGCGCCGCGCGGCCAGATGCGGCGGCGGAAATCATGGCGCTGCCAACGCCGCATGCGCCAAGGTTCATCGCGCCATGAATGCGCCACTCGCCCAAGGGGCTGCACTCGCGCATGATTCAGCGCTTGGCCATGTGACGGGTCGCGCACCCTTTGCGGATGATGTGCCGGAAGCGCCGGGCATGTTGCATGGCGCGTTGTTGCTCTCACCCGTCGCGCATGGCCGGCTTGGGGAATTGGATGTCGCGGCGGCGCGTGCCATGCCGGGTGTTGTTGCAGTCATCACCGCGCGGGAAGTGCTTGGTGCGAATGATATCTCGCCATCAGGCCGCGAAGTTGAACCGCTTTTCGCCGAGGGTGAGTTGCGCCATCACGGCCAACCGATTGCCCTGGTGGTGGGTGTAACCCGCGATGCGGCGCTGGCGGCCCTTGCTGCGCTGAAGCCGGAAATCGAGGCGCTGCCGGCGATTCTTTCCATTGAGGATGCGCTGGCGGCAGAAGCTTATCTTTTGCCGCCGCAGGATATCACCGTGGGTGATGCCGCGGGCGCGATTGCCGCCGCGCCCATGCAGGCATCCGGCGAATTTCGCGCCGGCGGGCAGGAGCATTTCTATCTGGAAGGCCAGATCGCGATTGCCATACCGGGTGAGGATGGCGATATCGCCATCACCTCCTCCACCCAGCACCCGACCGAGGTGCAGCATATTGCCGCGCGCGTGCTGGGCTGTGATTTCAACCGCATCACCGTGCGCTGCCGGCGCATGGGTGGCGGTTTTGGCGGCAAGGAAAGCAATGCGTCTTGGGTGGCGGCAGCAGCGGCACTCGCCGCACGCGTCACAGGCCGGCCGGTAAAGCTGCGCCTTTCGCGCAAGGCGGATATGGCCGCCACCGGCAAGCGCCATCCCTTCTTGTATCGATGGCGCGCGGGTTTTGATGCGACAGGGCGCATTACGGGGCTGGAGGCAATGCTCGCCGCCGATGGTGGGCATAGTCTTGATCTGACCGGCGGCGTGGTGTTTCGCGCCCTGACCCATGCGCTGAATTGCTATGATGTGCCGGCAGTAAAACTTCGCGCATTGTCGCTGCGCACCAACACCGTCAGCCATACCGCCTTTCGTGGTTTTGGTGGCCCGCAAGGCGTGGTGCTGGTGGAAGATGTGCTGCGCCATGTCGCTGCCGCAACCGGGCAGGATATGGAAGCGGTGCGCGCGCGTAATTTTGCAGGCGGCGAGAATGGCAGCAAGGCGCCTTATGGCCAGGCGCTTGAAGGTGATCTGATCCGCCGCGTCTACGCCGAAGCCATGGAAGATGCCGGCTGGGCGGCACGGCGCGCGGAGATCGCGGCCTTCAATGCGCGGCACCCATTCCTGCGGCGCGGGCTTGGCAGTTTTGTCCTCGCCTTTGGCATTTCCTTCGGCCTGATGCATCTGAACCAGGCCGGCGCCCTGGTGCATGTTTATGCGGATGGGTCCATCCGGCTCAATCACGGCGGAACGGAAATGGGCCAGGGCCTCAATATCAAGATCGCGCAGGTGGTGGCGGATGCCTTTGGTGTGCCGATTGGCCGCATTCGCATCACACCCACCAGCACGGCAGAGGTGCCCAATACCGCGCCCACCGCCGCTTCCACGGGTTCCGATTTGAATGGCTGGGCGGCGCATCTGGCCGCAAGCGCCATCCGTGACCGCATGGCCACTGAGGCGGCGCGGCTTTGGGAAGTGCCGGTGGAAGTGATTGGCTTTGCCGAAGGCCGCGTCTTCGTCGCAAAACCCGGCGATAATCGCGCCATGGAGTTCGGCAATCTGGCACATCGCTGCTGGGTGCAACGCATTTCGCTTTCTGCCACAGGGTTTTATCGCACCCCCGACATTCATTGGGATGCGAAGGCCATGCGGGGTGAGCCTTTCTTCTACTTCTCCTACGGCGCGGCGGTGGTGGAAGTGGTGGTGGATACACTCACTGGCGAACATCGCGTGCTGCGTGCTGATCTGGTGCAGGATTGCGGGCGGTCGCTGAACCCCGCAATTGATCGCGGCCAGATTGAAGGTGGCTTTGTGCAAGGGCTCGGTTGGCTCACCACGGAAAGCCTCTATTGGGACAAGGAAGGGCGGCAGCGCACCCTTGGCCCTTCCACCTATAAAATCCCAGGCAGTCGCGATGCGCCGCCAGATTTCCGGCTGCGGTTGCTGGCGAATGCGCCAGCGCGGGCGGACACCATTTTCCGATCAAAAGGTGTCGGCGAACCACCGCTGATGTTGGCGACCGCGGTTTGGAATGCGCTTTGTGATGCCACTGGCCTGACCGCGCTTGATTTGCCGGCAACGCCGGAAGTGGTGCTGCTGGCGCTGGAGAAAACCCGCGCCTAACCCAGCCTGAAACGCGCATAGATTGGCCGCAGCAAAAACGGCGTCAGGAATAAAGGGAATTGGCCAAGCGCGAAGAACAGCAAAATGCGCTCATCCGTTGCCGCTGGCAGCACCGCCAGAAACAGCGCCATATTGCGATTGCCGCCGAGCAAACCTGCCGTCAGCGCCAGTTTCTTGCCCGTCGGCGCAAAGACCAAGGCGGTTGCGGCATTCAGGCCGAAATTCGCCGCGAATGCCAAAGCGAGGCCGCCCATCACCCAGCCAGGGTCTGAGGTGATTTTGGCGAGCATTCCATCCATGACGCCAAAGCCGAAAATCACGACAAGCCAGACCACAGACCCATCCAAGGCCCCGGCATAGCGTTGCAGCCGCGCCGGGCCCAAAAGCCGGCGTAGCGCCACCGCAATCAGCAAGGGCAGCCCAACCACCAGCATCAGGCGGCCCATCAGCGCGGAAAGCGAAATCGCCAAATCTATGCCCATCAAGCCAAGCGCCAAGGGCGGCGCGGTAAAGGGCACAATCAGCGTGGTGATGATCGCCACCACGAGCGATATCTCCCCATCCAACCCCACCATGCGCGCGAAGGCGGGGGAGGATGTGCCGGCGCAACCCATGGCGCTGATCACCAGCCCCGCGACCAGCGGCCCATCAAAGCCAAAGCCGCGCAGCACGAGAAACAGCAAAATGGGACAGACCAGCATCATCCAGCCGACCAGCAACGCCACCAGCACGGGGCGGCGCAAATACGCCACCACCTGCGCCAAATCCACGCGCAGCAGCACAAAAGTCATCAAGGTTGCGACGCTGAAGGTAACCACATCGCGAAACAGCGCAGCCAAGGGCGGGATGAAAAGCCCCGCGAAAATGCCAAGCGCCAGCAGCAGCCCGCCGCGCCGGGCGGACCATTCCAGGAAGCCAAGGACCATCAGCTTGGGCGTTTCTGTATTATCATAGTCGCAGCATTCCAATTCGCGGCGCGCGACACAAGCCATGTTTGGACGATGCATGGACACCCTTGGCCATGCTGCACCCAATGCTGCCATGAACTAAGTAACTTACACCGAAAGCCAATGGCGGGCCGTTGGACAATCATGAACCGCCCCAGCGAAGCCTTGTTCCAACTTCCCAAGGCCGCTTACACTCCCGCCCTGCTGAAGGCCCTTTCGCCTTTCACCGCCTGAAGCATGTCCGGCCAAGCGGGCAATCATCCTTGTAGGGAAAACGCCATGTCACAGCATCAGGTGCAGCATTACCTTGCCGTCCGCGAGGATTGGCTCGCCGCGCGGCAGGAGGAGATTCTAGACCCCGCGCAGCTTATCATTGACCCGCATCATCACCTTTGGGATCGGCCAGGCTGGCGCTATTTGCATGATGAATTCCTGGCCGATCTGAAAAGCGGCCATAACATCAAGGCGACGGTCTATGTCCAGGCGCGGTCCATGCACCGCGCCGCTGGACCTGAAGCCTTGAAGCCGGTGGGGGAGACAGAATTCGTCACCGGCATCGCCGCGATGTTCGCCAGTGGCATTTATGGCGATATCGCAGCCAATGCCGGCATTGTGGGCTATGCGGACCTGACGCTCGGCGATGCGGTGCAGCCCGTCTTGGCAGCGCATATCGCGGCTGCCGGCGGCAGATTTCGCGGCATTCGCCATATCGCCACCTGGGATCCTGACCCCGCCATGCTGAACCCGGCCTATACGCCGGCGGAAGACATGATGGACAGCGCAGCCTTTCGTGCCGGCTTCGCTGCCCTTGGCCGCAATGGGCTTTCCTTCGATGCCTGGATCTATTTCCATCAAATCCCGCGCCTCGCGTCACTCGCGCGCGCCTTCCCCGAAATCCCGATCGTGCTGGATCATTGCGGCGGGATTCTGGGAATCGGCCCCTATGCCGGCAAGCGGGATGAGGTCTTTGCCACTTGGTCACGCCATATGGCGGAACTGGCGCAATGCCCGAATGTCATGGTGAAGGTTGGCGGGCTTGGCATGCGCCTGCCGGGCTTTGGGCTTGAAGCGGGCGCGATTGCGCCTTCATCGGAAGCATTGGCGCAGCATTGGCGCCCCTGGATGGAACGCTGCATCGAATTATTCGGCACTCACCGCTGCATGTTTGAAAGCAATTTCCCGGTGGATAAGGGCGGCTATGGCTATGCGGTGGGCTGGAATGCCTTCAAGCGCATCGCCGCCGGCGCCTCGGAGGAAGAAAGGGCCGATCTGTTCTGGCGGAGTGCGGCGCGATTCTATCGGCTGTCGCAGTTTCTTTGAATGTCACATGGCGCGCAGGCCGCAAACCTGCGCGCTATGAAGTCGCCAGCGCCTGCTGAATCGCGCGGCTAAGCTGTTCCGAGGAAGGCTCGATACGCGCCGGAAACCCCTGCACCTGCCGCCCATCACGCGCGACCAGGTATTTGTGGAAATTCCAGCGCGGCTCACCGCCCGCCCGCGCCGCCGCCCAGCGATAGAAGGGGTGTGCCTCAGGCCCGCGCACGCGGGAAAGGGCGGCCATGGGGAAGGTGATGCCGAATTGCGCATCACAAAATTCCCTGATCTTGCGGCCATCCTGGCTTTCCTGATTGAAATCATTGGAAGGCACGCCAAGCACCACCAGCCCGGCACCTTCCCGTGCTTCATGCAGGCGTTGCAGCGCGGCATATTGTCCCGTGAAGCCGCAAAAGGATGCGGTATTCACCACCAGCAATACCCGCCCGCGCCAGGTGGCCAGATCATGCTCGCCGCCTTCCAAGGAAGGGAAGCGGAAATCCCAAGCGGTTGCAGGGGCGGGGGCAGCGGCCATCAGGGGCAGGGCCAAAAGAGCGCGCCGAGTGGCCTTAACCATAGCGTTCCTCAAGCCAGGGATCGCCCTGATTGTGATAGCCGCGCACTTCCCAAAAGCCGGGGCGATCTTCCGCCAGCAATTCAATGCGCGTCAGCCATTTCGGGCTTTTCCAGAAGTAAAGCCGCGGCAGCACCAGCCGCACCGGCCCGCCATGCTGGCGGGTGATTGGCGCGCCTTCCCAGGAATGCGCCACCATCACATCGGCGGCCGAGAAGGCTTCCAGAGTCAGGTTCGTGGTATAGCCATCATAGGATGTCATAGACACGAAACGCGCTTCAGGGCGCGGGCGGGCCAATTCCAGCAGCGTTGCGGTACGCACACCGGTGAAGCGATTGTCGTACCGGCTCCATTGCGTGACGCAGTGGATATCGCAAACCATGTCGGTTTGCGGCAGCGCCATGAAGCCTTCCCAATCGAAGGCGAGGCGATTTTCCACCAAGCCTTCAAGCCGAAGGCGGAATTTGGCGGTGCTGACATCAGGCTGCACGCCAAGATCAAGCACCGGCCAATCCTTCACCAGCGTCTGACCAGGCGGCAGGCGGTCACGCATGGGATCAGCCGTGGTGCCGGTCAGCAGGCGGCCTTCTTCGGCCCAGCGTTCCTTGGTCAGCACCAGCTTTTCACGGATTTGCCCTTCCAGCGGCACGTCTTCCTGATCCAAGGCAACTACTCCTGTTAGCGAAGGGTCTTGGCGAGGAATGCCTCCACCAAGGGACCCCAAATTTGCGGCCCGCCAGCGGCGGTGAAAAGGCCATGCCCGTCCCTGCCAAAAGCGGGCAAGGCACGGAATTCCGCGGCGCCACCGGCCTGGACATAGTTTTGATGCATCGCCCCCGCAAGCGATGGGCTGAAGAAACTGTCATTATCGGTATAGACCCAAAGGCTTGGGATGCGCGCGGTTTGACCAAATTGCCCGGCGCTGGTGGCCAACACATCGGCCCGGCAGTTGTTATTGGGCAGATTATCCAGCCGCCCGCCGCGCCCGCCCGCCATATTCACAATCGCCGCGACCTCTGGCGGATTGCGCGCCGCGAGGGCGAGCGAACCCCAACCCCCGGCAGATTGGCCGACCACCACAGCGCCATCGCGGCGTATCCCTGGCTGGGCAGTGGCATAGGCAATGGCAGAACGGATATCGCGCGCTGTTTCAGTGCCGCCCGCCACAAAATTGGGATTGCGGCAGGAACCATAGGTTTCCGCCCAAGTGCCGCCCGAAGCGCCATAGCCCCGGCGCAAGGGCAGCGCCACGGCATAGCCGCGGGTCAGGAACCAAGAAATCGCCCGCTGCTCACAGGACCAAGGCGCCATGTTTGGGCGTTGCGCCGCAGAAGGCGGCGATCCGTGATTGGCAACAACAAGGCGTGCGGGGTTGCCCCCTGCTGGGCGGCAAAGCCGCATGAGGATGAATTGGCTGGTGCCTTCAACCGGAATCCAATGATCCTGTTCCCGCCAGGGACCTTTTTCTTCCGTGATCGGGCCAACAGCACGCGCGGCACCCCCCGAAGCTGGCGCGCCTGGCTGCTCCGCACAGGCCGCAAGGCCAAAGCAAAACATCGGCACAGCAAGACAAAGCCGGATCACTTGCATGAGCCTTGCCTTCAGCGAAGCCGCGATGAAATCGCCCCCTTTACCCAAGCGTAATGCCAGCATCGCGGATTACCTCAAGCGCGCCCTGTCGCTGTCCAGCCAGCCAACGCGCGAAAACATCCGGCGCATTGCCGATCATGATGGCGCCGGCAGGGTCCATGCGCGCGCGCACTGCGGCTGACTTCGCCGAAACAGCGGCAACGGCCGCCATGCGCTCCACCACCGCGCGCGGCGTGCCGGCGCCGGCGAAAAGCCCGTTCCAATCATTCATGTCAAAACCTGGAAAGCCGGATTCTGCCAGGGTTGGCACATCCGGCAGCGTCGCAATCCTCTCAAGGCTTGTCACCGCCAGAATGCGCGCGCGGCCTGCCTGCACCGGTGGCCGCACGGAAGATGAGGTGATCAACACCGCGTCAATACTGCCCGCCAATATATCACGCGCCGCATCCGCACCACCGCGATAAGGCGCATGCACAAGCCTGATGCCCGCGCGTTTTTCAAAGGCGGCCAAAGCCAGATGCGCCATGCCCGCTGCCGGCGGCGTGCCGACGGTGATCGTGCCAGGCCGCGCCTTGGCCACCGCGATGAATTCCTTGATGTCCTTTGCAGGAAAATCATGCTTCACCGCAATCACTTGCGGAAAGACTGAAATCAGGGTGGTGGGCGCGAAGGCCGTGGCATAATCAAACGGAATATCGCGCATCAGCGCGGGATTCGTGAGCTGATTGGCCGCATCAACCAAAAACGTATAGCCATCCCGCGGCGCTTGCAGCAGGGCATTGGCCGCGATGATGGCATTTCCGCCAGTGCGGTTTTCAATGACGATATTCTGCCCAAGCGCTTCCTGCATATCGGCGGCGAGCGCACGCGCAGCAGTATCGGCAGCGCCACCAGCGGCGAAGGCAACCAGCCAGCGTATCGGCCGATTGGGCCAATCGCCTTAAGCATGCGCAAGCTTACTTACCCAAGGTGTCGCCAGCGTGGCAGCAAGGATGGCGCGGCGATTGATTGGCGTGTTCATGGTAGTCCTCCTGAAGTTTTTCTGTTTTGTCCCGCCAGGGTCAGAAGTTATCCCGACCAAAGCGCCGTTCAAAGGCGGCGATATCTTCTTCATGCGTCATGGTGAAGGCCAATTCATCAAGGCCTTCCAGCAGGCTGCGCTTGGCGAAGGGATCAATTTCAAAGCGATGCACTGTGCCGTCCGGCGCCGTGACAGTCTGTTCCGGAAAATCAATGGCAATGACAGCTTCGGGATCGGCGATGGTCGCCGCCATCAGCGCGCTGACCGCATCGGCCGACAACATAATGGGCAGAACACCATTCTTCACCGCATTGATCGCGAAAATATCACCGAAGGATGGCGCAATCACTGCCCGCGCGCCCCAGCCATGCAGCGCCCAAACTGCATTTTCGCGCGACGAACCACAGGCAAAATTGCGCCCACCCAAAATGATCCGCGCATCGCGCCAGTTAGGCCGGTTCAGGGGAAATTCGGGGATCTCCTGCCCATTGGCATCAAAACGTAAATCGCGGAAAAAATTGATGCCATGATCATCATCGCGTGGCCGCGCCAGGAAACGCGCCGGGATGATCTGGTCCGTATCTATATTGTCCTGCACCAATGGCACGGCGTTGGATTTGAGTGAAATGAAGGGTTCCATGATAAGCTTACGCCGCCCCCTGCACGCGCCTGATATCAACAATATGCCCGGCCAGCGCCGCGGCGGCGGCCATGGCGGGGCTCATCAGATGCGTGCGCCCCCCGGCGCCCTGGCGACCGCGAAAATTGCGATTTGAAGTAGAGGCTATGCGCTGCCCCGGCCTGCCAATCTCGCCATTCGTGCCAAGGCACATGGAACAGCCCGCTTCGCGCCATTCAAAGCCCGCTTCCTTGAAAATCGCATCCAGACCTTCGGCTTCCGCCTGACGTTTGACTGGCGCCGAGCCCGGCACCACCCAGGCCATCACGCCAGCGGCAACCTTGCCATCCTTGGCAATTGCGGCGGCGGCGCGCAAATCCTCGATCCGGCCATTGGTGCAGGAACCGATAAAGACGCGATCCAGGCGCAATTCAGTCACCGGCATGCCGGCAGAAAGCCCCATATAGGCAAAGCAATCTTCCATGGCTTGGCGACGCGCCGGATCATCCTGATGCATCGGGTCGGGAATTACGCCATCAGCGGGCAGCGCATCCTGCGGGCTATTGCCCCAGGTCACCATGGGCGCGATGGAAGCGGCGTCAATCATTACCTCATGATCGAATTGCGCGCCGGGATCGCTCGGCAGGGCGCGCCAACGTGCCAAGGCCGCATCCCATTCGGCGCCCTTCGGCGCATATTGCTTTTCGGCCAGGTAAGCAAAGGTCTTTTCATCCGGCGCCACCATGCCAGCCCGTGCGCCTGCTTCGATGGACATGTTGCAAAGCGTCAGCCTGCCTTCCATCGAAAGCCCGCGTATCGCCGAACCGGCATATTCAATCACGCATCCTGTAGCACCTGCGGTGCCGATGGTTGCGATGATATGCAAAATGACATCCTTGGCTGTCACGCCAAAACCAAGCGCCCCTTCGACAGTGATCCGCATATTGCGCGGGCGTCGTTGCCAAAGGCATTGCGTTGCCAGCACATGCGCCACTTCGGTCATGCCAATGCCGAAGGCCAGCGCCCCCAAGGCGCCGTGGGTCGAAGTATGGCTATCGCCGCATACCAACAGCATGCCGGGCTGGCTCAGGCCGGTTTCGGGGCCAATCACATGCACAATGCCCTGTTGGCCATCCTGAAGGCCGAAATGCCTTATCCCAAATTCGGCCGCATTGCGTTCCAGCGATTCGACCATGCCGCGATATTCGGCATTCGCAATCTCGGCACTTTGGCGCGTATCGGTCGGCGCGTAATGGTCAGGTGTGGCGAAAATGCGTTCCGGCGCGCGGGGTGCTGCGCCACGTTTGCGCAGCATCTCGAAGGCCGGGGCGGTGCCGTCATGGATGAAATGACGATCAACATAAAGCAGAACCTGGCCATCTTCGCGTTCCAGAACGCGGTGGCGCATCCAGATCTTGTCGAACATGGTGAGGGGTTCAGGCGTGGTGTGCTGCGTCATGGGGGGATCATTCCGGCAGAACCAGGCTTTGGCAAGCGCGGTGCCTTCCCCATTTTCGTCTCGCCCAGGCTCAATGCCTGCGCTATGAGGAAAAGGATCATCAAATGAGCG
>VGDL01000056.1 GCA_016869735.1 Alphaproteobacteria bacterium
TGTAGCCAACCGTCACCTTGCGTTCGAAACGCTCACCCGAACGGCCATCATGCAGCCAAACCTGGCCCGAGGTATCAAGCCCGGCCTTGTCCAGCATGCCTTCAATATCGGCCATGCGCGCACCATCGAACACAGGTGTGGCAATCGGGATGCCCTTTTTCAGGTTTTCGCAAAGCTCCACCAACTGATCATCCGCCATCGGCGCGATATCGCGGGCGAAAACTTCTTCGCCATAGATATCCTTGAGCTTGGCTTCCAATTCACTGCGGCGCGCGCTGCGATGGCGATACTCATCCACCAATTCGCCGACCTGACGGCCGAGATTGGCGCAAGCCCACCCCAGATGAGTTTCCAGAATCTGCCCCACATTCATGCGCGAAGGCACGCCTAGCGGGTTCAGCACCAGATCAACCGAGGTGCCATCTTCCAGGAAGGGCATGTCTTCCACCGGCACAACACGGCTGACCACACCCTTATTGCCATGGCGGCCGGCCATCTTGTCGCCCGGCTGAAGCTTGCGCTTCACGGCGATGAAGACCTTGACCATCTTCATCACGCCCGGCGGCAATTCATCACCGCGCTGGACCTTTTCGACCTTGCTCTCAAAACGCTTTTGCAGCCTTTCGATCGCGGCATCGAATTCGCGCTTCATGGCTTCAATTTCGGCCATCGCGGCATCATCCGCGACCGAAATCTGGCGCCATGTCGCCTTGGCGAATTCATCCAGCACTTCATCGGTGATCACCGTGCCGGATTTGACCGCCTTGAAGCCGCCAGTGGCCTTGCGGTTCAGCAGGCGTTCACGCAGGCGCGAATAGAAGGAACGCTCCTGGATCGCCTTTTCATCATCGCGGTCCTTGGCAAGGCGTTCAATCTCGGCGCGCTCAATCGCCATCGCGCGCTCATCCTTGTCAACACCGCGGCGGGAGAAGACGCGCACATCAACAACGGTACCAGCAACACCCGGCGGCAGCTTCAATGAAGTGTCGCGCACATCGGAAGCTTTTTCACCAAAGATCGCGCGCAGCAGCTTTTCTTCCGGCGTCATCGGGCTTTCGCCCTTGGGCGTTACCTTCCCCACCAGAATATCGCCTGGATTAACCTCGGCACCGATATAGACAATGCCGGCTTCGTCCAGGTTACGAAGCGCTTCTTCACCCACATTCGGAATATCGCGGGTGATTTCTTCCTGGCCGAGCTTCGTGTCGCGCGCCATCACCTCAAATTCTTCGATGTGGATCGACGTGAACACGTCGTCACGCGCGATGCGTTCGCTGATCAGGATCGAATCTTCGAAGTTATAGCCATTCCAAGGCATGAAGGCGCAAAGCACATTCCGCCCCAGCGCCAATTCGCCAAGCTCGGTCGAAGGACCATCGGCGATGATATCGCCCACCTTCACCGCATCACCCACCTTCACCAGTGGGCGCTGGTTGATGCAGGTGGATTGGTTGGACCGCATGTATTTGCGCAGCCGATAGATATCAACGCCGCTGGTCGAACCATCGGCAGACGTAGCACGCACCACGATGCGCGCGCCGTCAATCGAATCCACCACGCCATCGCGGCGCGCCACAATCGTCGCACCCGAATCACGCGCCACAGCGGCTTCCATGCCAGTGCCGACCAGCGGCGCATCGGCGCGGATCAGCGGCACCGCTTGGCGCTGCATGTTGGAACCCATCAAAGCGCGGTTCGCGTCATCGTTTTCCAGGAAGGGGATCAGCGCCGCCGCCACCGAGACCAACTGCTTCGGGGAGACGTCAATCGCCGTCACTTCTTCCGGCTTCACCAGACGGAAATCGCCGCCCTGACGGACCGATACCAATTCATCCTTGAAGCGGCCATCCGTATCCACATTGGCGTCTGCTTGCGCGACGATCAGGCGTTCTTCTTCCATCGCAGACAGATAGCGGGAATCACCCACAATCTGCCCATCCTTCACCAGGCGATACGGTGTTTCGATGAAGCCGTATTTGTTCACCTTAGCAAAGGTCGCGAGTGAATTGATCAGGCCGATATTCGGGCCTTCCGGCGTTTCAATCGGGCAGATGCGGCCATAATGCGTGGGGTGCACATCGCGCACTTCAAAGCCGGCACGCTCACGCGTGAGACCACCCGGACCAAGCGCCGACAGGCGACGCTTATGCGTCACTTCCGAAAGCGGATTGGTCTGGTCCATGAATTGCGAAAGCTGCGAGGAGCCGAAGAATTCCCGCACCGCCGCGGCCGCCGGCTTCGCATTGATCAGGTCATGCGGCATGACAGTATCGATATCCACCGACCCCATGCGTTCCTTGATCGCGCGTTCCATCCGCAGCAAGCCAACGCGATACTGATTTTCCATCAATTCGCCAACCGACCGCACGCGGCGATTGCCGAGATTGTCAATATCATCAATCTGCCCGCGCCCATCCTTCAGGTCGAGCAGCACGCGAAGTGTGGCCACAATATCCTGCTTGCGCAGGATACGCACATAATCCGGCACTTCTTCCAACGAAAAGCCAAGGCGCATATTCATCTTCACACGCCCGACCGTGGAAAGATCATAGCGTTCCATGTCGAAGAATAGCCCACGGAACAGCGCTTCTGCCGTTTCAGGCGTCGGTGGTTCACCCGGACGCATCACGCGATAAATGTCCATCAGCGCTTCGTCACGATTGGAATTCTTGTCCACCGCGAGCGTATTGCGCATCCAAGGACCAACGGCCTGATCAATGCCCAGTGTCGGAAGGCGATTGAGCCCGATTTCCTCAATCAGGTTCAGCTTCGGCTCGGTCAATTCCTCACCGGCTTCGGCCCAGATTTCCCCGGTCTCCATATTCACCAGGTCTTCCGCCACAAAGCGGCCGAGCAATTCAGCGCGGCTCACCAGCACTTCCGTTGTGCCGGCTTCGGCAATCTTGCGCGCCATGCGTGGCGTCAGCTTGGTTTCCTTCTCAGCCACCACTTCACCGCTGCGCGCATCCACCAGCGCTTCAGCAAGCTTCACGCCACGGAAGGCATCGGGGTCAAAGGTGCGTGACCAGCCCTTGGGGCCGCGCGCAAAGACAACCTGGCCATAGAAGGAATTCAGGATTTCCTCGGCATCCATGCCGTGAATTTCATGCGGTTCCATCTGCCCGTCGCGCTCGACCCGCTGCATTTCAGTGGCCGCGCTATCCAGCGCGTAAAGCAGCGTGGTGACCGGTAGCTTGCGCTTGCGGTCAATGCGGACATAGCAAATATCCTTGGCGTCGAATTCGAAATCCAGCCAGGAACCGCGATACGGGATCACGCGCGCGGCGAACAAATACTTGCCGCTGGAATGGGTCTTGCCACGGTCATGATCAAAAAACACACCAGGGCTGCGGTGCATCTGCGAAACGATAACGCGTTCCGTGCCATTGATGATGAAGGTGCCGTTATCGGTCATGAGCGGCATATCGCCCATGTAGACATCCTGTTCCTTGATGTCGCGCACAGAACGGCTGCCGGTTTCCTCATCCACATCCCAAACGATAAGGCGCAACCGCACCTTGAGCGGCGCGGCATAGGTCAGCCCGCGCTGGATGCATTCCTCAACATCATATTTCGGGTCTTCGAGTTCGTATTGCACGAACTCCAGCCGGCCACGCCCGGCGAAATCATCAATCGGAAAGACCGAACGGAACACTTCCTGCAAACCCGTGACGGTGCGCGCATCGGGGCCAACTTCCATTTGCAGGAAGCTTTCATAAGACGCGCGCTGCACATCAATAAGGTTCGGCATCGGCGCCACTTCCGGCAAACGCCCGAAGCTCTTGCGGATCCGCTTACGCCCGGTGAAAGACTGGGTGATCGCGTTCATGCCTGTCCTGCTCTTCTCTATCTGTCCTGTCGGCCTACCCTGCCGACGCGGGTTATCCGCTGAACGCTGCCCCGGTCCCGGACCGGAGAAACGCGGGCACGGGCGGAACTGACCCCCTTTTCAGGGAAGCTCCACCCGCGCCCAACCTGTTTCGCCCGGCCCCGGCAGCGGATGCCCAGGGCCGGCCTGAAGTCTTACTTCACTTCGACCGTGGCGCCGTTTTCTTCCAGCACCTTCTTGATCTTGTCGGCTTCGTCCTTCGACACGCCTTCCTTCACAGTCTTCGGCGCGCCTTCCACCAAATCCTTCGCTTCCTTCAGGCCAAGGCCCGTAATGGTGCGAATTTCCTTGATGACATTGATCTTCTTGTCGCCGCCATTGGCTAGGATGACGGTGAATTCGGTCTGCGCTTCGGCAGCCGGCGCGGCAGCGGCAGCAGCCGGCGCAGCGGCAACGGCCACCGGCGCGGCGGCGGAAACGCCCCACTTTTCTTCCAGCATCTTGGAAAGCTCGGCAGCTTCCAGAACGGTCAGGGCGGACAGCTCGTCCACCAGCTTCGCGAGATCAGCCATGTGTTTATGCT
The DNA here is from genome assembly GCA_016869735.1 of Alphaproteobacteria bacterium. Taxonomy (GTDB): domain Bacteria; phylum Pseudomonadota; class Alphaproteobacteria; order Acetobacterales; family Acetobacteraceae; genus Neoroseomonas. The sequence continues at coordinate 4,413 of VGDL01000056.1, forward strand.
CCTTGATCTAATAGCTTGGTTTGGTTCTTGCAACTCCCCCGGGGCGGCATGCCACGGGGGACAAAACATCCGGGCCTCAGGCCGCGTCCTTCTTGGCGTATGCCGCCAACACCCGCGCCACCTGCCCACCAGGGGCCTGAAGCACGCCCGCGATCCGCGTCGCCGGGGTCTGGATAAGACCCAGCAGCTGCGCGCGCAGCGTCTCCAGGGACGGCAACTCGGCCAGCGCCTTCACGCCATCGGCGTTCAGCGTCTGAGTTCCAAGAGCACCGCCCAGGACGACAAACTTATCGTTTGTCTTGGCGAACTCCACGGCGGTTTTCGCCACGGCCACAGGGTCCGATGACCACGCAAGCGCGGTCGGCCCTTTCAGCAGCGGTGCAACGCCTTGGAAACGGGTGCCTTCGAGGGCGCGGGTGGCCAGGCGGTTCTTCGCGACCTTGTACGAAGCCCCGGCCGCACGCATCCTGCGCCTGAGTTCACTCACATCCGCGACAGTCAGCCCGGCATTGCGGGCAACCAGCACGAAGGAGGTCTCGGCGAAGATCGCGGCGAGGGATTCGACGAATTCGCGCTTCTCCGATCTTTCCACTCTACGTCTCCGTCGGTGGCTGGGGCCTTTTGGAAGGGCGCCAGCCGGGTTCACTCGGGGGCGGGCGCCGGTATGGCACCAACCCCGGTTCGCCTGTCAGTCCGGAACGCCAAACCAAGCCATTCCAGGGTACTAACCCCTGGTTGGTCTATGCTTGGGCACACCGTCTATCCCCTGCGGGCCCGAAGGCCCTTCACCGTCCCGAAGGACTACAGGGGGTCTCCGACAGGTTCGGGCATGGCCGTGGGCCATCCCCTGCCCGCTTGGCCCATCAGGACCAAGCGAATTCACTGCACGGCTGAAAGCCGGGCCAAAACCTTAATTGGCGGAAGCCGAAAGGCTGGTGACATCCACCTTCACGCCGGGGCCCATGGTGGAGGAAACCGCCACCTTCTTCACATAGGTCCCCTTGGCACCGGTCGGGCGCGCGCGCTGGATCGCTTCCACGAAAGCACGAGCGTTTTCAACCAGCTGCGCTTCAGCGAAGGACGCCTTGCCGATGCCGGCATGCACAATCCCGGCCTTCTCGGCACGGAATTCCACCTGACCAGCCTTGGCGGCCGTCACGGCACCCTTCACATCCATGGTGACGGTGCCGAGCTTCGGGTTCGGCATCAGGCCACGGGGGCCAAGCACCTTACCAAGCCGGCCCACCAGGCCCATCATGTCAGGCGTCGCGATGCAGCGATCGAATTCGATCTTGCCTTCCTGCACCAGGGCAGCCAGGTCATCCGCACCCACCACGTCAGCGCCGGCGGCCTTGGCTTCATCAGCCTTGGCGCCACGGGCAAAAACGCCGATGCGCACGGTCTTGCCGGTGCCATGGGGCAGGCCGACAACGCCGCGCACCATCTGGTCCGCATGGCGGGGGTCAATGCCAAGGTTCATCGAAATTTCGATGGTTTCGTCGAACTTCGCCTTGGCCGCGCCGCGGGCGAGCTTCACTGCTTCATCCAGCGCATAGGCCTTTTCACGATCAAAACCCGCATAGGCCGCCTTCAGGCGCTTACCGATCTTTGCCATGGTCTTAGCCCTCCACCACGGTCAGGCCCATGGCGCGGGCGGAACCCGCAAGCATGCGCACGGCAGCGTCAACGTCATTGGCGTTCATGTGCTGCATCTTCACCTTGGCGATTTCGATCAGCTGCGACTTGGTCACGCGGCCAATCGGCGCGGCCTTGCCCGGCGCGGTTGAGCCCTTATCGAGCTTCGCGGCCTTCAGCAGGAAATAGGTATTGGGCGGCGTCTTGGTGATGAAGGAAAAGGTGCGGTCCGAATAAGCAGTAATGACCACGGGCGTCGGGGTGCCCGGTTCCATCTGCTGCGTCGCCGCGTTGAATTCCTTCACGAATTGCATGATGTTGAGGCCACGCTGACCAAGCGCGGGCCCGACGGGCGGCGAAGGATTCGCCTTGCCGGCCGGGATCTGCAGCTTGATATAGCCTGCGATCTTTTTAGCCACTGTACTATCCTCTCTCAATAACCCGAGAGGCCCGCGGTGCATGCGACCCCCGAAGGTGTCTCCCGCGTTCCCCAAAACGCCAAACAGCCCCTGGATTGCTCCCGAGGCGATGCGGCGGAAGGGCGCGTTTAGGGGGTGTGGGCGGGCGCGTCAAGCGGGTTTCGCTCTGGCCAGGGGCGCGGCGTTTCGCCATAAGGGCGTATGCCTGCACAAGCCTGGATTGTCATTATCGCCGCCGCTGCCTCGGTCTCGCTCGCGCTTGGGGCGCGGCAGACTTTTGGGCTGTTTCTGCTGCCGCTCGGGACGGAACACGCCATCCCGGCCTTTGCCTATGGCGCGGCGGTGGCCTTGCATAACCTGTTTTGGGGGCTCTCCCAACCCGTTGCTGGCGCCATTGCGGATAAGTTTGGCGCGGGGCGCGTGGCCTTGGGCGGGGCAGCGATCTACGCCATTGGCCTGATCCTGCCGGCGGTCTGGCCCAGTACGGCCAGCCTGATCATTGGCATTGGCGTTTGCACCGCGCTTGGCGTGGCGGCGGTAGGGTCTGGCACGGTGCTTGGCGCTGTGGCGCGCGCTGTCCCGGAAAATCGCCGGGGCGATGCGCTGGGGCTGGCTTCCGCCGGCGGGTCCATCGGCCAGGCGGCGCTGATCCCCTTCGTGCAATGGGGCATTACGGATTTCGGCACCTCCGGCGCATTTCTGATGCTGGCAGCCACCATGGCGCTGATGGTCTTTGTGGCACCCCGTTTGGAATGGGCGCCGCCCGGCCCCGCCACCGGCCGCCCCACCGGGCTTGCCGGGCTGCCTGCGCTCGCGAAGCGTGCCTTGGCCGAGCGTGATTTCGCCCTGCTGACGTTGGGTTTCTTCGCCTGCGGCTTTCAATTGGCCTTCCTGACCACGCATCTGCCAGCGCATCTTTCGCTCTGTGGCCTGCCGGCGGGGCTTGGCGTGACGGCGCTGATGCTGGTGGGCTTGTTCAATATTCCGGGATCATGGGTCTGCGGGCGGATTGGCAATAGCATCCGCCCGGAAGTGGCCTTGGGCGGGATTTATATGGTCCGCACGCTCGCGATTGCGGTCTTTGCCAATGTGACGCCGACCGAATGGGGCACGCTGATCTTTGCTGCCGTGATGGGTTTCATTTGGCTTGGCACCATACCGCTGACCTCGGCGGCGATTGCGCGGCGCTTTGGCGTGGCGGACCTTGGCGCGCTTTATGGGATTTGCTTCTTTTCGCACCAGCTTGGCGGGTTTCTGGGCGCGGGTGCCGGCGCCTGGGTGGTGGATGCCACGGGCAGCTACGCCGCCTTCTGGCCGGTGATGCTGGTGGTCGGCGTGATTGCCGCGCTGGCGAATTGGGTGACGCGCCCGCCACGGATGGCGGCGGCGTGAAGCGCCGCTTGCCGCCGGTTGTCCCCCTGCCCGCGCTGGGCTAAGCCACGCCTTCCAGGCGCCGCGCCGCGCCAATTCTTGAGCCAGGCCAAACCACCATGCCCATCATGCCCGATAGCTGGATCCGCAACATGGCGGCGGAACACGGCATGATTGAACCCTTTGTTGAAGCCCAGCGCCGCGAAGGGGTGATTTCCTATGGCCTGTCATCCTATGGCTATGACGCCAGGGCAGCCGATGAATTTAAGATTTTCACCAATGTGGACAATGCCATTGTGGACCCCAAGGCGTTTTCCGAAGACGGGTTCGTCACGCGCAAGGGCCCGGTTTGCATCATCCCGCCCAATTCCTTTGTGCTGACGCATACGGTCGAGTATTTCCGCATCCCGCGCGATATCCTGGTGATCTGCCTTGGCAAATCCACCTATGCGCGCTGCGGGCTGATTGTGAATGTGACGCCGCTGGAACCCGAATGGGAAGGCCAAGTAACGATTGAAATCAGCAATACCACCCCACTCCCTGCCAAGGTCTATGCCAATGAAGGCATTTGCCAATTCCTGTTCCTGAAGGGTGAAGCCCCGCCCGAGGTCAGCTATGCCGACCGCCGCGGCAAATATATGGGCCAGCGCGGCGTCGCGCTGCCGAAGCTCTGATGGATCGTATTCTCATCCGTGGCGGACGGGTGCTTTCGGGCAGTATCCCGATCTCAGGCGCCAAGAACGCTGCCCTGCCGCTGATGGCGGCAGGGTTGCTGTCCGATGGGCCACTCACGCTCACCAATGCGCCAGACCTGGCCGATGTCGCCACCATGGCGGGGCTGCTGGGGCATCATGGGCTCACTGTTTCACGTGACACATCCGCGCGCAGCATCACCATCAGCGGCGCGGCCACCGATCTGGAAGCGCCTTATGATCTGGTGCGCAAGATGCGGGCTTCCGTCTTGGTGCTTGGCCCCTTGCTGGCCCGCCATGGCCGCGCGCGGGTCAGCCTGCCTGGTGGCTGCGCCATCGGCACGCGCCCGGTTGATCTGCACCTGAAGGCGCTTGAGCAAATGGGCGCCGAGATTGAGATCACCGCCGGCTACATCGAAGCCCGCGCGCCCCAGGGCCTGAAGGGCGCGCGCATCATCTTCCCGCAGGTCTCGGTCGGTGCCACGGAAAACATCCTGATGGCTGCGGCTTTGGCGCGCGGGCAAAGCGAAATCATGAATGCGGCGCGCGAGCCTGAGATCACCGACCTTGCCGCCTGCCTGATGCGCATGGGCGCACGGATTGAAGGCATAGGGACGGATCGGCTGCTGGTGGAAGGTGTCGCAAGCCTTGGCGCCGCGACGCATCCCATTATCGCGGACCGCATTGAAGCCGGCACTTTTGCCTGCGCTGCTGCCATCACCGGCGGATCGCTGCTGCTGCAAGGCGCGCGGCTAGACCATTTGGGCGCGGTGACGCGCACGCTGCGCGAAGCCGGCGTTGATGTGGCGGAAGAAGAAGGCGGGCTTCGCGTCACACGCAGCAATGGCTTGCGCGGTGCCGATGTGATGACCGAACCCTTCCCTGGTTTCGCCACCGATATGCAGGCGCAATTCATGGCGCTGATGTGTGTCGCGGAAGGCGCCTCCATGATCACGGAAACGATTTTCGAAAACCGCTTCATGCATGTGCCGGAACTGTCACGCATGGGCGCGCGCATCAATTTCCACGGCGCTTCCGCCATTGTGCGCGGGGTGAAGCATCTCTCCGGTGCGCCAGTGATGGCGACTGATTTGCGCGCCTCGGTCTCTCTTATTCTCGCGGGGCTGGCGGCGGAGGGTGAGACGATTGTGAACCGCGTCTATCATCTGGATCGCGGTTATGAACGCGTGGAAGCGAAATTGGCGGCGGTGGGCGCCGATATTGAAAGACTGGCGGGCAGGTAGTCATGGATATCCCGATCCCCAATGCGCTGAATGGCGCCCCGGCGCAGGCAGATGCGCCTTTGGTTATCGCGCTCCCCAAGGGGCGCATCCTGAAGGAGCTTCACCCGATGCTCGCCCGCGCCGGCTTGACCCCGGCGGAAGATTACGCGGATGAAGACAGCCGCCGGCTGCGCTTTCCGACGAACGATCCGGCAGTGGATGTCATTCGCGTCCGCCCCTTCGATGTCGCGACTTTTGTGGCGCATGGCGCGGCGGCGATTGGCGTTTGTGGTTCCGATGTATTGATGGAATTCGATTACCCGGAAATCTATGCGCCGCTTGATCTGGGCATTGGCCGCTGCCGTGTTTCGGTGGCGGAACCCGTCAATGCCATGCCCGATGACCCGCGCCGATGGTCGCGCGTGACGGTGGCAACGAAATACCCCAACATTGCGCAGCGCCATTACGCTACGCGCGGTGTGCAGGCGGAAATCGTACATTTGAACGGTGCGATGGAATTGGCGCCTTCCATGGGCCTTGCGCGGCTGATTGTGGATCTGGTGCAAACGGGTTCCACGCTGAAGGCCAATGGGCTGAAGGAGACTGAGGTGATCGCGCATGTCACCTCCAAGCTCATTGTCAATCGCACTGCGTTGAAAACGCGGCCCGAGGCCATTGGCGCCTGGATCGCGCGCTTCCGCGCTGCTGTGGAAGCCGCTGCATGAAGCGCCTTGATACGCGCGATGCAGGCTTTGAAGCCGCCTTCACCGCGTTATTGGACGATGCCCGCGAAACGACGCAAAAGGTGGATGGCGTTGTTGCAGGCATCATCGCCGATATTCGCGCGCGTGGTGATGCGGCGCTGCTAGATTACACCGCGCGGCTTGATCGCTGGCGGCCCGCCAATGCCACTGCCTTGCGCGTGACCGATGCCGAAATTGAAGCGGCGGATGCGACCATCGCGCCTGAACTCCGCGCGGCGCTTAATCTGGCAGCGGAACGGATAGAAACCTTCCACCGCGCGCAATTGCCGCAGGATTTGGTGATGCGGGATGCAGCCGGGCTGACCCTTGGGCTGCGTTGGGGGCCGGTGGATGCGGTGGGTATCTACGTCCCCGGTGGGAAGGCAGCCTATCCATCTTCCGTGCTGATGAATGCGCTGCCGGCGCGCGCTGCCGGCGTGCCGCGCATTGCCATGGCGGTGCCAACGCCCGATGGCGTGCTCAATCCGCTGGTGCTGGCCGCAGCCAAGCGCGCGGGCGTCACTGAAATTTACCGTATTGGCGGCGCGCAGGCTGTCGCCGCACTCGCCTGGGGTACGGGCAGCATCGCGCCGGTGGACCGCATTGTCGGGCCGGGTAATGCCTATGTCGCGGAAGCCAAGCGCCAGGTCTTTGGCCGGGTTGGCATTGATTCCATCGCCGGCCCTTCAGAGGTGGTGGTGATTGCCGATGGCGCCAATGATCCCGCCCATGTGGCGATGGATTTGCTGGCCCAGGCCGAACATGATGAAAGCGCGCAATCCATCCTGATCACGCCCGATGCGGCACTGGCGGATGCGGTGGCGCAGGCAGTGGAACACGCGCTGAAGACCCTGCCGCGGGCGGCGATTGCCGGTGAAAGCTGGGCGCGGCATGGCGCGGTGATTTTGGTGCGAGACTTGGCAGAAGCCGCCGCGCTGACCAACCGCTTGGCGCCTGAGCATCTGCAATTGATGGTGGATGACGCGAAGGGCTTGCTCAGCCAAATTCGCCATGCCGGCGCGGCGTTTCTGGGGCGTTTCTGCCCGGAAGCCGTAGGGGATTATATCGCCGGGCCGAACCATGTGCTGCCCACCGGGCGCACCGCGCGCTTCGCCTCCGGGCTTTCGAGTTTCGATTTCCTGAAGCGCACAAGCTGGGTCGAAGCCGATGGCGCGGCGCTCGCGCAAATCGGGCGCGCCGCCGTAGCTTTGGCAGAAGCCGAGGGGCTGCACGCCCATGGGCGGAGCATCAGCATCCGCCTGAACTGATCAAGAAAAAGGCGCAAGCTTCAGCCCCTCACGGTAAAACCTTCTTCTTCCACCGCGCGCACCACATCCGCGCGCGGCAGGCTGGTTTGCGCCACAACGCGCTTGGCGGCCAAGTCAACCTCGACCTTCGCCTCACCGTCCTGCGCGGTGATGGCGTTGGTCACGGCGCGGATGCAATGCCCGCAGCTCATGCCTTCAACCTGCAGCGTGATGACGTCAGCCATGGCAACCTTCCTTTCCAGTTTCTTTGGTCGCATTTTCCGAGTCGCCAAGTGAAGCCACTTGGCTTGAAAATGCTCCAGCGAGCTCTTCCAAAATCGGGCAATCCGGCCGGTCATCGCCGTGGCAATGCTGGGCCAGATGGCGCAGGCTTTCCGCCATGGCGCTGAGCGATTTAGCCTTGGCTTCAAGTGCCGCGACATGATCCAGCGCAAGCCGCTTCACTTCCCCACTCGCCCGTGCACGATTGCGCCATAAATCCAGCAGGCGCTTCACATCCTGTAACGGAAAGCCAAGATCACGCGCATGGCGAATGAAGCGCAGCTCCGCAACATCGGCTTGAGAATAAACGCGATATTGATTGGCGCCGCGCCCGGCAGAGATCAGCCCAATCGCCTCATAATGGCGGATCATCTTGGCGGAAATGCCCGATGCGCGGGCCGCGTTACCGATATTCATGACCGGGGTCTCCAGCGTGACAGCAATAACGCATTGGTGAGCACACTCACGCTGGAAGCCGCCATGGCCGCGCCCGCGATAGGCGGAGAGAGCAAGCCAAGCGCGGCAAGCGGCACACCGAGCAAATTATAGCCAAAGGCCCAGAACAGATTTTGCCTGATCTTGCGCAAGGTCAGCCGCGTAATCTCCAGCGCTGCCGGCACCAAAGCGGGATCTCCGCGCAACAAGGTGATGCCCGCCGATTGAATGGCGATATCCGTGCCTGTGCCCATCGCAATGCCAAGGTCAGCCTGGGCGAGTGCGGGCGCGTCATTCACGCCATCGCCGACCATCGCGACCGCCTCCCCCGCTTCTTGCCAGGCAGCGATGCGCGCGGCCTTGCCATCGGGCAAAACCTCGGCGGCGACATCGGTAATGCCAAGCGGGCCAGCAACGGCAAGGGCAGCGGCGCGCTGATCCCCGCTGATCATGGCGGGTTTCACGCCAAGTGCGTTAAGCCCCGCCACGGCGGCCGTGGCGCCTGCTCGTGGCGCGTCCTTAAACAGGAAAAGCGCGCGCGCTTCACTGCCTTCAATCAACCAGGAAAGGCTTTGCCCAACAGCCTCACCGGCGGCTGCCGCAACAGCCAAGGCGCCGGGCACGGCACCCGCTTCCTGCAGCAACCTTGAACTGCCAAGCACAAAGCGCCGCCCGGCCACCACACCTTCCACGCCACGCCCCGGCAAGGCGCGGAAATCCTGGGCGGGCGGCACAGCGCAAGCTTCGGTCAGAAAGGCGCGCGCCAAAGGATGTTCACTGCCCGCTTGCAGCGCGGCGGCAATGCCGAGCGCTTCTTCGCGCGTCATGCCGGGTGCGGGATGCAGCGCAGCCAAGCGCGGCTTGCCTTCCGTCAGCGTGCCGGTCTTGTCGAAGGCAACCAGAGTGATGCGCCCGGCGCGCTCAATCGCCTCCGCATCGCGCAGCAATATGCCGGACCGCGCTGCCGCCCCGGTGCCGGCCATGATGGCCGCGGGTGTCGCAAGGCCAAGCGCACAAGGGCAGGCAATCACCAACACGGAAACAGCATGGATCAGCGCGGCTTCAAAACCCACGCCTGCCAGTAACCAACCCACCAAGGTTGCCAGCGCCAGCCCAAGCACCACGGGGACAAAAACCGCACTCACGCGATCCGCCAGCTTTTGCACTGGCGCGCGGGAAGCCTGCGCCGCCGCCACCAACTGCGCCACGCGCGCCAGCGTGGTATCGCCACCCACGGCTTGCGCTTCAATCACAAGCCGCCCATCCAAAGCCATGGTGCCGGTTGAAACCTTTGTGCCTTCTTCCTTTTCCACCGCACGGCTTTCGCCGGTCAGCGCGCTTTCATCCACGCCGGACCGACCTTCACGCACCAGCCCATCCACTGCGATACGCTCCCCCGGGCGCACCACCACAAGATCACCCACCGTGAGCAAGGCAGCGGGCACTTCGCGTTCCTCATTCCCCTCCAGCCGACGCGCCTGACGCGGGCTGAGGTCGAGCAAGGCGCGGATCGCCGCACCTGTCGCGCGCTTGGCGCGGGCTTCCAGATATTTGCCGAGCAGGACGAAGAAAATCACCACCGCCGCCGCTTCGAAATACAGATGCGGCGTGCCGTGATGCGCGGGTGCGGTCAGCAATAGCCAGGTGGAAAGCGCCCAAGCCGCGCCCGTGCCAAGTGCCACAAGCAAATCCATATTGCCCGTGCCGGCACGGACCGCAGCATAGCCAGCACGCCAGAAGCGTGCACCCAGCCAGAATTCGACGAAACTCGCCAAGCCAAATTGCGCCCAACCGCTTGGCATCCAATCCTGCCCGAACCCCATGCCGATCATGCCAATCAGAAAGGGCGCAGAAAACATCCCGGCCAGCACCACATCGCGCCGTTCAGCAGCCAGCGCTCGCGTGGCGGCTTCCTCCCCAGCTTCTGTTGTGCTGCCGCGCAATTCATAGCCAGCGGCTTCGACTGCGGCGCGCAAGGCGGCCCCGGTCACGCCCGCAATCGCCCTGACATGGACCTGTTCCGATGCTGGGTTGACCGAGGCTTCCAGTACCCCCGGCACGGCGCGCAGCGCGGCTTCAACGCGCCCCGCACAGGCGGCGCAACTCATGCCGCCAATGGCTAGGTCAAATTGCGCTTCAGTCACGCCATAGCCGGCGCGCTCAACCGCCTGTTTCAGCGCGGCAGCATCGGCGCTGCCTTCCACTTCCGCGCGATCCGTGGCGGGGTTTACCTGGACCTCCACGACACCCGGCAGCTTGCGGATGGCGCGTTCCACCCGCCCAGCGCAGGCAGCGCACGTCATCCCTTCAATGGGCAAGGATAGGCGCGGCAGTGTGGCGGCGGCATCGGGCATGGCTCACCACATCTGGCGCTTCCCATAATGGGAAGGTCAAGCCAAATTGCGCTTCTGTGATGTTACGCTAGGGGGAAGGCGTTCCAAGGCTCGGGCGATGGCCGCCCGCATCGATGCCGCAGCAAGCGTCAAACCCCACCACCATCGAAACAGGCGTATTCATGAAATCCAGCAACCGCCTTCAGGACCAATGAAAGGTTGGTGGCGCGATCTGCTCCGTCTGGCGATTCGCCCAATCCTGCTTCGGCACATTGGCAATGACGCGCTGCTGCGCCTCATGCAAATGCTCCGCCGCCTGGCGGTAATCCATCGTCAGCACCTCACCATTTTCGACGACCTTGCGGCCATCCACGAATACCGCCTTCAAGGCGCGGTCGCCCGCTGCATAGATCAGGCTGCGAATGGGGTCATAGGCCGGGCGGATCATCGGATGGGTGATATCCACCAAGGAGAAATCCGCCTTACAGCCCACGGCCAGACGGCCAATGTCATCGCGCCCAAGCGCGATTGCCCCGCCAATGGTCGCGGCATTGAACAGATCTGTGGTGCGCAGTGTGCGCGGTGAACCCGCCTGGGTGCGCGCGATATGCGCGGCGAGGCGCATCTCATCCAGCATGTTATGCGGATAGGTATCCGTGCCGATCCCCATATTCACGCCATTGCGCATATAACGCCCCAGATCGCGAAGCGCGATGCCCCGGCGTGCAAAAACAGTCGGGCAATGCGCAACCGTGGTGCCGGTTTCCGCCAGACGCTTCAAATCAGTTTCCGTATGCCAGCGCGTGGACGGATGATCATCCAGGAAAATCCCGTGCCCGATGATGGCGCGTTCGCCAAGCAGCCCGAGTTGATCCAGCCAGCCAATCGGCGTTGTGCCATGCCGGCGCGTAATTTCGTGGAACTCCACCACGGATTGCGCTGCGTGCACCTGCCAGGAAAGGCCGCGCTTATTCGCCTCAGCCCGACTATCCTTCAAAAGCCCGGCCGAGCAGGTATCAATCTGCGCTGGCACCACCATGCCGAAAAGCCGGCCACATTCATGCTGTTCGGCGCGTTCGACCAGGCGGAGCGCTTCTTCCATCGCCTTCTCGCCGGCCTTTTCATCCCATTCATATTCAACCACATGGCCATTCTTGGTGTACCAGCGGGCAGACCGGAACATCGGCGCCACGCAAACGCGCATGCCCGCTTCTGCCAACAGATCAAGCCAGCCCGGATGCGCCATGGAAAGATCAGCAAGCGTGGTCACGCCTGAAAGCAGCAATTCGGAAAGCGCCACGCGCACGCAATGCGGTACCGCTTCCGCATCCGCGCGGAAGATCGGCATGTATTCGTAGAGCGATGAATTATATAGCCCCGGTGAGCCGATCTCATCCAGCAAGCCCTTATTCATCGGCTCGCTCGAAGGATGGGAATGGATATTCACCAGGCCCGGCATGATCATCAGGCCCTTGCCATCCATCACCTCATCCGCCGGGCCTTCATAATGCCGGCCGACAAAGCGCAGCACGCCATCGGTGAAGGCCATATCCGCATCGGGCAGATAGGTGTGTGATTTCTCGGTCGCATCCCAGGCGACTATCAGATCGGCATTACGGATCAGCGTTGTTGGCATGGTGTAACCCCCCGGTTCGTTTCTTCCCGCTACCTTGGTGGATCAGCCAGCCGCGGCAAGGATGCGCATCGTCGCCTCCTCTCGCCCCAGCGCCCAGAGCACGGCATCAATCGGCGGGCTGGTGGTGCTGCCGCTGAGTGCCGCGCGCAAAGGCTGCGCCACCTGGCCAAGCTTGATGCCCTTCACCTCACAATAATCACGCAGCCACTGGTCCAGATCCTGCTTTTGCCAAGGTGCGGTCTGCAAAAACGCGGCCAGATCAGCCAGCCGCTCCTTGGCTTCTGGCGTCAGCAATGCCTCGGCCTTGGCTTCCATGATCGGTGCGCCATCCTGCACCGCAAAAGCCGCGGCGCCGGTCAATTCTTCCACCGTCTTCGCCCTTTCCTTCAGGAAGGGCATCAGCATCCGCACGCGCTTCGCACCATCCGGCCCGAACAGGACAGTGCGTTTCGCAAGCCGTTCCAGCACCTCCCGCGTCAGCGCATCGTCATCGGCCATGCGCAGATATTGCCCGTTCAAATGCGTGAGCTTGGCATAATCCATGCGCGCCGCCGCACGCCCGACATCCTTGATATCGAATAGCGTCACCGCCCGATCGCGCGGGATGAATTCCTCATCGCCATGGCCCCAGCCAAGCCGCAGCAGATAATTGCAGACGGCT
>VGDL01000057.1 GCA_016869735.1 Alphaproteobacteria bacterium
AGAGCCGCAACGATCTTCTTGAGCCGTTGGTTCTCCTTCTCAAGCGCCTTGAGTTCTGCCAATTGCCCCTTGGCCATCCCGCCAAACTTCTTGCGCCAGATATAATAGGTCGCGTCACTGATCCCAGCCGTCCGGCAAGCCTTCGCCACATCCGCACCGCCAGCCAAATCAAGCTCAACCTGACGTAAAATCTTCAGACAATCCTCATCCGAATAGCGCTTCCGAGCCATCCAAAACCCTCCCCTATGGCACAACAATAGTGGCTCAACTTTAGGGGGCTGAGACATTCCTGGATCGCACGTCGGTGAATTGGATTCCGCATCATTGGACGGTCAATCAGCTTGTGCACACGGAAGATGGCACGGGCGTTCGGCATGTGATGATTGGCGGGCGCTTTGTGGTGCGTGATGGCCGCATTCTGACGATTGATCTCAATCGCTTGGCGAATGAGGCAGAGGCGGCCCGCGAAAGGCTTGAAGCCCTGAACGCGGAATTCCGCGACTTGTATGACAAGCTTGAACCGGTGGTGGCATCCTTCTGCCCGGCCTTCGCTGCACAGCCCTATCATTTGCGGCGCTATCTTTGCGATGCGCCCGCCTAAAGGGGCGATGGATGATGGGTAGGCCGACACTCAGCGTTCTGCCGAGGGAACTGGGCAAAAATCGGGCGGGAAATAAGGTAATCTGCCCTAAAAACCGCCAGAAGCCATGAGGCGAGCGTTGCATAACTTTCAGGCGAGGTGTTCTTATACTTGAATTTCTTCGGGTTTGGGCGGCATAAATTGTGCTGGCCTCAATGCTAACCTTCGGTTTTCAACCTGCTGGGACTAAGCCATGCCATGTCATGAACGACATTAGAGAGGTTCAGTCTCATTCATCTTGCGCGTGGCGCCTCGGCTGTGGAGAGTGCTATCATGGTCAAAACATCAACGAACGGGAGATAGCTAAATGAAATCGCTTCAGAACCCCCCTTTCCCTCGGCGTCGCGCCGGGCTTTTGGGGGCTGGCTTGCTGGCAGGCCTCGCCCTGATCGGACTTGGCGCGCCTGCCCAGGCGCAGCGCGCTGAGCCCTGCATCGGCGCCTCGTGGGAATTGACTGGGCCGCTCGCGCATACCGGCCTGCAAATCCGCTACGCGGTGGAAACGGCGATTGACGAGATCAACGCCGCCGGTGGTGTTTTGGGCCAAAGGCTGCGGCTGGTTGCCTATGATGACCAGGGTGAGCCGGCGCGCGCTGTGGATAATGCGCGGCGCATTGGTGAGCGCGATAATTGCATCGTCATGATGGGTGGCTTCCGTACCCCGAACGCCATTGCGCTGCGCGAACCGCTTGATGAAATGGGCCTGCCCTGGATGGGCGTGATTTCCGCCGGTACGCAGGTGATTGAACACCCGAATGGCCGCAATAAATGGATGTTTCGCGTTTCCATGAAGGATCGCTGGGTGGCGCCCTTTTTGGTGGAGGCGGCACGCGCACGCAGCCGCAATGGCCGCATCGGCTTGGTGTTTGAAGGCACTGGCTGGGGCCAGGGTGCGGTCCCCGATGTGACGAACGCGATGCGTGCAGCCGGGCTGACCTTGGCGGGTCAGGAAACCTACAATATCGCCGATCAGGACATGTCAGCGCAGCTCATTCGCCTGCGTGAGGCAAATGTGGATACCATCATTCTTTATGGTGTTGACCGCGAAGCAACCAATCTTGTGCGTTCCATGGACCGGCTTGGCTATAAGCCGCAAATCGTCTCCGCCTGGGGGGTTGGGGTGCAATTCGCGCAAACAGCTGGTCCGCTTGCGGAAGGTGTGATTGTGGCGGGTACCTTTACCTGGATGGGGCAATTGTCTGAACGTGCGCAGGGCGTGCTGCAACGCATTCAGGCAAAATTCCCGCAGGTGCGCGGCGCCCAGGATCTTCTGCTGCCATCCGGTACGGCCAATGCCTATGATGCCACCTACATCATCGCCGAAACCATGAAGCTTGCCGGGCGCATTGATCGGGAAGCGTTTCGTCAGGCGCTTTATCGTGTGAATTACCAAGGCATCGTGACAAACTACACCCCGGCCTTTGTAGCAAATCAGGAACGTCACGACGCCATCAAGCCGGAAGCCTATCGCCTGCTTGCCTTTCATAATGGGCAATTGGTCGCGATCGATCAGACGCCTTACGCGCAACCGCGGCGTTGAGGTCACATCGGGATTAGTCTGACAGCTTGAGGGGCCGCCATTGATGCGGCCCTTCTTTCACGCTTGAAGGGGTCCAGGCTTCGTGGAAGCGATATTGCAATATGTGCTGACCGGCCTTTCCGTCGGCAGCGTTTACGCGATGATAGCACTTGGCTTCTACGTGATGTGGAGTGCCGCCAAGGCAGTTAATTTCACCTATGGCGATGTCTTCATGCTGGGTGGTGTTCTGACCGTTGTGCTGGTGGAAATGGGGCTGCCCTTGCTGCTGGCCGGCGGCGGTGCGCTTGCCATCGCGGCCCTGGCCGGCGCGGTGATTGAACGGGTTTTCGTCCGGCCCTTCAATCGGGAAGCAAATGCCATCGGCTGGATGCTGACCACGATAGCGGTTGGCATCATGCTGGAAAGCTTCACCACCATTACCTACGGCCCCTTGGGCCGGCCCTTGCAGACACCTTTCGTCGAACAGCCGATCCGGATTGGCGGTTCAGGGATCTATCCGCAGGAACTCATTTTGCCTGTTGCCCTGGTCATTGTGACCTTCGCTCTTGAAGGGTTTTATCGCCGCACTGTTTTGGGCCGCGCGATGCGCGCTGTTGCCTTCAACCGCGTCGCCGCCGGCCTGGTTGGCATTGATGCTGATCGGATCACGCTTCTGGCCTTTGCCCTGGCCGGCGCTATCGGTGCCTTGGCCGGTTTCCTGATCGCGCCCGTGATTCAGGCGAGTTCCAGCATGGGCGTGGTGGTTGGCTTGAAGGGCTTCATGGTTGCCATCATCGCCGGCATCGCCAATGCCAGAGGTGTGGTGATTGTCGGCGTTGTCTATGGTGTCATGGAAAAAATGATCGAAGGCTATCTCTCCACGGCGGCGCGCGATGCCATTGGCTTTACCATCATGATCCTGGCGCTGCTGATCTTTCCGCAGGGGCTATTCGGTCGGCGGGAGGTCCAGAAGGTATGAAGCAAAAAAGCTGGGCCGGATGGGCCGCGCTTTTCCTGCTTGCTGCGGGCATCGCCATATTCCCCTGGGTTGGTGATTTCATCGGCCAGCGCTTCCCGACAAGCTATGAGCTTCGCTTGGTCATGCGTGCCATGATCCTGGCGATTGTGGTGATCGGCCTTAATTTGCTGGTGGGGCTTGCGGGGTTGGTTTCGCTTGGCCAGGCAGCGCTTTACGGGCTTGGTGCCCATGTGGCGGCGCTGCTCTCACTCCGGGCCGGGTTTTCCTTCGCTGAGAGCATGGTTTTTGCCATTGCCATTCCGGCCGTGATGGGCGCGATCCTGGCCTTCCCGACCGTGCGTGTGCGCGGCGTTTATCTGGCTGTTGTGACCATCGCCTTCGGCCTGATTTTCGTGAATATCCTGCGCGAATGGGTGGGTTTTACCGGCGGCGCCTCGGGCCTTGCCAATCTGCCGCGACCGACGATGTTCGGTGAAAGGCTGATGGCAACGCGGGCGCAATCCTTCAATTACTACTACCTGATTTTGGTCTGCCTGCTGATTGCG
The DNA here is from genome assembly GCA_016869735.1 of Alphaproteobacteria bacterium. Classification (GTDB taxonomy): domain Bacteria; phylum Pseudomonadota; class Alphaproteobacteria; order Acetobacterales; family Acetobacteraceae; genus Neoroseomonas. Next base: position 3,684 of record VGDL01000057.1, read on the forward strand.
GTTTGGGTGCAATATGCCATCGCCAATAGCCGCTATGGCCGGGCCATGCGCGCGGCAGCACAAAGTGAGAATGCCGCCCGCGCTTTGGGCGTGAATGTTGTTGGCATTCGTACCCTGGCCTTTGCCGTTTCCGCCGGTTTTGCCGGGCTGGGCGGTGGGCTTTTCGCGAACCTCGCGCTGTTTGTGAATTATGAGACCTTCACCTTCACCGCTTCCGTCGAATTGCTGCTGATGGTCATTCTGGGCGGGTCTGGGACCATGGCCGGTCCTTTAGTCGGCACTTCGGTGCTGTTTACGGCAACACAATTCCTGCAAGGTCTCGGGCAATGGCAGACCTTTGGATATGGGTTTTTGCTGGCGCTGGTGCTGTTTGTGATGCCGAAGGGGATTGTTGGCTCGCTCGCCGCGCTGCGTGCGCGCATGATGGCGACATCGCGCGCCCGTGAAACCGGCCATTGGCCGAATGGTGAGCCCAATTTCCTTAATAACCAGAACGGGCAAGGTGACGGGACAGGATCAGCCCTGATCGCCAAGGGTGTAACCTTGCGCTTTGGCGGCCTGACGGCGGTGAATGCGGTGGATATGGCGCTGAAGCCGGGCACGGTGCATGCGTTGATCGGCCCGAATGGTGCCGGTAAATCTTCGCTGCTCAATGTCATTTCTGGCTTCTATCCGGCGACGGAAGGTGAGGTGACGGTCTTTGGGCATCGGATCAAGAATGATCCGCCCTATCGTCTGGCCCGGCTTGGCGTAGCGCGCAGCTTCCAGAATACGGAATTATTTGGCCAAATGACTGTGCTGGAGAATGTATTGGTCGGCGCGCATACGCATTTCCACGCGAGCTTCGCCGAAACTGTCTTGCGCCTGCCGCGCTTTGGGCGGGAAGAAAGAACGTCGCGCAATGACGCGCTCAGGCTCTTGGATTTCGTCGGTCTTTCCGATTTTGCTGATGAGGAAGCGCGCAACCTTCCCTTTGGTCATCAGCGCCGCCTTGAAATTGCCCGTGCCCTGGCACTACGGCCGAAGCTGCTTTTGCTCGATGAGCCGGCCGCCGGCCTGACCCATGCGGAGATTGAGGATCTGATTCGCCTGATCCGGCGGCTTGCCGATCACGGCATGACCGTGATCCTGGTCGAACATCATGTGGATATGATCATGGCCGTATCCGACCGCGTGACGGTATTGGATTATGGGGAGGTGATTGCCGAAGGCTCGCCAGCCGAGATCCAGGAAAACCCCAAGGTGATCGAAGCCTATTTCGGCCATGGTGCGCCGGCGTCGCCAAATGCAGCTCAGGTGCCGGCATGAACGCTTCTGCCTCGCCCATTCTTTTCGTCTCCGATTTGCGGGTTTCCTATGGCCGGATTGAAGCGGTGCGTGGGGTCACGCTTACCGTCAATAAGGGCGAATTCATTGGTGTTATTGGATCAAATGGCGCCGGCAAAACCAGCATGTTGCGCGCAATTGCCGGTGTGCTGCGGCCCGCAGGCGGCAGCGTTGCCTTTGAAGGGGCCGATACGACCGGGGCCAAAAGCCATCAGATGGTGGCACGTGGCCTTGCCATGGTACCCGAAGGGCGCATGGTTTTTGCCGATCAAACCGTGCGCGATAATCTGGTTCTGGGCGCCTATAGCCGCGTTGCCTCCGACCCCAAGGGGGTAGAAGAGGATATTGAAAAAACGCTCGATCTCTTCCCGCGGCTCAAGGAAAGGATCGCGCAGCAGGCCGGCACGCTTTCGGGTGGTGAACAGCAGATGCTCGCCATTGCGCGCGGCCTTCTTTCTCGGCCACGCCTTTTGGTGATTGATGAATTGTCGCTCGGCCTCGCGCCCAAGATTCTGGATATGCTCTTCCCGGTGCTGACGGATCTCAATCGCCAGGGGCTGTCCATTTTGCTGGTGGAGCAGATGGCAAGCTATGCCCTCGCTGTCACACATCGCACCTATGTCATGGAAAATGGGCGCGTCCTGTTCGATGGCGCGTCAGCCGATCTGGCGGGCGATGATCGTGTGCTTGATGCCTATCTGGGGCGCCGCGGCAAGCATTGATGCTTGCCCCAGTGCCGTGCACTTATGTCCAGGCTTTACGCGGCGGTTTCAGTCACCTGGGTTTTGACGAATTGGGCGCGCAAATGCTCACCGCTCGTGGTCGGGGCAAAGCGCGGAGACTCACCATCTGCCAAAGTGCCTGGCAATGCGCTGACGGGTGTGTCGTAATTGGGGTTGTGGAAGAATACCAAGGATAATCTGCGACTGGCTGCGGCCTGGTCCGCGGGCGGATTGACCACACGGTGCAAATTCGCCGCCCAACGCCCATTGGTCCAACGCGCCATCAATTCCCCTATATTGATGATGTAGCTATCAGGCGCGACCGGCACATCCACCCAGCGCGCAGCCTTGTTCATTACCTGCAGGCCGCCTGGTTTGTCTTCCGCCCGCAGAATGGTGAGGGAGCCGTAATCGCAATGCGCGCCGGCGCGGAGCTGCCCTGGCTTGGGCGGCGCCTGCGGCGCGGGATAATTGCGCACCCGCAGCCTGCTGATGTGCCGATCAATCTTGTCGGCAAAAAAATCCTCGGGCAGATCAAGCGCCAAGGCAAACAAGGCCATAAGGTCTTCCGCAAGCCGCCCCATGGCGCGGAAATACGCTTCATAAAGCGGTTGCAATTCGGCTGGTGCAGCGGGCCAAAGATTGGGATGGAAATGCTTGCCAGCCTGTGGCCCGTGGAAATAGGGCGCGTCTGGCGGCACATCCACGGGGCCGATCATCAGGCTCTCATTCAAATCGCCCGGCACATCCACGCCCTGGCTGCGGCCAACACTTTCCGCTTCCAGCGGAATATAGCCACGCGTCACATCATGCGCTGGGCGCAGCACGGCCATTTTCTCGGCCATGGGGAGATCGAAAAATGCGTTGGATGCCGCTTGCACCCGTGCGATCAAGCCAGGGTCAACGCCATGGCCCGTAATGACAAGGAAACCAATATCATTGATTGCCCGCCCAACTTCCTGCGCGAGGCGCCGTTTTATTGTGCTGTCTCCGCCTTCAAAAGCGGCGATATCAAGCACAGGAACCTCAAGCAGCATGGCGCAACCTCATGGCAAAGGAAATTCGGCGAAGACCACCACCTTGCGTGATGCAGGAAGCTTGCCATGCGGTGGAGGGGGCTTGCTTAACTTCCCCGCGCTGCCATCAATTTCGCACGCTCCTCCCGTGTTGCCGAGGCATCAACCGCGAGGGTTTCATCCTCAATCCCTCCGGTAAAAATTACCCCATAAATCGCGCGCGCCTTGTCGCGGCTTTCCCAACCTTCCAGCACATCATGCAGCACGCGCGCCGTATCGCGGGTGAGCGGGTCGCCATAGCCACCGCCGGAACTATCGCGACCACGCAGCGTCTGGCCTTTCTGTAGCGTGATCTGCACCACATTCGGCAACCGCGCTGCATCGCCATTGTCACCCACCAGCCAAGTTGCGCCAGGCGTTCCTGCCAGGCCCCCCACCACGCCACGCGGTGGCGCATGCTGACCATCGCAGGAAATCACGGCCGTGACGGGATTGCCGGTCGGCGTCAGTTCGATCTGCTGCGCTGGTGCGCCCCGATGCCGCCCTGCGCCGGCACTATCCTGCACCAATTCAAGCGCATTCACGCGAATGGGGTGCTTCAGCTCATCCACTTCAACACTGTCGCGATACATCAGGCCGGCAATGACAGGAATGGCGTAATTCACCCAACCATCCGCCACTGGCGAAGAAGGCCCACCATTGGTGGACAGCATCATGCGGTTGACGAAAGGCGCATCCGCCCGGCGATGATCCTTGCCGGAAATCACCGCCATGCCAGCGCCAAGGCCGGTGCCGCCTTCACTCAGCCCATGGCCATCGCCAAGCTGGGCGAAGGCCGATTGGGTGATATTAACCAAACGTTCCGATACATTGGTGGTGGCGACCGAACAGGAATGCGGGAATTTCGGCGCAGCGACCACGCTTTCTTCGGCATAGGTGAAGCGCAGGCGCCGGAAACTGCCGGCATTGCGCGGCAGGTCCTTGTCCAAGGCATTGAAGATGGCGCCGACAACCGCAGATGTCGCAGCGCCGAGCGATGTATTCAGCCCGACATCAACACAAGGCGGGTTATCCGAAAGATCGACATGAATCATAGCCTCATCCGGATCGATTTCGATCTTTACGGTCAATTCCAGGCCGCCTGGCAAAATGCCTTCCAGCGGATCGGATTTCCCCTTATTCACCAGCCTTGCCTTTGGCATCCGGCGAATATTGTCGATCATGCGGCGTTCGGAATAATCGAACCAATCGCGCATGAAGCGCTTCACCGTCGGCACGCCATATTTGGCGCAGAATTCTTCAAGCCTGCGTTCGGCCACCCGGGCTGAACCAAGACCCGCAAGGTAATCGCCATACCATTGGTCCGGCACGCGAATGCGCGCGCGGCACATGCGGACAATATCTTCAATATTGCGAAAATCGCGCTGAATACGCACGCCCGGAAATACCAGCGCCCCTTCGTGATATACATCGCGCGCCAAAACAAAATAACTGGACGGGATGGAATTGCCGATATCTGCCATGTGGCATTTGGCGACACTGGTGAAAAGATGCTCTCCTTCATAGAAAACAGGCACCATGAAGGTATGATCGGCCGGGTGCGTGTTGCCGCCATAAGGATCATTATCCAGATAGGCGTCGCCACGGCGGATATCCCCCGCGTGATAGCGGCGCATATTGGCGGTTTGGATATGACAGCCGAAAATATGCACTGGCAGCCCTTCGGCGGGTGCCAATAATTCATCCTCCCCCGTCACCAAGCAGCAGGAGAAATCCCGCGCGGATGATATCACCGCCGAACGCGCCGCACGCAACAGCGTATTGGTCATCTCCCGCACAATGCCATCAAGGCGATTGGCCATGACGGAGAGCAAAACGGGATCAAGGCTGGTTTGATCAGTCATTGCCTTATTCCTTAAGCCGTCGCTGGTTGAGAGGATACGCAATGCAGAATGTAATTGCCTGCGGCGGAGAGGGAGGCTGAAAGCCCCGGATAGACAACAATGGTTGTCGTGGGTTCTTCAATAATGGCGGGGCCCGCAATCTGCGCACCAGGCTTCAGCATTGTGCCGCGATAGACCGGCGTGGCCGCACGGCCTGTTTCCGTAAAGAAGCAAGGGCGTTTCGTATCCGCTTTGGGCAGGTAGCTGCGCGCAGTGAAATCCGGTGGAGGAGGTGGTGCAAATAGACGAATGGCGATGCGCCCCTTCCAATTGACTAATTCCACCGGGCTGCCTTCATCGCGCACTGCATAGACGCGTTCATGCGTCTGGTGGAATGCCTCGGCCAAGGCAGCGACGTCAGCGGTATTTTGAATGCGCCCTTTTGGCAGAAACGTATCCAACTCCCACACCTGAGCACGGTAGCGCGCTTCCACCAGTAATTCCACGCGCGCTTCAGCGCCGTCCGCACCCTTTAGGCCTTGGCGAAAGCTTAGAAGCTCAGCCTCAATCTCCTCAAGCGCGCGATTGACGCCGGTTAGATCGAAGCCGCGATCATCGGTAAAGCGACTACGCGTCGCTTCAAAGACAATATCGCTATATTGCATGCCGCAAGCCGATAGCGCTGACGCAAGGCGAGGTAGAATGACTGTCGCGCACCCCAATTCGCGCGCGATCGGCATGATGTTGAAGCCGGCAGCACCGCCACCGGCCACCACCACGCTCTCGCGCGGGTTGACGCCCTCATTGACGGTGATTTCGCCAATCGCCTTGATCATCAGCTCATTGGCAATCACCATGATGGCGGCAGCGGTTTCATCTGCTGTGCGGCCAAGCTGATGCGCAAGGCGCGCGATGACGCGATGCGCTGCTTCCGGGTCAAGCTTCAGCCGCCCGCCATTGAAGTAATCCGGGTCAATATAGCCAAGCACCAGGGCGGCATCCGTCACGGTTGGGTGCTCTCCGCCGCGGCCATAGCAAGCGGGGCCGGGAACGGAACCTGCCGATTGCGGCCCCACGCGCAGCAAGCCGCCGGCATCAAGCCAGGCGATGGAACCGCCGCCGGCGCCAATGCTGCGCACATCCACTGTTGACGTGCCGATGATATCGCCAAGCCAGCGCTGCCCAAGCCACGAATCGCGCGTATAGACCAGGCTGCCATCACGCACGAGACCAACATCGAAAGTCGTGCCGCCTGTGTCGCAGACAATTGCGTTGCCGCCGAGTTTTTCAACAGCCGCATAGGCGCGGCCTGCCACCGGCGCCATGGCGGGGCCGGATTTCAAGGTATGGATAGGGCGGGCGATAAGCTCATCCACTTCCTGGCAGCCGCCGACCGAGGTGCTCACCAGCAGATCCCCCGCAAAACCTGCCTCGCGCAGATCCGCTGCCATTTCGCGGAGATGCTTTTGCATGAGCGGCTTCAGCGATGCATCAATGGCTGTGGCAGAAGCACGGCGATATTCGCGCAAGATTGGGACCAGTTGATGCGATAGCGTATAAGGAATGCCAGGCAGCATTTCCTCAATGAGCTTACCGATCATCAATTCATGCGCGGGATTGGCGATTGACCACAACAGCGAAACTGCCACCGCTTCGAAACCGCGTTGCTTCAAGGTCGCAAGAATCTGCCGCGCTTCAGCCTCATTCAGCGCCTGGACCACTTCGCCTTCCGCGCCGATGCGCTCCGTTACCTCGAAGGAGCGGCGACGCGGGATATAGGGATCAGGATAGTCATAGGAGTAATCATGGGGGCCGTGCTTGCCACCTTCCTTCAGCGTCAGTGTATCCTTGAAGCCCTTGGTGGTGAGGAAGGCAGTCTTTGCAGTGCGCTTGGTGACCACGGCATTGGTGGCGCGCGTGGTGCCATAGATCAGGACATCGGTCCCTGCCAAAAGCCTCGTCAGTTCGATGCCCAAATCTTCGGCGACCACGCGCAGCGCCCCGGCCATGCCATCGAAAATCCGCTCGGGCGTTGTCAAGGATTTGCCAATATGAAGCTCGCCCTGAGGATCGAGAACCACGATATCCGTAAACGTTCCGCCCGTATCCACGGAAATCCTGTAGCCGGTCATCAAAACCCCCATAAAAGCGCGCCGAAATAAGGGATGAGAATTGCTTACATCGGCGCTTTAGGCAAATATCCGTGGCGGATAATGGAGGGATTTCTGCCATGGAAGATATCTATGCCGCGCGCGGCTATGGGGATCGGCCTGTTGGGTTTGGCGAAAAGCCGGGCGTGGTCGTGGTGGATTTCCAACGCGGCTTCACTGATCCGGATTTCCCCATGGGTGGTGCCCCGTTGGTTGAGCGCGCGCTGGAAAATACCTTGCGCGTGATGCGTGCGGCAAAGGCCGCCGGCGCACCCGTGATTGCCTGCGCCATCGCCTTTGATGGCCCGAAAGGCGCGCCGCATTGGAAGGTTGGGCCGGTGCTCGATTTGCTCGCCGGGACCAAGGCTGTTGCGCTTGATCCCAGGATCGCGGCGGAAGAACCCGATGTGGTGCTGGCCAAGACCGCGCCTTCCATATTTTTTGGTACCGCTGCCGGCGCGATCCTGACGCGCAATCGTGTGGATACGGTCATTGTCACGGGCTGCATCACATCGGGCTGCGTGCGTGCCAGCATTATTGATGCCTTTTCCTTGGGCTTTCGGGTGCAGGTGCCGGAGGATTGCGTGGGCGATCAGGATGAAGTGGCGCATCGGCAGAACCTGAAGGATGTCGAAAGGCGCTACGCGGATATCATAGACGCTGAGGCTGCCATTGCGGGTATTCAGCGTTGGGCGCAGGTAAATAATCGCGACTAATGCGGCACGGCACTGTGCGGCATAATGTTTGCTGTACCAGGCGCCAAGAGTGTGATGTTATATGCAGCAAGGCATCATCCAAAGTGCCGGTCCTTTCTTATCCGAAACCAAAGACCGGGAGAACAAAATGGCAAAAGAAATTCTCTGCGCATTCAGCGTGCATTGTGATGCCGTTGCCGGCTGGCTCGGCAGCTATATGGGCGAGGATAGTCCGGGCGATATCAGCCGCGGTGTCTTCGCGGCTGAGGTCGGCATGCCGCGCCTGCTACGCCTGTTTGATCGCTTCGGCATGAAGCAATCCTGGTTCATTCCAGGCCATACCATCGAAACCTTCCCGAAGGAGACTGAAATGGTGGCCAAGGCCGGCCATGAGATTGGCCTGCATGGCTATAGCCATGAAAACCCGCTCGCCCTTTCGCGCATCCAGGAAGAGGCAATTTTCGACAAATGCATCGGCCTGATCGAGAAGTATTGGGGCCGTCGCCCCGTGGGCTATGTCGCGCCCTGGTGGGAGGTTTCTGCCACCTCCATCGAAATCCTGGTTGAGCGTGGGATCGCTTATGATCATTCACTCATGCATCACGATGCCGAGCCTTATTACGTGCGCACTGGTGATGCCTGGACGCCGATTGATTACAGCAAGCCCGCTGATACCTGGATGAAGCCCTTCACCCGTGGGCGTGAGACGGATTTGGTCGAAATCCCGGCTTCCTGGTATTTGGATGATCTGCCACCCATGATGTTTGTGAAGAAATTCCCGAATAGCCATGGCTATGTTTCGCCGCATCAGCTTGAACAGATCTGGCGCGATCATTTCGATTTCATCTACCGCGAATATGATTACGCGGTGGTCCCCATGACCATCCACCCGGATGTATCGGGCCGCCCACAAGTCCTGCTGATGCTTGAACGCCTGATCGGCCATATGATGAAGCATCCGGGTGTGCGTTTCGTTACACTGGAAGAAATGACAGCGGATTTCCGCAAGCGCTTCCCGCGGAAAGCTTCTCCCAAGGGTAAGAAGGGCAAGTGATGCTGGTTGGTGTTGATGTCGGTGGTACCTTCACCGATCTGGTACTGACGGATACCGCAACCGGCAGCGTCACCATCCATAAGGTCTCCACAACGCCAGCCGATCCCTCGGTTGGCGTTGTCGAGGGCATTCTTGGCCTTTGCGCCAAGGCAGGTGTAGCACCGGCGGCGATTGATCATGTGCTGCATGGCACCACCATTGCCACCAATGCCGCGCTGGAATATCGCGGCGCCGAATGCGGTATGATCACCACGCGCGGCTATCGCGATATCGTGCATATTGGCCGGCATCAACGCCCGGAGCATTACTCCATTCAGCAGCGCATCCCTTGGCAGGCGACGCCGCTTGTCAAGCGGCGCCATCGCCTGGTGGTAAGCGAAAGGCTGATCCCACCGCGCGGTGACGTGCTTGTTCCGCTGTCGGAACAGGAGGTGCGTGAGGCAGCGCGCCATTTTAAGGAAATTGGCATAGCCTCGATCGCCATCTGCTTTCTGTTTTCCTACCTCAATCCCAGCCATGAACGTCGCGCCCGCGATATTGTGCGGGAAGAAATTCCCGAGGCTTTCGTTACCATTTCATCAGATGTGGCGCCGCAATTTCGCGAATTTGAACGCTTCACCACCACCGCAATGAATGCCTTTGTGGGGCCCGCTGTCAGGGATTATGTCGCGCGGCTCGAAGGGCGCATGCATGCAAGTGGACTGCAGGCGGATTTGCACATCATGGGATCCAATGGTGGTGTTGCGACCGCAAAGATGGTGGCGGATCGCCCGGTCATCACCATGCTCTCAGGCCCTGCCGCTGGTGTTTTGGGCGGGATTTGGGCGGGCGCGCTATCGGGGCGTGATAATCTGATTACCTTCGATATAGGCGGCACTTCCGCTGATATCGGCATTGTGACTGCCGGTCGCTTTGCTGAGGCAACGGCACGCGATACCTGGATCGCGGGTTTTCCCTTGCTGACGCCGATGATTGATATCCACACCATCGGCGCTGGCGGCGGTTCCATTGCGCGGCTTGATGCGGGTGGGGCGTTCCGCGTGGGTCCGCAATCCGCCGGCGCCATGCCTGGCCCTGCCGGCTATGGGCGTGGTGGCACACTGCCCACGGTGACGGATGCGAATATCGTTTTAGGTCGGCTTGACCCCAAGAATTTTCTTGGCGGCGCCATGGCGCTTGATGTTGCGGCCGCCAAGGCCGTGATTGAACGCTTCGCAACTGAAACCGCGCTGCCGATAGACCAGACGGCGCTTGGAATTCTGACGATCATCAATGCCAATATGGCCAATGCCATTCGCAGCCGTACCGTCCAAAAGGGCATTGACCCCAGAGGCTATGCGCTGGTTGCCTTTGGTGGCGCTGGGCCTTTGCACGCGGTGGAGGTCGCGCAGACGCTTGGCATCAACGAGGTAATCATCCCCCCGGCACCCGGCATTACCTCGGCGATGGGTTTGCTCACCACTGATCTGAAATATGATGTGGTCCGTACCTGCTTTCAGCTTTCGAATGCGCCAGACCTGCTACGCATGACCGAAGCTTTCACTGAAATGGAAGCCGAGATCGCCGAGCAATTTGCTGTCGATGGGCTTGATGCGACCTTGGCCCATTATGAACGCGCTGGGGATTTGCGTTATGTCGGCCAGGGCTACGAATTACGCGTAGCCTTCAGCACCGGTGCGATCCATGAAACCACCCTGGCTGCGGCGCTCATGCGCTTTCATGAGCAGCATCGTGCAGAATATGGCCATGCTTTTTCCGATAGTGTCATTGAAATCGTTAATCTGCGCGTCACGGGCTTCGGGCCACGACCCAAGCTTGGCAAGCCGCCAGCGTCACAGAAAAGCGGTAGTCTTGAAGCCGCTTTGGTGCATCGAAGCCCGGTTGTTTTCATGGCCGCGGATGGCAAGCCCATTGCGCCGGAAACTCCCTTCCTGCGCCGTGACCTGCTGCCGATAGCGACACCCATCCCTGGGCCGGTGATTATCCTGCAGACTGATAGTACCACGGTTGTCCCACCCGGCTGCACCATCACCGCTGATGTTGGCGGCAATCTGATCATTGCGGTTTGAGGATAAGCCATGAACCAGCAGGTAGACCCCGTCACCGCCAGCGTCATTCAGGGCGCACTTGAAAACATTGCTGTTGAAATCGGCTATAAATTGATGCGCATGTCCTATTCATCCATCATTCGTGAAAGCGAGGATTTTGGCGCAGCACTTGTGGATGACCGGGGCAGGGGTTTGGCCGAATCCGCGCAATCCACGCCGCTGCAATCAGGCCCCATTCCGGGCTATGTGAAGTATATCCTGAAAACGCTTCAGGCACGCGGTGATATGGTGCGGCCTGGCGATGTCATCATGCATAATGATCCATATGGCGGCGCCTCCCACGGGCCGGATGTCGCCTTCATTGTGCCGGTATTCCATGAAGGGGAATTGGTCGGGTTTTCCGGTACTACCGCGCATCATTTGGATATTGGCGCTCTGACACCCGGGTCTTGCGGCATTGTGGACGCGATTGATGCCTATGCAGAAGGGCTGCAATTCAAGGCCATCAAGGTCTATGATCGTGGCCAGCGCAATGATGCAGTCTGGCAAATCCTGCGCGACAATATACGCGCATCCGATCTTGTGGTGGGCGATATGGAAGCGCAGGTGGCCGCAAGCCGTATTGGTGCGGAGCGTATGGAAGCGCTGATTGCGCAATATGGACTTCCAACCTTCCGTGCTGCCTGCCAATCGCTGATGGATCACGCGGAACGCCTGATGCGCCAAGCCATTGAGCGTTTACCGGAAGGCTCCTGGCGTGCTGAGACCTTCATTGATGGCTATGCCGATAGCCCTGACCCGGCCAAGCGCGACCTCCCGATTGTGGCCACAGTCACAAAGCAGGGCGATCGGCTGATCGTTGACCTTACCGGTACCGCGCCGCAGGTGAAGGATCGTCCCATCAATATGCCCTTTACCGGTACGGTGGATGTGGCGATCTGGCTCACGGTTCGCTCAGTCCTGCTGGACACTGCCGTTCATGGCCATATTCCGGTGAATGAAGGACTTACGCGACCGATAGAGATCATTGCTCCCAAGGGTTGCCTCGCCAATCCTGAATTCCCCGCGCCAACCATTGCGCGTTTCTGCCCGGGCAATCAGGTGGCCGATACGGTGATGCGCGCCTTGGCGCAGGCGGTGCCTGATCAGGTGTGTGCCGGTATCGGTAACCTCAAGGTCATCGCCTTTTCCGGGATCGAGGGAAATGCCCATTGGGTGCATATGGAAATTTTTGAAGGCAGCTATGGTGGTCGGCCGGGTGCAGATGGCATGGATGCCGTTGATACGCTTTATGCCAATACACGAAATAACCCGATCGAGGATATCGAAAGCCATTTGCCCTTGCGCGTGGAACGCTATGAATTGCGCGAAGACACGGCCGGTGCAGGCCGATGGCGGGGCGGGCTTGGCAGTGTGCGTGAATTTCGCCTGTTGAGTGATGGCGGCGCCAGTGTGGAAGGCGAGGGGCATAACTTCAAACCCTGGGGCTTGTTTGGTGGGCGAGATGGCACCACCGCGCGCCTCACCTTGCGCCGTGCCGATACAGGGGAGAGCATCGCGCTGCCTTCCAAGGTGCCCCATATGTCAACAAGGAAAGGCGATGCCTTCATCTGCGAAGGCCCTGCCGGCGGTGGTTATGGTGATCCCTTTAGGCGCCCGCCCAAGGCGGTACACGATGATTTGCTGGATGGGCTGATTTCACGCGCCACGGCTGAACGTGACTACGGCGTGGTGCTGAACGCGATGGGTGAAGTGGATATCGAAAGGACGGGGCGCCTTCGCCAGGACCAAGGTGGCGCATAGAGACGTAATTTTCATTCGTTCATGATAGGTATAGGCGCAGCTTGGCGATGTCCCATTGGCCATCGGGCTCCCGCGTAATGCGTCCCGTGCGTTCGGCCTTGTGCATGGTGGTATCGCTGACGCCAAGGCGTCGTGCTGCTTCGCGCGTGGAGGATGTCAGTTCAGCCATGGCGGCGACCTCCCGCCGCGCGTTGGTAGGGGTTCAGGGTGTGGCGCGGTGCCGCGCTGCGTGAAATGCGGAAAGTGCTGCTTGCCAGTCGGCGTCTTGCGTCGCGCCGATGCGCTGGAGGGATTCGACCGTCACCTTCCCCCGGCTGTAGTATTCGCCCTGCATGAGCGCGAGCCATCCGGAAAGCCCCTGCGCGGCAAGGGCGTCGCTGGCGGCGGTGATTTCCGCCTCGCTTGGTTCGGTGCGTCCGAGGGAAACATGCCGGCCATCCGTGTCCAGCCCCCTTTTTATGTACCAGTGATTTGTGGGTTTACTAAGTATGTTTCGGGTGCCGGCGGCCGCATGCCGAGGGCGTGGTGTGGCCGGATATGGTTATATTGGTTGAGCCATTGATTGATGATGGC
>VGDL01000058.1 GCA_016869735.1 Alphaproteobacteria bacterium
AATTGCCGGTGCGCCTGCCCGATGATGTGGATTTTTCAAAATCCGGCAATCCCTTGGATAATCATCCTAGCTGGAAACATGTGGCTTGCCCAAAATGCGCCAAGCCCGCCCGGCGGGAGACCGATACCTGCGATACTTTCGTCGATTCCTCCTGGTATTATGCGCGCTTCTGCTCGCCTCGCGCGGCGGAGCCGGTGACGAAGGGTGCTGTGGATGGATGGTTGCCGGTTGATCAATATATCGGCGGGATCGAGCACGCGATTTTGCATTTGCTCTATTCGCGCTTCTTCTCCCGCGCCATGAAGGAGGCTGGGCATCTTTCCGTGGAGGAGCCGTTTGCCGGCCTATTCACGCAAGGCATGGTCCAGCATGAAAGCTACAAGGGCGCTGATGGCCGCTGGCTCTATCCGGAGGAAGTTGACTTCTCCGTCACCGCCGATGGCGCGCGGAGCGCAACGGTGAAGGGCAGCACGGAGACTGTGACGATTGGCCGGGTTGAGGCCATGTCCAAATCCAAGCGCAACACGGTGGACCCGGGCGCCATCATCGCGAAATACGGCGCCGATACCGCGCGCTGGTTCATCCTTTCCGACAATCCACCCGAACGCGATATGGAATGGACGGAATCCGGTGTCGCAGGCGCATATCGCTTCACGCAGCGCGTATTCCGCATGGTGGAAGCGGCCTTGCCGAACCTGCCGCCGGCAGGCGCCGCGCCGGAGGATGCCGGCAAGGCTTTGCGCCGTGCGACCCATCGCGCCATAGCGACGGTGACCGAGGCTTTGGAAACCTTCGCCTTCAATGTCGCGGTCGCGCGGCTTTATGAATTCGCCAATGCCATTGAAGCAGCAAAAGAAGCGCCAGGTGGCGCGCGGCGGGAAGCGTTTGAAATACTGGCGCGGCTTTCCGCACCCATGATGCCGCATTTGGCGGAGGAGGTGTGGTCTCTGCTGCGGCCCAATGATGCCGCGCTGGTGGCAGAACTCCCCTGGCCGGAGCCCGATCCAGCCTTGCTGTTTGCTGAAAGCATCACCCTTGCCGTGCAGGTTTTGGGCAAGCTGCGCGCCACCATCGAAGTACCTGTGGGCGCCACCGAAGAAGCGATTTTCGCCGCCGCCGAGGCCGAGGAAAACGTCCAACGCGCCGTGGGGGACAAGCCGATCAAAAAGCGCATTCATGTGCCCGGAAGGGTGGTCAATCTTGTCATCTAGGCGCGCCATCCTTCTGCTTGGCCTGCCGTTCCTGGCGGCAGGCTGCGGCTTTCGCCCCATGCACGCGCGGCGTGGGCCGGAAGAAGACACGCGGGTTGCTGCAGCACTCGCCGCCGTTAAAGTCGGGGTGATCGCCGAACGGCAAGGGCAATTGATGCGCCGGCGGCTGGAAGAAGGCTTGGCCCCAATGGGCCGAGGCGCTGTTACAGCCAAATACGAGCTACGCGTTGGCCTTGGTTACGGTGTCGAACTTCAGGGCTTTCGCCGCGATGGTTTCCCAAGCCGAGTGCGGTTTAGTGCAACATCTCAGTGGCTTTTGTTTGATGTCGCCACACCCCCGCGTGAAATCACGCGCGGGACCGAACGCGCCTTTGATGCTTACGATATTCCGGAAAACCAGTTCTTCGCTGCAGATGTCGCCCGCGAGTCCATGGAACGCCAATTGATCGAAGCCTTGGCGCACCAAATTCTTGAAAAACTGGCCATCCATTTCGGCGGCACCACACGGTTCGCGGCGCCGGCCTGACCATGGCCAAAATTGACGCGCGGCGTATTGCGGGCTTCCTGGCTGATCCGCCAGCAGCGACACGCGTAGTGCTGATTTACGGCGATGATCTGGGGTTGGTGCGCGAAAGGGCGGATCAATTGATGCGCGCCGTGGTGGCCGATGATCCCTTCGGCCTGGCCGAGGTGCCGCGCGACGCCGCCAGCCGTGATGCGAGCCTGCTGGCCGCTGAGGCCGCACAACCCGCGCTGACCGGCGGGCGGCGCCTGGTGCGGGTGCGCGATGCAACCGATGGCTTGGCCAATGCTGCCAAGGCCGCGTTGAGCGGCCCCGGCCCGGGGATTGTTTTGCTCGAAGCAGGCGCCTTGGCCGGCAATAAGGGGCTGCGCCCCGCTTTGGAACGCACCAATGACGCGGCGGCGGTGATTGCCTGCTACCCTGAAACCGGCGCCGAATTGGAAGCAAGCCTTGGGCGCATGTTGAAGGAACGCGGCGTTGCGGCAGATAGCGGCGCGCTTTCCTTCATGGCGGCGCGGCTTGGCGAAAACCGCCTGCAAATCCGGCAGGAAATCGAAAAGCTGGCGCTTTACGTGGGCCCTGCAAAACGCGTGACAGAAGAAGACGCCATCGCCTGCATCGCTGAAGGTTCAACGCTAGATCTTGACCAGGCGCTGCTTGCGGCCACAGCGGGCGATGCCGCGCTTGCGGATCGCGCATTGGATCAGGCTTTCGCAGAAGGGGCTGCTGCGGTGCAGGTGGTGCGCGCTGCCTTGCGGCATGTGCAGCGCCTGCATTTGGCAGCCCTTGCTGTCGCGAAGGGCGCAAGCCCTGGCGATGCGCTGACTTCGCTCCGCCCGCCAGTGTTTTTCAAAAGCCGCCCGGCTTTTGAAAGGGCGCTGCGACTGTGGCCCGCGCCGGCATTTGCTGCGGCTGCTGAAGCGTTGCTGGAAGCCGAACGCCAAACCAAAACAACCGGCATGCCAGATCAGGCGATTGCACGTGCGGCAGTGATGTCGCTCGCGCGGGAAGCGGTGTTGCGGAAGCGATAGTGCGCCGATCGCCGCTGTCGGTTCCTGACAGCGGCGTGAATCGGCCCACCAAATATGCAGCCAATGGTGCGCGGGGGCTTTTTGGGCAGGGGGTAGGTCAGCATGAACCTCACCACTAGCGCGTCTTGTGGCGCCTCAGTTGATCCGGCAACGCATTTACCCCCTTTCCCTGCCGGCAAAGCCATAGGAACATCAGAGCACTTAGAACAGAAGGAAGCTCTGCCATGAGCCTTGAACCAGGCCGCGCCCGGCCGGAACCGACACCCGAAACCCGCCACTTCTGGGAGGGGCTTCGCCAAGGCAAGCTTTTGCTCCAGCGTTGCGGTGATACGGGCAAGCCCTATTTCCCACCGCGCCCCTTCAGCCCTTTTACCGGCACGCGCAATGTCGAGGTGTTTGAAGCCTCCGGCCGCGGCACGCTGCATTCCTATGTGATCCATCATCGCCCGGTGCCGGGCTTCAAGCCTCCTTACGCGATTGCGGTGGTGGAGCTGGAAGAAGGCCCGCGCATGATGACGAATATCGTTGAATGCCCGCAAACACCGGAAGCCTTGGTCTTGGACATGAAGCTGGAATTGGCGCCGACCAAAATGGATGATGACATCACCCTGCCCCTTTTCCGCCCCGCGAAGGAGGCTTGATCCATGATACGTCCCGGTGAAATCGCCATTGTCGGCGCGGCGGAAAGCACACGCATCGGCGCTGTCCCCGATATGGCGCAAATCATGCTGCATGCGGATGCAGCCCTGAATGCCATGGCGGATGCGGGCTTGAAGCCTGGCGATATTGATGGAGTTGCCTGTGTTGGCCCCATGATGCCGCAGCAAATCGCGCATTACCTTGGCATCACGCCGAAATGGGTAGATGGCACAGGCGTAGGTGGCTGTTCCTTCATGCTGCATGTGCGCCATGCGGCGGCGGCCATTCATGCTGGTTATTGCAAGACCGTGCTGATCACGCACGGCGAAAGCGGGAAATCTCGCGTCAATGGCACACTGCGCCCGGCGGAACCGCAAAGCCTGAATGGCCAATTCGAAGCGCCCTTCGGCCCCATGGGTCCGCCCACACTCTTTCCCATCCCCGTGCTGCGCTACATGAAAACCTATGGCGTCACGCATGAACAAATGGCGCAGGTTGCGGTCGTGCAGCGCGAATGGGCGGCGAAGAACCCCCGCGCCGCCTTCAAGGACCCGATCACGATTGATGATGTGCTGAACAGCAAAATGATCGCCTATCCCTTCCGGCTGCTGCAATGCTGCCTGGTGACGGATGGCGGCGGCGCGCTGATCCTGACGTCATCTGATCGCGCCAAGGATTTCCCGACCAAGCCTTGCTATATCCTTGGCAGCGGTGAGAGTGTGGAAACCACCATGGTGAGCCAGATGGAGGATTTCACCTCATCCCGCGCTTTCCGCGTGGCGGGGCCGGAAGCCTTCCGCATGGCCGGCATCAAGCACAGCGATGTGGATCATTTGATGATCTATGACGCCTTCGCGCATCTGCCCATGTATGGGCTGGAAGATCTTGGCTTCGTCAAGCGCGGTGAAGCCAAGGATTTCATCTGGGAACGCAATACGGCGCCGGGTGGCAAGCTGCCGATCAATACCAATGGCGGTGGGCTTTCTTACACGCACACTGGCATGTATGGTATGTTCGCCCTACAAGAAAGCGTGCGTCAGGTGCGCGGCACCGCGCCGGCGCAAGTACCCAATGTGAAAATCAGCGTGGCGCATGGCGTGGGCGGCATGTTCTCTGCCTCCGGGACCGTGGTGCTCAGTAATCAGCGTCCCTGAGAGAGGTTGAACATGACGGAGGCGGTGAATTTACGCGAAAGAGTAAAGGCGCCGCCTTCGCCATTATTGGTGGAGAGCTATTATCGCGGTTCGGTTGCGCGCGCGCAGCATCATGTGTTTCAGCATGAAATGTGGGTGCATCTTGCGCATGGGCTGATGCTGGAACGCCAAGGCATCATTGCACGCGATGCCATGGCGCAAATCCTGCCGGAAATTATCGCCATGGCTGAAGCCGGACCTGAGGCGGTGCCGGTGGATTACCGGCAGGAAGATCTCTATTCCTACGTTGAGAAACTGATCATCCAAAAACTCGGCGCCGATATTGGCGGGCGGCTGCATACTGGGCGCAGCCGGAATGATCTGAATGCCACCACCTGGCGCATGGCGCTGCGCACCGAATTGCTCGCGGTGCTGGGGCTCCTTGCTGAACTTCGGCAGACAATACTGGCACTGGCAGAAGAACATATCGCGACCGTCATGCCTGGCTATACGCATGGCCAACATGCGCAACCCATTACTTTTGGGTATTGGTTGGCCTCGGCCGCGGATGCGCTGGCGCGTGACCATGAAAGGCTGATGGGCGCGCTGGCGCATTGTGATCTTTGTCCCCTGGGCGCGGGCGCGCTTTCCACCACGGCCTTCCCGCTGGATCGTGCCTGGGCCGCCAGCGCGCTGGGTTTTGCCGCGCCGTTGGAGCTTGCCTATGATGCGGTGTCGTCGCGCGATGATGCGCTGGAAGCGGCTTCTGCCATGGCGGTGATGATGACGCTGCTGTCGCGCCTTGCGACCGATCTGCAAAACTGGGGCAGTTGGGAATATGGCTTTGTTGAATTGGCGGATCGCCATTCGGCGGTTTCAAGCATCATGCCGCAGAAGAAAAACCCAGTGGCGCTGGAACATCTGAAGGCAGCGGCGGCCATGGTGCAGGGCGCGCATCATGCCGCCATGGCCTGCACCAAGAACACTGCCTTCGCTGATGTGAATGATGCCGTGACGGCGGTGAATGAACCTGTGCTGGATGCTGCGTTGCGCAGCAGACGCATCCTCGCTTTGTTTCAGGAAGTGATGCTGGGCCTCAGCCTGAACAAGCAACGAATGGAAAACGCGGCACGGGAAGGGTTCGGCACAGCCACCGAATTGGCCGATGTGATTGTGCGCGAAACCGGCCTGAGCTTCCGCGTGGCGCATAATATCGTCGCCATTGTAGTGCGCGGTGCCCTGGCCGAAGGCCGCACGGCAGAGAGCATTACAACCGCAGCCCTGGATGAAGCTGCGCAAGCACTATTCGGCAAAGCCTTGCATATTCCAGCCGCAAAGCTCCGCGCCGCGCTTGATCCGGCTGAAAATCTGCTTGGGCGCAGCGTGCAAGGCGGCCCGGCGCCGGTGACCATGGCGGCACTGATCGCGCGCCGACGCGATAGCCTGGCGCAGGATCGCCAAATCATCGCCGCCATCAACCAACGCCTTATGGATGCGCGGGCAGCGTGTTGGGCTGAGGCTGGTCGCATGAGCGCCTGAGCAAAACCATGGCGTCACAGCCTGGGCCTATGGTAGCCTTGCAGCTCAATCGCGCGGGCTATGTCAGCACCGCGCCCAAACCGGGAGGAAAAAATGAAACTGACACGACGCACTGCCCTGACTGCGGCGGCGGGGCTACTTGCAACACCCGCCGTCGCGCAATCGGGCTTTCCCAATCGCCCCATTCGCCTGATTGTGCCCTGGCCGCCCGGCGGTTCCACCGATGGTCAATTGCGCGCCTTGGCCGAAGCGGGTTCACGCTATCTTGGCCAACAGGTTATTATTGAAAATCGCGGCGGCGCCAGCGGTACGCTCGGCGCACAGATGATGGCGCAGGAAACGAAGGGGGATGGCTATCTGCTCGGCCAATTGCCCATCACCACCTTCCGCTTCCCAATGATGACAAGCCGCCCAACCTGGGATCCGCTCAAGGATTTCACCTATGTCATCCATCTGACCGGCTATCTTTTTGGTGTGGTCGTGAAGGCCGATAGCCCCTGGAAAACCTGGGAAGAATTCCTGGCCTATGCCAAGGCTAACCCCGGCAAGGTCGCTTACGGGTCGCCTGGCGTCGGCACCACGCTCCATATCACCATGGAACGGATTGCCGCTGAACGTGGCATTGAATTCCTGCATGTGCCCTTCCGGGGCGGGGCTGATAATGCGCAAGCGCTGCTGAGTGGGCAGACCCAAGCGATGGCGGATTCAACCTCCTGGGCGCCACTGGTGGATGGTGGGCAATTCCGCCTGCTTTGCACCTGGGGCGAACAACGCGCCAAGCGCTACCCGAATGCGCCAACACTGGTTGAAAGCGGCATCAATATCGTTTCCACCTCACCCTATGGCATTGCGGCGCCAAAGGGCGTTGATCCTGGCATTGTCAAAGTGCTGCATGATGCTTTCAAGCAGGCGCTCTATGATCCCGTGCATACCACCGCGCTGGAACGCTTCGACATGCCGCTGATCTACAAGAATAGTGAGGATTATCGCGCTTCCGTCGTCAAAACCATTGAAGAGGAAGGGGTGGTAATCCGCCGCCTTAATCTTCGCATCAACTGATCAGCATTTGGTGATGGCGGTTGCAGCGCCGCCATCACCAACACCTTCATGCAGCGCGCAAATCATCCAGCGCCAGTAATACACTGCGCTGCACCGCGCCATCTTGATCACGCAGCGCGAGCGCAACGCGCCCATGCCGCCAATCAATCTCCAGCGTGCCGAAATTGACGCGCGGATAAAGCTCCCCCAACCGATTGGGGCCTTGTTCGCGGGCATTCACAAATTGCCGGTTGATCCCGCTTGAGGTGATTTCAGTCAGCGGATAGGCAGTGCCCTGGCCTTCGCGATACAGCGCGCCGATATGCCGATCACCGGAAAGAAATACCACACCGCGCGCCCTGGTGCTGGCGATCAGATCATAAAGCCGCTGCCGTTCGCGGGGGAAATTGCCCCATCTTTCCCAGCCATGGCCTTCAACCACGACCTGGATGGAAGAAACGATCAGGCGCAACTCTGCCGGTTCTTGCAGGCATTGGCGAAGCCAGGCCCATTGCGCTTCACCCAGCATGGTCTTCGCTGGACCATCATCAGGCAGGTAGCGTTCCCGCCCCGGCGCACCGCGCTGATCGGTAATACGCAAGGGTGAACGGAACCAGCGCGTATCCAAAAGAATGATCTGCACGCGCTGCCCCGCCGGCCCGATTGTCAGATGATGATAAAGCCCATCGCGCCGGCGCCTGATGTCATCACCCGGCACGCGCCAAAATTCCAGAAAAGCGTCCTTCGCTTCCTGCTTGAAGGGGTTTTCAACGCCGCCATCATTCACGCCAAAATCATGATCATCCCAAATCGCGGTGTGGTGCTGCTGCCCTGCAATGAAGCCCATGAATTCCTCATGCTGCTTCGCCCTTGCATAGGCTTCCTGCAATTCCGCCAGATCATGCCGCCGCATGCCGCCATAGACATTATTGCCAGCGAAGATGAAAAATTCTGGCTGCCAATCACGCACCGCGCGCCAGATCGGCTGCGGCAGCTTCTCATCGGCACAGGTTCCGAAGGCAATACGGCTGATCGCTGCACGCCGCGGCGCGTGATCATGGGTTTCAAACCTTCGGCATCTCCACCGCACCCGTATGCAGCTTCAAACGCTGCATTTCTGGCGCATCCTGCCCCGCATCGCGGAAGGCCTGCTTCAGCGCAGCCATGTTTGGCGCAAAGATGCTCTCACGATTGCTGCTGACCCAATCACGCGATTGCTGCGGCATCACGAGCGATCCCTGGAAGCGCGGCATCACCCAGCGCGCGAAAAGTTCAAAGGAACGCATGGTGGCTTCCCGATCGGCCCATTCATGGGCGCGGAACAGCACGCCCCCGGTCCCGCCTTCCGTGAAGCCAATCAAGCGCTCAATCCCTGCCGCCACCGTCTCCGGTGATCCAACCAAGGTTGACCCCATCGCCAACCCATCGCGCAGCGGGTCTTCCGAACGCATCGGCGGGCGGCCCAGGGTTTCGCTGAAGTAGGTGAGCGTTTCCAAAGCTTCCCCATGGCGCACATCACGCAGCGCGCGTTCATCATCCTCAGCGCAATGCAGATTGACGACCAGGCGCCAATTTCGCCGGTCCATCTTCTGGCCATGCTTGGCGGCTTCGGCTTCCGCCATGCGCCATTGCTCGGCCAAGGATTTCGGCCCGCCCGGCAAGCCAGCGCCGAGTGAAAGCAAGCCAAGCCCATATTTCGCTGCGGCCAGCGCGCCCGATGGCGTGGTGGAAGACGCGACGGAAATCGGGAAACGCGGTTCGGAATAGGGTGCCAAATGCAAGCGCGCTTCCCGCAGCGTGAACCAATCGGTTTCCATCGTCACCGGTTCTTCGCAAGCCAAAAGCCGCGTGATGGCATTTAGTGATTCATCCATCCGCCGGCGCTGATGCGCGGCATCAATGCCCATCATGTATGCGTCGGATACCAGCGCACCTGGCCCGCAGCCGAGCATCACGCGCCCGCGCGTCATGTGGTCCAATTGCACAAAGCGCTGCGCCACCAAAAGCGGATGGTGATACGGCAGGCTGGTCACACCTGATCCAAGCTTGATGTGCTTGGTGCGTTCGGCCGCTGCCGCAATCATGATTTCCGGGCTCGCGATGGTTTCCCAACCGGCGGAATGATGCTCCCCAATCCAGGCTTCATCAAAGCCCAGATGGTCAAGCCATTCAATCAACTCCAAATCGCGCGTGAGCCCCAGCGTCGGATTGTCACCAACCCGATGAAAGGGTGCCAAGAAAATACCAAAGCGAAGGCGGCGAGGCAGCATGGGTGGCTTCTCCATCACATGGAAGGCGGGTCGCCCGCCAAAAAATCCTCGCCGCCATAATCAGCCGCGCGAGGCAGGCGCAGGATGCGCCCTTCAGGGGTCATGCCAATCTGTTCCGGCAGCACGGTAACCACGGGTGTGGCGCGCGCGGCGGCGAAGGCTTCCGCCACGCTGTCATGCCGCGCAAGCTTGGTCAGATTCATGCGGGTCGGGAACACAAGTTTCTTCGTGCCGGCAATGCCTTCCGCCAAAGCATCGGCGGGCCTGATCCAAACACTATCCACCGTTTCATGCCCATCATGCAAAGCAGCCTGATCTTCGGGCGCGGCGGCAAGGAAGAAATGCGTATCAAAGCGCTTCGGCACATCCACCGGCGTGATCCAATGC
Organism: Alphaproteobacteria bacterium; assembly: GCA_016869735.1. GTDB lineage: Bacteria > Pseudomonadota > Alphaproteobacteria > Acetobacterales > Acetobacteraceae > Neoroseomonas. Next base: position 9,772 of record VGDL01000058.1, read on the forward strand.
GCAAAATGCGCCAGGCCGGAAACCGCGGGCATCATGCCCCGCGCGGCCAGCATGGCGGCGAATTCGCCCTCGGCTTCTGGCGTCCGGCCCGCTTCGGCCAGCAGCACGCCGCATTCTTCCCAGGTTTCGCGGATGGCGGCGACACGAAAGGCGCCATGCGCATCGCCGCCGGCAAGCACCTTGTCAGATGCCTCAACACGCCCGCCCGGAAACACCAAGGCGCCAGAGGCGAAATCAATCTGGCGATGGCGCACCACCATGAAAACTTCCATGCCCTGCCGCCCATCACGCAGCAGCATAACGGTGGAAGCGGGGCGGGCGGGGGCAGCGGAGCTATCAGTCATGATTGTATTGCAGCGCGCCCAGGCCGCCACCGCAAGGTGCCCCGCTTCAGGATTTCGCCAATCGGCGCAAATGCTGGGCTGCCGCGCGGCCTGCTGCCGCTTCAATCTCACGAAAACCCAGCACAAGGGCTTCACCAAGCCGCGTCAACCGCGCGCCCCCGCCCCCGGCACCGCCGGTGATGCGTTCCACCACGGGGGCGGAGAAGGTGCCGTTCAACTCCGCCACCAATTCCCAGGCTCGGCGATAGGACATGCCGAGCGCACGCGCGGCGGCGCTGATGGAACCGGCCTCCGCAATCGCTTCCAGCAGCGTGATCTTGCCCGGGCCAACCCGGCCATCAGCAAAATCAAGGCGCAGCCAAAGCGCGGCGTCTGTCATGGCCGGGGCATCACGTGCAAGGCGTCGCGCAGCAGGGAAACGCCGCAGGCTTCACCCACTGCAAGCGCGTTACGCTGCGCGGCATGTCGTGGCAGGGCGAAGGTCAAGTGCCGCCCTTCTGGGTCGCCCACATCCAGGGTCACGCGCATTTCTTCGCCCATTGGCAACAGCGCGATGATGGTGCCGGAAACCGGGTTCTCCCTTTCGCCGGCTGAAGGCCTGCCACGGCGATGCAGCACCACGCCACCCGCGCCAATCAGCCAATCCACGGCGGTGCCAGGCGCCAGGCTTGGCATGGGCGCAGCTTCCAATACCTGATTACCCCAGCGAAGCCGCGTGAGTCCCGGTTCATGCGCCAGGATCACGCCGGCAAAAAGATTGCGCAGATCAAGCAGCCGCGCGACCTCGGCTGACGCTGGCCGGGCCAGCATTTCCGCGGGTGATGCGGTTTGCAGCCCCCTACCCCGATGCAGCAGCAACATGCGGTCCGCCAGCGATGCGGCCTCATCCAAATCATGCGTCACCAGGATGATCGGGATCGAAAGCCCCTGGCGCAGATTGGCCAATTCCACCTGCAAGCGCCGGCGCGTGGCGCGGTCCACGGCGCTGAACGGTTCATCCAGCAGCAGCACGGCGGGATCACGCGCCAAAGCCCGCGCGACCGCCACGCGTTGCTGCTGCCCGCCGGAAAGCTCGGCCGGGCGGCGTTGTTCAAGCCCGGCCAGATGCACACGCGCCAGCAACGCGGCAGCGCGTTCGGCGCGTAATGCAGCGGGCAGATGGCTCATGGCGGCCATCACATTGCCAAGTGCTGTCATATGCGGAAACAGCGCGTAATCCTGAAACACCAGCCCCACGCGGCGCCGATGCGCCGGCAGATCAAGCGCGCGGCTGGTATCAAGCCATGTTTCGGCGCCGCAGCTCACGCTGCCGCTTTCCGGGCGATGCAGCCCGGCAATGGCGCGGAGCGTCGTAGATTTGCCCGCACCTGACGGGCCGATGATGGCCAGCAGCTCGCCCGGCGCGCAGTCCAGCGCAAGATCAAGCGTGATGGGTGTCGCCGCCTTCAGGCGTAGGGAAAGACCAGCCTCAGCCATGGCGACGCCGCCCGATCCCGCGCGTCAGGCGTTGCACCAGCAGCAGCGCCAGCAGGCATATCACCAACAGCAGCGCCGACATGCTGGCCGCCGCGGCATCGTCAAACGCCTGCACGCGATCATAAATAGCAATGGCGGCGGTGCGGGTTTCGCCGGGGATGGCGCCGCCCACCATCAGCACCACACCGAATTCGCCAAGCGTATGGGCGAAGGTCAGTACAATGGCGGTGGCAATGCCGGGCCAGGCCAGGGGCAATTCAACGCGCCAGAACACTGCCCAGGGCGCCATGCCGGAAGTGGCGCCGGCTTCGCGCAGATTGGCCGGAATGGCGGCGAAAGCGTTCTGAATTGGCTGCACCGCAAAGGGGATATTGGCGATGGCACTCGCCAGCAGCAGTCCCTCAAAGGAAAAAGCGAGAGTCCGTCCAAAGATTGCTTGAAAAGCACCGCCAAGCCAGGTGCCGGCGCCAAAGGCCGCCAGCAAATAAAAGCCGAGGACGGTCGGCGGTAATACCAACGGCAGCGCCACCGCCGCTTCCACCATGCCCCGCCCGCGAAAGCGCCGCAGCGCCAGGAACCGCCCAAGCCAAAGCGCCAAGGGCAGCAGGATCACGACCGTACCAAGACCAAGCCAGAGCGAAAGGCGAAAGGCGGGCCAATCCATCGCTCAGGGCGCCTGCAAGCCATGGCGCGCGAAAACCTCCGCCGCCTGGGGTGAGAGGAACCAGGATTGCAGGCGCGCCGCCGCGTCACTGGCACGCCTTGTCATGGCCAGCCGGTGGCGCAAAGGATCATGCAAAGCCTCCGGCACCAGACTGAAGCTGCCACGCGCCGAGAGCGCAGGCGAAAGCGCGAGAGAATACGCAATCAAGCCACCTGTCGCACCTTCGGTTGTCGCGAATTGCGCTGCCTGGGCGATGCTGGTGCCGAAAACCAGGTGCGGGCGCAGCGCCTCCCACAAATCAAGCCTGCGCAAGGCTTGTTCCGCAGCGCGGCCATAGGGCGCGATTTCCGGATTGGCGATGGCAAAGCGCTGCACCCGCCCTACCGCCAGCAAGGGGCGGAGCGCTTCCAGCCCGCCAGCGGGATCAAGCGCTGACCCGCGTGGCGCAAATAGCGCCAACCTACCCACGGCAAAGACATGTCCCGCATCGCGCGTATGTCCCGCTTCGGCGAGTTTCTGGATGCTGACCTCATCTGCTGCGAGCAGCATTTCAAAGGGCGCGCCTTGCGCGACTTGCCGCGCAAGATTGCCGCTGGCCCCATAGGCGAAGCGCGGCGCGATGCCGGTTTGCACGGCTATAATCGGGGCGGCTTCCTCCAGCGCCGGCTGCAAGGCAGCCGCAGCCGCAATCAAGGGACGCTCCATCGCAAATGCATCGCCTGGAACGCATGGCAACGCCGCCAAGGCCAGCAAGTGGCGCCGATGCATCAAGACCCTCCGCTATTCCCGATTGGATATAACCGGGTCCGACCGTGATGATCAACCCATCCCGCAAGGGCTGGACCGCTGACGCTTCTTTGGGGATGCTATGGTCAAACAGGCAGGAAGGAAACGCGCAATGCAATTCAATAGCGGCGATTGGCGGATTGACGTGCTGATCCAGGGCTATCCCGGCAAATCCACGCAACATGGTGGCCTGGGCTGGAGCACGGTTGCGCTGCTGCGCGGCCATGGGCGCATCGTGGTGCTGGATGGCGGCGGCTATGGCATGCGCAAACCGCTGGTCGAAGCGCTTGGCAAGCAGGGCGTGAAACTATCGGATGTGACCGATTTGCTGGTCAGCCATTTGCACCATGACCATGTGGTGAATTGGCCGATGTTCCGCGATGCGCGGATTCATGTCGGGCGCAAGGAATTGGCCTGGGCGTTGGGCGTTGGCTGGGGGGAGACCGCCGTGCCGGAACACGCGGTGGAAGCACTCAGCCGCTGGCCCACCATGCAATTGATGGATGACGGGCAGGAAGTGCTGCCTGGCATCACCGCGCATCTGTCACCTGGCCATACACCTGGGCATTTGCTTTTCCTGATTGCAGGCGCGCCGCAAGCCGTTGTGCTGTTGCAGGATGCGGTGAAGAACCGCGTGGAACTCACCACCCGCAGTACCGACATGACCTATGACCCCGCCGTCAGCCGCGCCACCATTGATATGGTCTGGGAGATTTGCCGCACCCATCCGGGCGCGGTGCTGATCCCCGGCCATGACGTGCCGGCAGTGCTGGAAAATGGCGTCCCCCGCCCGCTTTCCAGCCACAGCGCCGGCATTCGTTCCTGGTTCGGCAAGGATTTGCAGGACACGACGATGTTTTCGCTGGCGCAGCCTTCCGCCTGAGCACGAAGCCATTTGAAAGGATAGCAAGATGGACCAACAGGAAGCCCATGACACGCTCCGCGCCGAAGGCCGCGCGGTGATGCATGAAGTGCTGGGCCGCGCCTATATGGAAAAGCGCGACGCCGGCACCAATCCCTTCAACGCCGCCGTGCGCCGTCTGTCGGAGGAATTTGCCTATGCCACGTTATGGCAAAGGCCAGGGCTTGATCGGCGCGAACGCAGCCTGATCACGCTTGCCATGATTTGCGCGCTCAATCGCCCGCATGAACTGCGCATCCATCTGGTCGCGGCCTTGAATAATGGCTGCACGGCTGAGGAAATCTCGGAAATCTTCACGCATTCGGTCGCCTATTGCGGCTTTCCCGCCGCCATTGATGCGCTGCGCGTGGCTGAGGAAGTCTTGAAGGAACAGGGCAAGCTTTGAAATCCTCGCGTGATCCGCAATGCCGGATCACGCGTAACGCTTATGCGCCGCGCCGCGCCAAAGCCGCTTCCAGGGTGTTTTCCAAAAGGCAGGCGATGGTCATGGGGCCAACGCCGCCCGGCACAGGCGTAATGGCGCCGGCATGGCCCACCGCTTCGGCAAAGGCGACATCGCCCACCAGCTTGCCATCGGGCAGGCGATTGATGCCGACATCAATCACCACCGCACCGGGGGCAATCCAATCGCCCCGCACCATCTCAGCCCGGCCAGCCGCCGCCACCAGAATCTCCGCCCGCCGGCATTCCGCCGGCAAATCCCGCGTTCGGGAATGAGCGATGGTGACGGTGCAATCCGCCCCCAAAAGCAATTGCGCCATGGGCCGCCCGACAATCTTGGACCGCCCCAGCACCAAGGCCCGCGCGCCGCGCAGCGCCACGCCCGAATCCGCCAACAGGTGCATCACCCCGCGCGGGGTGCAGGGCACCAGGCCGGGCTCACCGGCCGCAAGCCGCCCAGCATTCAAGGGGTGAAAGCCATCCACATCCTTGGCCGGGTCCACCGCGGCAATCGCGGCCTCAGCCCGGATATGGGCCGGCAAGGGAAGCTGTACCAGAATCCCATCCACGGCGGGGTCGGCATTAAGCTTGGCGATTTCCGCAAGTAGCGCGGCCTCGGTCGTGGCTTCCGGCAGGTGGATAGTGGCGCTGTCAAACCCGGCCTCTGCCGCCGCGCGGTCCTTGTTGCGGACATAAACGCCACTGGCGGGGTCATCACCCACGCGCACCACGCGCAAGCCAGGCTTGGAGGAAAGTGTGGCGATACGCTGGGCCAAGCCAGCGCGCAGCCGGGCACCTAGCGCCTTGCCATCAAGAATGCGTGCGGTCATGCCAAAGCCTCAATCATTGGGATCAAAAGGGCGGGGTCGCCCGGAATGCGCAATAGCTTTTCCCGCGCTGCAGCGCCTTGAGCAACTTCTATCATGGAAGCGGGAACCCCCAATGCCGCCGCCAGGGCCGCACATACCGCGCGATTGGCCCGGCCATCTTCCGGCGCCTCGGTCACATTAACGCGAAGCCTTGGCCCATCCGCGCCGGGGCGGAGCCCCCCAAGACCAGGGCGCCGAGATTTGGGCTGCACCCTTACGCGAACCACCAAGGCGCCAGCTTCGGCGCGCCAGAACCTGTCATCGGCCAAAGCTGCTCCCCAGCAGGCCGAACTGGATTTCCGCCAGCAGAATGCGCCCTGCCTGCAACAAAAGGATCAGCACAACGGGCGAGAGATCAATGCCGCCCAGATTGGGCAGAAAGCGCCGGATGGGCCTAAGCGCCGGTTCGGTCAGGCGATGGAAGAAGTCGGCAATCGCCCAGACCGCGCGGTTGCGCGAATCCAGCACATTGAAGGCCATCAGCAACGATACCACCGCCCCGATAATCAGCGCCCAAACAAAAAGGCTGAGCGCTGAGTCAATCAACCAGAATAACGCGTGCATGGAGCCTCCTGCCTTTTCCGGGCGCTGTTGCAGAATGTCGCGGCCCGGAAGGAATAGAGCCTATATCTTGAAGAAGAGTTCAGGCTGCAAGCCTTCTGTTCGGGAGGGCTGAGGGGGGCTTCCCATTCCCTTCGGGTGCTGCCTTGACTTTGGGGGCAGCTTGGGGCACTCACGGCGCCCTTGGTGCGGGGCTGTAGCTCAGTTGGGAGAGCGCGTCGTTCGCAATGACGAGGTC
>VGDL01000059.1 GCA_016869735.1 Alphaproteobacteria bacterium
GATGTCTATCCGTTTGATATGAGCTTCCTCAATCGCGTTGCGGCGCGGATTGTGAATGAGGTGCGCGGGATCAATCGCGTGACCTATGACATCACGAGCAAGCCGCCGGGGACCATTGAGTGGGAGTGATCAGGTGTTGAGACACGGCTTTCAGCCAAGCATGAGGCGCTGATGAGAACCTCTCTTGTGCGCACCGTCTTTTTGGCAACTTCTTTGTGGTGGCTAGTGGGTTCTGCCACGGCCGCCAGTTTTGATTGCGCCAAGGCCCGACGGCCGATTGAAAAACTCATATGCAGCAACCCCGAGCTGGATGCCGCAGACACCCGGATGGGGGAGGCGTTCAAGCGAGTGAATGCCGGGTTTCCGCTCAAGGGATTCGTGCTTGCCACCCAGCGCGTTTTTCTGGCTGGCTATTCCGCCTGCATGAACGATGACACTGGAAAAACCGTGGTCGCTGCAGAGGCCGTGCGCCGTTGTGTGGCCGTGGTGCGAGAGCGGACCGCGGAATTGGAGGCGCTGGGTCAGGCCAAGGTCTACTCCAGTGCCGTGGGCACATTCACCCCGGATGATCTGGCCATTCTGGTCTACAACGCCGATGGCCGGCAGCGAATTCGCTTGTGGGGCAACTGGATGCCCGATGCCTACAACCCCAGGCCCTTCCCCGACGGCAAGCTATGTGATCTCGACGATGAACTGAAGCCAGCCAAAGGCGGCTTCAAGACTGCCTCCACAGACGACGCGGTCTTGACCATTTCAGAGACCGCTGTCCAGATCAGTGAGTACATCATGTGCACCCCGCGCAATGGAATCGCGGCCCAAGTGTATCGGCGGGTGCGTTGAACGGGTGGAGGCGTCAGCGGGCATCCCGCCATTAGCAGCTTCCGCTCCATTCCACCTCTGAACGGCGAGACCTACCGCTTTCTCCCGGAAAGTTCTTGAAGGCGCCGTCGATGATGTTCAGGATGATCGCGTTGATGTTTCCGCAGCTTCCGGAACTGAAGGCCCGCACCTCGTACACCTTGGTCACGGGTCTTCCCGCGGCGTTGCGGTAGATGTCCACATTCAGTTCGCGCCTGTATTCGCGGCTCGAGACCGGCACCATCCCCACGATTCCATAGGTCGGCATGGTGGTCGTGGTGGTATTGAAGCTCGACATCCGTCCGGTGCTGCCGATGATGTTGCCCGTGGTCATGCTGGTGCCGCCGCCTGTCTGGCCGTAAAGCGGCACCGCGCTCGTGACGGTTCTACCGGTATCGATGCCGTAGGTCACATACGCAGTGAACTGCGAGTTCGAATTCGTGGAAACCGGTGTGTACCCTTTCTCCGCCAGACGACGAAGCAGATGGTTGCTCACCACCTGAAACTGCAGCGACAACGCTTGTTCCTGGTTGATGGGCGCTACTGAGATCGTTCCGCGCTGGTGGTGTCCCTCGCCATGAAATGGCGTTGTCCAGCCGCTGATTATTTAGTGGTGCTGACTGGCACCATGATGGCACCAAAACGCGTTTTGTTGATTTTCAAGCTGCCCGAGGGACTTCTGGGTTTTTGAAAACCTTGGCTCCCCGAGTTGGACTCGAACCAACGACCTAGGGATTAACAGTCCCGCGCTCTACCAGCTGAGCTATCGGGGAGCAGGAGCCGGCGCGCCTAATAGCAGCGTCGCGCTTTATGTCAAAGCCCTGCGGCTTCACAAAAACGCGTCATGGAGGTCCGGAGCGGAATCGAACCGCTGTAGAGGGTTTTGCAGACCCTTGCCTGACCACTCGGCCACCGGACCCCATGGCGTCTCTATCGGGCCACGCCCGTTCCGGGTCAAGCGCCACCTTGGCGGGGTGATGCCTGCGGACCTATAAGGTCATCAACAAGGCTTGAAGGATGGGCAAAATGGATTTCGCGCGCGCCAGAAATTTCATGATCGAAGGTCAATTGCGTCCGAATCAGGTGCAAGATCCGCGACTCCTGGCGGCCTTTGGCGATTTGCCCAGGGAAGCCTTTCTGCCTGCCGATCTTGCCCCGCGTGCCTATGCGGACGCGGATGTGCCGCTGCCGGGCGGGCGGGTGCTGATGCAACCTATGGTTATGGCGCGGCTTTTCCAGCTTGCAGAATTGCGCCGGGGCGACCGGACGCTGGTGCTTGGCGCGGGCTGCGGTTACGGCGCGGCGGTGCTGGCCGCGATGGGCGCGAATGTCACAGCACTCGAAAATGATCCTGCCATGCTTGCCTTGGCGCAGGCCGGCTTGGCGCGCAGCCTGCCGGAGGCGTCGTTGCGTCTGCTCCGCGAAGACCCGGCCCAGCCGCCGCCGGGGCTTGGGCCCTTTGATGTGATCGTGATTGAAGGCGGCGTGCCGGCTATTCCGCGCCCGATCGAAACCTTGCTGGTGGAAGGCGGGCGTCTGGTGGCGCTTGTCACCACGGGTGGGCCGCCGGCGCGGGCCACGCTGGTGCGCCATATTGGCGGCAGCTTCACGCCGCGGACGGCGTTTGAAGCGCATGCCGCACCCCTTCCGGCCTTCCAGCCTAAGCCTAGCTTCGCGTTTTAGACGTTTCTCGGTTGTAGGCACTCTGGGCTGGCGCAACCGCCCGTGCATGCTGTAGCCTCGAAACGAATATGGCTTGGCGTTTCGTGGCGGGGATTGCTCGGCCACCTTTGCCTAGGCTTGGGGGTTGCACTTGATGAGAAGTTTCCGTGCATCGCTGTTCCTGTCTGCGGCACTGGCCATGGCGCCGCTTGCGTCTGTGGGCGCGCAAACACTCCAGGAAGCTCTGGCGGCGGCTTACGCCAATAACCCGACGCTGCTCGCCGCCCGCGCGCAGCTTCGCGCCGTTGATGAAAACCTGCCCCAGGCGTTGGCTGGCTGGCGGCCCAGTGTCACTTTTTCCGGCGCTGGCGGCTACACGGATGCCACGGCACGGTCGCGGGTGGATAGCTCAACAGGCCCCTATTCGCGCTTCACGGATATTGATCGCAATACCGCCAATCTTACCGGTGCCATCACGCAGCCAATCTATCGTGGTGGCCGCACCGTGGCAGGCACAAGGCGGGCGGAGAACCAAATCTACGCCCAGCGTTCGCGTCTGATTGCTTCCGAACAGCAGGTTTTGCTGGATTCTGTCGCGTCTTATGTTGCCGTCATCCGCGATACGGAAGTTGTCCGCCTGAACACCAACAATGTTCAGGTGTTGATGCGGCAATTGCAGGCCACCAATGAACGCTTCCGCGTGGGTGAAATTACGCGCACCGATGTCGCGCAAGCGGAATCACGTTTGGCCGGCGCAAGGGCTGCCCTGCAACAGGCCGATGGCAATCGGGAATCCTCCCGCGCGGTGTTCCAGCGCCTGATCGGCATGGCGCCCAATCGGGTTTCTGCGCCGCAGCCATTGATCCCGCCTGTGCGCTCGGCACAGGAAGCGGTGCAAAAGGCCAGCACGAATAACCCGACCGTCATCGCGGCGATGTTTGATGAAGCCGCAGCGATCGAAAATATTGACCTGCAATTCGGCGCCCTATTGCCGAGTGTGAGCGTCCAGGGCCAAACTTTCCGACTAGACAATAATTCGGCGCGCGGTACGCGCCAGACGGGATCTCAGGTCACGGCCAATCTTTCCGTGCCACTTTATCAGGGCGGCGCTGAACATGCCGCGGTGCGTCAGGCGCGCCAGCAGGCGCAACAACAGCGGCAATTGGTGGAAGATGCGCGCCGCTTGGCTGGCCAGCAGGCAGCGCAAGCCTGGGAAACCTTGCGCACCGCTCGCGCACAGGTGGAAAGCGTACGCGCCCAAATCCGCGCCCAGGAAATCGCGCTTGATGGGGTGCAGCGGGAAGCGGTTGTGGGCAGCCGCACCACGCTTGATGTGCTGAACGCGGAACAGGAATTGTTGAATGCCCGGGTCAGCCTGGTGCAAGCCTTGGCAACCCTGGTGAACGCTTCCTATTCGCTGACCTCAACCATTGGGCGTTTGACCGCGCAGGATCTTGGCTTGCCGGTCCAGGTTTACGACCCGAAAGCTTATCATCAGGCGGTTCGTAACCTTTGGGTTGGAACTGGGGATTATAGTGATGTCGCGGCCCAGCCCACGGCCGCTGCCACCCCCACGGCGCGCCAAGCGCCCTTGAGAGGAACACCATGAGCGGTACCGCCCCGCCCCCGGCCGGGGGGCAGGATCAATCCATGGATGACATCCTGGCGTCCATTCGCCGCATCCTGAATGAAGATGAGGCGGCGGCCCAGACCACGGAAGCGGCGGAGCCTTCCACACCCGAAGTGCCGGCGCCCGAAACGCCAGAGGCGCCGCCCCCGCCCAAAACGCCGGCGCCTGAATTGGTGATGCCGATGATGGCGCCGCCGCCACCCATGGCGCGGTCAGAGCCTGCACCTATTGAATTGACCTCCGACATGATGGTCACGCCGCCACAGCAGGTCACATCTGCGCCGCGCATGGCATTGGATGATGCCTCTGGCCTGATTGCCCCGGCTGCTGCTGCCGCCGCGGCTGCGTCGGTCGGTTCCTTGCTGCGGGCCGTGAGCTCTGAACGTGGGGCGCAGGTCTATCGCGGTGGGCCGAGCATTGAAGATTTGGTGCGCGAAGAAATCCGCCCAATCCTGAAGGATTGGCTGGACAACCACCTGCCGCCGCTGGTGGAACGTTTGGTGCGGGCGGAGATTGAAAGGGTTGTCAATCGCGGCCTTCCGTGAGCATTGGCTCTGCCCTCAGCCTTTGGCATCTCACGGCTTAGGGCGCGCCCAAAACATCATTCGGTGTATTTCGGAACATGCTGGCGCCCAAATCTGGACGTTTTTCAGCGCGGTATGACCTGCACGCCTCGCTCAACCCTTGACGTGACGCGTCAGGGCGGGGAAGGGAAGCGCCATGCTCGACAAGGTTTTCGACCCCGCTGCGATTGAACCCCGCCTCTATGCAGGCTGGGAAGCTTCAGGCGCTTTTTCCGCCCATCCGGAAAGCCCTAAGCGCCCCTTCACCATCATGATCCCGCCGCCGAATGTGACGGGCAGCCTGCACATCGGCCATGCGCTGGATAATACCTTGCAGGATGTGCTGATCCGCTGGCGGCGCATGCAGGGGCGCGATGCGCTGTGGCAACCCGGCACGGACCATGCCGGAATTGCGACGCAGATGGTGGTGGAACGCCTGCTGGCCGAACAGAAGCAGCCGGACCGGCGCAGCATGGGGCGCGAAGCCTTTCTGAAGCGCGTTTGGGAATGGAAGGCAGAATCGGGCGGCACCATCACGCGGCAATTGCGCCGGCTTGGTGCCTCACTCGATTGGCCGCGTGAACGCTTCACGATGGATGCTGGGCTTTCCGATGCGGTGCGCGAAGTGTTCGTGACGCTGCATCGCCAGGGTTTGATTTATCGCGACCGGCGGCTGGTAAATTGGGACCCGAAATTCCTGACGGCGATTTCGGATCTGGAAGTCGAAAGCAAGGAAGTGAAGGGCAGCCTTTGGCATTTGCGCTACCCGGTGGAAGGCGCGCCAGGCCAGTTTTTGGTGGTCGCAACAACGCGGCCTGAAACCATGCTGGGCGATACCGCCGTTGCGGTGCATCCCGATGATGCGCGCTTCAAGGATTTGATCGGCAAGCGCGTGATCCTGCCGCTGCTGGGCCGCGCAATTCCGGTGGTGGCCGACGAATATTCCGACCCCGAGAAAGGGTCAGGTGCGGTCAAGATTACTCCAGCGCATGACTTCAATGATTTTGAGGTCGGGCGGCGGCATGATCTGCCCATGCCATCGGTGTTGGATGCCGAAGGGCGGGTGATGCTCGAAGAAATCACCATGCATTTCGCGCCGGCGAACGGCATTGCGGATCATGATTTTGTCCGTGGCCTTGCGGGGCAGGATCGCTTCGCGGCGCGCAAGGCGATTGTTGCGCGGCTTGAGGAATTGGAACTGGTCGAGAAGATCGAACCGCATACCCATATGGTGCCGCATGGGGATCGTTCCGGCGTGCCGATTGAACCGCGCCTAACCCTGCAATGGTATGTGGATGCGAAGACGCTCGCCGCCCCCGCCATTCGCGCGGTGGAAACTGGCCAGACCGCCTTTTCGCCCAAGCAATTCGAAAACATGTTCTTCGCCTGGATGCGCGACATTCAGCCCTGGTGCATTTCCCGCCAACTTTGGTGGGGGCATCAAATCCCCGCCTGGTATGCGCCGGATGGCGAGGTGTTTGTCGCGCATACCGAAGAAGAAGCCCAGGCGGCGGCGCGCGCGAAATACGGCGCAGCGGTCGTGCTGACGCGTGACGAGGATGTGCTGGATACCTGGTTTTCCAGCGCGCTTTGGCCCTTTTCCACCATTGGCTGGCCAGAAAAAACGCTGGAACTGGCGAAGTACTATCCCGGCGATGTGCTGGTAACGGGCTGGGACATCATCTTCTTCTGGGTGGCCCGGATGATGATGATGGGCATTCATTTCATGCGCGAAGTGCCCTTCAAGACTGTTTGCATCCATGGTCTGGTGCGCGATGAAAAGGGACAGAAAATGTCCAAGTCGCGCGGCAATGTCATGGACCCGTTGGAATTGGTGGATGCCTATGGCGCGGATGCGCTGCGCTTTACGTTGTGTGCTCTGGCGGCACCAGGGCGCGATATCAAGCTTGGCCGGCAGCGGGTGGAAAGCTATCGGTCCTTCGGCACGAAAATCTGGAATGCGGCGCGGTTTTGCGAAATGAATGGCATTGCGCCGGTGGCTGGGTTTGACCCTGCTTCCGCGAAGCTGCCGCTTTCACGCTGGATCTTGGATGCGACCAATAGCGCGCTGGCGGAAGCCAATGCCGCGCTGGAGGGCTTCCGTTTCGATGATTACGCCAAGGCTGGCTATCGCTTTACCTGGAATGATTTCTGCGATTGGTTCCTGGAATTCGCCAAGCCGGTGCTGAACGGCCCGGATGGGTCCGACAAGAATGAGGTGAAGGCGGTTGCCGCGCATGTGCTGGGTGTGATCCTGCGGATGCTGCATCCCGCCATGCCTTTCATCACGGAAGAATTGTGGCACCGTATGGGGTATGGCGCTGAGGGCAGCCTGATCCGCAGCCCCTGGCCGGAAGCGATGCAAGTGGCCGATGCGGCAGAAGCGCGCGCGGAATTGGATTGGGTGGTGCGGCTGATATCAGAAATTCGCACCGCGCGGTCCGAGATGAATGTGGCACCATCCATCACTGTGCCGCTGCTGATGGCCGGCGCCCGGCCCGAAAGCCTGGCGCGCGCCGAACGTTGGGCGGATGCCATCCATCGCATGGGCCGCGCCAGTGAAATCCGCGCGCTGAGTGGTGACCCACCCAAGGGTGTGGTGCAGGCTGTGGTGGATGAAACCACGCTGATGCTGCCTTTGGCCGATGTGATTGACTTCGCCGCCGAACGCGCCCGCCTTGCCAAGGAACGGACGCGCGTGGAAGGCGAGGTCAGGAAGGTTGAAGTCAAGCTTGGTAGTGAGGCTTTCATCTCTCGCGCGCCGGTGGACATCGTGGAGGAGAACCGCGAAAGGCTGGCGGCATGGCTGGCGGAAATTGCGCGGCTTGATGCGGCGCTGGCGCGGATTGCCGATTGAGGCATGGTGACCCGATGTGATCCACGCTTCACGCCGCGTGGGGGCTTTATGGGTTGCCTGAGTTGAGAATGGTGAAGGCGATCACGTGATCGCGTTCTGGATATTGCAGGAGGAAAATGACGATGACGAAATGGGACAAGTCGAAGCTACCGAGCCGGCACACCACCATGGGGCCGGAACGCGCACCGCATCGTTCCTATTACTACGCCATGGAATTGACGGCTGAAGAAATCGCGCAGCCGCTGGTTGGCGTTGCTTCCTGCTGGAATGAAGCGGCACCCTGCAATATCGCCCTGTCGCGTCAGGCACAGGCCGCAAAGAAGGGCGTGAAGGCCGCCGGCGCCACGCCGCGCGAATTCACCACCATCACGGTGACGGATGGCATCGCGATGGGCCATCAATCCATGAAATCATCCTTGGCGTCGCGCGATACCATTGCGGATTCCATTGAACTCACGATGCGCGGGCATTGCTATGATGCGCTGGTCGGCATTGCGGGCTGCGACAAGTCACTCCCGGGCGTCATGATGTCCATGATCCGGCTGAATGTGCCATCGGTTTTCATGTATGGCGGGTCCATCATGCCGGGCCAGCATCATGGCCGTGATGTCACCGTGCTGGATGTGTTTGAAGCGGTGGGCAAGCACGCCGCCGGCGGCATGTCTGACGAGGAATTGGATGAGCTGGAACGCCATGCCTGCCCAGGTGCGGGCGCTTGCGGTGGCCAATTCACTGCCAATACCATGGCCTGCGTTTCGGAAATGATCGGCCTTGCGCTGCCGTTTTCCGCAGGCGCGCCGGCACCGGATGAAGACCGTGACCGTTGGGCGGTTGAATCGGGCCGCGCCGTGGTGGAATTGATCCGCCGCAATATCCGCCCGCGTGATATCGTGACGCTTGATTCGTTGCACAATGCCGCGGCGATTGTGGGCGCCACCGGCGGTTCGACCAATGCGGCGCTGCATCTTCCCGCCATGGCGCATGAGGCGGGCATCCGTTTCACCCTGCAGGATGTGGCGGAGATCATGCGCAAGACACCGCATATCGCGGACCTCAAGCCCGGTGGGCGTTATGTTGCGGCCGATGTGCATCGCATTGGTGGCGTGCCCATCATCATTAAGGCTTTGATTGATGGCGGCTATGTGAAGGGTCATTGCATGACCGTCACTGGCAAGACCATTGGCGAAAATCACCGCGAAGTGATCGTGCCGAAGGATCAGGATGTGGTGCGCCTCTGTTCCGATCCGATCAGCCCGATTGGTGGCGTGGTTGCGCTGAAAGGCAATCTGGCGCCGGAAGGTGCCATTGTGAAAATTGCCGGCATGGAAAAGCTCCGCTTCGAAGGCACCGCCCTTTGCTTTGATTGCGAAGAAGATGCCTTCAAGGCCGTTGAAATGCGCGCCTATAAGCCGGGCGATGTCATCATCGTGCGTTATGAAGGCCCGAAGGGTGGGCCTGGCATGCGGGAAATGCTCTCCACCACCTCGGCCATTTATGGGCAGGGCATGGGGGATAAGGTGGCGCTGATCACCGATGGGCGTTTTTCGGGCGCGACGCGCGGCTTCTGCATCGGCCATGTTGGGCCGGAAGCGGCGGTGGGTGGGCCGATTGCGCTGCTGCGTGATGGCGACAAGATCATCATTGATGCCGACAAGGGCACGATTGATGTGGCGCTTTCCGATGATGAATTGGCCAAGCGCCGCGCCGAATGGAAGCCGCGCAAGACCGACTATAATTCCGGTGTGCTGTGGAAATATGCGCAGCTTGTGGGCCCAGCCTTTCTTGGCGCCGTGACCCATCCGGGCGGCGGGGCTGAGACCCATTGCTACGCTGATCAGTGATACGCTTCCTTCTCCTTGCCATTTTGCTCTGCGCTGCCAGCCCGCTGGCGGCGCAGGGTTTCAATGGCGTTTGGCAAGGCAGGCTGACCTGTGATGCTGTTGAAGGCATCACGCAAGCACCGCTGGCCGCGCCATTCACGATACGCGTGGATGGCACTGTGGCGAAGTACGAACGCCCGGTGCTTTCAGCTTCTGGCGCGCGCACGGGCGCTTGGGAAAGGGGCGAAGGGCGCGTTGGCACGGATGGCGCGCTGCTGCTGCAAGGCGGTTCTTCCGGGCGCGGCTTTCACTATCGCGCACGCTACGAAGGCCGGCTTGGCACGGATGGCGTGGCGCGCTTCACCGGGGCGCAGGATTGGATGCTGGATGATCGTGATTTCACCCGGGTTTGCGCGGTTGAATTGCGGCGCTGATCTGGCGCGCGACATGAAAATACCCTGATTCTGCCAAGCGGCGAACATGGCCGTATGGTTGCATTCCCCTGATCCCGAAGGATCAAAAGGGGGTGTCACATGCGCCTGCTAAGCCTGCCGCTTTCCATGCTGCTACTGTTGCTGACGCTGGGGGGGTGCCTGGCCAGTGGCGGCCATTACAGCCAATCCCAGGGCTATGGCTATGGCAGTTACGGCCATGCGCCCTATGGCGGCCATGGCTATCGGCCTTATCACCATCACCACCGCGCTTGGGAACCGCCGCGGCATTACCGGCACCAACAACACACTAGGCCCATTTTTCCGCATCGGCCAATCTGGAAGAAATGGTGACATGACCCAGCGGCGTGATGCCGCTATCGCGCCCGCACTATTGACGCCGGCCAGCCATTCTGACGACCCTAAGAAATAGAAAGGCTGAGCCATGAACCACATCCCCGCGACTATGAGAGGAACCGGCATTGGCGCCCCCGTGCGCCGCGTTGAGGATCTGCGCTTCCTGCGCGGGCAGGGGCGTTATGTGGATGATTTAGGTGGCAGTGATGCGGCACAGCTTGTGATGCTGCGTTCCCCCCATGCTTCGGCACGCATTACGCGGCTGGATGCCAGCAAGGCGCGTGTGATGCCGGGCGTTCTGTTGGTGCTGACGCCTGAGGATATTGAAGAACTCGGCGTGCTGCGCTGCATCACGCCACGGCTGCAAAGGAATGGCGCACCACTTGCGCAAACACCCTGGCGGATGCTGGCGATGGGGCAGGTGCGTTATGTGGGTGATGCAGTCGCAGCGGTGATCGCGACATCGCGCGCTGCGGCGCAGGATGCGGCGGAAGCCATTATTGTTGAATATGAACCCCTGCCTGTCGTGACGGATGTGGCAGAGGCCATCAAGCCTGACGCGCCCCGCGTTTGGCCGGATTTGGCGCCGGAAAATGAGAGTGTCTTGTTCCGCCTAGGCGATGCGCCGGCGGTGGAGGCTGCCTTTGCGCGCGCGGCACATGTCACGCGCTTTGATTTCCGTATCACGCGCGTTTCAGCGAACCCGATGGAACCGCGCAATGCGCTGGCGAGTTACGATCCGGTAGAGGATCGCTACACGCTGACAACAGGGACGCAATTGCCCCATGTGATGCGTAATGAAATCGCTGAATTTGCGCTGAAGATTCCAACAAACAGGCTGCGCATTATCTCGCCCGATGTTGGTGGCGGCTTCGGCATGAAGGAAAGCCCGTTTCAGGAATATGTGCTGGCGTTGCATGGCGCGAAGCGGCTTGGCCGGCCGGTGCGTTGGACGGCAACGCGCACGGAAAGTTTTTTGGCCGATACCCATGCGCGGGACAATGTCTCAGCGGCGGAATTGGCGCTGGCGGCTGATGGCACCTTCCTTGGTTTTCGAGTGCATACGCTGTGCAATGTTGGCGCCTATCTCGCCTGGCAGGGGCCGGTTTCTGCCACCAATAATGTTGGTGGGCTCGCGGGGGTGTATCGCACACCGCATATCTTCACCGAAGTGCGCTGCATTTTTACGCATACGCAACCAACTGCGCCATATCGCGGCGCCGGACGGCCAGAGGCGATTTATGCCATTGAGCGCATTATTGATCTGGCGGCGGATGAAATGGGTATGGACCGGATTGCGCTGCGCGAGAAAAACCTGATCCACCCGGAAGCGATGCCGTTTCGCACCGGGCTTGATTACACCTATGACAGCGGCGATTTCCCGAAGAATATGGCGCTGGCCCTGAAGGCTGCGGATTGGGCGGGGTTTGAGGCGCGCCGGGAAGAAGCCAAGGCGCGCGGCAAGCTGCGCGGCATTGGCATTGCCAATGCGATTGAAAGCGCCGGCGGGCCGCATCGTGGGCCTTTGGAAGAGGCTGCTGAAATCCGCTTTGATTCCGGTGGCAATGTCACCCTACTGATGGGCAGCCATAATCACGGCCAGGGGCATGAAACGGTGTTTCGCCAGATTGCCTCAGAACGCCTTGGGATTCCGGCTGAGCGTATCCGCTTCATCAATGGTGATACCGATATCGTGACGCATGGGCGCGGCACCATCGGTTCGCGTTCCATGATGGCAGCAGGTGGTGCCTTGGTGGGCGCGGCGGAGCGTATTATCGCGCGCGGCAAAAAGATCGCGGCGCATTTCCTGGAAGCAGCGGAAGCCGATATCGAATTCAGCGAAGGGCAATTCCGCATCGCAGGCACGGATCGCGGCATTGGCATCGAAACCCTCGCGCGGCGCAGCTACATGCCGGGTCAATTGCCGATGGGCGAAGAACTTGGCCTTTCCGCCCTGCTCATCACGCGCCCTGGTGACGCCACTTTTCCAAATGGCTGCCATATTGCGGAAGTTGAGATAGACGCTGAGACAGGCGAAGCGCAGACCGTCGCTTATGTGGTGGTGGATGATGTCGGCACCGTGATCAATCCGTTGCTGTTGAAGGGCCAAATCCATGGCGGCGTCGCTCAAGGGCTTGGGCAGGTATTCGGCGAGGATATCCGCTACGATGCCAATGGCCAGCTTTTGACCGCAAGCTTCATGGATTATCTGATGCCACGCGCCGCGGATTTCCCGGAGATGGTGGTCAAAAGCAATCCCGTGCCAACCAAGACCAATCCGCTTGGCGTGAAGGGCGCTGGAGAGGCCGGTACTGTCGGCGCCTTGCCTGTGCTGATCAATGCGGTGGTGGATGCGCTGCGCCCGCTTGGCATTCACCACATCGAAATGCCGGCAACGCCGGCGCGCATCTGGGCAGCGATCCGCGCGGCAGGTTAGCCTTGCGCATCCTCTTCCAGGGCTTCCAGAAGCCGCGCCGGCCACCATTGCGGAATACCCTGGCCGATCAGCACCAGGCGGGAACGCCGATCCGTCGATGGCCAATCTTCCAGCCATTGAATGGGATGCAGCACATGGCGCACACCATGCAGCACGGCTGGCTTATCCGGTGCTTCCGCAACACGGATGATGCCTTTCATGCGAAGCAATTTTTCGCCCGCATGTTCGGCGAGCGCTTCCAGGAACAGCGGCAGCACCACGGCGGGCAAAGGGGCTTCGCGCAGGATGGAAATGGTTTCCACCCCCGCGCTATGCCGCGCACTGGGCGTTGCGGTCGCGTCAAGCCAATGCCGTAAGGCTTCCGGCCGGGCGGCGGCGGCAAAGAGCATATTGGGCGGGATAGCGCCTTGTACCGCACGCAAAATGGGCGCACCGGGATTGACCGACGTAAGCGTGGCTTCCAGGGCCGTTGTATCGGGCACGAGATCGGTTTTGGTGAGCAGCAGCCGATCCGCTAGCCTAGCCTGCTGCGCGGCTTCCGGATGGCGCGCGATGGTTTCTGCGCCGAGCAGCGCATCCACCACCGTCACTACCGCTTCCACGCGATGGGCTTCCGCGATGGTTGGGTCCATCAGCAGCGTGTGCAAAATGGGCGCAGGATCGGCAAGACCGGATGTTTCGATCAGAACACGATGATAAGTGACAGCGCCTGATTTCTGCCGCGCTGCCAGGTCAATCAGCGTACGCGCCAGATCGCCGCGTGTCGCGCAGCAAAGGCATCCATTGGCCAGGCCAAGCAGATTTTCCTCTGTGGTTTCCAGCAATTCATGATCAAGCCCGATATCACCCCATTCATTCACAATCACCGCGCTACCGGCATAGGCGGGATCACGCAGTACAGCATGCAGCAGCGTCGTCTTGCCGCTACCCAGAAAACCAGTGATGACCGAAACGGGAATCACGACGGCGCCGCAACCCGTGCGCGCGCTGGCTCTGCGCCTGTTGCATTCAGCGCATAGCGCAGGCTGCGCAAGCGCCCGAGCATGGAAGCCGCCGGTCGCCGCCTGGCTTCACTGATCAGCCACCAGCGCATCGGCCTTTCTTCCGACGCGGCTTGCATGACATGCAGCACAACTTCACCCACGGTTACTTTGACGCCGGTATCAGCAATCTCCACGCGCCCAGCAACGCCCCAAAGCATGAGGCTATCGGCAAGCAAGGCACGCAGCGCGGGTGGGTTCATACGGCGGGCGCGGTGAGGATTTCCTGCGGGATGCGCCGCGGCAGCCATTGCCCGCCAGAGGCATCACCCACCCAGCGATCATTTTCCACCATGATCTTGCCGCGCAGAATGGTCATGGCGGGCCATGCGTCCACTTGCCGGCCTTCCCAGGGCGTATAGTCACTTTCATGCAGCGCTTCCGCGCGCACCATGCGCTTCAGCTTCGGATCAAGAATGCAGATATCCGCATCCGCGCCCGCGGCAATGGCACCCTTGCGCGGATACATGCCCATGATCTTCGCCGCATTGGTGGAAACCGCATCCACGAATTGGCGCAGCGTGAAGCCGCGTTTGCCGACCATTTCGGTGTACATCAGGGCCACGCGGGGCTCCACGCCGGAATTGCCGCCGGTTGTGTCATCCACGCGCTTGCCTTGGGTTTTCACAGCGAGCGAACAGCAAAGTTCATCGGTGGCGACACAGGAAATTGAGCCATCACGGGCGCCTGCCCAAAGCTCATCCTGATCCGCCTGGGATTTGAGCGACGGATAGGTATGATAAATCTGCCCATTCGGGCGTTTGTAATCCTCGCTCGTGTAGAGCATGTATTGATGCAGCGATTCACCATAAATTGGCAGCCCCTTGGCGCGCGCATCGCGAATGGCGCGGACACCATTCCCGGCTGAGACATGCATCATATAAAGCGCTGTCCCAGGCACATGTTCTGCCAAGCGCATGACGCGGCGGAAGGACAGGTCTTCTGAAAGCGTATTGTGCACCTCGGCCATGTTTTCGAAACCCGCGCGGTTTTCGCGGAACAGCTTGGCATACATGTGCATGACAATGTCATTGTCTTCGGCGTGGATCACGCCAAGGCCGCCCTTGGCGGCAAGCACCTGGAACACTTCCCAGATATCACCGAAATCCACCATGCGGCCCTTGCGGGAAGGCGTGATATCGGTTGTGAAGATTTTCGTGGTGGCGTGGCCAGCTTCAATCGCCTCCCCCAGCTGCGCGGGTAGATCAGGCGGCAGATCACCTTCCACCATGATATGAAAGGCGTAATCGCAAGGGCAGCCATCGGCTTTCCAGGCGGCGTGACGTTCGGCGATGGCGCCTTCAATGGTCTTGCCATGTGTCCAGCGCACAAAATCCAGAATGCTCGTGGTGCCGCCGTAAAGTGCGGCTTTGCCGACGACCGAAGCGCCCTGGGTTTGTTCAAGCTTCC
>VGDL01000060.1 GCA_016869735.1 Alphaproteobacteria bacterium
CCTGACATTCTGGCTGCGGATTGCAGCCCTTTCTCGTTCTGCTAGAACAGCCCTCGCGTAGCCGATTGAAAACGCGAGGGTTTTTCGTATTTGATCATCAAAAAAGCTGAAGCTGGGCGGGCGCAAGGGCGGGGTTTTCCCGCTTTTTCCCAACGTAAACCCGGATGCGTCCAAACTGATTGTCGGTGATGGTCAGGAATCTTACCTCTCCCTTTTCTGGTACCTTTGCCCCCATGCGCGTGGCGTGAATTTCAGCATTGTCGATAGATGCGCAATGACGGATGTAGACGGAGAATTGCATCATCGTGAAGCCGTCTTCCAAGAGGTCCTTGCGAAACCGAGTATAGGCGCGTCGCGCGGCTTTCGTGTCCACCGGCAGATCGAACATGGCAATTACCCACATGCTCCGCCACCCCCAAGGCTGAATAGGATAACGCGGCGGTGATTCAGGCCGCGCCATCGGAAAGAAGGTCTGGTTGTAGCGGCAGGCTTTCGGGAAGAATTAGCGCCGCTCGGTCGCTTTGCATAAGCGCCTTGGCAAGGCTGGCTGCACACTGCTCGATGCCTAGCAGCAGCGGCCAGCGCTTGCCTCCCACCAAAACTGTTTCATTGAAGATAGCGAGCAAGGCCGCGCGGGTTGGCCGGTGATCAAGGCTTGGCGGGCCATGTTCGCTGGAGACGATCCCATGTACCTTCCAATCAACAATAGGCCGCCAGGGCTCCATCAGATCATCAGCAAGGCAAAATGGGTTCGATCGGTTGCGGTGCCACACGCCCAATGAGGGGATTAGTCCGGATGCCACCAGGGCGCGGGCACAGGCGGCACGGACAATGGCATAGCCATAGTTCAGCAAGGCATTTGCATCATCGGCGCTGCGATCTCTGCGAAATTCCCCGCCAAACAGTTTCGGCCAGTAGCGTTGCGCGCCCAAGGCTTCCAGATTGTCCGGGTCCCCAGAACGCACGCGCCCTGCCAATGCGGCAAGGCCGTAATCTTGCCCATGAAGATCAGCTAAAAGGCGGCCCTGCTGATGGAGTTTGGCAGCGACAAGGGCCTGCCAAAGCCGCTTCCGCAAAGCTGCTCCGACGGCCACTTGCGCCAAATGCCGTTCCGTCGAGGCGTGATGCCCTTCCATTGGCAGCATCATCCCGGCGGGTAGATGGTCGCGGCCAGAAACAATGACTGTGGCCCCGGCTGCTAGGCATTCGATAAAAACGGCTTGGGTATAACTGGCACGACTATCGTCCACCACGAGCACACCGAGATCCTCGATGGGCACGGTAGCCTTTGGCAGATCTGGCCGGTCAATCACCAACTGACGTTGCGCAACCGAGAGTCGCGTCCCTGGAGTCGCGATTTCGATCGTTTTCCTTAGCATCAGTCGCGTGCCGTTCGGATGCGGCCAATAGGATCGACAGCGACCTTGCGACCACCAGATTTCAGGGCGGACGCTACTGTTGGCCTGAAGACGGTGGTGCCGGCAGCGTCTTCAGCGCGGCACAAAACGATTACGCCGGAAGACCAAACGCTTTGTACGATCCAAAGCCCCTTCAGTTCGCCGCCCGGGAACATAAGAGTGTCACCTTGAGCCAGCGACATTACAAAGCTTAAGCCAGTTTCCGGCCTGGAAATGACGGGCTGCTTGCGCCGCAGTCGGTTGGCCGCTTCGAAGAGGCTGACAACTTCGTTTTCCACTCGACCGTCGGCACGACGAAAGACAGCCATGTGATGGTTATTGCCAAGATCAGCATAGCCATTTTTAAGCTTCGCCATCAGCTTCTGCTGCTGCTTAAACTTGATGCGAACCTTACGAATAGGGGCGCCGCCTTCGGATACCGTCGGATAGCCGTTCGCGAACGCTTTTTTGGGATCGCCGCCATTAGCTGCGACCCAAGCGCGCACCCGGTCACGCACATGCGGGTCTGACCAGGCCTCATCTTCGGCCAGCAACGACTTACTCAGGTCCCCGACAGATTTTCGCGTCACGAACCAGCGATAGGCGATACCGCCTGTGCCTCCTGCCGGCCCAGCATCGCCATAGGTGGTATCCTTGTGCAGCGGGCCGGACACTTTCCTGCGGACACGGTGGGAAACGATAGTCTCGGCCACCTTCTTTTCGGCTTGATGCCGTACGTCGGGCAACGGCGGGCGGAGTTCGGGTTCAGGCTGTGGCGTTGCGGAATCGCGCGCTTGAAACCATCGAGAAAGGCGCTGCGTGTAGCCGGGGTGGGCCAATGCTGCGACTAGTGCGTCGATCGCATGATGGCGATGATCGGCGCGGCTCTTTCCTCCGCTGTCGGAGAGAATGTTGTTGAGACCCCAGTTGTGTCGCAGCCGCGAGGTCACCCGGCCTGACAAAGTGGCTACGCGAACCTCGCCGGCCTGCCCCAGATCAGGGAATAGCATCTTCAGGAATCCGACTGCCTGGCGCGCGGCATATCCAGTGTCCGTCAGCTGGCGGGCGGCAAAATCTTCGGGGATAGCTGAGGCTGCGAAGCGGCGGGCCTTGATGGCCACCCGACCCGGAGGGCCTAAGAAGGCCTGTACGCGCCTCAGCGCTTCCTCCCAGCTCTTTTGATCATGTTCAAAAACCTCAAAGGGAGTGCGATTTGATTTGCGCAAATTGAAATCGCGATGACAGAGCGTCTTGTTGGCGAAGCTGTCATCAAGTGAGCGCCAGCGTGGCCAAATATGTTCGACCTGGAACTCACCACGATGAAAGAGTGCCGCAAAATCAATCATCTGCCCGGTGTAGGGACACTGGTGCTTACACTCCTGCCAAAGCAGCCATTTCTCGATGTCTTCACGGGATGGCTCGGTGATGTTGCACTTTTGCAATTCCTCAGCCGCCTTTTTTCGCTCCTTCTCTCGGTCGCGATTACGCGCAAGATCTTCGGTACGTTCGCGGGCGGACTTGCCAACCTCTCTGGCAACTTCGACGCGGATTCGATCCGGCCTTCCGTAGACGGCGATCAGGTTGTTGACGACCTTGCGGAGTTCGTTCTGTACGCGCAGCACAGTGGGGTTGCGGACGGACTTTTGGCGTTCCACTTCCTCCAGGCTGTTGCCCGGCGTGGGCAGCCTATCGACCCACGCTCCGGTGGGCTGGGCGCGCTGAGGGAAGGTGATGGCCCGCCAGACTTCCTCCTCGGGGCTAGCCAGCAGCGAACCGAAAACAGCACCCTGTTGAAGGCGGGGAAGGAATTGCCACAGCGCGGCTTCTGAAAACGGCTCCCATCCCGGGGCAAAACTTAATTTGGCAATTTCATCAGCCTGCTGCTCAGAAAGGGCGAAGTCCGCTTTCAGTCGCTCGCGTTCCCTGGTTCGCTCCTGCAGGCTCTCGGCCTCGCGGCGAATGACGATCCTGCCGCCGATCTGGCCATAATCAGCGGCATAGAGACGCGCATGAATTTCGCGGCGCATGCGTCCTTGCAGCACAGGATCAGTCTCCCAGCGCGTGCCCATGATGGTGGCAAGACGATTCTCTAGGCGGTTGCCAACGAGGCCCTTCTCGCCTCCGCGCTGGAGATTGAATGTCGGCTTTTCTGAAAGATCGTGTTTGCGCCAATAGAGCTTGAGGTGCCGGTGGATGCCTGCCCAGCTGACTGTTTCCTGCTTGCGAAGCAGATTCAGGATGGCAGCACGTTCTTGATCATCCAGTGGGCGGCCGTTACCCTCTTCTATCCTGAGATTGTTCAGCTTTTCCAGCATACGCTTCTCTTGCGCCACCCACGAGGCAGACGCTGCGAGCTCGGCGTCAGGCATAAAACGGCATGCCCCGAGTGTTGCCTTTCGCCAAAAGACGGGCTTTTGATCAAAGATGGTCTGTTCAAGAGCCGCGCCGAAGTCTTGATCGCGCAATTGGGAATGATGCGGCGACTGAGCCGAAATAATGGCGCGAAACTCCGCGCTGACATCTTCGCGGGCAAAATGGTGGCCGCGCCTACGCTCCGTAAGATCAGGAATGCCGGCCATGAAGGCGCCTAGTGTTAGTCCGGACGCCTTTAGCGTATTGCGATCCCTCTCTCTTTGCGAAGCTGCCTTCTGCTCGTCGGCGGTTGGCGCTTCTTTGCTGTCAGCAAGAGCAACTTCAGGCCCCTCTAAGTCCCGGCCACGGAAGTGCCGACGTTGGGCGAGGTGATAAAGAACGCGGCCAAGTTCTGTTGGGCTGAGTGCTCTGTCGAGGGCCTGTGCTCGAAGAACCCAGGGATCTTGCGCCATAGCGGTGGACCAAGGGGAGCCCATTTCCTTCGTGAAGGGAGGCATCAGGCCGGAATCAGTCAAGAGGCTATTGAGATCCCTTCGCCGGACGCGCCGACGCCGGAGCTGGCGACGCATCATACGGCGCTTTCGGCGTTCCTGATTCAATGGAATTCCCTCTGGATCACGAGCCTCGGGGAAGATCCGCACGCCTAGATGCAGTATGCTGCCGGTCTCGGCATTGCTGTCCATTCTGACGACAGCGGAGCCGATCGACGTGGTGCCGATGTCGAAGCCGAAAACTAGTTCAGATGCCATGCTTGACCTCCCGTTTATTTATGCCTAACATACCACCTCTAGCAGAACGAGAGGGGGCTGCTTTTCGCAAGCAAAAGTCTCTTCGTGTGGGCTCGGCAACCCAAAGACAGTGCCGGTTTTTTGTGCGGCGCCCCCAGGGTCTGGAGGCGCCGTAACAATTTCCGTGGTATTAAGTGGACCTGCGCTGCAAGAAATTGGTTCTATAAATGGCTGGATGCCATCGGTGGTCTCGAAGAGGCCAAGGTCAAGCCGGTGAATGCCGACCAGATGGAGATTGCACGGCTGAGAGCCGAATTGGCAAAGACGCGGATGGAGCGCGGCATCCTAAAAAAAGTGGCGGCGTATTTTGCGAGGGAGTCGCGGTGAGATACGCCTTTATCGAGCGACATGAGCAGGTCTGGCCAATCACGGTGCAATGCCGGGTTCTGGCTGTGAGCGCCAGCGGCCACAATTTGGCCCCAATAGGCGCTGACGCCGGACATCATGAGGGCACGTCAATCTCGCCAAACTTCTTGCGCCAGATATAATAGGTCGCGTCACTGATCCCAGCCGTCCGGCAAGCCTTCGCCACATCCGCACCGCCAGCCAAATCAAGCTCAATCTGACGTAAAATCTTCAGACAATCCTCATCCGAATAGCGCTTCCGAGCCATCCAAAACACTCCCCTATGGCACAACAATAGTGGCTCAACTTTAGGGGGCTAAGACACTCGGCATGCGGCCGCCGGCACCCGAAACATACTTAGTAAACCCACAAATCACTGGTACATAAAAAGGGGGCTGGACACAGCGGCCCAAAGGGTTTTCTTGATGTCGTCGATCATGATGCGTCCATGCGGCCCCGGTCACTTTACCTGCTACACTGGCAGGAAGAGTAGCCACAGAATGACATTGCTGATGCCAAAGACAACCTCTTTGTAATCTTATTGAATGGCCAATGTCTTCACTGCAGGCGGCGGGGACCTCTGCCGTTTATGAAATATAGCCTAGTGGAGCAGGGGGTGATTCAAGAAGCCTTATCAAAGCCGTTTAGCTTCGATATCCAGCCCCTGCCTGGCGCTGCGCGACTGACTGAACTCGCACCCCAAAGGCGCGGCACCTTGGCGCCCTTGTCGGAAACCCTGACGCAGACCGCGCCGCGCCCAGGCAGTTTGGTGGTGGAAGCCGGCCAGTTCTCAGGTCGATCTGCGGCGGAAGCGGTGGCGGCGCGCTTCGGGGTGCGCGGGCGGGATGTTGTGTTCACCTCCGGCGGGACAGAGGCGAATGCTTTAGCCATCCGGGGCTTGGCTGCCGGGCGCCGCGTGTTGGTGGGCGCGACCGAGCACCCTGCCGTCCTTGCCGCGACAGGGCCTGAGGCAGAAATGCTCCCGGTGCTGGCCGACGGCACCCTGGATTTGGCAGCGCTGGAAGCGGCGCTGAAGAGAAGCAGCCCAGCTTTGGTTGCGGTCATGGCCGCCAATAATGAAACCGGCGTGCTGCATCCGATTGAAGCCATTGCGGAACTTTGCCGGCAACATGGCGCATTGCTTCATTTGGACGCGGTGCAAATGCCCGCACGCCTGCCCTTCACCCTGGGCGCCGCTGATTCCATGGCGCTTTCCGCCCATAAGCTCGGTGGCCCAAAAGGGGTGGGCGCGCTTTTGCTCCGCCCCGGTCTGGACCCGGCGCCACTTCTGACCGGCGGCGGGCAGGAATCGGGGCGGCGCGGCGGGACCGAGGCACTGCCCGCCATCGCCGGCTTCGCCGCTGCCATCGCTTGCCCAATGCCGGAAGGCTTGGCCCGGCTGCGCGATGCGATTGAAGCCGGCGTGAAGGCGCTGGCGCCTGAGGTGATCATTGCTGGCGACACCGCGCCGCGCCTGCCCAATACCACCAGCCTGATCCTGCCGGGTATTACGGCGGAAACCCAAGTGATTGCTCTTGATCTGGCGGGTGCGGCGGTTTCGGCTGGTGCCGCGTGTTCATCAGGCAAGGTGCGCCAATCTCATGTGCTGACGGCGATGGGGTATGGGGCAGAGGCAGCATCTGCGATCCGCGTTTCGCTCCCATGGAATGCACCAACCGATACGCCAGCGCGGTTCGTGGAAGCCTGGGGCGGGATGCGCGAAAGGCTTAGGGCACGTCTTCGCTGAGAGCGGGCTCTCGCTTCCAGCGGCATGGTATTTTTTCTAAATACTGGCAGCACGACAGCAGAACGTGCTATTTATCCTACAAAGTGGAGGAACACGATGCCGCTGCAAGACCAAGCTTCACGCCGCGCGGTGTTGGCGCTGGCCCTTGCCGCCGCGGTACTGGTGCCGCGCCAGGGCCTCGCCAACCTGCCTGAAAAGGTTCAAGCCGCGCTGGATAAGCTTCGTGGCGGTCGCAACGCGCGGGAAGGCCGCATGACACTTCGCCTGCCCGCCATTGCGGAGAACGGCAATACCGTCCCACTGAGTGTGATGGCGGAAAGCCCGATGACAGCGGCCGATCATGTGAAGGCGATCCATGTCTTCGCCACCGGCAATCCAACGCCGGAAGTCGCCGTGTTTCATCTGACACCAAGCATGGGCCGCGCCACGGTGGATACGCGGATCCGCCTTGGTCAGACTCAGGATGTGGTTGCCTTCGCGGAAATGTCTGATGGCAGCCTGTTCATGGCGCGCGCCGAGGTGAAGGTCACCATTGGCGGCTGCGGCGGCTGACGGAAAGGAACGCGCATCATGTCTTCCCCCATAGGGCAGCCCCGCCTTCGCCTTCCCGCCCAGATCAAGGCCGGGGATATCATCGAAATCCGCACCCTGATCACCCATGTCATGGAAACCGGCCAACGACGCACGCCGGAAGGTCAGGAAATTCCGCGCGACATCATCAAGCGCTTCGAAGTGCGTTTTGAAGGAGAATTGGTTTTCGCCATGGATTTGGCGCCGGCCATTGCGGCCAACCCCTATATCGCCTTCCCCTTCAAAGCGGAACGCGCCGGCCGTTTCGAAATGATCTGGACCAATGATGCCGGGGAAACACGCAGCGCCAATGCTGAATTGAAACTTGGGTGACGGGCGCCGCGCCGATGCGGGCGGTTTTCCCTTATAGCGGTGCGCCATGATCACACGGCGCGACTTGCTGGTGGCCAGCGCGGCGCTTGCGCCCCTGGCGCGGGCAAAAGCCGAGGCGCCCAGCCAGGCGGAGCTTTTGCGCTTTGCGCCGCTTGGGCAGGTGACGCTGATCCATATGACGGATTTGCACGGCCAATTGATGCCGATGTTCTTTCGTGAAGCCTCGGCCAAGATCGGCGTGGGTGAAGCGCGCGGCAAGCTGCCGCATATCACCGGTGAAGCTTTCCTTGCTGAATTTGGCATCACGCACGGTACGGCGCTGGCCCATGCCCTGACCCATTTGGATTTTGCTGCATTGGCCAAGCGTTTCGGCTCCATGGGTGGCGTCGATCGCATGGCGACCATCATCAAATCCATTCGCGCGGAACGTGCAGGGCGCGTCTTGTTGCTTGATGGCGGCGATACCTGGCAAGGCGCCTGGACCAATCTGCAAACCCAAGCCGCCGATATGGTTGCGGTGCAAAAGACGCTGGGTGTTGACGCCATGGTGGGGCATTGGGAATTCGCCTATGGCGCTGATCGCGTGACGGCGCTTGCGAAAGAGCTTGGCTTTCCATTCCTTGGCGGCAATATCCAGGACCGCGAATGGAATGAGGATGTCTTTCCTGGCCATGCCATGTTTGAACGCGGCAGGGTAAAGGTTGCGGTGATTGGGCAGGCTTTCCCCTATACGCCAATTGCCAATCCGCGCTGGATGTTTCCCGATTGGGAATTCGGCATCAAGGAAGAAAAAATCGCAGCACGCGTGCAGGCCGCACGTGATGAAGGCGCTGGTCTTGTTGTGCTGCTGTCCCATAATGGCTTCGACGTAGATAGGAAGCTTGCGGCGCGCGTGCCGGGCATTGATGTGATCCTGACCGGCCATACTCATGATGCCCTGCCGCGCCCCGTGCAGGTGGGGCGTACCCTACTGATTGCCACCGGGGCGTCTGGCAAATTCGTCAGCCGGCTTGATCTTGAAGTACAGCAAGGGCGCGTGACGGATTATCGCCACGCCCTGATACCGGTTTTCAGCAACAGCATCACGCCTGATCCCGATATGGCGGTCCTGGTGCGTGGCCTGCGCGAACCCTATGCGCAGGATTTGGCACGGGTGGTTGGGCGCACGGAAAGCTTGCTCTGGCGGCGCGGCAATACGGCCGGCACTTGGGATGATATGATCTGCGATGCGCTGCTTGAACAACGTGATGCTGAAATTGCGCTTTCGCCAGGCTTTCGCTGGGGCACCACGCTGCTGCCCGATACGGATATCACGGCCGAGGATGTCTGGGCGCAAACCGCCATCACCTATCCGGCGGCCTATCGCAATGTGATGAAGGGCGAAGCTATCAAGGCGCTACTGGAAGATATCGCGGATAATCTTTTTCACCCCGATCCCTATTACCAACAGGGTGGAGATATGGTGCGTAGCGGCGGTATCACTTTCACGCTGGATGTCGCCGCCGCTTCAGGCCAGCGCATTTCAAATTTGCGCCTGAAGCGCAATGGGCAGGCCATCGAAGCATCACGCGATTACGTGGTAGCCGGCTGGGCTAGCATCAATCAATCAGTGGAAGGCCCACCAATCTGGGATTTGGTATTTCGGCATTTGGCCAAGGGGCCGCTCAACCTTATGCCACGCAATGACATAGAATTGGGCGGCATTGGATGAGGGGTTTCGTTCGGCTCTGATTTTTTCTGTTGAATTGGGATATGACAGAAAATCATTCCTCTCCTTCTTGCGATAGGATGGGAAAAATACTGCGGCCCAGCACGACGGTTTTATTGTTGACCCGTCAAATTTTGCTGGATAGGCTTCCAACAACATCATTGAAACGCGATGCGTGAAGATGTGGGGAGAGACAGTTTTATGAAACTCAAATTCGCGCTATGCCTTTTGTTGTTGTCAGGTGGCCCGGTATTCGCTCAGGCGACAGACACGCCGCTATTGATCGGCGGTTGCCAGGGTTGCCATGGTGCAAGTGGCCAAGGCGGGCACGGCATCCCTTCGATCAAAGCCAATCATAGCCGCGATGAATTCATCGCGCTGATGCGCGCCTTCAGTGCCAATGAACGGCCCGCCACCGTGATGGGGCGCATCAGCCGCGGCTATACGCCGGAACAAATCGCGCTACTGGCCGCGCATTACGCGCGCCCGCAATAAGCCGGAGGAAACAAATCATGACCCTTTCCCGCCGCGTCTTCCTCTCAGCCGCCGCGCTGCCCGCAGGCCTTGCTGCACCAAATCTTGCCCGCGCGCAAGCGGGTGCTGGGCGCGTTGTCATCATCGGTGGTGGCTTTGGTGGCGCTTCCGCTGCGCGTTTTGCGCGTGACAATTTCCCCGCACTCAACATTACGCTGATCGAGCGTAGCCGGAGTTTTACGACCTGCCCTTATGGTAATTTGGTTCTCGCTGGGCGGCGCGATATCAACTTCATCACCTTCGGTTATGAAAAGCTTGCCGCCCGCGGTGTGCGTGTGGTGCATCAAAGCGTGGTGGCGGTGGATGCTGCGGCTAAGCAGGTGCGTCTCGCGGATGGGGCGCAGGTGCCTTATGATCGGCTCATCATGTCACCTGGCATTGACCTACGCTGGGGTTCGATTGAAGGCTATGATGAAGCGGCCAGTGAGCGCATGCCGCATGGCTGGGTGCCATCCTTGCAACCCATTTCCCTGCTGCGCCGCCAGCTTGAAGCCATGCCCGATGGCGGCAGGTTTGTAATGGTGATCCCGGATAATCCCTTCCGCTGCCCACCCGGCCCTTATGAGCGGATCAGCATGGTTGCCGATTATCTGAAGCGCGCCAAACCGCGCAGTAAGCTGATTGCACTTGATGCGAAGAACGGATTTTCCAAGCAACCGCTATTTCAGGATGCCTGGGCAGAGCTTTACCCCGGCATCATCGAATGGCGTGGCGCTTCAAATGATGGGCGCGTGACGCGGGTAAATGGCGCCGCCATGGAAGTGGAAACAGAATTCGGCGAAAAGCTGAAGGGCGATGTTGTCAATGTCATTCCCCCACAAATGGCGGCGAAGATCGCGCGCGATGCGGGGCTTGCCAATCAATCGGGCTGGTGCCCGATCAAGCCCGCAACGCTCGAAAGCGCGCAGGTGGAAGGCATCCATGTGCTGGGCGATGCCACCATCGCCGCCCCCATGCCGAAATCAGGCTATGTCGCATCATCGCATGCCAAGCATGCGGTGGCCTGCATCGCCGCATCTCTCGCAGGCCGCGCGCCACCATCCGCAACCTTCTTCAACACCTGCTACAGCCATGTTGGGGCTGATTACGGCATTTCCATTGTCGGGGTCTTCCGCCCCGGCCCGAATGGCTTTGCCGAGGTTGAAGGCTCTGGCGGGATCAGCCCGCGCAATGCGGCGCTGACGGCCGAACGGCGCAAGGAACATCGCCAGCTTGAAGCGCTTTATGCCGATGGCTGGTATGACAGCATCACGGATGAGATGTTCGGCTGAGATTAGGCAAGGGACAAAGCCCTGACCATCCCCGTGACGATCAGGGCCGATGGGCGATGAGAAGCCCTCTCCAAGGGAGGCTATCATGAGTCTCGGAAAAGACCTGAAATCCTCATCGCGGCGGGGCTTGTTGCGCGCCGGCGCAGCAAGCTTGGCGAGTGCCGGCGGCGTCGCGCAAGCGGCCGGCAATGCGGAGAACCAACCGCCCAATCTGCCGGAATGGTCCCGTAGCCTTGGCCCTGGCGTGATCGAGGAAACCTATGGCACGCGCAGCCGACATGAAACGGCGGTGCGCCGCTATGTACCCTGGCTGACGCCGGACCGGGTTTCTTCGGTTTCCTTCACGCCGCTTGCGGATATGCATGGCATCATCACGCCATCCGGGCTGCATTTCGAACGCCATCATGGTGGCGTGCCGGATATAGACCCCTCGGATTATCGGATGATGATCCATGGCATGGTGGAACGCCCGCTAATCTTCACGCTGGAAGATCTGAAGCGCCTGCCATCGGTTTCGCGCATTCATTTCATCGAATGCCCGGCCAATGGCGGCATGGAATGGCGCGGCGCGCAAATGTCTGGCGTACAATTCACCCATGGCATGCTTTCCTGTTCGGAATGGACCGGCGTGCCGTTGAAGCTATTGCTCGCACAAACCGGATTGCGCGCCGGGGCTTCCTGGCTATTGGCGGAAGCATCAGACGCGGCGCATCTGGCGCGGTCCATCCCGCTATCCAAAGCGCTGGATGATGCGATCATCGCCTTTGGCCAGAATGGAGAGGCGGTGCGCCCACAGCAGGGTTATCCGGTACGGCTCGTGCTGCCTGGCTATGAAGGCAATATGTGGATCAAGTGGTTGCGCCGCATCGAAATCGGTGATCGTCCCTGGTTCACGCGCTGGGAAACCCGCACCTATACGGATTTGATGCCGGATGGCCTGGCCCGGCAATTCACCTTTGTGAATGAGGTGAATTCGGTCATCACCGCACCCTGCCCGGAAAAGCCGCTGCGTGGGCGCCCAGGCTTTGTCGAAATCTCTGGCCTTGCCTGGTCAGGCGCCGGGCGCGTCACGCGCGTGGATGTGAGTGTGGATGGCGGTGATAATTGGCGCACAGCCACCTTGCAGGACCCGGTGCTGCCCAAGGCGCTGACACGGTTTCGTATTCCCTGGGAATGGGCCGAAGGCCAGACCGCCTGCCTGCAAAGCCGCGCCATGGATGAAACGGGGCGCGTGCAGCCTACCATCACGGCGCTACGCCGCGCGCGCGGCGTGGAGAGTATTTATCACAAGAACAGCATCCATACCTGGCTGGTTGACCGCGACGGGACGGTGGTGAATGTTCAGATTGATGCTTAAGGTTGCGGGGGGCGCTGCTGCCGTAATGCTGGTTGCCGGGATTGTGCAGGCGCAGCAGGCGCCCAATTCTTCAGCAGCCATCAGCGAGATTTATCGCCCCTTCACGGCGCCTCCGGGCGATAGAACGCGCGCCGATATCGCCTGGCCCGCCAGTGCGGCAGCGCTTACGGCACCCATCCCAGGCATCGGCCGCGCCGCAACAAATGGGGAAATAGCCGGCTGGGATATCGCCGTGCGCGGTGATGGCCATAACCTGCCGCCCGGCAGCGGTACCGCGAAAGAAGGCGAGGAACTTTACGTCACCCATTGCGCAGCCTGCCATGGCGATTTCGGGGAGGGGCTGGAACGGTGGCCGGCGCTGATGGGTGGGCGTGGCAGCCTGCGGTCTGATCAGCCGAAGCGCACTATCGGTTCCTTCTGGCAGCATGCGCCGGGTGTCTTTGATTATATCCGCCGCGCCATGCCTTATGCCGCGCCACAAAGCCTTTCCAACGACGAATACTACGCCATCACCGCGTATGTGCTGTTCTTGAATGAGCTGATTGGCGAAGACGACAAGATGGATGCAGCAAGCCTGCCCAAAATCGCCATGCCCAATCGCGATGGCTTTGTGCTGGAAGGGCGGCCAGACACAGAAGACAGCGCCTGTATGAGCAATTGTCGCCAGGGCCGCCCCGTGAGCGTCACTATGGATAGTCGGCGCTTTGTCGAGCCTGGTTCAGGGTCTGGTACGTCGCAGCCTGAATGATGGCGGCGGATCATCCCCTGGAACCCATACCGCGATAGGTCACACTGTGCGGAGCAGGCCGCGCCAGAGGGCATTGGTTTCTGCCCCGCCAGGATCCCGAGCATCAGGCCGCACGGCGGTATGCACCAGGATAAGCCGCCTTGCCGGGTCTACAAACATTGCCTGCCCGCGCACACCAAGCAAGGCAAAGCTGCCATCCATGGCGGGAAAGACCCAGGTCTGAAAGCCATAGCCGTAATAGCGCCGCGTGGCATTCGGCAAAAAATGCGCGCGCGTCATCTCCCTGAACCAGGCTGGGGGGATAAGCTGACGGCCCTGCGCTTCGCCACCGCGCGCCAACATCATGCCAAGGCGGGCATAGTCACGCAGTACGGCATTGAAGCCCATATAGCCAATCTCCAGGCCCGAAGCATCGGCCAGCCAGCTGGCCGGTGCCTCCGCACCAATAGGCCGCCAAATTTTCTCACTGAAATAATCGGCAATGGAACGGCCAAGGGCCTGGCGCAGCACTAGCGCAAGCACGAAAGTCTCCCCCGATGCGTAATACCAACGCTGGCCGGGTGGCGCGATACGCTGGTTGAAATTGGGCGGCACCGCGGCACCACCAGCGCTTTGCCGGCGGAAGCTGAGTGCGGAAAGCCGCGCGGAGTCATCAGTGCCGTCATATTCTTCACGGAAAGCGACGCCGGATGACATGGTCAGCAAATACCAAATGGGTGTTACGCCATATTCCGTACCAGACAAGGCGGGCACGTAGTCTGCCGCGGTATCGTCGATGGATTTGATGCGGCCTTCTTGCACTGCGAGACCGATCAGCACGGCGATCAGCGTCTTGGCCATGGAAAAGGATGTCAGGCGATACTGATCTGTGCGACCATATTGGTAGCGTTCGACCAGTATTTCGCCATCTTTCGCAATCAGCAATCCAGTGGTGGGGTTGCGCGCCAGATAGGCGTTTAGCCCGAAGCGCCCAGTACCAAGGTTTGGCGTACCATCATAGGAAATCGCGGGCTCGGCGCCAGTGCGCCGGATGGGGCTGGTGGTGGCAGGCGCGGCAGAAATCGCGCTCGGGAAAATCTCATCCAGGCGGGAAAAACCGTCCACGCTATGGCTTGGCCGCCACCAAGTGCTGCGGTCGGCGCGCGGATCACCCAGCAGGGAAGGGGCCGTAATGCCAGTTTTCGTGTCGCGCTTGGTCCTTTCGCCGAAGTGCGGGCGGCAGATTTGGCGCTTGGGCGGACTATGGCCGCTGGCCTATACGGG
>VGDL01000061.1 GCA_016869735.1 Alphaproteobacteria bacterium
TGCCTTTTCCTGCCTCGCGGGTGCGCCTGGTGCCGGGGCTGAAGGCGCTGGATGCCAATGGCGTGCCCGAAGTGATGCGCGGTGAGGAAACGCAAATCCTGGGCGTTCTGGACCGCCTACCCGAACAGGAAACAACGCTCTGCCTACCCGGCAGCCATTCCAAATGGGTGCGGGTGCGGGCCGGCCAAATCCTCGGTTTTTCGACGCAGATGACGGGCGAGGTTTTCGCGGCACTTTCCGCCCATACGATTTTGGCGCGCAGCCTGCATCGCGGCGCGGCGCATCATCC
The DNA here is from genome assembly GCA_016869735.1 of Alphaproteobacteria bacterium. Taxonomy (GTDB): domain Bacteria; phylum Pseudomonadota; class Alphaproteobacteria; order Acetobacterales; family Acetobacteraceae; genus Neoroseomonas. Next base: position 290 of record VGDL01000061.1, read on the forward strand.
GGGCGCCTTCGCGCGCGGGTTGGATCGCGCGCGGCAGGGTGGTGGTTTGTTGCATCAGCTTTTTGGCCTTCGCAGCCTTTCGCTGTTTGACGCGATGCCGCAGATGGAAGCGGCTTCCTATCTTTCCGGCCTGCTGATCGGGCATGAAGTGGCAGCTGCACTTGAAGCGGGCGTCGCACCGCCGGTGCATATCATTGGCGCCGCCGCACTGACGCTCCGCTACAGCGCGGCACTTGCAGCTTTTGGTGTGCCGAGTGTTGCGGAAGAAGAAGATGCCGCGGCGGGCGGGTTATTTCGGATCGGCGTTGCGATTGAAGCGGCGTGATTCAAACTGCGTTGATGATGCGCTTCATCTCAGCCGCTGTTTTTGTCCAGGTCAGCCCGGCCAGTAGCGTTGCCCCCGCCGCGCCAATCGCGGCGGCGCGTGTGCGATCAGTATAGAAGGTTTCAAGCGCCACAACGATTTCGTCGATATTACTCTCTCGCCAGCCAGGCGCGCTTGGGATCGGGCGTTGCTCGGTAAGTGCCAGTGCCGTGCCGTCCTTGATCAGATCAAGATGGCCGGTATTGGCGCTTAGGATGGTGGGCACACCGCAAGCCATGGCTTCCATCGCGACAAGATTGGTGCCGCCTTCGCAGCGGTTCGGAAATAGCGCGGCATCGGCTTCACGCAGGATTGTCGGCAATAGCGCATTCGGCACGACACCAAGATCGAGGAATTGTTCGGCCCTGATGCCATTGGCCGCCACCCAAGCCGCGATATCCGGCATGCCATCGGCGCGAAAGGGCAGCGGCGCGGCGGGAAGCATCAATGCTGCGCGCGCCTTCCGGCCAGTGATTATGCCAGCCAGCGACCAGCAAGGCATCCGGGTGGCGCGCAGCAAAAATTCGCCAGGCGGCAATCACATTATCCTGCCCCCTGCGCGCTGCCAGCTTGCCGCCGCCGAACACCACAAAGCGACCAGGGAACAGCCCTCGGCGTGGCGCGGGGTGAAACAGCGCGGGGTCAATCCCTTGCAGCACCAATTCAACGCGGGGCGCGCCATGCGCGCGCAGCACTTCCGCATTCCAGCTTGACCCGGCGATGATCGCGGCGTGGGGTGCCAGGGTTTCGCGCGCCTTGGGGCCAAGCGCTTCACGTTCGAAGAAGATGGTGCCAAAGCTTGGGCGCCCCATCAGCACGCCGCCATGCGGCCCGGGCTGCGACTGCAAATCATTGCCGAGTGCCGCAAGCACCACAGCATTCACCGTGATGGGGTCTGCTTTCTGGCGCAGTAATTGCGCGCGCAGCTTGGCCGAGCGTGTTCGAAACCCGGCCAGCGCATGCCATTGCAGCGGATCAAGCGTGATGACATTGGGGGCAATTTCGTAATCCGTCGCCGCTTCCAGTGCATCATCGCCGGCCCAGGCCTTGGCGAGGTTCAGCCCATAGACCCCCCAACCATGCAGGGATGAAAGCCCCCAATGGATCACAACACGCAGCGTCATGGCCCCATGCTGCGCCGGATCAGGAGGAAAGACGAGAGCGCAAAACCGATGGACAGCGCCCCGCCGCGCTGGTTATGAGGCCGTCAAACAAAGGAAACACGCCATGCCTAAGATCACCCATCGGCCGATGTCCCGCCGCACCCTGATTGGTGGCGCCGCCGCGCTGCCTTTCGCCGCCCGCGCGCAGGCGGCCTGGAAGCCCACCCGCCCCGTGACACTGATTGTGCCCTTCGCTGCCGGTTCGGGGACGGATTCCGTTTCTCGCCTGCTGGCGATGCTGCTGGAACAGGAATGGGGTTCGCAAGTCGTGGTGGATAACCGCCCAGGCGGCAATGGCGCCATTGCTGCCGTGGCAGCGGCGCGCGCAGCCCCAGATGGGCATACGGTGATGATCACCACCAATAGCCCGCATGGCGCCACACCCGCGCTGATGAAGCGCCCAACCTATGACGCCATCAATGATTTCACGCCCATCGGACGTATGGGCACCTATATCTTCGTCTTGGCGGTGAATGACCAGGTGCCAGCGCGCAATCTGCAGGAATTCCTCGCACTTGCGCGGTCCCAGCCTGGAAAGCTGACCTATGCGTCGGGCAATACAACAGGCGTGGTGGGCGGCGCGATGCTGACATCGCTTGGCAATATCCAGATGGAACACGTGCCCTATCGTTCCACCCCACCGGCCATGACGGATGTGATTTCCGGGCGCGTCACCGGCATTCTTGTGGATGTGGCGGCTTCGCGCGGGTTTTTGCAGGAAGGCAAGCTGCGGTCGCTCGGCATCACTTCCGCCACGCGCACACCGCTTTTACCGAATGAACCAACGCTGGCAGAAGCGGGCCTGCCCGGCTTTGAATTGCTGTCCTGGATGGGCGCGGTTGGGCCGGCACGCATGCCGGCGGAGGTTGTCACCGCCTGGAACGCCGCGCTGCGCAAGGTTTGGGAAAGGCAGGAAACCGCTGATCGGCTCGCGACTTTCGGCATTGAGCGTGTCACCTCCTCGCCCGAGGAATTCGGTGCCTTCATCCGCAGCCAGATCGAAACCTGGGCGCGGCAGATCAAGGCGGCGGGGATCGAGCCTGAGTGAGCGTGTCAAATTTTGGCCATTTGAGGCAGCGCAAGCCTTGATATCGCCACCTTTGCTTACCATTTAGACATGGTGCGCACCGGGGAGGGCTGCGCCAACCGTTTCATTAAGGGGATCATCATGTCCAATTCCAATAATGCTGTCGCCCAAGGGCTTGAGCGTATTCTTTCGGAACTGGCCGATTCCTGCCCGGTTGAGCGCGCCCGCCTTGAAGCGGCGGCGCGTATCCTGACCGTGGCGCGCCGCGCTGATGGGCTGCATTTGCCCGCATCCGAAGCTACCCGCGCCGTGGCTGAAATCCTCCGCCATTGGGAGTTTGGGGCCGTGACGGCGCTGGAATATGCCGATACCTTGCCCGAAGCGGTGTTGGAGCGGCTGTTGCGCGCCGCGCCGGCCTGGGCCGCCGCCGCCAACCGCGCGCTTGCGAAGCCAGATCGGCACGCGGCCTGATCCCCCTCTGCCTTCCGCATGCGGCCCGGTTGCCCTTGGGTAGCCGGGCCGCTTGCATTTTGGGCCGGTTTCCGAAAGGCGCAGCGGCGCCTATAAATTCAATTCCTGAGCGAGCGGCCGGAGGTGTAGTGCCATGATGGAAAGACGAAGCAAGCCAAATGGGCCGCGCCGGGTGCTGCTGCTGACCGGTGCCTCTCGCGGGATTGGCCACGCCACGGTGAAGCGCTTTTCGGCAGCCGGCTGGCGCGTGATTACCGTGTCCCGGCAGCCCTTCCCGGAACAATGCCCCTGGGAAATGGGCCCTGAGGATCACATTCAACTGGATTTGGGCGACCCTGCAGCGACCGAGGCGATGATCCCGGAAATCCGCGCGCGGCTGGCACCCGATGGCGGCATGCTGCATGCGCTGGTCAATAACGCAGCGATTTCGCCCAAGGGTGAGGGGGGCACGCGGCTTGGCACACTCACCATGCCGGCGGATGGGTGGCTCAGGGTGTTTCAGGTGAATTTCTTCGCGCCCATTCTGCTCGCGCGCGGGCTGGTGGATGAATTGGCGCGCAGCAATGGTTCGGTCGTGAACGTAACCTCCATAGCGGGCGGGCGCGTGCATCCTTTTGCGGGCGCGGCCTATTCCACTTCCAAGGCCGCACTCGCGGCGCTCACGCGCGAAATGGCGGCGGATTTCGCGCCACGCGGCGTGCGGGTGAATGCGATCTCACCGGGGGAGATTGATACCTCCATCCTATCCCCAGGGACGGACAAGATCGTGCAGGAACAAATCCCGATGCGTCGGCTGGGCCGGCCAGAGGAAGTGGCGCAAGCCATTTACTTTCTGTGTACCGAGGCGTCTTCCTATGTGAATGGCGCGGAAATTCACATCAATGGCGGGCAACACGTTTAGGTTTTTCTGAGACGTGACGCCCGCCCCGCGCGCGAGCCTTGCAGCCCTTGGCCTGCTGCTGCCGCTGCTGAAGCCCTATTGGCCGCGCGTGCTTGCCGCGATCGCGGCATTGTTGCTGGCGGCGGGGCTGACGCTCGCGCTTGGCCAGGGCCTCAAGCATCTGATTGATGATGGGTTTGCCGGCGGGCTCGGTGCTTTGGATCGTGCGGCGCTGGTGATGGGCGCCTTGGTGACGGCCTTGGCCATCAGCACCACCACGCGATTCTATCTGGTGTCCTGGTTGGGCGAACGCGTGGCGGCAGATTTGCGTCAGCGCTTTTTTGATCACGTTACCGGGCTTTCGCCGAGTTATTTTGAGACCGCGCGCATCGGCGATGTCATGTCGCGGCTGACGGCGGATGTGGGGCTGCTGCAATCGCTGATTGGTTCCGCAATTTCGATGGGGGTGCGCCAGGCCATTACGGGCATTGGTGCCTTTTTAATGCTGGTGCTGACAAGCCCAAAGCTTGCAGCGCTGATTGCGCTGATCCTACCCCTGGTGGTGCTGCCGCTGATATTTTTCGGCCGACGGGAAAGGCGACTTTCCAAGGCGGCGCAGGAAAGAATTGGGGAATTGGCGGCCCAGGCGGAAGAAACGCTCGGCGGTATTCGCGCGATTCAAGCCTTCACGCAGGAAGATCGCGCGCGCGCGCATTTTGCTGCCGGGTCTGAGGCGGCGGTGCAGGCGGCGCTCAGGCGCGTTTTCTCCCGCAGTCTTTTGATCCTGGCAGTGATTCTCCTTGGCTTTGGTGCTGTCACCTTCAGCCTTTGGGTGGGTGGGCGCGATGTGATCGAAGGGCGGATTTCGGGCGGGGAACTGACTGCCTTTGTCTTTTATGCCGTGCTGATGGCCTCATCCGGCGCCACAGTCAGCGAGTTATGGGGCGAGATCCAACGCGCCGCAGCGGCGGCTGACAGGCTTGGCGAAGTGCTGGCGATTGCGCCGGTCATTGCCGCCCCCGTGCATCCCTTGGCGCTGCCACCCGCGCAAGGCCGCGTGGTGTTTGAAGCGGTCACGCTGCGCTACCCGACGCGCCCTGATAGCGCGGCGCTGAGTGATTTCAGCCTGGTGGTGGAACCTGGGGAGGCGGTTGCGCTGGTTGGTCCTTCCGGTGCGGGCAAGACATCCGTACTGTCGCTGCTGCTGCGCTTCTATGACCCAAGCGCAGGGCGGATCCTGCTGGATGGAGCAGAGATCACGCAACTTGAACCGCGCGCGCTGCGGTCTCGTCTGGGGCTGGTGCCGCAGGAGCCGGTGATTTTCAGTGCCAGCATTGCCGAGAATATTCGCCTGGGCCGGCCCGACGCGACCGATGCCGAAGTGGCCGCCGCGGCCGAGGCTGCGGCAGCGGCGGAGTTCATCGCCGCCTTGCCGCAAGGCTATGCGACTGAGCTTGGCACGCGCGGTGTGACGCTTTCCGGCGGGCAGCGCCAGCGCATTGCCATTGCGCGCGCCATTCTGCGTGATCCCGCGGTGCTGCTGCTGGATGAGGCGACCAGCGCCTTGGATGCGGAAAGCGAATTCGCGGTGCAGCAGGCGCTGGCGCGGCTATGTGAGGGGCGCACAAGCATCACCGTTGCGCATCGGCTGGCCACCGTGCGGCGCGCGAATAGGATTGTGGTGATGGATGCAGGCCGCATCGTCGCCACCGGCACGCATGAGGCGCTGCTGGCCGAGGGCGGGCTTTATGCGCGGCTGGCTGCGCTGCAATTTACGGATGGGCCGCCGGGCGACGGCACATCCTGGGCTGCTTCGCAAAAGTGATGACGACTGTGAGGGTTGCGAAAGATTGACTAGCCGAAACCGATCCCAAAACGCGCAGCCACAGGCCCTCAGATCAAGCAAAGCTCCGCCAAATCACGCCGCAGCTTTGGCGGCAGGGCGTCCAGCCCTCGGGTCGCGGGGCGCGCCTGGCTCACATCCGCCGGCGCTTCCTCTGGCTTCAAATAGCGCCACCCTTGGAAAGGCTTTACGGGGCGGGCTTCCACCAGCACCAGGTCCGGGTCCAGGACCAGCGCGGCGCAGGGGGTCTTGTCGTCCCATTCCTCCTCCCGGATTTCCAGGATGCGTTGGCGCACCCGCACAAATCCGCCAATCACCCAATAGATCGAACCACCATTGCAGAGTTCTTCGATCCGCTTCGGGAACATGCGCGTCCAGGCGCGCAAGGGCGGGTCCTGCTGCACGCGGGCGGCTTGCAAGGCGGCAAGCGCCGCAACATCCTTGGGTCCGACAGAAAGCTTGATAAGGTTCAGCACAACGCCCCTTTGGCCGTATCAGGGGCGATTCGGCAAGGGGTTGATCTGCGGGGTTCAGCCATCAAGGCGCATTCTGCGGCGCGGCAAAGGGGCGGATGCGGCTGATCAGATCATCCGCCGTATTCACCCCGCCAAGCGATGCGCCAAGCTCCATGGCGGTCAGCGCCTGCGCGGTCCAGGTGTTGCAATTGTTGAACAGGTGAAACCGCCCTGTTGCCGGGTAGAATAGGCTGAATGGGTAGATGCCGCGCGCCTTCACCGCGGCCCGCCCGGCGCCGGTGCGGTCAAAACTATCGCGCAGAAAATCCAGCAATCGGCGGAGGCCCTGGGTATCCACCGCAAATGGCAGGATGGTCACCTGCGGCCAGATGCGTGCCGGGTGATCCGGCAGCCCGGCCACATGCATGACTGCCGGACCCGGAAAGGCCGCGCGCAAGGCAAGCCAGGTGCCGGCTTCGCGCGCCGGATAGAATTCCGCATCGCCCCAGCCAAATTCGAAAAACCGCGCATGAGGGAAATCGGTGATTTCCGGGATCACGCTTTCCGGCACATCGGCGCGGGCCAAAACAATCCCGCTATGCCAGCCATTGCTGACAACCCAAATCCGGTGCGCGGCACCGGCCGCAAAGGCCAGCGTCGGCGCAAGAAGCAGCGCGCCAAGGACGGCGCGGCGCCGCATCACGCGGGCAGCAGCACGCCTTCCACAATATGCACCACGCCGTTGCTCGCCATCAGATTGGGGCGAATGATGCTGGCCGAAGCGCCTGAAGGCGCCTGACCCGGGCGCGCACCCTGGATGCGCGGATTTTCCGCCGTGCCGCCCACCACGCGCATCTCAACCCCGCTCAACATACGGATACGTCCGCCGCGCGCCTGAATATCCGGCAGGCGCAGCCGCCCGCCCGCGATCAGGCTGAGCAAGGCATCATGTTCCCCGCGGCGAATACGCTCCGGCGCGCCGGACCAGGCCAAGTTAGTCGGCGCCAGCACGGTATAAATCCCAGGCCGGTCAAACAATTCCGAAGCCAAGCCGGAACTGCGGAGCGCGGCGCGAAAATTGGAAAGATTGGGCTCAGCCGCCATCACATCCATCAGTGGAAAGCGCCCATCCGGCACTGCGCGTTCGCAGGCATTCAGCAAAAAGGCAGCACCGCCGACGGCGAATAGGGAACGACGCGAAAGCACCGGCGCTTCTCCTTGGCATGGGGGCAAATCGCGCCCAGGTTGTCCTGCCCCCTTCTGGCGCCGCGCGCTGCATGGGGCAAGCCCCTCACCCTTCACTGGGGCGGCATCAGCACAATGGTGACAGTGCGCGATGGCGGCCCAGCCGCCCGGACTGCCGGGCTGAATTGGGCGCTCCGCGCCTCGGCCCGCAGCCGTTCAGCGCCAACGCCTTCGGCTGCCAGGGCGTTGCTCACGGCGCGCGCCCGTTGCGCGGCCAGCTGGATGGAAGTTGCCGCGCCGCCTTCCTGGCCGGCGTGGCCCAGGATGCAGATATTTCGTTCCGGTTCTGCCAAGGCAGCTTCAATGGCGGCGGCAAGCGGGGAACGCGCGGCTTCGGTGATGGTGGCGCTGCCGCGCGGGAAGGCGATGGAAAACACATCATCTTCCAGCTTTTCTGCGCCCACGCAGGAAAAGCCGCGCGGCTGCGCCAGGGCAGGCGGGGCGGCGAGGGCCACGCCCAGCGCAAACAGCACCGCGCGCTTCATGCCAGCAGCAGAATTTCCGCAGCGCGGAGCTTTTCAATCAGCGCCGCCGCATTGGTGCCGGGGCAGGCCAAAGCAAGCGAGGTTTCCGTGATGCTGGGCTGGTTGATGATCCAGGCGGCGGGCTCAACTTCCTGCGCGGTGATCGGCAAAACGCCCATTTCAGTGCGCAAGCCGTAATCCGCGCCGCGGCGGACGGTTTTCACATTGGGCCGTACACGAAAGATCGGCCCGCCGCCCGCTTCCGATGCAGGCGCCGCCCCGCGCGCCGCAAGCAGATCATAGCCGCCGCGTTCGTAGCGGTAATTGGCCAGGAAGCCTTCCACCGCTTGCAGGAATTTCGGATCACGCGACCATTCGGCGATGCGCTGGCCAAGCAAGGCGGCGCGTTGCGTCAGCGCATATTTCGCCGCTGCTGTACCATCCTGGCGCGGCAGGGGCTTGCGGAATTCCGCATCATGAAAGGCGCGTTCGGTCAGCAACCCCATGAAATCCACGCCCATCGCGGCATGCACGCCGTAAGCGATATGCACAGAATTGGGCGCTTCAGCCAAAGCATCGTGATACCAGCCACGCGGCAGATACAGCAGATCGCCCTTTTTCAGATGCGCCTTGAAGCGCAGGGCGCCCTTGGATTTTTCGTGAAATTCCTGTGGCTGACCGCGAAACAATCCATGCGCCACCGGCCATTCAGCGCGGCCTTCCCAGATGTTCCAGGTCTTTTCCCCTTCCACCTGCACGGCCCAGACATCATGCGTGTCGTAATGGGCGTGGAACGCCTTATGGCTCTGCCAGGAGATATAGACATTCGCCTGCGCCTTGCCGAGGCCAGCGCCTTCCAAGGCATTTGAAACACCAGCCAAACCCGGCGTCAGGCTATCCACATCATTCATCACAATGGAAGCACCACGCGCCACCCATTCCTGCACCTTGGCGACAATGGGTTGCAGTGTGGTTGCACCATCACGCGACACGGCGCTTTGGCTATATTGCGCGGCCGGGATCGTGGTGCTGTCCAGCACCACCTTCAGGCTGCGTTCGGACCAGATATGCGTCATGCCAAGCAGGCGATTAATGCCGGCCCAATCCAGGACATGCGCAAATTTCTCCGCAGCGCCAGGCAGATGCAGCGGCTGCTGATCATAATATTCGGCGAGGAAGCGTTCTGGCGACATGGGCGCCAGGATATCGGCTAGGGTCGTGCTCATGGCGCCTTATATCAGAGGAAACGGGGCGCGGGAGAGGGGCCGGGGTGGACGCCGCTTAGGGAATCAGGCGCTATGGCGCCATATTTCACGGGGGCTGCAATGAGGCTTTGGTACCAATCCCTGACCCGGCCGGATGCCTGGCCCACCTATGCCAAGGCGCTCAGGCGCGTACTGGATGCCGGGGCCGATCCGGGCACGGAAATCGCCATCCATGGCATCGAAAAGCGTGGCGGCATTGGTGACCAGTATCGCTATCTGGAATTCATCGAAACCGGTGAAGTGCTGGACAATGTGGCGCGCGCCGAGGCCGAGGGCTTCGATGCAGTATTGCTCGGCAATATTGTGGACCCTGGGCTGCGCATTGCGCGTGAAATCGCCGGCATTCCCGTGCTGGGCCTATGCGAAACCGCCCTGCTGACCGCATGCCAGATGGGCGCTTCCATCGGCATTGTCTTTTCGAATGACAAGCACGAAGCGCGCGTGGCTGAAAACATCCGCGGCTATGGCCTGGCCGGGCGTGTGGCGGCCACCGCGCGGATGGACGTCGCGAAGCTGACTGACCTGGAAGCCGCTTTTTCGCCCGGAGCGGTGCGCAATTCGGTACTCGCCGGCTTTCATAAGGCCGCTGAGGATTGCGTGGCACGGGGGGCGGAGGTCGTAATCCCAGCGGTGGGCGTGGCGATGGTGCTGCTGTTTGAAGCGGGCGTGCATGAAACCGCCCGCGGCGCGCCAGTGCTATGCGGGCCTTTGGCGCTGGTGCAGCAGGGCCAGGCGGCGGTGAAACTCAGGCGCGCCATGGGCGGGCGTTTCACCAGCCGGCGCGGCGCCTATGGTCAACCTCCGCCGGCGCAGATTGCGGAGCTGCGCCGGTATTACGGGGCGATTTATCCGGGGGTGAAGGAATAGCGCCCTTCAATGCCCCGCAATGATCGCATCGGCGATTTTCTCCGCCGACATCAGCGTGGGGAAATTTGTATTGGCGCATGGCACAACTGGGAAGATCGAGGCATCCACCACGCGCAAGCCTTCAATTCCCTTCACCCGGCCATTGCTATCCACCACCGACATCGGGTCTTCCGGCCGGCCCATACGGCAGGAACAGGAAGCATGCCAAACACCGATCGTTGCCTTGCGAATGAAGGCTTCCAAAGCCGCGTCATCGGTCAGCACCTGATCAATCCGGAAACCTTCCACCACGAAGCGATCAATAAAATAGCTCCGCAGGAAAGCAGGACCATCCAGCACCAGGCTGATCATCTTGGTCAGCAAGCGGTTCTTGTCGCTCACCACGCCAAGCTTGCGCACACGGTCACTATAGCTGGCGGGGAAGTGATTATCCGTGACCTTGCCCAGCTCATTACTCATTTGGATCGCGGCCATCATGCGAAAGCCGCTCATCAGCCGGTCAAGGTCGCGCTTGTCTGACAGAAGGTTGAATTCAACAATCGGTTCATCGCGCCAATTGCTGGAAGCGAGCTTGAGCTGCCCGCTTTCCGAATAGGTCTTGTTCACCCAAAGCAGCATGGATGCGATCTGTTCCCCCACCGCATGCCAGGCGGATTTGCTGACAACAGCCGCAAACATATCCCCCGCCGGCACGCCTTCCATCTGGGATGAATAGCGCAGCCCGAGCAGGATATGGCGCCGGGTTTGATTATCCACCCGCGCGCCGCGCTTCAGGAAGGAAGACAGCGCGATGGAAGGATGATCCATCAATCCCTGACCAACACCTGGCAAGGCCATGCGCACCGGAATGCCCAAATCACGCAAATGCCCGACAGGGCCGATGCCCGAACGCAGCAGATGCGCCGGGGAATGGATGGCGCCGCAGGACAGGATGATTTCCCGCCCCATGAAGCGCTGTTCCTGCCCGCGCACCAGCGCCACCACGCCAACGCAGCGCTGGTCTTCGAAGATCAATTCCTTCACCTGGGTTTCGCAGGAAATCGTCAGGTTTTCCCGCTTGCGCGTTTCGCGGTCCAAATAGCCCATTGCGGCCGAAACGCGCTGTTCTTCGGCGTTGGAAATGGTGATCGGGAAATAGCCATCCTCGAAAAAGCCGTTCTGGTCTTCAAGGCCCTTAAAGCCAGCAGCGGCGAAGGATTTGGCAGCGGCCTTGGCGTGGTTGTTCCAATGCTCGGGCTTGATGCGGCGGACTTTGATGCGCCCATCCTTGCCATGAAAGGGACCATCGAAATCAAGGTCGTGTTCAACCTTTTTGAAATAGGGCAGCACCGCATCCCAATTCCAGCCGGTTGCACCACGCGCTTCCCATTCATTGTAATCCGTGGGCGCGCCGCGATTAGCCATCTGGCCGTTGATGGAAGAACCGCCGCCCAAAACCCGCGCCTGTTCATATTTGCGCAAGGGCGGGCGTTCCCCAGGATTATTGTGGGAAACAATCTGCGTATGCACACGCAATTCGGTCCAGTGAAAGCGCGGATCGAAATAGGCGGTGCCGGGGTAGCTGTCGCGGATTTCCTTCGCTTCCTCACCCGGCGGCGCATCCGGCCCGGCTTCGCAGAGCAGCACCTTATGGCCGCTGCGGGCTGACAGCCGATGCGCCAGCACGGAGCCGGCGGAACCGCCGCCCACAATAATCGTATCGAACATCACGCTTCCTCTTCTTATTCTCAACCTTGCGGGATCATGCGGCCCAAGGGGCGCCCGCCACAGATATGCACATGGAAATGCGGCACTTCCTGGCCGGCATGCATGCCCATATTCATGAGCACGCGATAGCCATCAGCTTCCAGCCCCAGCCCCTTCGCCACCTGACCCACGGCGCGCCAAAAGCCGGTGATTTCATCTGCGCTTGCCGTCGCGCTGAAATCAGCGATGGAGACATATTTCCCCTTGGGGATCACCAGCACATGCACCGGCGCCTGGGGCGCGATGTCATGGAAGGCGAGGGCATGATCATCTTCATGCACCTTCTTTGCCGGGATCTCGCCGCGCAGAATGCGCGCGAAGATATTGCTGTCATCATAGGGGCCAAGGCCATTGACCGGCATCGTTTCGCTTCCCTGAAAAAAACCTGACCCCACCATGCCATGCACGGCCAGGATTGGAAGCCCATTCAGGCCGCGCCGAGCCAGGCGGCCGCCGCCTGATCCGCGCCGCTGGGCAAGGGCGCGGCACGATCCCCCATCCAGGCCAGGATATCGCCGGCCACCGCGGCACCGCCCAGGTCGCGCAACAGCATGTGATGGCCTTCCGGGTAGAAGGCGACACGCTGCGCCGCACCCCGGGGCAATTGGCCCAGGGCCGCTCGAATCGGCTTGGGTGGCACCAATTCATCCTTTGCGCCGTAAAGTACCAAGGCTGGGGCGTTGAAGCGCGGCAGGGCGGCGGTGGCGGCATCCATCAGATCAACCAGGCCGGCCACGGCATCCACCCGCGTTGCCTTGATCAATTGCGGGTCGCGGGACCAGCGGCGCCAGGCGTCCAGATTATCTGTTGGGCGGAAAAGCGGCGCGCTGGAGGAAAGCGCCAGCCCCGGCGTCAGCGCCACCATGACATCCAGGGTCCAGCGCGCTTGCCAACCAAGGCTGGCCCGCCCGCGCAAGGCCGGGGCAGAGAGCACCAGGCCATCCGCCATGGGCGCCTTGCTGCTGGCCAGCACCAACACCGCACCCCCCATGCTTTCGCCTAGCATGAATACCGGCAGGCCCGGATGGCGGGCACGCATCAGCCCGGCGGCGGTAATCGCATCCTGCGCCAGAGTTTCATGTCCCGGCCAAACACCGCGCGGCGCCGTGCCGCCAAAGCCACGCTGGTCATAGGCGTAAAGCGCCACCCCGGCGGCGGCGAACCAGGGCGCGGCATCCTCCGCGAAGGATCGGCCATATTCATTCATGCCATGCAAGGCGAGCATCACCGCGCGCGGCGGTCCTTCCGGGCGCCAGGCATAGAGCGGCAGGCGCAGCCCATCGGCCATGACCAGCGCATCATCCAGCACCGCGGGCCTGGTCACCACCGGCCCCATGGGCGCGCGCGCCTCAGCACAGCCCGCCAAAGCCAGCGCCGCCATTAGCGCTCGTCGCGACGTTATAAATGGCTTCATGGTCATGCCTGTCAGATAGGCTGCCGGGCAAGGCTGGTCCATCACCCGCTGCCCCGGTATGATCCTACCTAATATTGCGACATGAGGACCCAGATGCGCGACCAGCAAATGACCGGCTATGGCCCGAAGCCCGTGGTGGGCGTGACACCCGAACAACGCGTCACGGTCCATAGCCGCAAGGTGGCTTGCGATGGTGAAGCGGCGAGTGGCCTCGGCCATCCGCGCATCTGGCTGCATATTGAAGGCCATGATGTGACCTGCCCTTATTGTTCCATCACCTATGTGCTGGCCGAAGGCGCTGGCGAGGATCACGGCCATTGAAGATGGCACCGGCCCTGAAGCGGCCCGCCCGCATGGCAAAGCCTTGAGCGAGGCCATTGCGGGGGCCGAGGGCCTGCCGGAAACCAAGCCCGGCGAACGCCATCTGATTCTGGTGGATGGTTCGGGCTATATTTTTCGTGCCTATCACGCGCTGCCGCCAATGACGCGCCCGGATGGCACGCCGGTAAATGCGGTATTCGGCTTCACCAATATGCTGTCGCAATTCCTGCTGCGGCACGCTGCAAGCCACATCGCGGTGGTGTTCGATGCCGGGCGCCTTACTTTCCGCAATGAGATTTACCCGAATTACAAGGCGCATCGCCCGGACCCGCCGCCGGAATTGGTGCCGCAATTCGGCCTGATCCGCGATGCCACCGATGCCTTTGGCGTTGCGCGCGTGGAACAGGAAGGTTTTGAAGCGGATGATTTGATCGCTGCCTATGCCAAGGCTTTTGAGGCCACCGGCGGGCATGTGACGATTGTGTCTTCCGACA
>VGDL01000062.1 GCA_016869735.1 Alphaproteobacteria bacterium
GCCCGCGCAAAATGCTGGCAGCGGCGCTGATGTTTGGGGGTTCCGCCTTCATTCTGCTTGGGCTGTTTCCAAGCTGGCCCATGCTATTGGTGGCCGCCGCCATGGCCGGGCTTGCCAATAGCGTCTATCACCCGGCTGATTACGCCGTGCTGGGTTCGGATATCAGTGAAGGCCGCGTGGGCCGCGCCTTTTCCTTGCATACGGCCTGCGGCTTTTTGGGTGGCGCTATTGCGCCCGCCTTCATGCTGGGTGTTGCTGCGCTGGGTGGCATGTCCTCCGCGATGATTGCTGGCGGCCTGGTTGGCCCGCTGGTTGCGATACCGCTGATATTCGCCGCACGGCGCGATGCGGCCAAACCCCGCCCGGCGGCGACCGCGCAGCGCGCATCCGAAACGGGCGGCGTGCGCCGTGTGCTGACCCCGGCCGTGATGGCAATGATGGTGTTCTTCATCATGCTGGCACTGGCCAATGGCGGCATTCACAGTTTCTCGGTTGCCGCCTGGGTGGCGCAAGGCATGACCCTGGAACTCGCGAATGGGGCTTTGACCGGCTATCTGTTCGCGAGTGCGATTGGCGTTTTGGCTGGCGGCTACATCGCGGATTGGACCAAGCGCCACGGCTTGGTCGCGACGTTTGGCTTCATCGCCGCCGCCAGCATAATGCTATTGATCGGCAATGGCACGTTCCAGGGCTTTGCACTGGTGCTTGCCATGATCCTTTCCGGCTTGCTGACCGGTATGATCATGCCATCGCGCGATATGTTGGTGCGCGCGGCAGCGCCACCCGGGCAAGCGGGCGCGGTGTTTGGCATTGTATCCACCGGCTTCAATATCGGCGGCATGGTGGGGCCACCGCTTTTCGGCTGGCTGCTGGAAGCGGGCGAACCACGGCTGATCTTCATCACCACCGCCGGCTTCATGCTGCTGACCGCCATCATGGCGATTGGGCAGGAATGGCGCCTGGCGCGTCGCCGCCGCGCGGCACTCACCGCCGCTGAATGATCAGGCTTTAAAGTAAGCGAGCAACGCCGAAAGTGTTGCTATCGAAATCAGCGTGGAAAGCAGCACCGTCGCACCAGAAGCACCCACGCCGGTTTCATAGCGCCGCGCCAACAGAAAGGCATTGGCACCAGTGGGCAGCGCTGATGTCACCACCGCCACCGCCGTTTCCAGGGGCGAAAGCCCCAAGGCCCAACAAGCGCCCCAGGCGAGCGCAGGCATGAGCGCGAGTTTCAGGAAGCTCGCAAAGCCAACCTCCGCCCGCGCGCCAGCCAAGGAAAATCCCGCAAGCGATCCGCCCAGGCAAAACAGCGCAAGCGGCGGCCCTGCCGCACCGAGTAATTCCAAAACGCGCCGTGCCGGCGCCGGCACGGGCAGGCCAAGCGCTTGCCAAACGAAGGCAAGGAAGACCGCCATCACAATCGGATGGCGCAGCACACCCAGCAAGGTGGCGCGCAACACGCGCGACAGCGGCGCCTGGCTATGCAGCCCGATCTCCGCCACTACGGTTGCGACACTCAGCAATACCATGGAATGCAGCGCCAGAATGGCCAGCAAGATGGTAAGCCCAGCCTGACCGAATGCCGCTATGATCAACGGAATACCGAGCATGACGGTGTTGCCGAAGCTGGCATTCAGCGCGAACAAGCCCGCCCCAACCAAAGCGCAATGCCATAAATCAGCATGGAGGCGATGAAGAAGGCGAAAGCCGCCGGGCCACCGCCTTCATGACCTGACGTGCCGCCATTGAACAACAAACAGGGTGAGGCAATGGAGAAGGTAAAGAAATTCAGCCCGCGAAAGCCGCCATCATCCACAAAGCGCCAACGTGAAGCGCCGTAGCCCAGCGCAATAATGGCAAAGACCGGCAGGACAATGCCAAGAACAATAGTCACGCGCCAAGCAAGCCCTTGATGAAACCCGCCATGCCTGGCTGACGCGCGCGCGTGCTGCGCGCGGCATGCAAAATGGCACGGGCTGTCGCCACAGTGGTGTCAAAATCCTGATTGATCAGCACATGGTCGAATTCATCCCAATGGGTGATTTCTTCCCGTGCGGCGGCCATGCGCCTGATGATTTCCGCATCACTATCCTGGCCGCGCTTGCGCAGCCGATTCTCGAGTTCCGCCATACTGGGCGGCAGCAGGAAAATGCTGGTGACATCAGCCGGCATGCTGGCCTTCAATTGCCGATGGCCCTGCCATTCAATATCGAACAGTACGTCTCGACCTTCGGCCAGCGCCGCTTCTACTGGGGCGCGCGGCGTGCCATATCCGCGGCCCAGAAACATCGCGTGTTCCAGCAAATCGCCCCGCGCAATCATGGCCTGATATTCCGCCATGTCGCGGAAATGATAATGCATGCCATCCTGTTCACCCGGGCGCATGGCGCGTGTGGTGACGCTGACGGAAAGCGTGAGATCATCCTCGCTGTCCAATAGCGCACGGGAGATGCTGGTCTTGCCCGCGCCAGGGGGTGCCGCAATCACCAGGCAAAGGCCGCGACGCTTCATGGGCGGTTACTCCACATTCGCTGCCTGTTCGCGCAGGCGTTCAATGGCGGCCTTCAAATCAAGCCCAAGCCGCGTCAGCGCCACACTCGCGGATTTGCTGCAGAGCGTATTGGCTTCGCGTACGAATTCTTGCGTCAGAAACTCCAACCGCCGGCCCACCGCGTTACCGGAAGCCAGCAGCGCACGCGCTTCGGCGATATGGGCGTTCAGCCGGTCAATCTCCTCCCGCACATCTGATTTGGCGGCGAGTAGCGCAACTTCGGCCGCCAAGCGTTCTTCCGGCACGCGGCGCTCACCTTCCAGCAGCGCGGCCAAGCTTTCCAGCAAACGTGCCTTTTGCTGGGCGGGCTGATCAGCAGCGGCATCGCGCGCCAGCGTCACAAGAGCAGCGATTTCATCAATCAGCACGGTGAGGATTTCCGCCAAGCGTGCACCTTCGGCGGCGCGGGACTTCGCCAAGGCTTGCAGGGCGGTCGCAAAAGCCTTGCTGATGGCGTCACGGCGCGCTTCTTCCGCAGCTTCGTCCAGTTCCGTGGTTTCAGCCCGCAGCACGCCGGGCAGCGTTAGCAGCGACTCGGCACGCGGCGGTGGAGCGCCAGGAATACGCGCGGCCAAATCCAGCGCCAGACGCAGCGCCTGATCCAAGGCGGCAGGGTCGGGCGTCAGGCGCGGCCCTGCCTTTTCCTCTCGCTTGATATTCAAGGTGGCAGAGATATTGCCGCGCTTGAACACCTTCCCCGCTGCATCGCGCAGCACAGGTTCCAGCGCATCCAGCCCATTGGGCAGCCTCAGCCGCAAATCGAGCCCCCGCCCATTGACGCTGCGCACTTCCCACAGGAAGGAAGCGCCATCGGGCAGGGTGCCATCGGCACGGGCGAAACCGGTCATGGATGCAAGCTTGGCCATGCGCGGTTTTTGCCCCAGAGGAGATGTTATGCAAGCGCTTTGGCAAAATGTGCTGATTACCGGTGCCTCATCCGGCCTGGGCCGCGCCCTGGCGGAAGCCTGCGCCGCGCCTGGCGTGGTGCTGCATCTTTCCGGCCGCGATGCCACAAGGCTGGAAGAAGCCACCACTGCCTGCCGCGCCAAGGGGGCAGAGGTGCGGCCCTGCGTACTCGATGTCTGCGACGCAGCGGCCATGGCAGGCTGGATCACGGGCGCCGGCCGACTTGATCTGGTGATCGCCAATGCCGGCATTTCCGCCGGCACGGGCGGTACTACGGAACCCACCGCCCAAACCAGGCGGATTTTCGAAACCAATGTCACCGGCGTCCTGAACACGGCGCTGCCGGCGCTGGAGGTCATGGCCACGCAATCCCCGGGCGCCGATGGGTTGCGCGGGCGCATCGCCGTGGTGGCATCCGTCGCCGCTTTCGTGGCTGCGCCGGGTGCGCCCACCTATTGCGCCAGCAAATCCGCCGTACAGCGCTGGGCCGAAGCGCTGGATGCAACGGAACGCCAGCGCGGCATTCGCATGCATGCGATCTGCCCCGGCTATGTCCGCACACCATTGACGGCTCGTAACAATTTCCCCATGCCGTTTTTGATGGATGCGGATGAAGCCGCCCGGCGCACACTGGTGGGGCTGGCGCGCGGCAAGACGCGCATCGCCTATCCCTGGCCGACCTATATGCTGGCGCGCTTTGCGGGCAGCCTGCCGATTTCCTGGCGAGCCGCGATTTTCAGCCGCCTGCCCGCCAAGGATGGGAATATCTGAAACTTTCAGCCGTTCGGCTTCAGCATCTGCCGCAGCACAGTGCCATCGGATAGCCGGTCAAAACCTTCATTGATTTCTTCCAGCTTCACCACGCCGCTTTTCAGCTTATTCACCGGCATCTTGCCGCGCCGATAGAGCGAGAGCAGGCGCGGAATATCGCGTTCCGCTACGCAGGATCCCATATAGGACCCGCGAATGCTCTTTTCTTCCGACACCAAATTCGCATGCAGGTAAGACACCGAAGCATTCACATTCGGCAGACCAGCGCTGATGGTGCTGCCGCCACGCGCGGTGATGGCGATGGCAAGCTGCATGGCCGGGATGGTGCCGGCGGTTTCAATCACCGTATCCACCCCGCCATCAGTCGCATCACGCACCGCCGCCGCGCAATCATCATTCCCGGCGAGGAAGACATCAGTAGCACCCCATTCCTTGGCCTGTTCCAGCTTCTTCGGGTTGGTATCAACGGCGATGATGCGATCAGCACCCGATGCCACGGCGGCAAAGAGCGCATTCATACCAACGCCACCCAGGCCCACCACCGCGACATTCTCACCAGGCTGCAGGCGTGCGGTATTGATCACGGCGCCGGCGCCGGTCATCACCGCGCAGCCGAAAATCGCTGCGTCATCCAGCGGGATGTCCTTATCAATCTTCACCGCCGAACGTCGCGCCACCACGGCGAACTGCGCAAACAGTGACAGGCCGCTATTGTGATTCACATAATTGCCATCCAGGCGCCTGATGCGCTTCGCACCACTCACCAGCGACCCCGCCGCGCGTGCCGCATTGCCGCTCGGGCAGATATTGGGCCGACCGCGCGCGCAATAACGACACGTCCCGCAGGATGAAGCGAATACCGTGATCACGTGATCACCTGGCTTAAGGTCCGAAATACCCGCGCCGCATTCACGCACAATGCCTGCACCTTCATGGCCGATCACAATCGGCAGCGGGCGCGGGCGCTGATTTTCAATGGTGGAAAGATCGGAATGGCAAAGCCCCGCTGCCGCGACTTCTATCAGGATTTCGCCAGGGCCGGGTGGATCAAGTTCCACTTCCTCAACCACCAGCGGGCGCGTATCCGCATAGGGGCGCGGGCGCCCTTGTTCGAACAAAATCGCGGCCTTCATGCGCATCGGCGCTTCCTCCTTCAGTCGTTCTTTCTAGTTTGCACCCGCGACGCGCCATTCGGCAATCAGGGCTTCGGCGGCGCGGTCCATATCCTCACTGCCATTATAGCCATGGAAGGAAATGCGAATACGCCCGCGCCCATTCCAGGCGAGCACACCGCGCTGCGCCATGCCTTCCACAATCGCGGCCGCCTTGCGGTGTTCTGCGCAAACACTCGCACCATGCCAGCACGGATCGGGCGGTGTGGTGGAAGGAATGCCGGCATCGCGCAAACGTTCCAGCAGCCCCACGGTCAGGCGCTGCACATGGGCTTCAATCGTGTCAGGCGCATGGGTTTCCAGATAGCGCAGCGCCGAGTCCAAAACATAAAGCCCAAGATGTGATGGATTGCCGCGCGTGAAGCGCGCACCGCCTGGTAGCAGCGCGGGTGTTTCGGACCAATCCGGCCGCCCCATGGAGGCGATGGAATGCCACCCCGCCGTACTCGGCACCCAGCCTGGCTGGCGCGCGGGATTCCAATAGGCCAGCGCAACACCGGTACAGCCCAGCAGCCATTTATAACAGGCAGAGAAGGCAAAATCCGCAACCTCGGCATGAATCGGCATCCAGCCCGCGCCTTGCGTGAAATCCACCACCAACAGCGCACCCACGCGATCCGCCGCAGCGCGTAGCGCAACCAAATCATGCCGCGCGGCATTCAGGAAAGAAACCGCGCTGATGCCAATCATGCGTGTGAAGCCATCAATCGCGGCGGCGAAGCTCGCGGGATCAGCGGCCTTGGCGAAGCGCAGCGTTACTTTCGGTTGGCGTTGCAGCGTGAGAGGTGCGACGACAGATGGATATTCATCCGGGTCCACCAGTACCGTATCGCCTTCGCGCCAATCCAGGCTTTCCACCACCATGGAAACGCCCTCTGCCACCGATGACACAAAGCCGATATCGGCGGGCGCCACATGAAACAGCCGCGCCGCCCGCGCTCGCGCGTTTTCCATCATGGCTTCCTGACGGTGGCGCCCGGCAGGGCCATCGGATTTGTCTTCAGCATAGGCGGCAAAGGCTGCATTATGCTGGCGCAGAAACGGCGTTTCTCCAGCGGCGCAAAGATGGGCAATGCCGGGGGCAATGCGGAAATCGGCGGGGTTGAATAGCGGTGAAGAGATCATGTGTTCTGCTTTTGGACTTTAATGATATTCAAATCCCAATCCGTGCTTGCGTCAAAACCAAGACGTGCGGTGCGGGCGATGATAGGCTGCCCGCATGCTGAAAGGTGATGCGCCCTGCCCGCCCTTGTGATCCTTGCCGCCTATGGCTTCTTGGTTGCGCTACCGGTCGCCCTTGGCTGGTGGCTGATCGGTCCCGCGCGGCCCTGGCTGGATGAGGCATCCAGCGCCATCGCCATGATGGCGACCGCAGCGCTGTTGTTGGAATTTTTGCTCTCTGGCCGGTTTCGCATGATCAGCGCCGGCATCGGGATGGATCGCAGCCTGCGCTGGCATCAGATTTTCGCGCAAGTCCTCACCACCGCTGCGCTGTTGCACCCGCTGTTTTATCTGAGTCCAAGCGGCGCAGCTTTTGATCGCCCGGATGACCCTTCCGGCGCGCTGGTGCTGGGCTTGGATGCAGCCTCTCTCATTTCCGGAGCTTTGGCCTGGTTGCTGCTTGGCGTGCTGACACTCACCGCCATCAGGCGCGATGACTTGCCCTATCGGTAGGAGGTCTGGCGGATAGGCCATGGGTTTGGCGCGGCGCTGCTGGCGGGGTTCGTGTTGCATCACGCCATCTTCGCCGGGCGCTATTCCGCGGCGCCGGCGCTGATGGCGTATTGGGCGTTCCTGCTGGCCTTGGCGCTGGGCAGCCTGGTTGCGGTTTATCTGCTGCGGCCCTGGCGCCTGGCGCACCGCCCTTGGCGCATTGCGGGGCTGGAACGCGTGGGCGACCGGCTGTGGTCGCTGACGCTGGAACCCGATGGCCATGCGAGGCTTTCCTATCGCGCCGGCCAATTCGCCTGGTTGCGGCTGAATTGCTCAGCGTTTTCGGCGCGCGAGCATCCTTTCTCCATCGCCTCGGCGCCCGCGGATGGAAAGGCCTTGCGCTTCCTGATCAAGGAAGTGGGCGATTTCACCCGCCAGATTGGCACGCTGCCGCTTGGCGCGCGCGCTTTTGTGGATGGCCCGCATGGCGCGCTGTGCCTGGAAGGTCGGCGGGAGCCTGGCATTTTCATGATCGCCGGCGGCGCTGGGCTGGCGCCCATGCTTTCCCTATTGCGGGACGCCGCAGCGCGCAGCGAAACCCGCCCCATCATCCTGCTTTATGGCAATCGGCATCAGGGGCAAATCATGGCGGCGGCGGAATTGGCCGCGCTTGCCGGGCGCTTGCGGCTTGATCTGCACCATGTGCTGCAAGAACCGCCGCCTGGCTGGGCGGGCCTTGCCGGCATGATGACGCCCGCATTGATCCAGGCCGAAGCGGCGCGCGCCGCGCAAGAAGGTTGGGTTTTCCTGCTCTGCGGCCCCGGCCCCATGATCCGTGCCGCGCATCAGGGCTGGGCCGCTCTTGGCGTGCCCCGGCGCCGCATCCTGGAAGAGCGTTTTTCGGTGTTTTGAATACCACCCCCGCCTTAATCATGCCCGGCTTTCACGGCATAAGATAATGGAAGATCAATTCAGGGGAAGCCTCCCGTGCCGTTGAAGCCACTCAAGAAAGCCGTACTGCCCGTTGCCGGGCTTGGCACGCGTTTCCTGCCCGCCACCAAGACCATGGCGAAGGAAATGCTGCCCATCGTGGACAAGCCACTCATTCAGTACGCGGTGGAAGAAGCGCGCGCGGCAGGCATTGAACAAATCTGCCTGATCACCGGGCGTGGCAAGACCATGTTGGTGGAGCATTTCGACATTGCGTATGAATTGGAACGCACGCTAGCCGAACGCGGCAAGGAAAAGGAACTGGCGGCTTTGCGTGCTGATGCACCCGCGCCCGGGTCCATCATGTCTGTGCGCCAACAAGTGCCGATGGGCCTCGGCCATGCCATTTGGTGTGCGCGCGCCTTCATTGCCGATGATCCCTTTGCCATCCTGCTGCCCGATGATCTGATGCAATGCGACGTGTCCTGCACGGCGCAGCTGGCCGATGCCTATCGCGAAACCGGCGGCAATGTTGTCGCGATTGAAGAAGTGCCGCGTGACCGCGTGAATCGCTACGGTGTTTTGGATGTGGCGGAAGATCACGGGCGGCTGGTTTCCGTGAAGGGGCTGGTTGAAAAGCCGCCGATTGAAAAGGCACCTTCCAACCTGACCATCATTGGTCGCTATGTGCTGATGCCTGAAGTGATTGGCCATTTGGCGCGCATGGAAAAAGGCGCGGGCGGTGAAGTGCAATTGACCGATGGCATGGCGAAGCTGATCGGCACGCAACCCTTCCATGGCCTGCGGTATGAAGGCCGCCGCTTTGATTGCGGCGACAAGGCCGGCTTTCTGGAAGCTCAGGTAGCCTTCGCGCTAGCCAGGCCCGATCTGGCGCCGGCCATGCGCGATATTTTGGGGCGCTATACGTAGAATTTAGCTGGGGCGCATACAGCGCACCAGTTCAGCCACATCCGGCGCATCATCCAGGCGCCAGATCGCGTCCCGGAGTGCTGTCGTCCCCGCCTTGCCCAAAAGCGGTTCGGCATTGTCACGATACTTCGCTTCCAACTCCGCATCCGAAAGCGGCGCGCCAGGATCGCCCTTCGGCAGCAGCACGGTTTCCGTCAGCTTCGTGCCGTCATCCAAAGTGATGGTGACGCGAGCGGGGAATTTCGCGGGGTAGAGTTTATTCAACGCCGCATCCGGCACCACTTCCGTCCGCGCCAGCACCTGGCGGATCAGTGGGTCATGCACGCGCCCAACGGCGAATTGGCGCTGAGTCAATTCACCATCCACTGCCGCAGCGGCGATGCAATAGGGCACCGAAACCCGCGCACCCATCAGCGTGGTGACATCCTTATTGGAGAAATGTGATTTCACCGTGTCATAGGTTTCATTGGTGATGGAGATGATCCGCTTCGGGTCCGGCTTGTGCTTGGCCACAATGGCAAGGGTCGCCTGAATCGGCGAATGGCTCGCCAGGATCGAAGGGAAATATTTGAAGCCGTTTTGTAGAATCTCCCATTCTGTCCCAAGCCCTGCGGTCAGTGCTGCCGCTTTCGGTTCCAGCGAAAACGCTGCCAGATAGCCCTTCGGGTGTTCCAGAATGCCGGGCGGGCTGGTGGCACCAAGGGCGGCCATTTGCGCCGACAGAATCCCATTCAACGCGGCCTTGCCGGGGTGGATGGATTTCGTCATGTCGCCGGATTCGAAAAACGTATTCAGCCCGGCTGCTTGCGTGCCGGCCAGGCCCAGCGCGCGTTGCACGCCATCTGCATCAAGGCCCATGGCATGGGCCGCACCGGCGGCGGCGCCGAAGGTCCCATTGGTCGCGGTGGAATGCCAGAAACGGTAATGCGTTGGCATCACTGCCATGCCGACACGCACGGCGACCTCATAACCCGCCACCAAAGCCGCCAGCATGGCACGGCCGGAAAGCCCGCGTGCTTCGGCCAAGGCAAGCGCGGTTGGCACCATGACGGAGCCCACATGCAACAAGGCGCGCTTGTGCGTGTCATCATTATCAGCGGCATTGATCAGAATGCCGTTGGCGAGTGCAGCGAAAGCAGGCTGCACCGCAGCGCCCTTGGTGCCCATGACATGCGCGCCGGGTGCGCCGGGATAAAGTGCGGCGATATCACGCGCGATGCGGGATTTTTCCGCATCTTCCGTCCAGGCCGCCATGGCGCAGCCGAGCGCATCCAGCACCAGCCGTACCGCCTGGCGCCGTACTTCCGCCGGCAGTGCATCCGGTGTGATGGAGGCAGTGAATTCCGCAAGGGCGCGCGTGGTCATGCTTGTGATTCCTTCAATGACGGCGAGGCATAGATAAGGCTGTAGATTGTCGGCACCGCTGTAAAGCCTTGTGTGGCCAGCGCCGCCTGAATCATGTCGGCATTGCTGCCTTCCACCACCATGATGGTGGCGAAGGATGCATCGCCGCCGGGGCGGAGCTTTTCTTCCGGACTTGGCAAAGTGACCGAGGGATCAGCGCCCCACAACCGCACGCGCGTCACACCAGGCGCTGCCAATAGCTCTTGCAATTGCGCTTCAAGCGCCGTGGTTGGTGGGCCATTCTGCGCGATCAGTGCAAGCAGACCGCCGGCGCCTGCCTGCCCCTCATCAAGGACCACGCGGCAAATACTGCGCGACATGGTACGGAAATACGCCATGATGCGCGCGGTCCATTCTGTTGGTTCCGCAAGCCGCTTCAGGTAAGGGGCAGAACATAAAACCTGCGGGGATGCGGTTTCATAAAAGGTGAAGAACTCCGCACGTGGCCCATTCAGCCGGCGATAGCGCCTGGCATGTTGAAAGCCCGGAATGGCAAGCCGATCCGGCACATGATCCTGCTGATACCAGGCTTCGTAATCACGCCGATCACAAGCTGGCGCGATGTCATTCATCACGCAGAGCAAACCGCCACCCTTAGCCATGCCGTTTCGTCCCTTCCATTTTCCGATACTGAGTATTGCGCCGCTAGCGCGCCAGGGAAAGCGGTGCCCATGCTGGACAGATGCGACGCACCCGGCCACCATGAGGTCAAGAAAGGGGTGGAATCAGCATGAAAAGACGTTCATTTATCGCCGCCAGCGGCGCACTGATTGCCACGCCAAGCATCCTGCACGCGCAAGGCACTTGGGCGGCAACACGCCCGATCCGCTTCATCGTGCCCTGGCCGCCTGCCGGCACTACGGATATTTTGGCCCGCATGATCGCACCGGCCTTGCAGGAAGCGCTTGGCCAAAACGTGATTATCGAAAACCGCGCCGGCGCCGCCGGGCTGATCGGCACGGAAGCCATTGTCCGCGCCGATGCGGATGGCCATGCCTTCGGCTTCATCATCAGCACCCATGCCGCAAATGCGCATCTGGTGAAGAACCATCCCTTTGATGCGGTACGCGACATTACGCCGGTGATCCACGTAGCGAATGTCCATAATATCCTGTCCATCAACAACAACCTGCCACCGCGTACGGTGCAGGAACTGATTACCTGGGGGCGCACCAACCCGCTTGCCTTCGCATCATCGGGCACCGGGACGTCCACGCATATCAGCGGGGAGATGTTTCGCCTTGCGACCGGTCTGACAATGACCCATGTGCCCTATCGCGGCGGCGGGCCGGCGCTGACTGACCTCATGGCCGGCAATGTGCCGATCATGTTCGCCAATGCGACATCCGCTTTGCCACATGTGCGCGGCGGGCGGATACGCGCGCTGGGTGTGACTGCCGCGCAGCGCCTGCCCTTCCTGCCGGAAGCGCCCACCATCGCGGAAGCCGCCATCCCCGGTTATCAAATCGCCGAATGGTACGGCATTGTCGGCCCGCGTGGCATGCTGCCAGCCGCCGCGCAGCGCCTGAACACCGTGATTGGCGGCATCATCACCGCGCCGGAGATGCGCGCGCCTGAACGCCGTGATTGGCGGCATCATCACCGCGCCGGAGATGCGCCAGAAGCTGCTCGATTCCGGGGCGGAGGTTGTCGGCGGAACGGCGCAAAGTTTCGGAACGCTGATCGCCAATGATGTCGCGCGCTACGGCCAAGTCATCCGCGCCGCCGGGATTACCGCGGAATGAGCGCGCCGCTTTCTGGCAAGATTGCGCTGGTGAGCGGTGCCAGCCGAGGCATTGGCGCGGCGATCGCCCGCACTCTTGCGCGTGATGGCGCGAAGCTTGTGCTGCTGGCGCGCAGTGAGGCCGATATGCTGAAGGTCGCCTGGCGCGCAGTGAGGCCGATATGCTGAAGGTCGCATCGGATTGCGGCGCGGATTGCGTGGTGGTGCCGGGTGACCTCCGCAACGATGCCGCCGCCAAAGCAGCGGTGGACGCAGCGATCCAGCACTTCGGCGCGCTTGATATCCTGGTACATAGCGCGGGTGCGACCAAGCGCGGCGATTTCCTGACGCTGTCAGATGATGATTGGGCCGATGGATACGCGCTGAAGCTCTTTGGCGCCGTGCGGCTTGCACGCGCAGCCTGGCCGCATCTCTGCAAGGCCAAGGGCGCTGTTGTGAATATCGGTGGCATTGGCGGGCGTTTGGCGAGTGCGGATTTCACCATTGGCGGTTCGGTCAATGCCGCGCTGATGAATTTCACGAAAGCGCTTGCGGATCGCGGCGTGGCCGATGGCGTGCGCGTCAACCTCATCAATCCCGGCAATATCCACACGGATCGCCTGACACATCGCATCCAAACCCGCGCCAAGGAATTGGGCGCGGATGATACGGCAGCAGCGGCTGATCTCGCGCGGGAAGCCGGCATCAAACGCTTTGCCACGCCAGAGGAAATCGCCGAGGTTGTCAGCTTCCTGGTCAGTGATCGCGCCAGCTATGTGCAAGGCACGCTGATGGATGTGGATGGCGGTTGGCTCCGCGCGGTCTAAGGGAAGGAAAGCGATATGTGCGACAAGGCAAAGGAACGCGGGCTTGGCTGGCGCGGTTGGATGCTGCTGCCACCTCGGACGCAAACCAGACCGCTCGGCCCATGGCTTGATCTGACGCACCCGATAGATGAGGCAATGCCGCGTGTGCCCACCTTCGGCCCGCCCAAGGTCAAGAAACTATTCTGCCTGCCCGCCGATCCGCTGACGGTAACGAGCTTCGAGATGGTGGTGCATACCGGCACGCATGTGGATGCGCCCTGCCATTTCTTCAGCGATGGGCCAAGCATGGAACAAGTGCCTTTGGAACGCTGGAATGGCCCAGGCGTTGTCTGGCGCTTCGATCTGCCGCCCAATAGCCTGATTGAACCGGAACATCTGGAAGCCGCGCGCCCCTTGCTGCGCCCGGGTGATATTCTCGCGCTGGATACGGGTTCTTCGCCGCACATCAACACACCCGCCTATGATGCGCATCCGTGCCTGAGCTTGGCAGCGGCGGATTGGATTGTGGCGAAACAGGTGAAGCTTCTGGCCTGTGATTTTCCAACCCCTGATCTGCCCGTGCATCGCCGCCCGGCCGAAGGCTTTACCTGGCCCGTGCATCAGCGCCTATTGCGTGATGGCGTGCTGATTTGTGAGCATCTGCGCGGGCCGCGCCCGCTGGCTGGCAGACGTGTGGAATTCATCTTTGGCGCGCTTGCGATCACCGGATCGGATGGCGCGCCGGCACGTGTCATGGCGCGTGAAATCGCTGAATAGATCGAAGGACGCGCCACATGGGTGAAGCATTATCGGCCACGCAAATCCTGGGGCGTTTTGTCGCCGAATCGCGCTTCGATTCCCTGCCCGAGGCGCTTCGTCATGAAGGCCGGCGTTCCATCCTCAATCACGTAGGCTGCGCCTTGGGTGTGGCGCATGATCCGGCGGTGATCACGGCGCTTGAGATCACGCGCGATTCCTCAGGCAAGCCACGCGCCACGGTGCTGGGGCAGCGCGATAGGCTTGGCGTGATGGAAGCAGCTTTCGTCAATGCCATCGCTTCAAACTTGCTTGATTATGACGATACGCACTTGAACACAGTGATCCACCCAAGCGCGCCGGTCGCGCCTGTGGCCTTTGCGCTTGGTGAGGAAACCGGCGCGAGCGGGGCCGAGGTTTTGCATGCCTTCCTGCTGGGCGGAGAGATTGCCTGCCGCATGGGCAATGCGGTCTCCCCCGGGCATTACGCGCGGGGCTGGCATATCACCGCAAGCTGCGGCGTTTTTGGCGCGGCAGCGGCAGCGGCGCGGCTGCTACGCCTATCGGCGGAAGAAACCGCGCACGCACTTGGCATCGCCGCCAGCCAATCCGGCAGCATTGTCGAAAACCTGGCAACGGCTGCGAAAAATATCGGCGTGGGCAATGCCGCGCGCAATGGCATTCTGGCCGCGCGTTTTGCC
>VGDL01000063.1 GCA_016869735.1 Alphaproteobacteria bacterium
ACCATGCCCTGGGGTCCCTGGGCCAGCGCGGGTATCCAGAACGCCATTGGCGGCATCAAGCGCTAAGGCGGGGTTGCCCTGGCGCTCCAACCGGCGCGCTAGGTCACAAACTCATAAAGGGGATTCCTTGGGCGAGCGAGTTGTGATTCAAAGTCCGGGGAGGACTTTGGATGCACGCTCGCCGGTACGAACTGACGGATTTCGAGTGGTCTATTATCTCGCCGCTGTTGCCGAACAAGCCCAGAGGCGTCGCGCGAGCGGATGACCGCAAGGTGCTCAACGGCATCTATTGGCGTCTTCGAACTGGCTCTCCGTGGGCTGATATCCCGGAGCGTTATGGCCCGGCCACGACCTGTTACAACCGGTTCGTCCGCTGGCGGAAAATCGGGGTTTGGGACACGATTTTCGAGGCGGTTTCGAAGGCTTATCGCGGCGACCTTCAGATGATCGACTCCTCTTCCATCCGGGTGCATCAGCACGCCGCGAAAGTCAAAAAAGGGGGCCGCAAAACGCCGACATCTCCACGTCTGGGGACGTCACTGCAACCCGATGCATGGGGCGCTCGCGCGGCGGACTGACGACCAAAATCCATGCGGTGGTCGACGCTGACGGCAATCCGATCCGGCTGAAACTGAGCGAAGGCCAAGCCCACGACGGACGAAGCGCCACCGACATGCTCGAGAGCATCGGCCCCGGCCAGACTTTGCTGGCAGACCGAGGTTACGATAGCGATGCCCTCCGTCAAAAACTCGCCGATCGCGGTGCGTGGGCCAACGTCAAACCCATGCCAGGGCGCGTCAACATCCCCGTCTTTAGTCCTTACCTTTATCGGTTCCGGAATCTGGTCGAGCGAGTCTTCAACAAACTCAGGCACTTCCGCGCCATCGCCACGCGCTTCGAAAAGCACGACGACAACTACCTCGCGCTCGTCAAACTCGCAGCAGCCAGAATCTGGATGCGGTTTATGAGTCGGTGACCTAGGGCAGGGCGGCAAGCACGGCTGCCGCCGCGGCTTCTGAAGGCGCGCCTTGTGGCGCGCTTAACTTGGCCAGGGTTTCAGCGAAGCCCTGGCGCTGCGCCGCAACCGCCGCGCTATCCTGCAGCAGGGGCAGCAGGGCGGTGGTCAGTTTTTCCGGCGTGCAGCTTTCCTGAATGCGTTCCGGCACCACTTCCCGCGCGCAGAGCAGATTAACGAGTGAGGCATGCGGCACCTTGATCAGCCGTCGCGCAATCGCCGCCGTGATGGGGTTGACGCGATAGGCAACAATATGCGGCACGCCGGCCACCGCCATCTCAAGCGATGAGGTGCCGGATTTGATCAACCCTGCGCCATTTTCCTCCGCTGCCGCAAAGGCGTCATGCTTATCGGCGATGTCTTCCACCAGAATGGGCGCCGCCGGCCATTGCGCCGCCGCTTCCCGTACCAAGGGCGCCACGATGGGCGAGACGGGGATCACCGTGCGCAGCGCCGGGTTTTGCGGCAGCACGGCCTTGAGCGTCGCGCCGAAAATCGGCAGCAAGCGCGTTGCTTCAATGCGCCGGCTGCCTGGCATGATGATCAGCGGGCGATCGGTAGGCGCCAATCCATGACGGGCACGGAAACGCGCGGCATTGCCCTGATCCACGCCGCTTTCCAGCACGGGGTGGCCCACGAAAGTCACAGGTATTGCAGCCGCTTCGAAAAACGCTGGCTCGAACGGGAGCAGGCACAGCAAATGGTCAATCTTGTGCCGCAGCTTTTTCACGCGCCCCGGTCGCCAGGCCCAGACCTGTGGGGCCACGTAATGCATCACGCGGATGCCTTGCGGCTTCACAGCCTTTGCAATGCGCATGGTGAAGCCAGGGCTATCAATCGTGACCAGCAGAGCGGGCTGGCGGGCGAGGATATCGGCTTCGGTTTCCTCAAGGCGACGGTTCAATTGCCGGATGCGCGGCAGCACTTCCAGCAGGCCCATCAGCGCCAATTCGCGGTAGGGAAACAGGCTTGCCATGCCCTGTTCGGCCATGCGTTCGCCACCAATACCGGCGAAGTGCAGATCAGGCCGCGCCTTGCGCAAAGCCGCGATTAAACGCGCGCCCAGCACATCGCCTGAAGCCTCTCCGGCGATGATATAGATTAGCGTCATGCGAAGCTGGCGGGCTTGGGGGAGGCAAAGGGCGCCCTTGGCCAATCGCGGTGATTAAGCACAGCGCCATCACGCCGCACGGCTTCAATCAAACTAGGATCAAGCCTGCAAAACACCCAACCCGGCGCATCCATGGTTCCTTCGGCCAGGATGCCATCGGCCGGAAAGCCGCGATCCATCGGCCCGAAAACCCCGGCGCGGCCATGATTCACGTCCAACGCCGCAGACCACGGCGCTTCGCCGACTGTCGGTGTAATGGCAACATAGCATTGGTTTTCCAAGGCGCGCGCGCGGGCCGAAAAATGCACGCGGTTGAAGCCAGCAACGCTATCGGTGCAACTGGGTGCCAGGATCAGCCAGGCGCCGGCCATGACTTGCACGCGCGCATGTTTGGGGAATTCGATATCGTAGCAGATCGAAATACCGATCCTGCCCCAGGGCGTGTCAAACACATTGGGATCGGTGCCTTGGCTAACGCCCCAGCGTTCCGCCTCAAAACGCGTCATGGCGCGCTTTTCCTGAAAGGCGATGCGCCCTTCCGGCGTGATCAAGGGCGCGCGATTGACGACGCGGCCATCGGGTGCGCGCATCGGCAAGGTGCCGGGCTGTAGCCATATGCGATGCCGTTTCGCGGCGTCTCGCATTACGGCCAGAATCTCCGGTGCGGCGGTGACCATGGCGGCAAGCTCAGCGGCTTCCGTCGCCTCGCTACCATTCAGCCCAGCGCCGAGTTCCACCGCGGCATATTCCGGCAGCACCAGCAAATCCGCCTGCGCGCGGCCTGTTTCCAGCCAGTGATCAAGCGCCTCGGCGAAATCCGCGATGGAGGCCGGGCGGCCCACCGGATATTGCAACAGGCCAAGGCGGATCGGCTGGGCGGGGTTCATGAAAGATGCTTGATCCAGAAGGAAAGCACATGCGGCGTTTCGCGCGTGTCATCTACTTCGCGCCAGGACATCACCGTTGAGATATCCGGGCGCGCTTCATAGCCGCGATTGCGCCAGAAGCCATCAAGCGGTGTGTAATCGCATGGGCGGCGCGGGTCATTTTCATTGCGCACAACGGCGCAAAAGGCCGCTATGGAAAGCCCAAGCCGCCGCGCATGGGCTTCGCGTTCCTCAAAAAACCGCACGCCGGCACCCTGGCCGCGATATGCCGGCAATAAGACGCTTTCACCAAAATAGCAGAGTGTGGTGGCATCCAGCCCCGCATTGGCCCAAGAAGCGCGGAGCTTTTCACTGGCTTCCTGCCCTGGCTGGCAGGTTGCCATGCCAACCGCTTTCCCTTCTGCGTTATTGGCCGCGACCACCAAGGCGCCCGGGCTTTGCGCATAGGATGCGAGGTAGCGTGCCTCATGGGCTGCATCGCCTTCGTAAAGATACGGCCATTCGCGAAAGACATGAATACGCAAACCAGCCAGGGCATCCAACCGCGCGGTGAGCGCTGCGCCAGAGAGGGTTTCGTAGGTCAAAGGGGCAGAGAGCATGGCAGGCTATTAGCGGAGAATGGCGCGCGGCGGAATCATGTTGCGCCAGCGGCAAGCGCGGCCTTGTCACTCGCCGCTTGCAGAAAGGCGGCCAAGCCTTCTTCCACCACGGCGCGGTCCAGATCGCGCAGGATAAAGACGATGCGTGAAGACCTGTCATGCCCTGCCGGCCAGGCGGCAAGGCGTTCCGGCGGGTGAAACACATGCTGCACGCCATGCAGCACCACCGGCCGATCTTCCCCTTGCAGGTTCAGAATGGCCTTCATCCGCAAAACGCTGGCGCCGCGGGTGATGGCGAGCATTTCAAGCCAAGACGCCAAGCCTTCCCAGGGGAGGGGTTCGGCGAAGGTCAGGCCGAAGGCATGGATGCGCGCGTCATGGCGGTTTGGGTCGTGGTGATGGCCATGATAATGGTGGTGATGCGCGGCTTCCGCCGCCAACCAATCCGCGACCTCAGCAATCTTGGCGCTGGGATCAAAACCGTCCGCACCAAACAGGAATTCCGGCGCGATATTGCCCGCCACAACGCGCTGGATTGGTGCGCCGGGATTGAGCACACGAAGCCGCGCTTCAAGCGCATTTATCTGATCGGCGCTTGCGATATCCGTCTTGCTCAGGATCAGCCTATCCGCCACGGCGGCCTGCTTAACGGCTTCGATCTGGGCGTCCAGCGTGGCAGCGCCCAGCTCTGCATCCACCAGGGTGACAACCCGATCAAGCCGGAAGGATCGCAGCGCCACCGGGTCGTTCATCAGCGTTTGCAGAATGGGGGCGGGGTCAGCTAGGCCCGTAGTTTCAATCAGCACGCGGCGTATTTCATGTCCGGCTTCGGCCTTCAGCGCCAAATCGCGCAAGGCGCGCTGCACATCGCCGCGAATGGTGCAGCAAAGGCAGCCGGCATTGAGCAGTACGGTATCTTCATCAAGCTTTTCGACCAGCAGATGATCGAGCCCTATTTCGCCAAATTCATTGATCAGCACGGCGCTGCCAGCCATTTCCGGATGCTTCAGCAATCGGTTCAGAAGCGTGGTCTTGCCCGCGCCCAGAAAGCCAGTCAGCACCGTAATGGGAATGGGGTTCATTTGCGGTAAAGTGCTTCCGGGTCCATCAGCGGCGCGGCGATATTCACCAGAGCCTCACCGCGCGGGGCGCGGTAGAAACAATTGCGCCGCCCGGTATGGCAGGCGACCCCTTGCTGATCCACCAGCAGCAGGATGGTATCGCCATCACAATCCAGCCTGAGATCCACCAGCCTTTGCACCTGGCCGGAGCTTTCGCCCTTGCGCCAGAGCGCCTTGCGGGAGCGCGAATAATAGCAGACCCGGCCTGTGCTGAGCGTTTCAGTCAGGCTTTCGGCATTCATCCAGGCCATCATTAGCACTTCACCCGTATCATGCTGCTGGGCGATGGCCGGGATCAGCCCCGCCGCATCAGGCTTCAGCGCGGCAAGCAAGGCTTCGCGGGCAGGGGCAGAGATAGGGGTGGCGATCTGTGGCATTGTTATCTTATAACACTCACGACTTCTGTTAGGAAGCATCATGCACGGGGCCACTCATCATTTGACAGCGCTGGAAAGGGCCGAGGCGCTTTGCCAGACGCGCGGTGTGCAGCTTACGCCACTGCGCCGCGATGTGTTGCGCCTGGTGCTGGAAGCGGAGGCACCGATTGGTGCCTATGCGCTGCTCGATCAATTGAAGGCGAGCCGTCCGAAGGCTGCACCGCCCACTGTCTATCGCGCGCTCGATTTTTTGCTGGAACAAGGGTTGATCCATCGGCTTGAACGGCTGAATGCCTTTATGGGCTGCACAGAGGCGCTTGAAGGGCATGATCATGATCACGATCATGCGCATGATCACCCGCATCAATTCCTGATCTGTCGCGGCTGCGGCGCAACGCGGGAGATTTCCGATCATGCGGTAGAGGCAGCAATTGCGGCTGCCGCGGCGCGCGGCGGTTTTTCAGCACCGCGAGCAACCGTGGAGATTGAAGGCCTTTGTGCCAAATGCGGCGCGGCCAAGCCTTAGGCTATCGCATAATTGAATTGTCCGAATTGTTCCGTCCCTATTAGACTTTTTTGATATTGGGAGCGGGAGAATGTGATGATGGTTCGTCTGATTGGTCGCACCTTGACCGCCGGAGTATTGGCACTGGCTTCGTGTGCGGCTTCAATGGCGTTGGCACAAAGCCCATCCATCAATGGCGATACCTTCACCGCCGGCACCACGGGTGCATTGGCTCGGCTATGCGGGGCCAATGCGCAGGAAGCAGCCTATGCGGCGGCGATTCATTTCTGCCATGGGCTGCTGGTGGGGTCTGGGCAGACCAGCGACATGATGCATAAACGCCAAGGCACGCGCCCTGGTTTCTGCCTGCCGACACCCTCCCCAACGCTTGACCAGGTAGCGGCGAGGTTTGTCGCGTGGTCGGCGGCCAATCCTCAGTTTGATGGGACGCGGGCGGCGGAGGGGCTGATGCGTTTTGCAGCGGCGCAATATCCCTGCACCGCAACCTCGGCGCAGCGTTAGGCAGGGCGTGATGTGCGGATGGATCCACCAGGGGAGAGGGGCATTGGCACGGCCGGCTTTGCTGGCCTTGCTGTGGCTGATCCCTTTCTTTTCGCATTCAGCTTCGGCGCGTGAAGGCTTGCGCGTGGCTGACTTGCCGCGCGATTTCCAAAGCTGGGCCATCTGGCGCGCTGATGACGCAAGCCTTTCCGAAACCGCGAAAGGGCCGTTACCAGGGCAAGCTTTCCATGGGGCAGATTTTTGCTTTGGCGCCATGCTTGATGCCGGGATGGGGCAGGGTATCGTTGGGGGGCTACCGCTTCATGGCATGGCCTTTTGCCCAATTATTTTTGTGGGGTTTCGCACTGCTGGCCTGGAAGCCCGCGCCATTAAGCCAGTCAGCGGTGATCGGCCAATCACCAATGTGCCGATTATTTCGCAAACCATGTGTTCGCCAGCCATTCGTCAGCGATAAGGATACTTCAATGATCAAGCCATGGAAGTTCTGTTTGGCGGCCACCGCTTTTTTTGTCCTTTCCGGCTGCGCGGACATGACAGATAAGCAGCGCAGCACCGCGATTGGCACTGGGATTGGCGCGGTTGGGGGGGCGGCAATTGGCTCCTTTTCCGGCAATGCCGGATGGGGCGCGCTGATTGGTGCGGGCGCTGGCGCGCTGGGCGGCTTGGCCGTTGGCCAAGCGCGAGAGAATGAACAACGCGCCTATCAGCGCGGGGTGGAGACAGGGCGCAGCCAGCGATGAAGCCCTATAGGGCCACCCTTCTGATGGGTGGCCCCTTGCAAACCGGATTACTTCGGCAGCGTCGCCAAACCCTGCGTCAGATCAGCGATCAGATCGCCCACATCTTCAAGCCCGATATGGATGCGCACCGTGTAGCCGCCCAAATCAGGGCTGGTCGCGGTGCGGGTGATAAAGCCGGTGGTGGGTAAGGCGAGGCTTTCAAACCCGCCCCAGGAGGCGCCGATACCAAAAAGCTTAAGACTATCAATGAAATTGAAGATCTCGGCTTCCGTATAGCGCGGCTTGAACACCACACCGAAAAGGCTGCAAGCACCGGTGAAATCCCGCTTCCACAAGCCGTGTTGCGGATGGGATGGCAGGGCAGGGTGCAGGACGCTCAGCACTTCTGGGCGGCTTTCAAACCAGCGCGCCACTTCAAGCCCGCTTTTTTCCTGCTGCCTTAGGCGAATGGGCATGGTGCGCGCACCACGCAGCGCCAGCCAGCAATCATCAGGTGCCGCGAAATGCCCCATCTGGGAAGCGGCACCGCGCACAATTTCATAATTCTTTTCGCTATTTACGGTGATGGAACCAAGCAGCACATCCGAATGCCCGCCAACATATTTCGTCAGCGCCTGGATGGAAACATCCACGCCATGCTGGAAGGGCATGAAGTGATGAATACCCCAGGTATTGTCCATCATCACCACGCAGGCGGCAGCATGCGCTGCGCGCGCAATGGCTGGCACATCCTGTACTTCAAAACTATGGCTGCCAGGGCTTTCGGTATAGACAACCTTAGTATTGGGGCGGATCAGCGCGCGGATGCCAGCTTCATCAATCAGCGGATCGTAATAGGTAGTTTCAATCCCCCAATCCTTGAGCAAGCCATTGCAAACATTGCGCGCGGGGCCATAGGCGGAATCCGGCATCAGGCAATGATCGCCGGTCTTCAAATAGGCCATCAGCGGTACCGTCACGGCGGCCAGGCCGGTGCCCACCAGCACACAGCGCGTGCCGCCTTCAATTTCTGCCACCACATCTTCCAGGGCGTATTGCGTGGGACCGCCGGCGGTGCCGTAGGTCATCACGCGGTTCCATTTATCCTTCTGGAAGGTCCGGCGAGATTCGGAATCAGGATGCAAAACGGTGGAGCCGCGATGCACCGCAGGATTGACGAAACCATGTGCGCGCGTGCCAGCGCGCCCGGCATGGGACATGCGGGTGGCGAAGCCATGCCCGTGTTTGGCGTTGTTGTCGGCCATATCAGCTACTCTTTTCCTTTTGGGTTTCGGGCCTGCCGGCCCATTCGGTCCAGGAACCATCGTAAATCGCGGCATCACCAAGCCCGGCCTGCTTCAGGCCAAGTGCAAGGATGCAGGCAGTGACACCTGTGCCGCAGCTTGTCACGATAGGTTTGCTGCCATCCGCACCGGCTGCGGCAAAACGCGCGCGGAGCGCAGCCGTATCCTTCATGGTGAAATCGGCATTCAGCAATTCATTGAAAGGCACGCTTTTGGCGCCTGGCATATGGCCGGAAGGCAGGCCCGGGCGTGGTTCCGGCGCGGTGCCATCAAAACGGCCTTTGGTGCGCGCATCCAGGATCAGCGCATTGCCTTGCGCAATGATGCGCTTCACGTCGCCAATACCCTTCACCAAATCGGCGCGAAAATCCGGCGTGTAGCTGCTGGTGGCGGCGGGTTTCGCATCGCCGCTTTCGGCGGCGCGCCCTTCGGCCAGCCATTTCGGCAGGCCACCATCCAACACGGCAGCCTTTTCATGGCCAAAGAGCTTCATCAGCCACCAGCCGCGCGCTGAGGATTGCAGCCCTTTCTGGTCATAGAAAATCACGCGCGTTGCATTGCTGATGCCCATCTCTCCCATTAGCCAGGCGAAACGGCTAGCCGTTGGCGCCATATGCGGCAGATTGGTGTCGGGATCGGCCACCACATCAATATCAAAAAAACGCGCGCCTGGGATATGCGCTTCGCGATACTTGGTCAGGCCATCAAAGGGCTCATTCGGAAGATATTTGGTGGCGTCGAAGACCATCAGATCAGGCGCGCCAAGTGCCTCGGCCAGCCATTCGGTTGAAACCAAATCATGCATGGATCAATCCCCCACCAGCACCAGGGAAACGCGGCGATTCTGCCGGCCCTTGTTTTCGATTTTCGTGACCTCAACGCGCCCGATTTCGCCAGTATGGCGCACATGCGTGCCGCCACAGGGTTGCAGATCAATCGGCGCATCAGCGCTGCCAATACGCACCAGACGAATGCGCCCGGCACCGCGCGGCGGCTGCACGGAAAGCGTGCGCACCAGGCCGGGATTGGCATCAAGCTCGGCTTCCGTGATCCATTCCTGCGTCACGGGATGATTGCCAGCGATTAGTGCATTCAGCCCTTCGGTCAGGCTTTCCTTCGTCGGCGGCTCGGGCAAATCAAAATCAAGGCGCGATTTCTCAAGCCCGATCTGCCCGCCCGTCACGCCAGCGCCGGGGATCAGGCTGCAAAGCAGATGGAGCGTTGTGTGCATGCGCATCAGGCGAAAGCGCCGCGGCCAATCAAGCGCGAGCGTGATTGTCGCGCCTTGTTCCGGCAAGGCAGCGCCGGCTTCCAGCACATGAAGCACGGTGTCTTCCGGCCCCTTGGTTGTATTGGCGATCCGCGCCTCGCCACCCGGCCAGCGCAGCATGCCGGTATCACCGGGCTGACCGCCCGCCTGGGCATAGAAATTCGTGCGGTCCGTGATGATCGCCTCGGCCGAGGCGGCCAACACCTTGGCGCTGATTTCGGCGGCATAGGCATCTTCGCGGAAGATCAATTCAGTCATGCTTTTCCTGAGCGTTACCCTGATGGGACAGGCTAGGCCAGAAAACGCTGAAACAAAACCTCTGCCGCTGGGGAAGTTTTGGGGATAGAAGCGCATAGCCAACCGCATGACACAGAACGATTCCCCGCCCCCCGATCCCGCCCGAATCAGGCGTGCGCGCCGCCGTGGCGTGCTTCTGGTTGTGCTGGCGGCGGCGAGCTTTTCCATCTCGGCAGCTTTTGCGAAGACCATTGGCACGGGCATCCCGGTGGCCGAAGTGATTTTTTTCCGCAATTTCTTTGCGCTGATCCCTATTTTACCTGTGATCATCAGCGCGGGGGGGCTTGCAGCGCTACGCATGCGAAGCCCCGGTAGCCATGTGCTGCGCATGATTTTCGGCATGATGGGGATGGTCGGGTCCTTCTACGGCTATGTCCATCTGCCCTTGGTGACCGTAACGGCTCTCGGCTTCACGATGCCGCTGTTTCTGACGCTGCTTGCCATACCAATTCTGGGTGAAAAGGTTGGTTGGCGCCGATGGCTTGCGGTTTTGGTTGGATTCTGCGGCGTGCTGCTGATGGTGCGGCCCGAACAGGGCACTACGGATACACAATGGCTGGCACTCGGGCTGTGCCTTTTGGGTGCTTTGGCCTGGGCGCTTGCCATGATCACCATCCGCAAAATGGGTGAGGCCGGCGAAAGCGGCGTTGCCATTGTGTTTTGGTTTGCGTTTTTTTCTTCGATCCTGGCTGGCATCTTCATGATCCCGGTCTGGGTTTGGCCAAGCACAACGCAATGGGCGTTGCTTGCCGGCATTGGGCTGGTATCCGCCATTGCGCAGATTATGATGACCAATGCCTACCGAACCGGAGAGGCTTCGCTACTCGCGCCCTTTGAATATTCCGCCATCATCTGGACCACGGCGCTTGGCGCCATGATTTGGGCGGAAATGCCGGATGCCTGGGATTTCCTGGGCATCCTGGTGCTGGTGGGGGCGGGGCTTTATATTTGGTACCGCGAAATAAAGCTTGGGGTGAAGCGCTAGGCCCTATATCCCCCAATGTGCGCGCAGGCTGGCGGCGGCATGTTGCAGCACCAGATCGGATTTTGGGATAAAACGGCCCATGGTCAGGCAGGCATGGATCTGATCCGCGACATGCAGATGCGTGACATTGACACCTTCCTCATCCAGACGCTTGGCGTAGGCAATGCCCTCATCCACCAAAGGATCAATCCCTGCCGTCATCAGGAAGGCCGGCGGCAGGCCAGCAAGTGACGGTGCGCGCAGTGGCGAAGCGCGCCAATCAATGCCCTTTTCATGGGGGCCGAGGTAATGCGCGATGAACCATTTCATGACATCGCGCGTCAGCACCAGGCCTTCGGTGAAACGATCATAGGATGGCGGATTGCCTGCCATATCGGTGACTGGATAGAACAAAACCTGATAGTCAGGCATGGGCAGTTCGCCATGCAGGGCCATCAGGGCGAGCACAGCAGCAAGGTTGCCGCCCGCGCTATCGCCACCCACCGCAATTCGCGTTCGGTCTATGCCAAGCCGCTTCGCTTGTCGGCAGATGTAGCGATAGGCGGCTGCGGAATCCACGACTGCGGCCGGGTAGCGATGTTCCGGCGCCAGGCGGTAATCAATGGCAATAACGCAGGCCTGTGATAGATTGGCCAACCGCCGACAGACTTGGTCGTGGCTATCAAGATCACCAATAACCCAGCCGCCGCCATGCATATAGACAAGGCAGGGCAGGGCGGCATCGGGATCAGTGCCGAAGCCGCGATAGCGGCGCAGCCTTATCTTACCGGCGGGGCCAGGGCATTTCAGGCCTTCCACCAGCGCGACCTCAGGCGGGTCTGGCTGCATCACGCGGCGGGAAGCGGCAGAAACCTCCCGCGCTTCGGTCGGTGTCAGCGTATTGAAAGCCGGGCGTTTGGCTTCCTTGATCAGGTTCAGGACATGCTCGGCGCCTGCATCAAGTGTCATGTGAATTCCCCCTATTCCGCCGCTGCTGCGGGCTGTGTTGAGCCGCCGAAATGAAAGCCGCGATAGCCATCATTGGCAATTTCATCGCAGAGAACACGATAATTTCCAACACCGCCGACATAAGGCATAAATAGCCGTGGCTTGCCCGGTACATTGGCGCCCATATACCAGGATGCCGCACGGGGATAGAGCGTACGATGCGCGACCGTATTGACTTCCTCTACCCAGGAATCTTCCGCGCCCCGATCAGCTTCAATGATCGACTTGCTCTTGGCCTGCATTTGCGTCAGGCAATCCATGATCCAATCCACATGCTGTTCGATGGACACGATCATGTTGCTAAGGACAGAAGGGCTGCCCGGCCCCGTGATCATGAACATATTCGGGAAACCCGCGGTCATAATGCCAAGCAGGGTGCGCGGCCCGGCCTCCCATTTGGCATTGAGGCTTTCACCCGCGCGACCCTTGATATCCACGCCAAGCAAAGCCCCCGTCATGGCATCGAAGCCGGTGGCGAAGACAATATCATCGCATTCATGCAGCGTGCCGCCCGCTTCAATCCCGGTCACGGTAATGCGCGTCATCGGCGCTTCATGCAGGTCAATCAGCGAAACATTGGGCCGGTTATAAGTTTCATAGTACTGCGTATCCACGCAAATTCGTTTGGTGCCAATTGGATGATTTCGCGGGCAAAGTTTCTCGGCCGTGGCGGGGCTATTCACCATTTCACGTATTTTCCCGCGTACATATTCCGCCGCCGTGTCATTCGCGGCCTGATCCAGCAGCAAATCGCGGAAAGAACCCATGAAGGCTGTGCCGCCCACGGCCCAACGCTTATCATATTCCGCTTTCCGTTCTGCGGCGCTGACGGACATGGCAGGCGTGTCACTCAGGCCATAAAGAATGCCCGTTCGCATCATGCGTGCCTTTAGGCGCAGATTGGCATAATCGCGCTTCCAGCCTTGTTCATATTCATCATCCATTGGGCGGTTGCGCGATGGAATGCTGAAATTGGGCGTGCGCTGAAAAACCGTGAGCTGGGCAACTTCTTCTGCAATCACGGGGATGGATTGAATGGCGGAAGACCCGGTACCGATCACCGCGACCCTCCGGCCAGTGAAATCCACCCTCTGGTGCGGCCAATAGCCTGTATGGAATTGGCGGCCCTTGAAATCAGCAATGCCGGGAATGTCGGGCAGGCGGGCCGCGGAAAGGCAGCCCGTCGCCATGAAGAAATAGCGCGCCGACAGGCTTTCCCCGCGATTGGTGATGATGCGCCAAAGCCCTGCTGCGTTATCCCAGGCTGCATTGGTGACACGGGTTTCAAAACGGATGTCACGCCTCAGATCGAAGCGTTCCGCAACATGGCGCGCATAAGCCAAAATTTCGGGCTGCGCGGCAAAACGTTCAGGCCAACGCCATTCCTGCTGTAATCCCTCGGAGAAGGAAAAGGAGTACTGCATGCTTTCCACATCACAGCGCGCGCCGGGGTAGCGGTTCCAATACCAGGTCCCGCCAACATCATCCGCCGCTTCCAGGCATAGGGCAGGGTTACCAAGCCCGCGAAGGCGATGCAGCAGGTAAAGCCCGGCAAAACCCGTGCCAACAATAACAGCGCCGTGATTTTCCTGCGCCATATTCTTCCTCCAGGGCCTAGTTCTGGTGCCAGCGGAAAGTGTTGCTCTGGGACTGTCAAGGGCCGTAAGCCGCGCTATGCTACCCGAAATGCTTCAAGGCGAAAGTCCATGGATAAAGGTTTTCAGCTTGGC
>VGDL01000064.1 GCA_016869735.1 Alphaproteobacteria bacterium
ATTGCGGCTGAAAAGGGTGATATCATTGCCGGCATCGCGCCGGGCGGCACGGCGATTCTGCCGGCCGATAGTGCCTTTCTGCCGGAACTGATTGCCCGCGCGCATGATGCGGGTTTGCAGGTGATGACGCATGGGGAAGCCGAAGGCGCCGATGTGCGGCTGCTATCCTATCAGGCATTACCGGATGGCGGTAGCGCTGAAATCGCACTGGCAGGAGAGGCGCTTTCGCTACGCCTTACCGCCGCTGGTCGCCATGTGGCGCTGAATGCTTGCGCTGTGCTTGCGGCAGTGAAGGCGCTTGGTCTTGCGCCCACCATCGCGGCGCGTGCCCTTGCAGGTTTTACCGCCGGCCCTGGCCGAGGTGCGCTTCGCCGCATCGCTGTGGCGGGTGGAGAGGCTTTACTGATTGATGATTCCTACAATGCCTCGGTCGCTTCGGTGCGCGCGGGGCTTGCAGTACTGGCCGCACAGCCCGCCGCGCGGCGCATCTTTGCCTTTGGCGACATGCTGGAATTGGGCGCGGAAGGGCCGGCGTATCACGCGGCCTTGGCGGAAGATGCAGCAAGGGCATGCGATGTGGTCTTTTGCTGCGGCCCGCTCTCGACGCATTTGTTTGAAGCGCTGCCGGCAGCGCAGCGCGGTGGGCATTTTCCGGATTCAACCAGCCTTGCACCCGCATTACGCGCCGCGCTCAGGCCCGGTGACGCGGTATTGGTGAAGGGCTCACTCGGTTCGCGCATGGGCGTGATCATCAAGGCATTGACTGCAGGAGAGCAAATTTCGTGATCTATAATCTTCTGCTGCCCTTTGCTGAGGAATTTTCACTGGCCAATTTGGCGCGCTATCACACATTTCGCGCTGGTGCGGCTTGCCTGACGGCGCTGTTGATCAGCTTGGTTTTTGGTTCTTTCATCATTCGCTGGCTGCGTGGCTTTCAGCGCGGCGGTCAGCCCATCCGTGAAGACGGCCCCGAGCGGCATATTGTGGAAAAAAAGGGTACGCCCACCATGGGGGGTGTGCTGATTTTGCTAGGCCTGGTGGGGTCCACATTGCTTTGGGCCGATTTGCGCAATGGCTTTGTGTGGGCCGTGCTGTTCATCACCTGCGGCTATGGCGCGCTAGGCTTCGCCGATGATTGGCTGAAAGTGACCAAACGCAATACCAAGGGCGTCTCGGGCCGCGCGAAACTTGTGGTGCAGGCGGGCCTTGGCATCGTCACGGCAATTTGGATTACCTGGCTGATGCCCGGCGCGCTTGCAGACAAGCTTGCCTTTCCGATCTTCAAGGAATTTCTGCTGCCACTCGGGATTTTATTTCCGCTCTTGGCAGCGCTGGTGATAATGGGCTCTTCCAATGCGGTCAATCTGACCGATGGGCTGGATGGGCTCGCCATTGTGCCGGTGATGATCGCGGCCAGTGTCTTTGCGCTGATCGCCTATTTGGTCGGCAACCGCATCTTCGCCGATTATCTGCAATTGCATTACGTGCCTGGCACGGGGGAACTGGCGGTTTTCTGCGCGGCTCTGGTTGGCGCCGCGCTTGGTTTCCTGTGGTTCAATGCGCCGCCCGCTGCGGTGTTCATGGGTGATACGGGGTCGCTTTCACTCGGCGGTGCGCTGGGCGGGCTTGCGGTTGCGACCAAGCATGAAATCGTGCTGGCGATCGTTGGTGGACTTTTCGTGGTTGAGACGGTTTCCGTCATTATCCAGGTCTTTTGGTTCAAGCGCACGGGCCGGCGCGTGTTTCTGATGGCGCCGTTGCATCATCATTTTGAGAAAAAAGGCTGGGCCGAGCCCACCATCGTGATCCGCTTCTGGATCATTGCCATGATCCTGGCGCTGGTCGGGCTTTCGACGCTGAAAATCAGATGACAGCGCCAAGCCCTCCCTTCACCCCCTTTCCCGGTGCGCGCATTGCCGTGGTTGGGCTTGGCCGCGCCGGGCTGCCTGCCGCGCGGCGCTTGGCTGCCTGGGGCGCCGAGGTCACGGTTTGGGATGACAAGCCCGAAGCCCGCGCGGCAGCGGAAGCAGCGGGGCTGACCCTGCTGGACCCGGCCGATGGCCCCTTCCGCGCGGATGCGCTGCTGCTTTCGCCGGGGATTCCGCATCTTTTGCCCGCGCCCCATCCGGCGGCTGAGGCGGCAGCGGCGGCGGGCGCGCCCATTCTCTCAGATGTTGAGTTTCTCTACCGGGCAGTATTGGCGCGCCATTCCAAGGCGCGCTTCGTGGGTGTCACCGGCACCAATGGCAAATCCACCACGACCGCGCTGATCCACCATATTTTACAGGGTGCCGGCATGGCCTGTGAGGTCGGGGGCAATCTGGGCCCGGCGGCGCTTGATCTCAACATCTTGGGGTCTGATGGGGTCTATACCCTCGAAATGTCGTCTTACATGTTGGAGCGAATCGCAACTCTGCGCTTCAACGTAGCTGTCATGCTGAACCTCAGCTCCGATCACCTGGACCGCCATGGGAACATGGCCGGCTATGCCGCTGCGAAGGCACGAATCTTCGCGCGTCAGCAGGCTGGCGATGTGGCCGTGCTTGGCCAGGATGATGCCATGACCGCGCAAATGGGCGCTGGTTTGGCGACGCGGCTGGTGCCGATTTCGGGTGCCTCGCCTCAGCCGGGCGGGGTTTGGGCCGAAGGCCGGCGGCTGCGTGATGATGGCGGGTTGATTCTTGATCTGGCGGAAGCGCCGGCGCTGCCCGGCGCGCATAACGCTCAGAACGCGGCGGCAGCGGCTGCGGCTTGCGTGGCGCTTGGCGTTGCGCGGGCGGATATTGCGCGCGGGATCGCAAGCTACCCTGGCCTGCCGCATCGTCAGGAAATCGTCGCCGAGGCCAAGGGTGTGGTCTTTGTGAATGACAGCAAGGCTACCAATGCCGATAGCGCGGCGCGGGCGTTGGCTTCCTATGACCGCGTGGTTTGGATTGCAGGCGGCATCGCGAAGGAAGGCGGCATTGCGCCGCTGGTGCCCTTCTTTCCGCGCATCGCCAAGGCATTTCTGATTGGGCGCGATGCGCTGACCATGGCGGCGACGTTGCGCGAAGCCGGCGTTGCGCATGAAGTTGCAGGCAGCCTTGATGCGGCAGTGGCGGCGGCGGCGCAAGCGGCCTTTTCGGGTGCGGCGGC
This sequence comes from Alphaproteobacteria bacterium, assembly GCA_016869735.1. GTDB lineage: Bacteria > Pseudomonadota > Alphaproteobacteria > Acetobacterales > Acetobacteraceae > Neoroseomonas. Next base: position 3,136 of record VGDL01000064.1, read on the forward strand.
AGTCGTATTGCTTTCACCAGCGGCGGCTTCCTTTGATCAATTCTCGGGTTTTGATGCGCGCGGTGATCGGTTTCGCGATCTGGCGCGCGCGCTGGTCACCGAACAGCGCAGGAGGGCCAGCTGATGGCGCTTTCCCGCGCGGATAATTCCATTCTTGGGCGCTGGTGGTGGACGGTTGATCGCTGGACGCTCGCTGCGCTCATGGTGCTGATTGGCTTTGGTTATGTGATGATGCTGGCCGCATCGCCTGCGGTGGCGGAGCGCATCGGCGCGTCATCGCGCCACATGTTCTTTCTGAAGCAGGTTTTCTATCTGGGCATGGCGGCGGCGGTGATGGTCGGTGTTTCGCTGCTGTCACCACGCGGTGTGCGGCGCTTTGCGCTGCTTGGTTGTGCGGGTGCGCTGGTGCTGACCGCAGCAACGCTGGTGGTGGGCGTTGAAATCAAGGGTGCGCGGCGCTGGCTGCCTATTCCAGGTTTTTCCTTGCAGCCATCCGAATTCCTGAAGCCGTTCTTCGCTGTTGTTGCCGCATGGTTGATTGCCGAAGGCATGGCGCCAGGTTCCCGCTTCTGGGGGCGCAGCATTGCAATTGGCCTGTTTGCCGTGATTGCTGTGATCATGAAGGGCCAGCCTGATATCGGCATGCTCATCGTGATAACCTTGGTGCTGTTTGCGCAATTTGTCGTGGCGGGGCTGAATTTCTTTTTCGTGGGTGGTCTCGCAGGGCTTGGCGTTGGGATTGCCTTTCTGGCCTACCTGCTGTTTCCGCATGTGCAATCGCGTGTGCATCGGTTTCTTGATCCCAACTCAGGCGATTCCTACCAGGTGAGTGTCGCCATGGAAGCCTTCGCCAATGGTGGGCTTTTGGGGCGCGGGCCGGGTGAAGGGCGCGTCAAGAATGTGCTGCCCGATGCGCATGCCGATTTCGTCTTTGCCGTGGCCGGCGAGGAATTCGGCATGGTGGTGTGTCTGGTGATTCTGGCGCTTTTCGCCTTTGTTGTGCTGCGCGGGCTGATGCGCCTATTGGCGGAAACCGATTTTTTCGTGGTGCTGGCGGCAACAGGATTGCTGACGCAATTCGGCTTGCAGGCTTTTGTGAATATGGCGTCCACGCTGCATCTGATTCCAACCAAGGGCATGACCTTGCCTTTGGTTTCCTATGGCGGGTCTTCGGTGTTGGCCATTGCGCTTGGCATGGGCATGCTGCTGGCACTGACGCGGAAACGTATTGGTGAACGTGCCGGAGCAAACTTGCCGCATGGCGCGCTCGCCACAGGTGGTGTGCGGTGAGGGGGCCCATGGCACAGCCCATCATCATCGCCGCAGGCGGCACAGGCGGGCATCTTTTCCCTGCCGAGGCGCTGGCAGCTGAGCTTATCCGGCGCGGCGAACGCGTGGCGCTGATGACCGATGCGCGTTCCGCGGCTTATGACAGCCCGGTTTTTGCGAATGCCGAGCGTTTTGTCTTGCAGGGTTCCGGCCTTTCCGGGCGCGGTGTGCGGCAGGCCTTGCGCGGTGGTGCCGCCTTGTTCCGGGGAACGCTTGAAGCGCGCCGGCATATCCGTGATTTGTCGCCGAGTGCGATTGTTGGTTTTGGTGGCTATCCTTCCTTCCCGCCTTTGGCTGCGGCACGGTTGATGCGCGCATCACGCCGCCCGGCGCTGATCCTGCATGAACAGAATGCAGTGCTGGGCCGTGCCAATCGGCTGCTGGCGCGCGGCGCAGATTTGCTGGCACTTTCCCACGCCGATACGGCAATGGTCCCGGAAGGCACGACAAGTGCCGTGGTGGGTAATCCGGTGCGCCCTGCACTCGCGGCCCTGGCGGGGCAGCCCTATCCGCTGCCGGCGGAAGCTGCGGCGCTGCGCGTTTTGGTATTGGGCGGCTCACTAGGCGCGCGCATTTTCGCCGATGTGGTGCCCGCCGCCATCAGCGCCTTGCCCGAAACCCTGCGTGCGCGCCTGTTGGTAACACAGCAATGTCGCGCGGAAGATTTAGCGCGCACCCGCAGCGCCTATGAAGCTGCCGGCATTCCCGCTGATTTGGCGCCTTTCTTTCCTGATGTGGCTGGGCGGCTTGCCACCGCGCATCTGGTGATTGGCCGGGCTGGTGCTTCAACCGTGGCCGAGATTGCCTGTGCGGGGCGGCCTTCCATTCTGGTGCCTCTGCCATCCGCGATTGATGATCACCAGAATGCCAATGCGCGCGCCTTGGCGGCGGCCGATGCGGCGAAGGTATTTGCTCAGGCCGCCTTCACACCGCAAGCGCTGACGGATGCGCTGGCGTCCTTCCTGAATTTTCCGGCGCGCATGGCTTCTGCGGCTGCTGCTGCTGCTGCCTTGGCGCGGCCCCATGCGGCGCGAGAGCTTGCGGATCGCGTCATGGCGCTGGCGCAGCGCAGTATCGTGAGGGTTTCCTGATGCGTGCGCTTCCCATCACGATTGGTGCTATTCATTTCGTCGGTATTGGCGGTATCGGCATGTCCGGCATTGCCGAAGTGCTGCACACGCTGGGTTATCAGGTGCAGGGAAGCGATATCTCGGAAAGTGCCAATGTCGCGCGGCTCCGCGCTGCGGGTATTCCGGTGATGATAGGGCATGACGCGGCCAATTTGGGCAATGCTCAGGTGCTGGTGGTGTCAACCGCCGTCAAGCGTGACAATCCGGAAGTGGCGGCAGCGCGGCAGCGACTGATCCCCATTGTGCGGCGCGCGGAAATGTTGGCCGAGCTCATGCGCCTCAAATGGTCCGTCGCGATTGGCGGCACGCATGGCAAGACTACCACCACAAGCCTAGTGGCTGCTGTGCTGGAAGCGGCAAAACTTGATCCGACCGTGATCAATGGCGGCATCATCAATGCCTATGGCACCAATACGCGCATGGGCAGCGGCGAATGGATGGTGGTGGAAGCCGATGAAAGTGATGGGTCCTTCCTGAAACTGCCCGCGGTTGTTGCCGTGGTCACGAATATGGACCCGGAACATCTGGACCATTGGGGCATGGAAGAAGCGATGAAGGAAGGCTATGCCCAATTCGTCGGCAATATTCCCTTCTATGGTTTTGCGGTGCTTTGCATTGATCACCCCGAAGTGCAGGCGATGATCCCGCGCCTTTCTGATCGGCGTATCGTCACTTATGGCTTTTCGCCACAGGCTGATGTGCGCGCGGATCGCGTCATCACGGACCGCATGGGGGCCACGTTCGAAGTAACTTTGACGGATCGGCTCAGCGGGCGCGTGCGCAACATGAAGCCCTTCCGGCTGCCCATGCTCGGTCAGCATAATGTGCAGAATGCGCTGGCCGCCGTGGCCATCGCGGCCGAAATGGGCGTGGATGAGGCGACGATCCGCACCGCGCTTGCCGGCTTCAAAGGGGTGAAGCGGCGCTTCACGCGCACCGGTGAGGCAGGCGGCATTACGGTGATTGATGATTACGGCCACCATCCCGTGGAAATCGCTGCCGTGCTGAAGGCTGCGCGGCAAGGCGGCGCGCGCGATGTGATTGCGGTGGTGCAGCCGCATCGTTATTCGCGCCTTGCTTCACTGTTTGAGGATTTCTGCGCCTGCATGAATGATGCGGGCACGGTGATTGTGGCGGATGTCTATGCTGCCGGGGAAGCGCCGATGGAAGGCGTGGACAAGGATGCGCTGGTGGAAGGCTTGCGCGCGCGCGGGCATCGTTCCGTGGTGCCGCTGCCCAGCCCCGATAGCCTGGCGGAGATGATCCACGCCATCGCACGACCTGGCGATTATGTTGTCTGCCTCGGCGCGGGCAGCATCACCAATTGGGCGCATGCGCTGCCTGCACAATTGACCGATTTGCAGTCACGCGCACGCGGGCGTCTGGCGGGGGCGATGAAATGATGCTTCAGCCCATCACCCAGGCCGTACTGCCCCCTTTGCGTGGTCGCGTGGAACGTGATGCGCCGCTTGGTCTGGCGACATGGTTTCGCGTGGGTGGACCAGCGGATGTGCTGGTGCGGCCGGCGGATTTGGATGATTTGTTGTTGCTGCTGCGCGACATGCCGGCGGATATGCCGCTGACCGTATTGGGTGCCGCTTCAAACCTGATCATTCGTGATGGTGGCATTGCAGGTGTTGTGCTGCGCCTTGCGCGCGGTTTCGGTGAGGTGGTGGTGGAAGCCGATGGCGGCATCATAGCTGGTGCCGCTGCTTTGGACGTGACAGTGGCGGAAACCGCCGCCGCCGCCGGGCTTGCGGGGCTTGAATTTCTGGTCGGTATTCCAGGCAGCATCGGCGGGGCGGTGGCGATGAATGCCGGCGCTTATGGCCTTGAGATCAAGGATGTTCTGGAATGGGCGGAAATCGCCACGCCTGAAGGCTTGCTGCGCCTGGATGCGGCTGCGCTGCATTTCGCCTATCGGCACGCGCAATTGCCGCCGCGCGGTGTTGTGGTGCGGGCCAAGTTGCGCGCGGTGCCTGGTGATAAAGCCGCGATCGCAGCAAGGCTTGCGGAAATTCGCGCCGCGCGGGAAGCAACACAGCCCGTGCGCGCACGCACTGGCGGATCCACCTTCAAAAACCCATCAGGTGATCGCAAGGCTTGGGAATTGATTGATGCTGCCGGTTGCCGAGGCCTGAAACATGGTGCGGCGCAGGTCAGCGAAAAGCACTGTAATTTCCTGCTCAATCTGGGCGGCGCTTCCGCTGCCGATATTGAAGCGCTGGGAGAGGAAGTGCGCGCACGCGTGCTGGCGCATTCCGGCATTGCGCTTCAATGGGAAATCCGCCGCATTGGAAGGGCGCGGCCATGAAGAAGCGCGTGGCTGTTCTTTATGGTGGGCGTTCCGCGGAACGCGATGTCTCGCTTTCGTCCGGGCGTCAGGTGATTGCCGCGCTACAGGAAGCCGGGTTTGCCGTAACGCCGGTTGAAGTTGGTGATGATCTGGCGGCCGTGGTGCTGGCCTTGAGCGATCCGCGCCCCGATGCTGTCTTCAACGCGCTGCATGGACGCTTTGGTGAAGATGGCTGCATCCAAGGTGTGTTGGATTGGCTTGGCTTGCCCTACACGCATTCAGGGTTGCGTGCTTCGGCGCTTGCCATGGACAAGGCCGCCGCAAAGGCCGTGTTGCGCGCCGCCGCTTTGCCGGTGGCGGATGATCGTGTTGTGACGCGCGCCGAATTGGCAGCGGCTGACCCGCTGCCGCGCCCCTTCGTGGTTAAGCCGGTCAATGAAGGTTCTTCCGTTGGTGTCACCATCCTGCATGAGGGTGATAATCGCCGGGCCGCCATTGCGCGGGATTGGACGCATGGCGATGCCATTATGGTGGAAAGCTTCATCCCCGGCCGGGAATTGACCGTCGGCGTTATGGGTGATCGCGCACTGGCGGTCACGGATATCCTGGCTGATGCCGGGCAATTCTACGACTACGAGAGCAAATATGCCGCCGGAGGGTCGCGCCATATCCTGCCCGCGCGTATGGCGCCGGAAGCTTATGCGCAGGCTTTGGATATTGCGCTGCGCGCACATCAAGCGCTTGGCTGCCGTGGTGCGTCACGCAGTGATCTTCGTTATGATGATACGCAAGGTGAACCGGGCCGGCTGATCCTGCTTGAGGTGAATACGCAGCCTGGCCTGACGCCCACATCGCTGCTGCCAGAACAGGCGGCGCATTGCGGCATATCCTTCCCCGCGCTTTGCGCCTGGATGGTGGAGCAAGCCCGCCATGGCGCGTGAACGCTTGGTCACCACTTCCACCCGGAAGCAGAAGGAACAGGGGCGGCCTTCCGCATCGCGCATTGCGCTGCGCCGGTTACGCCGTTTCGCGCGGCCTGCGCTTTATGGCTTGGGTATCCTCTGCGGCTTTGGCGCTATTGCCTATGGTATTGCGGTAGTGGACCCGGCAGGTCAGGCGCGTCGCATGTTGGATCAGGTCACCATGATTGGGCCTGATCGCAGCATGACTGTTCAAGCAGTGATTGTGGATGGACGGCAGAATACGCCGCTGCCGCTGATACGCGAAGCGCTTGGTATTTCGCGTGGTGATTCCATGCTGGAATTCTCCCCGGAAGCCGCAAGACAGCGCCTGGAATCAATTCCCTGGGTGGCAACGGCGCATGTTGAACGCCATCTACCCGGTACGATCGTGCTGCGCTTGGAAGAACGTAGGCCCTTTGCCATTTGGCAGAACCAGGGGCGCTTTGTGATCGTGGATCGTGAAGGCAAGACAGTTGCAACCGATGGGCTTGATCAATTCGGTCCATTGCCCTTGATCGTCGGCCCAGGCGCTGATCGCGCCGCCGCGCAGCTTTATGATTTATTGGCCGCAGAATCGGCGGTTGCAGAACGCGTGCAGGCCATGGTGCGTATTGGCGAAAGGCGCTGGAATTTGCGCTTGCACAGCGGCACGGATGTGCTGCTGCCCGAAGCCGCAGAAGGTGCCGCTATCAAGCGCCTCGCGGAATTGCAGCAGGAAGCGAAGCTTTTGGATCGGCCCCTGGCTGCGATTGATCTTCGCCTACCGGATCGGCTGGTGGTGCGCACCAATCGCGAAGCACCTGAAAACCAGCCGGTGCGGCCAGCGGCGCGGAGGGAGCGCGGATGAATCAGCTCACCCGCTTGCCTGGCGCTTTTGAACCTGCCGCCGCAGCGCCGCGCCGTCGCCGGCAAGCGCGTAGCGGTGTTTTTGGTGTGCTGGATATCGGTTCCACGAAAGTGGTCTGCCTGATTGCGCGTATTGAATCTGATGGCAGCCCGCGCGTCCTGGGTTTTGGCTGGCAGCGTGGGCGGGGCGTAAAGGGCGGTTCCATTGTTGATCTGGAAGAAGCCGAACGCGCTATTCGCGCCGCCGTTGGCCAGGCAGAGGAAATGGCCGACACGCGGCTTTCGGGCGCCATTGTCAATCTTTCCTGCGGGCAGCCGGATAGCCGGCCCTTGCACCTGCAATGGGAAATTAGTGGCCGCGCGGTGAATGAGGTTGATCTGCGCGCCATTCTGCATGATGGGCGCCGCCGTACCGCCGAAGAAGGCCGCGAAACCGTGCACGCCATCCCGCTTGGCTTCACCGTGGATGCAACCCCAGGCGTTGATGATCCGCGCGGCATGATTTGCGATGTACTGGGCGCGCGGCTGCACATGGTTTCCGCCGCTGAGGCATCTCTCCGCAATCTTGGTGCTTGCCTGATGCGCTGCGATTTGGAAGTGGAGGAACTTGTCTCTGCCCCGTTCGCAGCGGGGCTTGCGACACTTGTCGAAGATGAAAAGCAGCTTGGCGCCACGGTGATTGACATGGGCGGCGGCACGACAAGCCTTGCCGTCTTCAGCGAAGGGCATCTGGTGCATACCGCGCAAATCCCGGTGGGTGGCGGGCAAGTGACGAATGATCTGGCAACCATCCTGTCCACGCCTGTTGCCCATGCGGAACGGATGAAGACGCTGCATGGCGCAGTGCATGGCGGCGCGGATGATGAGCGCGAATATTTGCCCGTGCCGCTTCTGGGTGAGGATGAACACCATATTGCGCGCATTCCCCGCGCCATGGTGGTTGGCATTATCAAGCCACGCCTTGAAGAAACCTTCGAAATCCTCAAGGACAAATTAGATCAAAGCGGGCTTGGCAAGGAAGGCGGCGCGCGTGTGGTGCTGACCGGCGGCGCTTCGCAGCTTGTTGGTGTGCGCGAAATGGCCGCGCGCATCCTGGACCGCCAAGTGCGGCTTGGCCGCCCGCAACCCTTGCGTGGCCTTGCCGAAACTGCGTCCGGCCCCGCCTTTGCCAGCGCGGTCGGGCTGTTGTTGTGGGGTGCCGGAGAAGGCCGCCCCGTTTTGGATATTGCGCCAGGCCCGATGAAGGCCGGCGGCGCGTTTCGCCGTTTGATCAATTGGCTGAAGGATCGCGTGTAATGCCCGCGCCCTTCGCCACCCCTGCCAACCCAAGCTGCCCATCACTGCGTGAGGAGGAAAACAAATGACCCTGAACCTGACGATTCCGCAAAATCAACACACGGATTTCACGCCGCGGATTACGGTGGTGGGTGTGGGCGGCGGCGGCACCAATGCTGTCAACAACATGATTTCCATGGGCCTTGATGGCGTGGAATTCCTGGTGGCGAATACCGACGCGCAATCGCTGATCCATTCCCGCGCGGATCGCCGTGTGCAGCTCGGGCCCCATCTTACGCAGGGTCTTGGTGCCGGCGCGAAGCCGGAGATTGGCCGCGCTGCAGCCGAAGAAGCGACTGAGGAATTGGCCCGCCACATTGAAGGCGTGCACATGATTTTCATCACCGCCGGCATGGGGGGCGGCACCGGCACGGGGGCGGCGCCGGTGATTGCACGCATGGCGCGTGAACGCGGCATTCTGACAGTTGGCGTGGTGACCAAGCCCTTCGATTTCGAAGGACCGAAGCGGCGCAAATCCGCCGATCAGGGAATCGATGAATTGCAGCAATTCGTGGATACGCTGATCATCATCCCGAACCAGAATCTTTTTCGCCTTGCCAATGAACGCACCACCTTTCAGGAAGCGTTCAAGATGGCCGACAATGTGCTGTACATGGGTGTGCGCGGTGTAACGGACCTGATGGTCAACCCCGGCATGGTCAATCTGGATTTCGCGGATATCCGCACTGTCATGGCGGAAATGGGCAAAGCCATGATGGGCACCGGTGAGGCCGAGGGCGAAGATCGCGCCCGCCGCGCTGCTGAATCCGCCATCAGCAATCCTCTGCTGGAAGATATTTCCATGCGCGGCGCCAAGGGTGTGCTGATCAACATCACGGGCGGTTATGACATGACGCTGTTTGAAGTGGATGGCGCGGCCAACCGCATCCGTGAAGAAGTGGATGAGGATGCGAATATCATCTTCGGCACCTCGGTTGACGAAACCATGAATGGCCGCGTGCGCGTTTCCGTGGTGGCAACCGGCATTGATGCGGCAGCGCTGCGCGAAGCGGAAAGGCCGAAGCTGGTGGCGGTGGGCGGCGGCATGGCGCAACCGCTTGAAGCCGTGGCGAACCAAAGCATTGGCGCGGCACCCACCGGCCCGGGGCTGCCCTTTATGCGGCGGGCGGCACAGGCCGCGCCGGCCATGCGCCCGGCCATTGTTGAACAGGCGCCGGCCCCTGAACCGGAACCGGCTATGGAAGCGCCTGTAATGCTGGCACCGGCACCGGCCCCTTTGCAGGAGGCACCGCAGCTTCGCGTACCGGTAACGGAAGCGTTTGAGCCGCAAGTGGCGCCCGATGCGCCGCGGTCTGCGGGGCTGCGCGGGCTTTTCGGCAAGGTGACGGGCATGGGGGGCATGATGAAGCGCAACCTTTCCCCGGCGGCGGAACCGCAGGGCTTTGCGCCTGAAAGTGTGCCTACCGCGCGGATGGAGCCATTGGCCGCGCCCGCGCCCCGGCTAGAGCCCGCCCGCCCGGCGCAACAGGATGAAATGAGCCTGGAAATCCCGGCGTTTTTGCGGCGGCAGAGGAGCTGAAGGGGGCGGCTTTCAGGGCTTTTTTCCGCGGCACCCCTACGGCTTTTGAGGCATCAGCGGCGTGACTCACGAAGCTGGGTCACGTCGTTTTTTGTGTATAGTTGGGTCCCCATGTGGCTGCTAGAAATGAGCCAGCTTGGGGGTAAAAGAAGCAGCAATCTGCCAGAATGATTTGTGGCTTGTTGGTCACCTTGCATTCGCGCGGCAGAGCCGATGTTAGATTGTGTCTGGGGCGGCCAACAGTCTTAGACGCCGGCCTTCAGGCCTTTTCCCTCGCCGGCGCTCACTTAAAAAATACGCAGGCGGCTTCGGGTGATTAACCGTATGATATGGGTTAGGGATTGGTTTCACTGGAGATTTTTTCTGTCCGGCGTCAGCACCTATGGGACCAAATTGGCGATTTGAATAACGGAGGATTTCTGGCTCATCGTAACCCCAAGGAGAGTGAAGATGAGCCAGAAATCCTCCGCCCCACCCACGCGGGTGCCAGCCGAAAAGCTGGTCCGCGATATTCGCCGCGCCACGCGCAAGCACCATTCCGCCGAGGACAAGATCCGCATTGTCCTGGAAGGGCTCCGCGGCGAGGAAAGCATCGCCGCCCTTTGCCGCCGCGAAGCCATCGCCGAGAGCTTGTATTACGCCTGGTCCAAGG
>VGDL01000065.1 GCA_016869735.1 Alphaproteobacteria bacterium
GTGGCTCGGCCCACCACATTATAAGGCTGGTGGCGGGCGGGGGCAGTTTGGGATCGGGAAAGGCAAGCATGGATCCCACCACTGGGTGACAACAGCATTTCCGCCGCTGTTTGCGCCAGAAGTCATCACCCCGAAATCCATGCAGGTTAAGTTTCTTGGCGCCAGCGAACAGGCTTTTCACGGATGCTTAATCGATCAGCGCGAAAATACGAGAAGCGATCCAGCCTGGGTCGCCCGATGGTGGAAAATGCCGATTCCAAGCTATGCTGAAGCCGTGCGCTATGTGCGCCGCCAACCACGCATCAATACCAGCACCCTGGCCGATGGGCTTGGCATCCGCTGGAGCTTGGCGCTCGACTATCTTGAGCGGATGGAGCGATCGCGCGTTGTGGGTGCCATTCAGGATGACGGCTGGTGGCCGGTTGCGCGTGTTGAAGGCCCGCCTGCGGCGCGCAAACCCAGCACATCCAGCCCCGGGAAAGGCACCGTGCTCAGCCGTGGCGGCACTGCGGCGCCCGGAGCGCCGCCGGAAACCTTGAATCTCGCTGCCCCAGCCACCCCCGCGAGTGACCCAGACCAGCAGCAGTTAATGGACAAACTGCGCGAAGCCGCCCGCGTTCTGATGACGGAGCGGGAGAATATGCAGAAGCTCCGTGATGCCTGCCGCTTGTTGATCGCCGAACGCGAAGCCTGGAAGCGCCGCGCCTTGGCCGCCGAAGCGCGGATGCTGACCGAAGAAGCCGATGAGATGGACCGCCAATGCTTTGACGCGCTCCGCCGCGTACTCGCACGCGAATTGCACCCGGATTACGCGCCGGCGGATCGTGGCGATATCTCGCTGCGTGAAGCGTTGTTCAAATCCATCTGGCCCAAGGTGGAACAGATCGAACGCAAGCGGCGGTCCGGGTAGGTGCCTGCTACTTTCCCAACCACTGCGCCAAGCGTTCAGGCGCCGCCGCCATGTCCGCTTCCGGCCCGCAATAGGAAAAGCGCAAAAACCGCCCGCCGCGTCCACGGTCAAAATCAAGCCCGGTGGTAGCGGCAATCCCCGCCCCTTCCAGCATGGCTGCCGAAAATGCCGCGCTGTCATTCGTCAGCGCCGAGACATCGCACCATAGATAAAACGCGCCATCCGCCGCCGCGATCCGGTCAAACCCGGCGCGCGGCAGGCCGGCAAGCAAGGCCGCGCGGCTGCGGGCATAAGCGGCCTTGTTGCCTTCAAGCTCTTCCCGGCAATCCATGGCGGCTTCCGCCGTCACCTGCGCGATATGCGGCGCGCTGATGAACATATTCTGCGCCAGGCATTCCACCGGGCGGATAAGATCCTCCGGCAAGACCAGCCAGCCAATCCGCCAGCCGGTCATGGACCAGTATTTGGAAAAGCTGTTCACCACCACGGCGCTGTCGCTGAAGGCCGCCGCACTGCTTTCGGCGACCGCGCCCCAACTCAGCCCGTGATAGATTTCATCACTGATCAGCCGCACGCCCTCCGCATGGCACCAGCGCGCAATGGCGGCCAATTCATCAGGCGTCAGCATGGTGCCGGCAGGGTTGCAGGGGCTGGCGATGATCAAGCCAGCCGGGCGTGGGTCGAGCTTTTCCAGCATCGCAACGGTTGGCTGAAACCGGGTTGCCGCATCGCATTCCAGCAATTGCGGGCGCATGCCCAGCGCTTGCAGGATATTCGCATAGGGCGGGTAGAAGGGGGCGGCCATCGCAATCGCATCGCCCGGATCGAAAGCCGCCAGAAAGGCCAGCGGAAAAGCGCCTGAAGCGCCCATGGTGACCGCAATGCGCTGGGCTGGCACAACCAGCCCGTGATGGTCCAGATAATGCCGGGCGATGCGTTCACGCAGCGACACCAGCCCAAACGCCTCAGTATAGCCCAGCGGAGCGCCGGCATTCAGCGCACGAATGGCGGCCTCGACCGCGCCACGCGGGGCGCCGGTGCCGGGCTGGCCGACCTCCATCCTGATGATCCCCGGTGCGCCGGGCGGCAAGCTGGCCGCGCGCGCATTGGCCGCAGAAATCACATCCATCACCAGAAACGGCGGTGCCTCAGCCCCGCGACCGATCTTGAGCGCCATGATCAGCGCCCAAAACTGCCAAGCGAAACCCCACCGCCGCGCGGGTCGGCGGCGCCAAGACAAGCCGGGCTATTGGTCGGCACCAACCCGGCGCAAGAAATCACCACACCCCGCCCCGGTGCCGGCACCCCCGCATAGGGATCAGCCGGGCCGCCCCGGCGCTGCACAGCGGCAAGCGGTAGGGCAGTGGCGGCCAAGGCGGCCTGACCACCGCTACCCGAAGCCGCCGCGCGGAAGCGCCGCAAATCGGGCCGCGCCAGAATGGCCACCGGCAGAGGTGCTGCCTGCACCTGGCCAATGCCAGGCGCTGCGGCCAGTAATATGCCCGTGCCGGGCACAATGCGGCCCGTGCCGAACAGATTATTCATGCTGAAGGCACATGAAACAGCATTACCTTCGCGGTCCAGCGTGACCAGCGAAGCCCCTGCCCCCGCGCCTGCCGAAGCATCCGCCCCTGGTACCTGCCCCGCCATGGCGGTTTGCAGCGCCGCCGCCATGCCCGCTGAGGCATCTGTGCTGAGCAGCACAAGATCAGCCCCCAAGGCCGAGCGCGCAGCGCCACCCACCCGCGCGCGTATGGCGCGAAGTTCCGCTTCGGTCAGGCCACCACCTGACATGACGGAGCCTTCCACCAGCCGTTCCGCCAGATTGCCCTGATAGAGATCACCAATACCCAAAGGCGCAGCGCGGAGCTGCGCGAGCGTCGCGCTCAAATCCGGCTGGATGATGCGATCATCAAGCCTAAGCACGCCGCCACCCGGGCGGGCGAAAACCTGCCTTGCGCTGGGGTCCGCCAATAGGGGGCCGGCCACCACCGCCAAATCATCAGCCAGTGTGCGGCTGATTTCCGTGCCAAGCCGCGCCAAATCCTCGGCAGGGCGGATCAGATCATCAATCTTGAAGCGCCCGGCATTCAAATGCAGTGCGAAAAGCCCACGCGCCATGGCGGGCAGCGCGGCGGGACGGTCCGTGCCTGGGGGCAGGTCATTCCGCGCGCCGGCGGGGAAGATAACCGCGCGCGCCAGACCGCGCTGCGCATCAAGCGCCACACAAGCGCCCCCACCGCCAAGCCCGGCACGCGAAGGCAAGGTCACGGCCATGGTGAAGGCGCCCGCCACAGCAGCATCCACCGCGGAGCCGCCGCCTGAGAGGATATCGCGCGCCACAATGGCCGCGCGGGCTTCATCTGCCGCAACGCCGCCCAGGAAGCCTGTTACGTGGCCCGGCGTGCGAAAGGGGATGTTCGAACGGCCCGTCACGGTTTCAACCGTGCGATCCACGGTGGATTCCACCGCCTGGCAAGCCGCCAAGGCAAGGCCAAGCCCGATGCCGAGCAAACCTCGCCCCAGTCTGACCCTGCCAATTTGTTGCGTCATGCCGTTACATTTCCTGACTGGCGCGCAACCCGGGGCGCGCTGCGAGAGACGGATTAGCATAGAAGCGCCCGAATCCAAGGGCAGGCTTTCAAGATTCGCCGCTTGCCTCCCTGCCCGGGTCGGGCTTGTTTAGGGAAATTGTTTGTCGGAACCCGCGCCCATGCAAAGACGCCTACTGCTTTCCGCCTTCGCCGCCACGCTGGCGGGTCCTGCCTTGGCCCAGGGCTTCACCGAAGCGCAACGCGCCGAAATCCTGTCCATATTGCGTGATGCGCTGCGCCGCGACCCTTCCCTGCTGCGGGACGGGCTGAGCGCCCTGCAAGCGGCTGAGGACCGGGAACGCTTTTCCGCACAATCAGATGCCATTCGTGCGCATGAAGCCGCGTTGCTGCGCAACCCCGCCGACCCGGTGCGCGGCAATCCGCGCGGGGATGTCACCATTGTCGAATTCTTCGACGCGCGCTGCCCCTTCTGCAAAAGACTCGCTGGGGAGATCAAGGAATTGCTCCGCAAGGATCGCAATATCCGCCTGGTCATGAAGGATTTGCCAGTGCTGGGCCCGGCATCAGTGATTGCCGCACGCGCTTTGCTGGCGGCGCAGCGCCAGGGCAAATATGGCGAATTCTATGACGCGCTCATGGCGTTGCGCGGCGAACCCACCGAAGCGGTGCTGCGCGCCGAGGCCGAGCGTATTGGCCTCGAGGTCGCGCGGTGGCAGCGCGATATGCTGGATGCTGGCTTGCAGCAGCGGATTGACGCCAATCTGGAATTGGCCCGCGCGCTCCGCATTGAAGGCACGCCCGCCTTGATCATTGGCGATGCCTTCATCCCGGGTGCTGTGCCATTGGCTGATCTGGAACGCGCGGTCGCTGAACTGCGCCGCGCGCGGAGATAGGCGAAGGGAACTTCGCTAACATGTTAAGGAAACGCTTGCGCCCGCCAAGAGCGGGCGAGCGCCCGAATGGGCGCCGCCGCTCATGCGGCGAAGCCAAGCTCGAGCAAGCGCGCGCCGGCGTTTGAGGGCGGATCGGCAAAGATCCGCTAGTCGAGAGATTACGGCGCCACAAAACCCGCCTTCTTGTGGCTGCCATCGCAATAGGGCGCCTTGGCGGTCTGGCCGCAGCGGCAGAAGGAAGCCTGCGGGGTGCGGTCAATTTCTTCACCTGCGGCATTCTGCACAATCATGGGGCCGGAAGCGCGGACCGAGCCATTGGGCTGCGGGTCAAGGTTCACCGGCCCGGTCACGCCTGAAATATCGCGCCCTTCGCGCTTCGCCGGCGCGCCGGTCAAAGGAATCCCAGCCGCCTTGTGGCTGCCATCGCACCAGGGGCTGTTCTTGGAAGCCCCGCAACGGCAAAGCCAAGCCTCACCGCCTGCAATGGGTTCGCCTTTCAGGGTGATGTCGCCCTTCAGATGCAAGGGGCCGCCATCGCGCGTGGTGATGATGGTTTCGGTCATGATGTAATGCTCCGGTTACGGTGATGTTGGGGAATGTGGTCTCTTAAGCCGCGCCTGACCAGCCCGCATCGGGATCAATCGGGAAAACCGGGCGCGGCAGGCGCTTCCAGGGGAAATTGACCAGAACGGGGCTGGTCAGGCCCGGCACATCCACTTCCAGAATGCGCTCATCGGGAAAGAATTCATCAAAGCCGGCACGGAAATGCCCGCGCGATTTCACCACCACAACCCGCGCGGCGGCGATATCCACCCCGAACATCTCAATCATGCGCGGTTCATGGCATTGGCGCCTGAGGCTCGCCACCACCACGCGGATGCCGCTGCCTTCCAGTTCCAAAAGCGCCGCCGGGCCAAGGTCATAGGCTCGCCCGGCCATGGTGCCGCGCCTCCCCTCGCCCTTGCCTTCCGAAAGTTTAAGGATGCGCGCGGGGGCAGAGAAGGTGGCAGAAAATTCGCTTGGATTGCGGTTGAAAACCGCCGCGAAAGCCGCTCCCTCCCCCAGCCTATGCGCTTCCGCGGCCAGATCAGGATCAACAAAATTGGCCAGCACCACGCCTGCCACGCGGGCTTCATGCAAGGCGCGCAGCACATAGGCGGTATTGCCGCGCCCTCCGCCACCCGGATTATCGGCAACATCGGCGATCAATATGGGGTTAGCACCTTCACCCGCCGCTTTGGCGCGGGCAGTGACATCTGCCAGCGATAGAAGATTCGCCACATAACGCTGCCGATCCGCCCAGGTGGCGCGCGCGATCTCAAGCGCTGCCGCATCGGCCAAAGCCTGATCCCCGCCACGCGCGGTGACGGTCACGGTCATGCCGCCTTTGGGCAAATCGGAGAAAACAAAGCCGCCACAGATGGAAGCATTGGCTATGCGCGGATCGCGCGCCATCAGCGCCTCACACTGGGCCATGCGGTCCGCATAAGGGCCGCGCGCCGTCAATAGGCTGACCGATGGCGGTGTGATGGGCAGGCGCACAAAGCCGCGCGTGAAGCGCTGACCGCCCAAGGCTTCGCGCAACAAATCAGCCGCTTCAGCGGCGCGTTCGCGCATATCCACATGCGGGTTGGTGCGATAGCCGATAAAGGCATCCACGGCTCGGATCAGTTTTTCGCTGATATTGCAATGCAGATCATGGGTGCAGATGACCGGTGCCGCAGGCCCGACAATGGCACGGATCATCGCCGCCATGGTGCCGTCGCTATCCTCATCACCGGTTGCGCTGCTCGCGCCGTGATTGGCGATATAGACCCCATCCAGGGGTAGCGCCGCCGCCAAACCGGCGCGCATTTCATCAAAAGCATCATTCAACAGGTTTTGATCAATGGGGCCCCCAGGCGGTGCCGCCATCACCAGAATCGGCACGGGCTCCCAGGGCCCGGTTTCATCCATGCGCTTGTAAAAACCTGGGATTTCCGAGGGCAAATGGCTCACCTTCTGGCGCGCCAGGCGCGAGATGGCGTCGCCCCTTTCCAGACATTGCCGAGCAAAATCTTCCTTTACGGTGACTGGGGCGAAGGCATTAGCCTCCAGATGAAGGCCCAGAATGGCAATACGTGGTGCTTGCGGCTTTGGCTGAACCATATCTGTAACTCTCCCCAGGATAGACGTGTCGCGTGACTTGTATAAGCTTGGACGTCAGGGAAATAATTGAGGCGAAGTTTGCTGGGCACGCAATCCACAAACAGCGATGCTGGGGGGCAGGCAGTTCCGCGTTTTGCGGTGGAAATTGCCACGCCCGATCTGCGCCCTTGGCTTGGCGGAAATTGCGGCATCCCCGGCGTTTGGACCTTTACAGCCCCTGCACACGGCCCGCATCTGGCGCTGGTTGCGCTGACCCATGGCAATGAAATCGCCGGCGCCACCGTGCTGGCGGAAATGCTCGGCGCCGGTCTCCGCCCGGAACGCGGCAGACTCAGCCTGATTTTCGCCAATACCGAGGCTTTCCTTGCCTTTGATCCGGAAAACCCCACCGCAACCCGTTACCTGGATGAGGATTTGAACCGGCTTTGGGGTGAGGATCGGCTGCAAGGCCCGCGTAATTCGCGGGAGATGCGCCGTGTGCGGGAATTGCTGCCCGTGGTGGAAAGCGTGGATGTGCTGGTGGATTTGCATTCCATGCTTTGGCCATCGGATCCGCTGATCCTGTCGGCCGATACGCAACGCGCCATCCGGCTGGGGCAATCGCTTGGCACCCCACGCCTGACCGTGGCTGATCCGGGACATATGGCCGGCCGGCGCCTGGTGGATCATGCGCGCTTCACGGCGCCTGATGGCACTGCCGCCGCGGTTCTGGTGGAAGCGGGCCAGCATTGGGAAGGCGCAACCCTGATCGCCATGGCGGCAACGGCGCGTCGCGCCCTTGGGCTTAATGGCATTTCGGGCCCTGCCCCGGCGCCGCTGCCGGAGCCTCCCTTATTGGCGCGCGTCACACAAACCATCACCGCCACATCGCATAATTTCATGTTCCTGCGGGATTTTCGCGGCGGGGAACTCATCCCGCACGCCGGTACCATGATTGCCCATGATGGTGCGCGTGAAATTTGCACCCCGCATGATGATTGCCTGCTGGTGATGCCAACCCCTATCGCCCCGCGCGGGCATACGGCGGTGCGCCTTGCACGGATAGAAGGGCCCTGAAAAGCGGCAGGGCTTGCGCGAAAGCCCAGGGCGCGCTTGCCTGCGCGCCTTGCCGAAATTGAGGGAAACCAGATGGCCGCCTTGAACCTGATTACCTTTGCCGATGCCGCCGGAAGCCGCGCGGGCGTGTTGCTTGCGGGCGGGCGCGTGCTTGATCTTGCGGTAGCGATGCCGCCAGCGCGCGATATGCTGGCCGTGATTGATGGCGGTGCCGCCATGCTGGCCGCGATCCGTGCGCTTGCCGCCAATCCGCCTGCCAAGGCGCTGCTGCCGCTATCCGGTGTTGCGCTGCAAGCCCCCATCCCCAAGCCGCGCCGCAACGTATTCTGCGTCGGGCGCAATTACATGGACCATGTTGCCGAAGGTGATCGCACACGCGGCATCACCAACAGCGAAGTGCCGAAATACCCGCAATTCTTCACCAAGGCCGCCGACTGCGTGATTGCCCCAGATGCCAAGGTTCCAACGCATGAAGGTGTCACCAAATGGCTTGATTATGAAGTTGAGCTGGTGGCGATTATTGGCACCGCTGGGCGCGATATCCCCAAGGAAAAGGCGCTGGAGCATGTCTATGGTTGGACCATCGGCAATGACGTGACCGGGCGCGATTTGCAGCGCCGCCATGGCCAATGGTTCAAGGGCAAGTCGCTGGATCGTTCCTGCCCGCTCGGCCCCGTGATCGTGCCTGCCGCCGACCTCAACGCCGCTGATCTCGCGATCAGCCTCAAGCTGAATGGCGAGCAACGGCAATCGAGCCGCACGAGCAAGATGATTTTCGATGTGCCGGAAATCATCCACCAGCTGTCATCCGGCTTCACCCTGCTGCCAGGTGATGTGATCATGACCGGCACGCCTGAGGGTGTTGGTTACGCCATGCAGCCGCCGCAGACCATGAAGGCGGGCGATGTCATGGAATTGACGATTGAGGGCATCGGCACGCTGACCAATACTGTCAGCGACTGATCAACCGATGGATATATGCCTCAGCTTCGACAATGGGCCGGAGCCTGAGGCAACCCCCGTGGTGCTTTCGGTGCTGGCGCGTCGGCGCATCACAGCGATGTTTTTCGTGATCGGCGCAAAACTGCGTGACCCCAAGGCGCGTGCCTTGGCCGCGCAGGCGCGGGATGCGGGGCACATCATCGGCAATCACACGCTGACGCATGGCGCACCACTCGGCCGCCGCAGCGCTGCCGAAGCGCTGCATGAAATCACCGAAACCGACGCGCTGCTCGGTGATCTTGCCGCGCCCGAGCGCTATTTCCGCCCGAATGGCGGCGGCGGCGTCTTGGGCGCGCATTTGCTGAACGGCGCGGCGGCGCGGCATTTGAGGGCAGAACAAGCGACCATGGTGCTGTGGAATGCCGTGCCAGGCGATTTCCGCGACGCCGATGGCTGGCCCGCCACGGCCCATGTGATGCTAAGCGCGGCACAGGCGCCGGCAATGTTGGTGCTGCATGACCTGCCCAATGGTGCCATGGGGCATCTCGATCGCTTTCTGGGAGAGGTGCAGGATCAGGGCTGGCACTTCCGCCCCGATCCACCGCCGGATTGCGTACCTTTACGCCGCGGCGTGCCGGGGCCGGATTTCGCGCGCTATATCTCTGGCGCTTGAACTGGGCGGGCTGGCACGCCGGCCACCCGCGCACCGGGGGAAAGATTGTCCACCACGGCGGCACCGGCGCCAATCACCGCGCCCGCGCCAATTTGCACACCTGGCCTGACTACCGCGCCCGCACCAATCAACGCGCCAGCCCCAACCCTGACACCGCCGGCCAGCACCGCGCCGGGGCCGATATGCGCGGCTTCTGCCACCACGCAATCATGTTCCACAATTGCGCCGGTATTGATCAGCGCAAGCGGGCCGATCTCAGCCTCCGGCCCGATCACGGCGCGGGCGAGGATGGCGGCACCCTCACCCACAACGGCGCCATGGCCGATCAGGGCGGCGGGGTGGATCAGGCTGGGCAGGCTAAAGCCAGCGGCGCGAAGGCGACCCGCGGCAGCAAGGCGCTGGGCATTATTGCCGATGGCTGGGTGGGCAAGGCTGATCCCCTGCCCGGCCAGCGCCGGCAGGCGGCTTTCATCAACCAGCACCGACAGGCCCAAGACCTGGGTGGCCTTCGGCGCGGCATCCAGAAACCCTGCTGCCTCGAACCGGCCATCCGCCAGCAGCAGATCAGCAATTGCTTTGCCGTGCCCCCCCGCGCCTACCAGAAGGATGCGCGGGCGCATCACGGCGCTGCGCTTGGACGTGGCAAGGCCGCCGCGCGCGGCGGCAAGGCAAGCCCCCCCGGCGCTGCATTGGGCTGAGCCGCCTGCCCAGCCGCCTGCCGCGCCGGCATGCCGCCAGCGTTTTCAATGACGCGCTGCACCCCACCCGCCGCTTCCGCCGCCGCGGCAAAGGCGATATCGCCCCAATGCCGGTCCAAAAGCCCCGCTGGGATTTCGTTCATTTGCAGCACGCGGCCCAATTCCTGCCCATCCCGGCGAGAGACAATCCACAGGATTTCCACCCTTTGCATGCCCCGCCCCGCTGGCACCACGGCCACGCGCCCATCAGCGGCAAAGCCCGCGCCATCCGCCACTTCCTGCGCCAGAATGCCGTAATCGCCCAAGGAATCACGCATCCGCGCGGTCAGGCTTTCATTGCCATCCCCCGGCGCACCCCGCACCGGCAGCAGATAAAGCCGCGGCGGGCCTGACGCCGCGAGCGCTGCGGGGTTGGAGGATTTGCGCGCCGCTTCTGCCCTCAGCAGTAAATCCGCGGCGCGGCGGGCGGCATCACTAGCCACATCGGCGAACAAGGCAGCGCTGGGCCGCGGCCAATCGCGCGCCGGGATCGCGTTGCCCTCGGCCACCCCTTGCGGGGCGCCATCGGGGTCGAACAGGGCGTAGCGCGGCACCACGCGGTTGCCGTCAAGGCGCATTTCCACGGCCAGGCGCCAATCCAGCGGCAGGGGCGTATCAGCCACAGCCGGCACTTCGCGCTTGAGCAGCGCCTCGGCGATTGCCTTGGCGAAGGCTTCCGATTCGGTGGTGGTGAGCATTGCGGCGTCAGGGGTTGGTACCGCGAGGCGATAGGGCGGCGGCACAGCAAGCCGCCCCGCCATGCCGCCCGGATTGCCCAGGAAGGGCTGCGGCAGGTCGCCACAGGCCGAAAGCACCAGAAGCGCCAGCAAGGCCAGGAAATGCCGCTTCACAGCATGACACATGTGGCAAGCAGCGTCAGGAAGCTGAGGATTAGGAACATCATCAGATAGGGCATGAAGCTGTCATGCCATGGGCAGGGCAGCGCGGGAAGATCGGGGCCGATTTCCCCGGCGCGGTTTCTGTTCTAAGCAGGGCCTAGTCTCCATTTCCGTATTGGCCTTCGCTTCACATGAACAATTCCCCAGCAGCGGTTGAGAAAGCCGCGCCGCGTTATGATTTCAACAGTGCCGAGCCGCGCTGGCAGCAGGCTTGGCAGGATCGCGCCTGTTTTGTGGTGCCCGATGTGCCGCCCACCGATGCGCGGAAATATTATGTGCTGGAGATGTTCCCCTACCCCAGTGGCAAGATCCATATGGGCCATGTGCGCAATTACACGCTGGGCGATGTGGTGGCGCGCTATAAGCGCGCGCGCGGGCATTTGGTGATGCATCCCATGGGTTGGGATGCCTTTGGCCTCCCGGCCGAAAACGCGGCGCGGGAACGCGGCATTCACCCGGCCAAATGGACCTACGACAATATCGCCAATATGCGCGCGGAATTGCAGCGTATGGGCTTGTCGCTCGATTGGGCGCGGGAATTCGCGACCTGCGATGTAGAATATTACGGTCAGCAACAGAAATTACTGCTGGATTTCTGGCGCGCGGGCTTGGTGGAGCGCAAGGAAAGCTGGGTGAATTGGGACCCGGTGGATGGCACCGTGCTGGCCAATGAACAGGTGATTGATGGGCGTGGCTGGCGGTCTGGTGCTTTGGTTGAGAAGAAGCAGCTCAGCCAATGGTTTTTGAGCATCACCAAATTCGCACCTGATTTGTTGGAAGCACTCGGCGGGCTGGATCGCTGGCCGGAACGCGTGAAGCTGATGCAGTCGAATTGGATCGGGCGGAGTGAAGGGGCGAAGGTTCGGTTCAAGTTGAGTGAAGCAGCGGCCGACATTTCAGAGATTGAAGTGTTTACGACGCGACCTGATACGTTGTTTGGTATGTCATTCTTGGCTGTCGCGGCGGAACATCCCTTGGCCGCCGCTGCCGGTGCGCGTGATGCCAAGGCAGCCGAGTTCATCGCCGAATGTCGCCGCATGGGCACATCGGAAGCCGCGATCGAACAGGCGGAAAAGCGCGGCTTTGATACGGGCTTTCTGGTCAAGCACCCGTTCAATGGGCAGGAGTATCCCGTCTGGATCGCGAATTTCGTGCTGATGGAATATGGCACGGGTGCGATTTTCGGCTGCCCCGCGCATGATCAGCGCGATTTGGATTTTGCGCGCAAATACGGGCTTTCCGTGACGCCCGTTGTGCTGCCGCCCAGTGTGGATGCTGCCACGTTTGCGGTGGGTGATGTTGCGCATACCGAAGATGGTGTCGCGTATAATTCGGGCTTCCTTGATGGGCTGGGGGTCGCGGCGGCCAAGCGACGCGTGATTGATGAATTGGAAAAGCTCGGCGCCGGCCAGGGCATTGTGAATTGGCGGCTGCGCGATTGGGGTGTTTCGCGTCAGCGCTATTGGGGTTGCCCCATTCCTTTCGTCCATTGCGATGATTGCGGCGTGGTGCCGGTGCCCGATGAGCAATTGCCGGTGCGCCTGCCCGATGATGTGGATTTTTCAAAATCCGGCAATCCCTTGGATAATCATCCAAGCTGGAAACATGTGGCTTGCCCAAAATGCGCCAAGCCCGCGCGGCGGGAGACCGATACCTGCGATACTTTCGTCGATTCCTCCTGGTATTATGCGCGCTTCTGCTCGCCCCGCGCGGCGGAGCCGGTGACGAAGGGTGCTGTGGATGGATGGTTGCCGGTTGATCAATATATCGGCGGGATCGAGCACGCGATTTTGCATTTGCTCTATTCGCGCTTCTTCTCCCGCGCAATGAAGGAGGCTGGGCATCTTTCCGTGGAGGAGCCGTTTGCCGGCCTATTCACGCAAGGCATGGTCCAGCATGAA
>VGDL01000066.1 GCA_016869735.1 Alphaproteobacteria bacterium
TCATCGGGTCCTCGGTCGGTCAGGGGTGGGAGCTTCGCAACTCCACCCCAGCCGCCAGGTCCGATGGCCACCCAAGCTCTACACCCCGGCCAGCGCCGGAATTTCCACCACCTCCGCGGACGCTACCTTCGTAAAAGCAAGGGCGCTCTTTTTATTTCTTGATAATGCCAAACTCCGCGTTTGGCGCAACGATGATCAAATGGTGTTCTTGGGCCGGGGCGCCAACCTGGTTTCGGGGAAAGGCTCAACCGAAGATCTGGCGCCAAGTTGACCTTGTCATGCCAAATTGCCCGCAGCGCCGGACATGGCTGACCCCGGCTGGCTTGGATAACAGGGCGCACTTCGGCCCCGCGCGCAAAAGACAATTGGCATTCGCGCAGGCAAACGCCACAATGCACCCATGGGAAGCATCATCCGGCCAGAAGCCACACTCGAAGAACGTTGGGAAGCCCGTACCGGCCCCGTATTGCTGACCGGGACGCATGCGCTGGTGCGCCTGCCCATGCTGCGCCAGGAAATGGATGCGGCGCTTGGCTTTCGCACTGGGGGCTTCATTTCCGGCTATCGCGGATCGCCTCTTGGTGCCTTTGACCGGGAATTGGCGCGTCAGGCTGAACGCCTCCGCGCCCATGATGTGGTGTTTCAGCCAGGCTTGAATGAGGATTTGGCCGCGACCGCCATTTGGGGCTCGCAGCAGGTGCACCTCACCCCCGGCGCGCGCTTGGATGGCGTTTTCGGCATTTGGTATGGCAAGGGGCCAGGCGTTGATCGCTCGGGCGATGTGCTGCGCCATGCCAATTCCGCCGGCAGCGCGCCTCTGGGCGGTGTGTTGGCGCTGGCGGGGGATGATCCATCCTCCAAATCCTCCACCATAACATCGGGCTGCGAATATGCCTTCATGGATCTGGAAATCCCCATGCTGGACCCCGCCGATGTGGGGGAGGTTTTGGAATATGGGCTGAAGGGCATTGCGCTCAGCCGTTACGCCGGCACCTGGGTTGGCATGAAATGCGTGGCCGACACCATGGATGCGACCATGACGGTTATGCTGGACCCCGCACTTTACGCCACGCGCGAACCGCAGGGCATGCCAACACCGCCCGATGGCGTGCATATCCGCGCGACTGACCCGCCGATGGTGCAGGAAGAACGCCTGCGCCATGTGAAACTGCCGCGCGCCAATGCCTTTGCACGCACCAATGGCATTGACCGCATGGTGCTGGAAAGCGCCGATGCGCGCTTTGGCATCGCCGTGCGTGGCAAGGCATTCACTGTCTTGCGCCAAGCTTTGGCCGAGGCCGGCATTTCCGAGGATTTCGCCCGCGCCCAGGGCCTGCGCATCTGGAAGGTGGGCCTCGCCTGGCCGCTTGATGCCGATGCCGCGCGCGCTTTCGCCGAGGGGCTTGAGGAAATCCTGGTGATCGAAGATCGCCGATCCTTCCTGGAATGGCAGTTGCGCGATGCGCTGTTTCATATGGATCGCCGCCCGCGCATCACCGGCAAGCGTGACGAAGCCGGGCGGCCCTTGCTGTCTGATTTGAATGAGCTTGATTCCGCGCAGATTTTGCGCGCCTTGTTCGCGCGCCTGCCGCAAGCCTTTCGCACCAATGCCATGCTGGCGCGCATGGCGGCACTGGAAAGCTTGGCGGCAGGTGATCAATTGCCGGTGCATGGTCGCGACCCGTATTTCTGCCCTGGCTGCCCGCATAATACCTCAACCCGCGTGCCGGAAGGCAGCCGCGCGCTTGCTGGCATTGGCTGCCATTACCTCGCGCGCTTCATGAATCGCGATACGGATTTCTTCTGCCAAATGGGCGGTGAGGGCTCCGCCTGGATCGGGCAGGAACATTTCACCAGCCAGGAACATATTTTTGCGAATATGGGCGATGGCACCTATGCCCATTCTGGCAGTCTTTCGGTGCGCTTCGCAGTGGCTGCCAAGGCCAATATCAGCTTCAAGATTCTGGTGAATAGCGCTGTCGCCATGACCGGCGGGCAAACCCCGGAAGGCGAGATTGATGTGCCGCATATCGCCGCGCAATTGCATGGCGAGGGTGTGGGGCGGATCGAAATTGTCTCCGATGATCCGGACCGGCATCGCGGTGATCCGCTGATCCCTTCCACAGTTGGCTTTCATCATCGCGCGCGGCTTGATGCGGTGCAGAAGGAATTGCGCGCGGTGAAGGGTGTCACCGCCATCATCTATGATCAGGAATGCGCGACCGAACGCCGCCGCAAGCGGAAGCGTGATTTGGCGCCGCGCGCCAATCGCCGCATCGCGATCAATCCCCGCATTTGTGAGGATTGCGGCGATTGCTCCCGCGCATCCAATTGCCTGGCGGTGGAGCCGATTGAAACACCGTTTGGGCGCAAGCGCCGCATTGACCAATCCGCCTGCAATCAGGATTTTTCCTGTGTGGAGGGTTTTTGTCCGTCCTTCGTCAGCCTGATCGGCGCGGAACCGGCACGCCCCGCGGCCATTACGCTGCCGCCGCTACCGCCCGAACCAAGCCTGCCTGCCATCCAAGGCGAGGCGTGGAATCTACTGATTGCCGGCGTGGGCGGGCAGGGCGTGTCTTCCATGGCGGCCATTCTGGCCCAGGCGGCGCATCTGGAAGGCAGGCCGGTGCGCACGCTGGACTTTTTGGGCCTCGCACAAAAGGGCGGCGGGGTTTACGCGCAATTGCGCATCGGCCCGGTGGGCGCGGCGGCGGATCAGCTTTCCGGCGCACGCATTGCGGCCGGTGAGGCGGATTTGATGCTCGCCGCCGATATGGTGGTGGCGCATGGCCGCACCGCGCGGCCCTTGCTCGGCCCCGCGCGCAGTACCGCGATTGTGAATGCGGACCTGTCGCCCACCGCGCAATTCGTGAAGGATCCCGAAACCCGCTACGACGATGCCGCCATGCTGCAAAGCCTGGGCGCCGCGTGCCGTGAAGCGCTGACCATTCCGGCACTGTCGCGCGTTGAACGTGATTTGGGCGATGCGATTTACCTCAATCCCTTCATGCTGGGCTTTGCCTGGCAGCGCGGGCTGGTACCGCTTTCGGCCGAGGCGATCCTGCGTGCCATTGAACTGAATGGCGCCGCGGTGGAGCGCAATAAGAATGCCTTCGCGCTGGGCCGCATCGCCGTAACCGAAACACTGGAAGCGCCGCGCGGGCCGGAAACGCTTGATGAGATGATCGCGCGCTTCACCGAGGACCTTAAGGCCTATCAGTCTTCCCGTTACGCAGGGCGCTATCAGGATTTTGTCGCGCGCATTCGCGCGGCGGAAGCGGCGGCGGTGCCCGGCGAAGAACGGCTGGCACGCGCTGTGGCGCGGCAGTTGTATCGCCTGATGGCCTATAAGGATGAATATGAAGTGGCGCGGCTGCATAGCCTGCCGGAATGGCGCAGCATGCTGGCGCAGGGTTTTACCGGCACGCAGCGCATTGAACTGCATCTGGCGCCGCCAATCATGACCAAGCTGAACCCTGATACGGGCTTGCCCGTGAAACAAGAATTTGGCCCCTGGATGCTGAGGGCGATGGGCTTGCTCCGCCACGGCAAATTCCTGCGCGGCACCTTGCTTGATCCCTTCGCGCGCACCACCGAAAGGCGCGAAGAGCGCGCGCTGCCGCATGAATATCGCACCGGGCTGGAAGCGTTGCTGCCGAAGCTTTCCCCCGCCACGCACAGCGCCATTTGCGAATGGGCAGAAGCCGCCGCCGGCATCAAGGGCTTTGGCCATGTGAAGGCGCGCAACCTGAAGGCCGCCCGCGCGCGCATGGCCGATATCGCCAAGGAAATCTCAGCATGAATGCTGCCACCTTCGACCTGCCGGAAGAAACCCGTGCGCTGCAATCCGTCGCGCGGGATTTCGCGCGCGATGTGTTGGCGCCTAAAGCACTGCAATGGGACAAGGAACAGCATTTCCCCGTGGCGGAAATGCGCGAAGCCGCGGCCCTTGGCATGGCCGCCCTTTATGTGCGCGAAGACTCAGGCGGCGCGGGGCTCACGCGGCTTGATGCGGCGGTGGTCTTTGAAGCACTCGCCACCGGTTGCCCTACCATTAGCGCCTTCATGTCCATCCATAATATGGTCGCCTGGATGATTGACCGCTTCGGCAATGATGCGCAGCGCAGCGCCTGGTTGCCGAAGCTCATCACTATGGAAGCGATTGCATCCTATTGCCTGACGGAACCGGGTTCGGGCAGCGATGCGGCGGCGCTGAAGGCACGCGCTTCGCGCGATAATCAGGGCTATGTGCTGAAGGGCACCAAGCAATTCATCTCGGGCGCTGGTGTGTCTGATCTTTACCTCACCATGCTCCGCACCGGCAGCGATGGGCCCGGTGGTGTTTCCGCGCTGCTGATCCCGAAAGATACGCCCGGCCTTTCCTTCGGCGCCAATGAACGCAAGATGGGCTGGAATGCGCAGCCGACGCGGCAGGTGATTTTTGAGGATGCGCGCGTGGGCGCGGAGGCTTTGCTCGGCGCGGAAGGGCAGGGGTTCCGCTTCGCCATGGCGGGGCTTGATGGTGGGCGCTTGAATATCGCCGCCTGTTCGCTTGGTGGTGCGGAAGCCGCCCTGGATATCGCGCTGCGTTACACGCAAGAACGCCGCGCCTTTGGCAAGGCAATCAGCGATTTCCAGAATACGCAATTCAAGCTGGCCGATATGCGGATCGAATTAGAAGCGGCGCGGGCCTTGCTCTGGCGGGCCTGCGCCAAGCTTGATGCCGGGGAAGCCGACGCCACCATGTTCTGCGCCATGGCCAAGCGTTTCGTCACCGATACCGCGTCACGCGTGGCCGATGATGCGCTGCAATTGCTGGGTGGTTATGGCTATCTGGCGGAATATGGCATTGAGAAAATCGTGCGGGATTTGCGCGTGCATCGCATCCTGGAAGGCACGAATGAAATCATGCGCCTGATTGTCGCGCGCAAGATGTTGGGGGGCTAGAGCAGATCGCGTTCAGATAGAATCATCTGAACGCGTGACGATGCTCGAAAAACAAAAATCTAGAGCGGGTTGCGTGAAAGCATGTGAACGCAACACGCTCTGGGCCTCACGCCGCCCCTTCATCGCGCAGCAGCCTCTCCACCATCTCCGCCGGCACATCGCTGCTGGTGAAGCAATCACCGGGCCCGCGCATCAGCACGAAGCGCATCTTGCCGTCGCGGTTTTTCTTATCCTTCGCCATGCGGCCGAGCAGCGCATCCACCTTGAAGCGACGCGGCAGATCGGTGATGCGCGCGGGCAGGCCGCAGGCCGCCAGATGCGCAATCACGCGCGAAGGCCATTCCTGGCTGCAATGGCCAAGCCGCGCGGAAAGCGACGCCGCCAGGCCAAGCCCAACCGCCACCGCCTCCCCATGCAAAACGCTACCATCAAAGCGCGCTTCGGCTTCCAAGGCATGTCCGAAGGTATGGCCAAGATTAAGCAAGGCGCGCCCGCCTTCGGCACTTTCCTCACGCTCATCAGCGGCGACCACAGCGGCTTTCAGCTTGCAGGATTCGATCACAGCAACAGCAAGTGCGGCCGCATCGCCGGACACAACGGCGTGACCATTGGCTTCGCACCAATGCCAGAATTCGCCCTGTAACAATCCGTGCTTGGCCACTTCCGCGTAACCTGCGCGCAATTCGCGCGGCGGTAGCGTGCCGAGCGTATCCGTATCCGCCAGCACTATCCGCGGCTGATGAAAGGCACCGGCCAGGTTTTTCCCGGCCTTGAGGTTCACCCCGGTCTTGCCGCCAACGCTGCTATCCACCTGCGCCAGCAGGCTTGTCGGGATTTGCACGAAGGGCAGGCCGCGCATTGCAATGGCCGCGGCGAAGCCGGCCAAATCCCCCACCACGCCGCCACCAAGTGCAATCACGGCCGTGCGCCGATCCACACCGGCCGAAAGCAAATCATCCAACAAGCCATGAAGCCGGCCGAAATCCTTGCTCGCTTCGCCGGGGGGCACGGTCAGTTCCACGGCAATGGCAAAGCCCGCTTCCTGCAACCCGGCGCGCAAAGCCGGCAGATGCAAGGGCGCCACCATGGCGTCTGAGATGATCGCCACGCGCTTGGCCGGCAGTACCGGGGCCAGCAGGCCGCCGGCACGCGCCAGCAAACCCTGCCCGACCAGTACTTCATAGGCGCGCTCCCCAAGGCCAACGGGCACGCGTTCGGGCGGGTTGTAGGTCTTCAAGGCATGCTCCAGGCGACGGGTGGTATTTTCCAGGCTTTCATCATTGCAAGGCAGGGTGATGTCGGCTTCGGCATAAAGCGGGTGGCGCGCATTCATCAGGCGCTGCAGCACCTCGGCCGGGTCGGCATTCAGGAACATCGGGCGATGTTCACGCCCCGCGACACGGCGGATCAGCACCGAAAGCGGGCATTTCAGCCAAATGGAAATGGCGCCACTGGCGCGAATCGCGGCCCGCGTCGCGGCATCGGCGAAGGCACCACCGCCGGTCGCCAGCACCAGGGGCGGGCCGGCCAGCAGGCGTGAAATCACGCGCCGCTCACCATCACGGAAATGCGGCTCCCCATAGCGGGCGAAAATTTCCGTGATCGGCATGCCGGCAGCGTTTTCGATTTCCGTGTCGGCGTCTCGAAAAGGCAGGCCCAGAAGCCCGGCCAGCCGCCGGCCAAGCGCGGATTTCCCCGCCCCCGGCAGCCCAACCAGCACAATGCTTGGCCGCGACGGATCGCGCCCTGTGGCGGGTTCGGGCAGGCCTGGCAGGGCATCATCAAAGAGAGAGTTGCGCATCTTGGGTGGCAGCGTTAGCACGATTTCAGGAAAGCGAGAGGGAGCCAAGCCGCCAGCATGTTCCGTAACCCGATTTTGCTGGTTGTCGCCGTGGTGCTTGGCCTTTTTGCCGTGGGCCTGATCCTGATTGGCGCCTTTCCGCCGAGCGTGACGCCCCAGGCGGTGGAGCGCACCATCCCCAATGACCGCTTCCGCGGGCGCTAAACCGACTGCCCCGGCGGGGCTTTCCCGTCATGCCGAGGCGTTTTTGGAAATGTTGGCCGCCGAAAGGGGCGCCGCGCGCAATACGCTGGCGGCCTATCAGGCGGATTTGGAGGATTTCGCGGGTTTCGCCGCCGCCCGTGGCACCCCGCTGCACGGGGCCGATAGCGCCTTGCTCCGCGCCTGGCTGGCTGGCCTGGCCGCCCAGGGTCTGGCCGCGCGCACCCAGGCACGGCGGCTTTCCGCCATCCGCCAATTCCATCAATTCCTGCTGCGGGAGGGGATTCGCCCCGATGACCCCTCAGAATTGCTGGAAGCCCCCCGCCTGCCGCAAAGCCTGCCCAAGGCCCTGCGGGAGGAGGAGGTGGCGGCGCTGATCACCGCCGCCGCCGCCCTGCCGGGCAAAAGGGGGCCGGTCGCCGCGGCGGTGGTGGAGATGCTCTATTGCAGTGGGCTGCGCGTTTCTGAACTGGTCAGCCTGCCGGCAGCGGCGCTCCGCCCCGGCGCCCCCTTGGTTGTGGTGCGTGGCAAGGGGGGGCGGGAAAGGCTGGTGCCGGTATCCGAACGCGCCCGGGATTTGGCCCTGGCCGCGCGGCCCGAGGAAAATGGCAAGGCCAGCCGGTTCCTGTTCCCATCCCGTGGGGCGTCGGGACATGTGACCCGCCAGAGTTTGGGCCTGATCTTGAAGGAGGTCGCGCTGGCCGCAGGGCTCGACCCCGGCCGGGTCAGCCCGCATGTGCTGCGCCATTCCTTTGCCTCACACCTTCTGCAACGGGGGGCGGGTTTGCGCAGCCTGCAAATGCTGCTGGGACACGCGGATATCGGCACCACGCAAATCTATACCAAGGTGCTGGAAGAACGCCTGCGCGCCCTGGTGGCCGAGCACCACCCCCTGGCGTCTGATCCGCGGAGGCGTTGAGCCGGAGCGGTTCAATCAGCCGCCCAAACTTACTAGGGGTCGCATCCCGGGCGGATTTGGGCTAACCCCGCGCCATGCGTCACTTTCTCGACTTCGAAAAACCCATCGCCGAGCTTGAAGGCAAGATCGAGGAGCTGCGTCGGACCACCGATGCGGGCGGCATTGATGTTGCCGAAGAAATCGGTCGCCTGGGCGAAAAAGCCCAAGCCCTGCTGAAGACCACCTATGCCAAGCTATCCCCCTGGCAGAAGGCGCAGGTAGCGCGCCACCCTGATCGGCCGCATGCCACCGATTACATCGCGGCGCTGATCCAGGATTTCACGCCACTCGCCGGGGATCGCGCCTTTGCGGATGATGCGGCGGTGGTGGGCGGCATGGGGCGCTTCCGGGGCCGCGCTGTTATGGTGCTGGGCACTGAACGCGGCCATGATACCGATAGCCGTGTGAAACATAATTTCGGCATGGCGCGGCCTGAAGGCTACCGGAAAGCGCGCCGCCTGATCGAATTGGCCGGGCGCTTTGGTCTGCCGATCCTGTCCTTCGTTGATACTTCCGGCGCCTTTCCAGGCATTGACGCTGAAGCGCGCGGCCAGGCGGAAGCGATCGCCCGTTCCATCGAAGCGGGGCTTGATGCGCCCGTGCCCTTCATTGCGACCATCATTGGTGAGGGCGGATCGGGTGGCGCGATTGCGCTGGCGGCGGCGGATCGCATCATCATGCTGGAACATGCGATTTATTCCGTAATCAGCCCGGAAGGCTGCGCATCCATCCTGTGGCGGGATGCCGCGCAGGCCAGCACCGCCGCTGAGGCCTTGAAACTCACGGCCGATGATTTGCGGAAGCTTGGCCTGGTGGATCTTGTGGTGCCGGAACCTTTGGGCGGCGCGCATCGGGATTCGGTGGCGGTCATCAGCGCGCTTGGTGACAAGATTGAAGCGCTGCTGACGCCCTTGCTGGCGCTGGATGCCTCCACCTTGCGTGCCCGCCGGCGCGACAAATTCCTTGAAATGGGGCGCAGCGGCGCCCTGTGATGGCGGCTGATCCATCGGCAGAACTTCGCGCGCGTTTCCTGCGCGGATTTCCGGCGATTGCGCTGGTGATTTTTCTCTCTGCGGTGGATCAGACAATTGTCGCCACCGCTTTGGCCGATATCGCTGCCGATATGGGCGGGATTGAACGCGTTTCCTGGATCCTGATTGCCTATCTGGTCGCGGCCACCTGCGCCGCGCCGGTGTTTGGGCAATTGGGTGATTTTTTTGGTCGGCGGCGTTTGTTGTTTGTGGCTTTGGCGATTTTCTTCACGGGCTGTGCCGGCTGCGCATTGGCACCCAGCCTGCCGAGTCTGATTGTTGCGCGCGTCATTCAGGGCTTTGGTGGCGGCGCGTTGCTGACTCTCACGCAGGCCTTGATTGGTGAAACCGTGCCGCCGCGCGAACGCGGCAAATTCCAGGCATGGATTGCCGGGGCTTATGGCTTTGCCTCGGCCTTTGGGCCGGTGGCGGGGGGCTTCATCACCCAGGCTTTCGGATGGCGCTGGATTTTCTGGTTCCTGCTGCCCATGCCGCTGGTCTGCGCCTACATCGCGCGTCGCCTGCCCGATATTGTGCCAGACCATGCCGGGCGGCGCTGGCGGTTTGATTGGTTGGGCCTTGGGCTTTTCGTGCTGACCATGGGCGCGGCTTTGGTGGCACTTGATCGCGCGCGGCGTTTTGATGCGGCCTATTTGCCGTTGATCCTGGGCTTGGTTGGCCTTGCGCTTTTCGCGGGTGTGGTGCTGCTGCGTATTGAACGCCGCCAGCCGCAACCGCTACTGCCGCTGCCTATGTTTGCCGAGGCCAGCATTTGGCGGCTGCTGATGCTGTCCATCCTTGTGGTGGCAGCGCAAGTCGGTTTGATTTCCTTCCTGCCCTTATGGCTGCAAGTGGTGCGGGTGTTTGATCCGGCCTCCGCTGGGCTGGTGCTGCTTGCTATTTCAATAGGCTCATCTTTTGGGGCGTTTTTCTCCGGCAAGATGGTAGCGCGCACCGGGCATGCGATGTTGTGGCCAAGCATTGGCTTGCCGGTGGCTGCGCTGATCTGGAGCCTGCTGGCGATCTATGCTGCGGCCATGCCGATTTGGCTGATGCTGGCGCTGTTGAGTGTGGCGACTTTCGGTTCCGGCACATCCTATCCGGTGGTGCAGACAACAGTGCAGGCGGCGGCGGGGCAGGGGCGGCTTGGCATCGCCGCGGCGGGCGTGGCGTTTTCGCGCAATTTCGGTGCGGCGCTTGGGGCAGCGGTGGCGGCGGCGGCGATTTTTGGCGCCATGGCCTTGCTGACACCTGCGCTGACCGAAGGTTTCGCCGCGCTGGTGGCTGATGCCGGGGCGTTGCGCGGCGATGCGGTTGCGCCCTTGCGCGCTGCCCTGGCCGAGCCCTTTCGCGGGCTTTTCATCATGGCGGCGGTGCTGGTCGGTGCCGCTTCCGTCATGGCTTGGCGCGTGCCGCTGCGGCGTTATTGAGCTTGTGTCGAAGGGCCATGGCACGGCAAACTGAAGTTGTTTTCAAGGAATACCGCCATGGCCGAAACCGCAGTATCGAAACCCGCCTTCGCCCCCACACGCAGCCTGCCGCTGCCGGGCGGTGCCAAGCTGGTGTTCTGTTCCGGTGTCACTGCGCGCGGCAGTGCGGCCGAGGCTCAGGGCGTGGAAGCGCAGGCCGAGGAATGTTTCGCGCGCCTGACGCGCGCCCTGGCGCAGGAAGGCGGCAGCTTCGCCGATGTGTTGAAGCTGAACACCTATCTTTCGGATATGCGCGACTATGCCGGCTTTGATGCTGTGCGTCGGCGCGTCCTGGCGACTTTGCCCGTGCCGCCCGCCAGCACGTGTGTCGGTGGCGCCAGCTTCACCACACCGCTGACGTGCATTGAAATCGAGGCCATTGCGGTAATTGGCGCCACTGCATGAGTTTGGCCGCACGCATCGCAACCGAAGGTGCCCGTATGGCAGAAGCCTCCACCGCCTGCGGTGCTTGCGTGCAAGCCTGCCCCATGACGCGCTTTGCTGCAGGGGTGACGGAGGCCGATCCGGC
>VGDL01000067.1 GCA_016869735.1 Alphaproteobacteria bacterium
CAAAACCCTGAAACGTGACTATGCCCGCGTGAACCCAAGGCCAGACGCCATCTCGGTCCTCCAGCAGCTGCCAGCATGGTTCGAGGATTACAATAACATCCACCCGCATTCGGGCTTGCGCATGCGCTCGCCACGTGAGTTCATAGCAAGCAAGTTATCCAACCAAGCCGAGTGTCCGGTTTGATAGGGGCAAGTCCAAGCAATGACACCAAGTTGGTAAGGACCCGAACTGGGCGTAACAGGATAAGGCGAATTATCCATCTTCAGTTGAACTCTTGATTCTATCGAAATTTATGACAGGGTATTTCTTTCGCAGGCCATACGAACCTAGCCTCAATCAGGTCTAGATCAGTTTTGCCCTCAAGCGGGTAACAATGATCTCCGCAACAACCACCACGACAAGTATGGTCAGTAATATCGTTGCTACACGATCCCATTGAAAGAAATTGATCGCATCATCCAGCACAACACCAATCCCGCCGGCACCGACCAGCCCCAGCACTGCACTTTCACGGATGTTGATATCCCATCGGAACAGCGCCACCCCCCAAAAGGCTGGGGCGATTTGAGGCCAAGCGCCCTTCAGCAAGACATGTCCTTTCGGCGCCCCCGTCGCCTCCAAAGCTTCCAGGGGACCGGGGGCGATTTCCTCCAGCGCTTCCGCCAGTAGCTTCCCGACAAAGCCGATACTGCGAAACGCAATAGCAAAGGTGCCAGCAGCAGCACCTGGACCAAAGATGGCCACGAAAATCAGTGCCCAAACCAACGAATTGACGGAGCGTGAGGTCACCAAAAGCAACTGCGCGAAAGCGTTCACCCCAGGGTAGGGGCAGATATTGCGCGCCGCCAGCAACGCCAGCGGTACAGCAAAAATGAACGCGAACAAGGTGCCAAGCGAGGCGATATGCAGCGTTTCCACCAGCGCGTGATGCACTGCCGGATGATAATGCCCAAGATCAGGCGGCCACATGCGCACCAGAAGATCGACCATCTGTTCCGGCGCATCAATCAGAAACTCTGGGATGATCTCAACATTGCGCACAGCCCAGACCAGCGTCACGACCAGGGCGAAATATACTGCCCAGCGCGTGAAGCGTTCCATGGGCGTGAAGCGCTGCCATTCGCGCATCAGCGCATTCATCGGAGTAGCGCCCGGATACGTCCGGAGATAAGCTCCGCAATGAATATCAGCGCAATGATGGAAAGCAGAATGGCCACAACGAAATCATAATCAAACCGCTTGAAGGCAGCGAATAGCGTGCCGCCGATACCGCCGGCGCCAACAATGCCGACCAGCGTTGAGTTACGCAGATTGGAGTCCAACTGATAGAGCGAAAAGCCAATGAAGCGCGAAGCCACCTGCGGTAAAACGCCATAGACCAGCACGGCGCCGAAGCCCGCACCGGTAGCCCTTATGGCTTCCACTTGCTTCATGGAGATTTCCTCGATTGCTTCAGCAAACAGCTTGGCGACAAAGCCCATGGAAGCGATGGTCAGCGCCGCCACCCCTGCCAAAGCGCCGAAACCGATTGCCTTCACGAACAGGATCGCAACAATCACGTAATGCAAGCTACGGCAAAAAGCGACAAAACCACGCGTGGCAACCGCAAGCGGCAAGGGCGCCAAGTTACGCGCCGCCATCAGGCCAAGCGGCAGCGCCAGCAAAATACCCAGCGCCGAGGAAATGACCGCGATTTGCAGGCTTTCCAGCATGCCTTCAATAAGCAATTCAGCACGGGAAAAATTGGGGGGCCACATGCGGGCCAAGAAGCGCCCCGCTTCCCCGAAGCCAACCGAAAGCCGTGCCCAGGTGATATCCAGTTGCCCAAACGCGTAAATCGCATACAGCATCAGGCCAAATGCCGTGGCACGCGCGCTCCAATTCGCTGGAAAAGCGCGGCGGCGTAGCGTGCTTGCGCTCACAGCCAATCCTCACCGCCGTAAATCTGGCGGAGATGTTCTGACTGCAAAGCCTCGGGCGGGCCATCAAACACAATCTCTCCGCCCGCCATGCCAATGATGCGCTGCGCGAAGCGCCGCGCCAGATCGACGTTATGAATATTCACCACCAGCGGTACACCCGCGGAGGTGGAAAGCCCTGTCATCAGTTCCATGATCTCAACCGCCGTACGGGGGTCGAGTGACGAAGTGGGTTCATCCGCCAGCAGCAATTCGGGCTGTTGCATCAAAGCGCGCGCAATCCCCACACGCTGGCGCTGCCCGCCCGAAAGCGCATCGGCGCGGCGGGTTGCCTGTTCCGGCAGACCTACAGCATCCAGCAAGGAAAAGGCACGCGCAATATCAGCGTCTGGATAGCGCCGCATCCATGCCTGCCAGAGAGATACATAGCCAAGCCGGCCGGAGAGCACATTCTCCATGACGGTCAGGCGTTCGACCAGATTGTATTCCTGAAACACCATGCCGATACGCCGGCGCGCCATGCGCAAACCGCGCCCACGCAAGGGCACAAGATCCTGCCCATTGAGCAGGATCTCACCTGCGGTGGGCTCTACCAGCCGATTGATGCAACGAAGCAGTGTGGATTTGCCCGTACCCGAAGGTCCAATCACGGCCGTGATGCCCTGCGGCGCGATGGCAAGGTTGATCCCGCGCAAAACAGGCTTGCCCGGGACATATTCCTTGACCAGGCCCTTGATAATAAGGCCCTGCATCGCGCCCGCTTGCATCACTGCGGCCGCGCTGGCGCTTGCTGTTGCTGCTGCTGGCGCTGCTGATTACGCCGCTGTTCGGCTTCCAATTCACGCCGGCTTTCCGCGTCAAACGCCACACGATTATAGGGCGCATTCACCGCATCCGCGACCGCGCGCACTGGCGCCCAATGTTCGGAATAGGTCGCGGGCCAGAAGCGATCATTGCCGCCGAGGTCACGGCGCAGCGATTCAGGGAAGCGATAATCAAAGAAGCATTTGCGGATGCGTTCCGCCAATTCCGGCTTCAGATCATGTGAAAGCGCGAAGGATGAAGTGGGGAACGGATCGGATTCCCAGATGATACGGAAGTTATCCCGCCGCACCTGGCCACGCGCCACCATGCGGTTGAACACATCGGAAGCAACCGGCGCGGCATCATAATCCCCGGCATTCACGCCCATGACGCTGCGGTCATGACCACCGGAATAGACCACGCGGTAATCCGTATCCGGCGTCAATCCAAGCCCGGGAAAGAAGGCGCGCGGCGCCAGATTGCCGGAATTGGAGGTAGCTGAGGTATGCGCAACGCGCTTGCCCTTCAGATCAGCCACCGATTGAAACGGGCTATCGGCGCGCACCAAGGTCACAACACGGTAGCTTTCAAAAGCATCTGGATTACCTTTGATCGCGAAGGGTACGGCGCCGGCCAGGTTAACAGCAAAGGCCGTGGGCCCCGTAGAAAACCCGGCAATATGCAGCCGTCCCGAACGCATGGCTTCCACCTGAGCGGCATTGCTGGTGACCTGGAAATACACTACGCGGCGCCCGACGCATTGGCCGAGATATTCCAATAGAGGGCGAAATTGCGTAGCATAAAGTGCGGGGTCTTCCACGGGCGTATAGGCAAAGACAAGCGTGGAAGGATCGCGCTGCCGCGCCGCATCGGCAGGCACATCAGCCACCATATCGCGGTTTGCATCGCAATAGGCTTCATCCAAGGAACCGCGGAAGGCGCAGGCGGATTGCGCTACAGCATCCCCCGTAAATGAGGTGACAAGCGCTGCGGCAAGGCCGATGGCGCCAAGGCTTTTGCGGAACATGGTGCTCTCCCTATGCTGGTGATTTGTATTGGTTTTCGATGTGGCGGCTTTGCCCGCAACCTGCAAGGTTTTGGTCATGGTCGGACCAGAACCACACCTTCCGGGTCCAGCGTGACCATAACCGCGCTACCGGCGCGACGACGATTCAGCCGATCAGGATGGATGGCGAAAAGCTCCCCAAGCGGGGTGGCGATAAGGTATTCCGTATGCGCGCCCATATAGGTTGCACGGGCGATCTGACCGGCGATACCGGGGCCGTTATCCGCAAGCCGGATGGCCTCAGGCCGGATCACCACATCACATGGCCCAGTCCCCAAGCCACGATGCGGCAGCGCAAGCGTCAGCGCATCAAGCGCCACCTGCGCGGTATCGCCGGTGACGCTTTCGATGGAACCGCGCACATGATTGGCCTCACCCATGAAGGTCGCGACAAAAACATTCTCCGGGCTGGCATAGAGCGCCTCTGGCGTGCCGGCTTGCGCGATTTCGGCATTGCGCATCACAACAATCTTGTCGGAAACCGCCAGCGCCTCTGATTGATCATGCGTCACGTAAACCACGGTCAGGCCAAGGCGCTGTTGCAGGGCGCGGATTTCCTCACGCATGCTGCGCCGAAGTCTGGTGTCCAGATTGGAAAGCGGCTCGTCAAACAACAGCACCGCCGGTTCCAAGACCAGCGCGCGCGCCACCGCGACACGTTGCTGCTGCCCGCCCGACATTTCCGAAGGCAGCCTTGCGCCAAACCCACGAAGGCCCACGGTTTCCAAGGCGGCTTCCGCCCGCGCCGCGGCATCCTTCTTGCCAAAGCCCGAGGAAATCAGGCCGTAGGACACATTCTCCAGCACTGTCATATGCGGAAATAGCGCATAGCTTTGAAACACCATGGAGACATTGCGCTCACCCGCAGAAAGCAGCGTCACATCCCGCCCGCCGATGAACAGCCGCCCGGCGCTTGGTTGTTCCAACCCGGCAATCATGCGGAGCAGCGTTGTCTTCCCGCAGCCCGAGGGCCCAAGCAAGGTCACCAGCGTGCCGCCTTCAATAATCAGATCAAGCGGCTTTACCGCCTCCACCTTGCCGTAACGCTTGGCAATGCCTTCAAGCCGAACCTCGGCGGCCTTATTGTTCACTATGCGCGCCCTCCTATCAGTGCGGCGGCCTGGCGCCGGCCAAGACGCCGGCTGCCGACCAGCAGATTGATCAGGCCAATCGCCGCCATCATCAGCACAATCAACGCGCTGCAATAGGCAATGGCCAGCCCGTAATCTCCATTGATGACGCGGTTGATGATAAAGACTGTCGCCATTTCATATTGCGCCGAGACCAGAAAGATCACGGCAGAAACCGTCGTCATGGCGCGTACAAAGGCATAGACCAGCGCGGTGACAATGGCAGGCTTCAGCAACGGTAGCACCACGGTGCGCAGGCTACGGAAGGTGGAAGCGCGCAAGGTTACTGCGGCCTCATCCAGGGATTTGTCGAGCTGGCTCATCGCCGCAACACCGGACCGCACGCCAACCGGCAAATTGCGGAAGACAAAGCAGGCGATAAGGATCATTGCCGTGCCGGTGATTTCAAGCGGCGGCAGATTATAGGTCAGGATATAGGCAACGCCGATCACCGTGCCGGGCACAGCGAAGGTCAGCATCAACGCGAATTCCAAGGCAGTACGCCCAAAAAAGCGCTGCCGTGAAAGCACCCAAGCCGCAAGCAAGCCAAGCACTGCCGTGATAGGGGCCGCAATGGCAGCAAGCTTAATGGTGGTAAAGAGCGAATGCCAGGCGCCGCCTGATAAAATCAGCGCGCCACTGGCGCTCCATTCCAGGGCAAAGGCGCGCTTGAAATGGGAAAGTGTGGGCGTCCAATCCCGCCCCCATACGCGCACGAAACCACCCGCCAGCGCCATGGTATAAACCGTGATCGTCAAAAACGCCCAAGGTAGCGCAATGGCATAGGCCATGCGGCGCACCAGCGTTGGCAGCGGTGTCGGCAGCCCGACATCGCCCTTACCAGTAAGCGAGACATAAGACCGCCCACCAATTACCACGCGCTGAATGATGAAAGCGCAGAGCGCAATCACCAGCATAATCCCAGCCAGCACGGCAGCACGGCCAAAATCCTGCTGCGCGCCAACGACCGCGAAGAAAATCTCGGTGGACAGCACACCGAAGGATCCACCCAGCACTATCGGGTTGCCAAAATCCGCGAGGCTTTCGATGAAAACAACCAACCAGGCATTGGCAATACCCGGCAGCATCAAGGGCAAGGATACAGCGCGGAAGGTTCGCATGCGGCTGGCGCGGAGTGTAGAGGATGCTTCCTCCATGGCTGGCGAAATGCCTTCCACCACGCCAATCAGCACCAGAAAGGCGGTCGGCGTGAAGGAGAAAACCTGAGCCAACCAAACGCCATTGAAGCCATAAATCCAGCGGCCAAGTTGCAAGCCAAACAGGCTATCGGCCAATTGGTTCACCACGCCGGACCGACCAAAAATCAATATCAGCCCAAGACCTATTACGAAGGGCGGCGTGATGATGGGTAGCACCGTCAACAGCCGCAAGGCGCGACGTGCAGGGAAGCTCGTGCGCGTGACGATCAGCGCGAAGCAAAGCCCGAGCAGCGTTGCCGCCGTTGCGGTAGATGTGGCAAGCACCAGCGTATTCCAAAAGACGCCGCAATTCGCCGTGGAGGTAACGCAAGCAAGCCCCCAAATCTTGCGATCAAACAGGCGCGCCGCCATGGCATCCGCAACACCAAGATCACCTTGCGACGTAAAGATCTGCGCGAGGATGGTGGTGACCGGCCAGGCGGTGAAAATCACAATGCAGGCAATCAGCACGCCAACCGCGCCGGCGATGAAGCGATCACCCTTGAAATAGCCGCGCAGCGCCAGGCCATCCGTCAGCAGCACAAGAAAACCGATGAAGCCAAGCGCGCCACCAAGCCCTATGCCGAATTGACGATCCTGCAATTCGCCAAAGACCGCTTCAAGGAAAGGATAATTCCAACCCTGAATGCCAATCGCGAAGCCCTGGGCGATGATGGATAACAATCCAAAGCTGCCCGCGATGATCAAAACACGCCCGCGTGTGCATGCGCTGCCGAAAGGCAGCGCGCCGGGCAAGGCCAAAGCCAAGGCAGCGATCACCGGCCAGAACCAGAAGCGACCAAAATGCAGCGCCTGCCACAGGGTCGACGCGGCCTCTGCATCCTCAGCGCCGAGGCCCATCAGTGTAGAAAGGCTCACGCCATCCTGCTGCATATGCCATGGCAGGATCAGCGTGCCCAAGGCAGCGATCATCCAGAAAAAAAAGCTGCTCCCAAAGAACATGCTGTGCGGGCTTCAGCGCGGGAGCGCGCCGACCTCCCGATCCCAACGCGCAAGAAGGCGGCGGCGTTCAGCACTCGCGCCAAAGCGGGCATTGTCATAATCAATGATCCGCGCGGTCGCCATATTCGGCGCGCCATCGGTCAGCGGCACGCGGCGATTGGCCATGGTTTGCAGCTTCTTTGCTTCCTGGGAAGCCGCAAGCTGCGCTTCAGCCGAAAGCACCCAATGATAGAAGCGCTGCGCGGCTGCCAGATTGCGCGCGCCTTTGATGATGGACATAGACCCGATTTCATAGCCAGTGCCTTCGCAAGGCACGGCATGGCCCACCGGGAAGCCGGCCGCGCGTTCTTCTGCGGCATTATGCACGAAGGAAATGGACAGCGCCGTCTCGCCACGCGCCACCGCCGTAATGGGCGCGGTGCCGGAACGCGGATAGGCATTGATGCTGCCATGCAGCCGACGCAGAAAATCAAAAGCCGGGTCTTCGCCCATCATCTGCACCAGCGTGGCAATGACGATATAGGCTGTGCCAGAGCTATTCGGGTTGGCCATCTGTATTTCGCCGCGATATTCGGGCCGCAGCAAATCCACCCAACACGAAGGCGCGGGCAGGTTTTTGCGCGTCAGCAATTCCGTATTGAAGCCGAAGCCAAGCACACTGGCATAAACGCCAACTGTGCGGCCTTCAGTCTGGCGCCATTGCGCCTGCGCCCATTCATGCAATTCAGCGATACGTGGGCTTTCATAAGCTTGCGTCAGTCCTTCCTCACCGGCGGCGACATGGGGATCGCCCGTGCCGCCCCACCAGACATCGCCGCGCGGGTTACGCGCTTCGGCGCGCAGCTGCGCCAGCATTTCGCCAGTAGATTTCTGCGAGAGCGTCACACGGATGCCGGTTTCTCGCTCAAAGCCGCGCGCAATAGGCTGGCACCATTCGATGGTCGCGGAGCAATAGAGATTGAGATTGCCCTGCGCCCATACTGGCGCAGACCAACCGATGAAAACAGCGACAATAAGCCCCATAACGCGCGGCATGATATACTTCCCCACTTTATTTAACGCGGCAACGAACCGATCTCCCTCTCCCAGCGTTGCAGAATATGCCGTCGCCGATTGCTTTCTCCGTAAGCCGCGAAATCATAATCAATCAGCTTCACCTGGCTGAGGTCTGGGATGCGCGGATCAGGTGCGGCACCCTTATGCGCAGGCACATGCCATTGATTGGCTTTGGGCCCGATATCCATCGCTGCCGGTGTCAGATACCAGTCATAAAAGCGCCGAGCCTGAGCCAAATTGCGCGCGCCACGCATGATGGACATGCAGGCTACCTCGTAAGAAGTGCCCTCCGAAGGATAGACAAGATCAATCGGAAATCCCGCCTGCTGCATGGACGTGACTTCCATATTGAAGCTGACCGCAAGCGCGGTCTCGCCACGGGATACTGCCTGCATTGGCGCCGCACCTGAACGCGTATAGGCGTTCACATTGGGATGCAGACGCTTCAAATAATCAAAGGCGCGATCCTCATCCCAAAGCTGGATCAGCCCGGCAATGATCGTATAGGCCGTGCCGGAAGAATTCGGATTGGGCAATTGGATTTCGCCTCGATACGCGGGGTTCAGCATATCCGCCCAGTTCCGCGGCAGCGGCAGGTTCTTGCGCGCCATCAATTCACGGTTCCAGGCGAGGCCAATGGCGCCCGATGAAACGCCAACGCAGCGTTCGCCGGACATGGCATGCACGCGCTTCGCCCAATCATGCAGCCCCGCCATATTGGGGGAAGTATAGGTCTGCAACAGATT
Source organism: Alphaproteobacteria bacterium (assembly GCA_016869735.1). Taxonomy (GTDB): domain Bacteria; phylum Pseudomonadota; class Alphaproteobacteria; order Acetobacterales; family Acetobacteraceae; genus Neoroseomonas. The sequence continues at coordinate 8,885 of VGDL01000067.1, forward strand.
ACCCTCGGCGGCAGAAAAATGCGCCTCCGCCGACGCACCGAACCAGATATCGGTGCGTGGGTTTTGAGCCTCGGCACGGATCTGCGCCAGGATTTCGCCAGTGGATTTGCGCGCCATGGCAACGCGAATGCCGGTATCGCGCTGAAAGCCCGCGGCAATCGCCTCACACCAATCGGCGGCCGGCGCGCATAGCATGTTCAAGCTGCCCTGCGCCGCAGCGGGCAGCGCAGATAGGGCAAGGGCCGCAAATCCGGCCAGCAGGCGAAGCGGTGCTTTCATGGCGTTTGCCCCTGCGTCAACGCGGCAACGCGCCGATGTCGCGATCCCACCGCGCAATCAGCCGGCGCCGTTCCGCCGCCTGACCATATTTTGCGAAATCATATTCAATCAGACGAATTTTCGACAGATCCGGCGCATTGGGCGGCAGCGGTGCCGCGCGATTGGAAGGTGTTTGCAATTGCCCGCCCGCGTCAAAGCCAAGCTGTTGCGCCGGCGCGGTCAGCGCCCAATCATAAAAGCGCCGCGCCTGTGGCAGGTTGCGCGCGCCACGAATGATGGACATGGACCCGATCTCATAGCCCGTCCCTTCGCAGGGAGTAGCATAGGCAGCGGGGAAGCCGGCATTACGTTCCGTTACTGCATCATGGACGAAGGAAAGCGAAACCCCCGTTTCGCCCCGCGCCACGGCTTTGATCGGCGCAGTGCCGGAACGGGTATAGGCATTCACATTGGGATGCAGCCGGCGCAGGTAATCAAAAGCCGGGTCTTCACCCATGATCTGCACCAGCGTCGCAATTACCACATAGGCGGTGCCCGATGAATTCGGGTTGGCCATCTGGATTTCGCCCTTGAAGCGCGCATCCAGCAAATCCGCCCAACAGGCGGGTGGCGCAATATTCTTGCGCGCCAGCAATTCCGTATTGATGCCAAAGCCGATCGCGCCCGCGTAAACGCCAATCGCGCGCTGCTGGGATTGGCGCCATTGCGTCAACGCCCAGGGCTGCAACTGGGCATTATTCGCGCTTTCATAGGCTTGGGTCAGGTTTTCTTCGGCCGCCGCCAGGTGCGGGTCCCCCGTACCGCCAAACCAGACATCGGCGCGCGGGTTCTGTGCCTCAGCCCGGATGGCAGCCAGGCTTTCGCCGGAGCCACGCTGCGTCATATTCAGCCGAATGCCGGTATCACGCTGAAAATTGGTGACAATCGCTTGGCACCATTCATTCTGGACCGAGCAATAGAGATTTAGCGTGCCCTGCCCCTGCGCGGCTTGCCCAAAGCCGAGCAGCCCCAGCGCCACAGCCGCCAACGTAAGTTTTCTTGTGAGCATCATAAGCGCCCTCCCTTTTTGTGAAGATTTTGAGACAGTCTTTTGGCAAGGCTGAGAGGGTTTGGCAATCCGGTCTGTGTCCGGCGGCCGTGGTTCGAGAAGAGACCCGCGTGACCTGTCCGTCGTCAAATGATTTGAGACCGCTTGGCGCGCTGTCTAACGGAGTATCTGGCCCATCTGGGATTGAGGTTAAGCTGCGTTTTGGTGATGCATCAAGCGGCGTTGCTGGATGGTTCTTCGCTTGATGCGCTCGCGCTCCAGCAGGATGGTCTGCCCCCTGCCGAAATAGACATCCGCCGGGGTCAGGTTGTTCAGGCTCTCGTGAT
>VGDL01000068.1 GCA_016869735.1 Alphaproteobacteria bacterium
TAATGCTCAGAAGAGGGAAACCTGAATATCTGCGCTCCGATAATGGCCCGGAGTTCTCCTCCGAACCCTTCACAGATTGGCTGACCAAAGTCGGCATTAAGCCGATCCGGATCTATCCCGGATCACCATGGGAGAACGGCTACAACGAGCGCTTCAACGGAACCCTTCGCAGAGAGGTGCTCAACGCTGAATGGTTTGGCACCACCCGCCAGGCCCAGGCCATCATCAATCAATGGCTCAACCAATATAACCATATCCGGCCACACCACGCCCTCGGCATGCGGCCGCCGGCACCCGAAACATACTTAGTAAACCCACAAATCACTGGTACATAAAAAGGGGGCTGGACACATATCCACTATGTCCTTGATGCGGATTTGGGCTGTGGCGGGCGGCGCAAGGAAGCACACCGCCAATGCCATGGCGGTGAAGATTTTTACGAAAGCTTGCGCTATAGGGGACAAGGTGTGTCTCCGGCAGCCACCCCGATCACGGGCAGCGGACTGCCAGGGTTCAGCGCAAGGCGCGTGCCAGGGTTTCTTGGCGACTCCACCGAGTCGCAGCGGCAAAACCTGCCGGGTCTCGGCTGAGCCTGCCGGGACAGGGCGGAATAAGGGGGTCAGATGGTCGTTATTCGGGGCGTAACAGGCGGCACCAAGGTGCCGGGGGCGCGGTCAACGCGTGGCGCTTCGGGCGGCTTTCGTGTGGGCGGCGGCACCGATGATGCGCGCGAAACCAATGCCAGCACCGGCGTTTCGGCTGCAACCGCCATCGGCCTGTTGCAGGTGCAGGAATTGGCCCCGGCCGGGGAACGCAATGCCCGCGCCTTCCGGCGCGGAGAGGATATGCTGAAGGAATTGAAGGCCCTTCAGCTGGAATTGCTGGAAGGGCGCGCCGACCCTGCCAGGCTACAGGAATTGGCCCGGCTGACCGAGGGCGAAGAACCCGCCGATCCTGGCCTGGCTGACGCGGTTGAGGCGATCGCCCTGCGGGCTCGGCTGGAATTGGCCCGGCGCGGGATTGATCGCTGAAATCGGCTTTTGTCAGATATTTATCGCAATTCGCCCCCTGGCGCCCTGCAACATTAGGGTATAGAAGCCCCTTAAATCACCGGGTTAGGTTTCATCAAGAAACCACCTTGGTGCAAGCACAAGGCGGGGGAAGAAGAAGTTATGTTGGTCACAGTGCCGCCCGATTACCGTCCCTCGGATTCCGAGGAATTCATGAATGCGCTTCAGCTTGAATATTTCAGACAAAAACTTCTTAAATGGCGGCAGGAACTGGTCCGCGAAGCCGGTGAGACACTTTCATCCCTCTCTGAAGGCGGCATAGCGGAGGCCGACCTTGCCGATCGTGCATCGGTGGAAACTGACCGCGCGCTTGAACTTCGCACCAGGGATCGGGCACGGAAACTGATCAACAAGATCGATCAGGCGCTGGACCGGATTGAATACGGTACCTATGGCTATTGCGAAGAAAGCGGGGAGCCCATTTCGCTCCGCCGCCTGGAAGCGCGCCCCATTGCAACCATGACGATCGAAGCGCAGGAACGTCACGAACGCATGGAACGGGTTCACCGGGACGATTGAAGCATATCCGGGTAGGGTCGTTTTGCTTGACGGTTTAGCACAAGCGCTGCGGCAGCCCGGTGATCGCACCCTGATTTAAGAAGGGCATCTGGCTTTTTGCCGAGATGCACTTCCCTTCATGCATGTATTCAGAACGCTTTAGCCAAGCCCGGCAACAGGCAAGGCGGGCTTCACGTATCAAGCAGCGTGATTTGGCCTTCATCGAGATCATAGCGCGCCGCAACAATTTTAAGCTTGCCGGCAGCAATCTTTTCGGCAAATTCCGGTTGGCGTGACAACTGCCTTGCACCTTGGCGGGCATTCTCTCGGACTGCGTTGTCCAAAAGGTCACCTGGCTGATTGCGCACCGCATTCACGGCAAAAATTAGCGGGCCCAACATGGGCTGCATGATCGGCGGGACGACAAGCCCCTGGGTTACCACCGCAACCGCAGCAGCAACGGCGCCGCAACTTTCATGCCCAAGAACCGCAATCAGCGGGGTGCCAAGAACGTCAACCGCATAAGCAATGGAAGCGAGATCCGGGGCGGGAACAGTATTACCCGCAACGCGCGTGACAAAGATTTCACCCAACCCGGCCCCAACCAATGTTTCTGGCGCGCTGCGCGAATCGGCGCATGCAACAATGGTTGCGTAAGGCGCCTGACCAGCACTGAGCGCACGCCGACGCGCAGACCCGATATCTGGCTGGATGGGCTGATCCGCCACAAAGCGGCGATTCCCGTACATAAGGCGAGCAAGTGCCTGATCAGGGGTCAGGTCTGTCTTTGGGACACCCCCTGCGGCGTCAGCCGGGCGCGGCGGCGTCACAGCCACAGCACAAAACATACACCCGAGGGCGCCGAAGGCATGCCGACGTGATAAGGACACGGAGAAAATCCTTATAACAAATCCTTTCGACGATTAAATCATGAACACGAATCATGCAATATATCTAACCAAAATGCAGTAAAAATTCTCAAAAACCTACCGTCTCTGCGACGCTGATCGGGACGCTAATTGGGGATTTCATAAAAAATACTGTCATGAAATCTTACAAAAAAATCATCTCACAAAAACCCCACCGGATCGACATCCAGCTGCACCCGAACATTGCCGGGTACATCCACCCGCGCCAGCCATTCGCCCAAAAGCCGCTGCACGCCGATATCGCGCCGCGCCTTGAGCAATAGCCGCCGACGGTGGCGCCCGCGCAATAAGGCGAGCGGTGCTGGGGCCGGGCCCAAAACCTCCACCCCCTCCCCCATCGGTGCGGCGCGGCCCAAATCCCTTGCCACGCGATCCGCGGCTTTTTCATCCGGGGAACTGATAATCAGCGCGGCCAAGCGTCCAAAGGGGGGCCAATGGCCAGGCCGCCGCGCCTCGGCCTCGGCGGCCATGAAGGCTTCATATTCGCCGGATACCAGCGCCTGCATCACCGGATGATCCGGCGAAAAACTTTGCAGCAAAACGCGGCCGGGATGTTCCGCCCGCCCGGCACGGCCCGCCACCTGATGCAATAGCTGCACGGTGCGCTCTGCCGCGCGCAAATCACCGCCCGCGAGGCCAAGATCAGCATCCACCACGCCAACCAGCGTGAGATAGGGAAAATGCCAACCCTTGGCGACAATCTGCGTGCCGATGATCAGATCAACCTCGCGCCTTTCAATCGCCTCCGCCGCTGCCGCCGCTGCCGCCGGGCCTGGGAGTGTATCGGATGCCATGACCAGGCGGCGCGCTTCGGGGAAAAGTGTTGCGGCTTCTTCCAAAACGCGCTCCACCCCAGGACCGATTGGCACGGTGCTATGCGGCGCGGCGCAGCTTGGGCAATGGCTAGGCGGCGCTTCCACATGGCCGCAATGGTGGCATTGCAGCCGCCGCGCGGCGCGGTGTTCCACCAGCCAAGCCGTGCAATTCGGGCAGCGCAGCCGATGGCCGCAGGCACGGCACAGCGTGAGCGGCGCATAGCCGCGCCGGTTCAGAAACAGCATGGCTTGTTCGCCGCGCTTCAATGTCTCCGCCACCGCCGCCACCAAGGCTGGGCTCAGGAAGCGCCCGCGCGGCGGGGTTTCGCGCCTGAGGTCTATCAGGCCAATTTCCGGCAGCACCGCGCCGCCATGCCGCGCCGCCAAATGGCATTCGTCGTAGCGCCCAGCGCGCGCATTCGTCAGGGTCTCCAGCGAGGGTGTCGCACTCACCAACACGCAAGCCGCATCTGAAAGCCGCGCCCGCACTACCGCCATATCGCGCGCGTGATAGATCACGCCTTCTTCCTGTTTGAAGGCTGTTTCGTGTTCTTCATCCACCACAATCAGGCCGAGATCGGGAAAGGGCAGGAACAGCGCCGAACGCGCCCCCACCAGCACAGGGGCGCGGCCTTCCGCCACGGCGCGCCAGGTGATGCGCCGGGTGCGCGGCGAAAGTTCTGAATGCCACAGCGCGGGATCAGTGCCAAAGCGGGCGCGGAACCGATCAAGCCATTGCGCGGAAAGTGCTATTTCCGGCAGCAGCACCAAGGCCTGCCGCCCGGCCTGAAGGGCGGCCGCGATGGCTTCGAAATAGACCTCGGTCTTGCCGGAACCGGTCACGCCGGAAAGCAGGGTTGTGCTGTAAGTCTCGCGCGCCACGGCAGAGCGTAACAAGGCGGCGGCTTCAGCCTGACCAGACCCCAGCAGCGGGCCAGGGCTGGCCAGATCGGGCGGCCGGAAATCCTCAAGCGGCGGCAAAAGCCCTGGGATCAATAGCCCCGCATCGGCCATGCCGCGCAGCACAGCGGGGGCCACGCCGGCTTCGCGGGAAAGATCGTGAGGGGCGCGCACTTCACCCACCGGCAAGGCGGCCAACACACGGTGGCGCGCTGGCGTCAGGCGCGGCGCTTCAGGCAAGGGATCAGCACGGCACCAGCCGGCCCGATGGGGCTGCGCTTCCAAGGCGGCGGGGACGCTCATCGCCATCCGCAGCACCGCGCCGCGCGGCGAAAGCGTATAGGCCGCGACCCAATCCACGAAGCGGCGGAGCTTTTCCGGCATGGGCGGCGCTTCCAGCACGGCGGCGATGGAACGCAGCCGATGCTCCGGCAGCGACGAATCGGGCGCTTCATCCCACACCACACCAAGCACCTGCCGGCCCCCCAAGGGCACGGCAACGAAGCTGCCGGGCGGCGGCGCTTCACCTTCGGCCCGATAATCATAGGCGTCGGCCAGTGGCAGCGGCAGCAGTACGCGCAGGCGCTTCGCGGGATTTGAAGAAATTGTTTCAGGCAAAATGGGCTGCTTTCGCGACGGGGCCGGCATGGGCTATGGTCTAGCTTATTCGTGATGGGAAGGCTTGCGCTTTACGCCATGTGGCGCCATTCCCCACCAAAGCGCCCTTCTTCGCCATGCAGGATTGGAAACCATGAAGTTCTTTGTTGATACCGCCGAAGTCGCCGAAATCCGCGCCCTGACCGAACTGGGCATGGTGGATGGCGTCACCACCAATCCTTCGCTGATCGCCAAATCCGGCCGCGACATGAAGCAGGTGATCGCCGAAATCTGCGCCATCACCCCTGGCCCCGTCAGCGCCGAAGTGACCGCGACCGATGCCGCCGGCATGCTGGCCGAAGGGCGTTTTCTGCGCGCCATCGCGCCCAATGTGGCGGTGAAGGTGCCGCTGACCGAAGCCGGGCTGATCGCTTGCCGCACGCTCGCCGCCGAAGGCACCCCGGTGAATGTCACGCTTTGCTTTTCCGCAGCCCAGGCGCTGCTGGCCGCCAAGGCAGGCGCTGCCTTCATCTCCCCCTTTGTTGGGCGGCTTGATGATATCGCGACTGATGGCATGCGGCTGATTGCGGACATTGTGCAGATATACCGCAATTACCCCGCCATCCGTACCGAGGTTTTGGTGGCGTCCATCCGCCACCCGATCCATCTGGTGGAAAGTGCCAAGATGGGCGCACATGTCGCCACCCTGCCACCCAATGTGATCCGCCAGTTGCTGAAGCATCCCCTGACCGATCGGGGGCTGGAGGCGTTTCTGGCGGATTGGAAAAAGACAGGACAAAGCATCCTGTGAGCGAAACGCCCCCAGACGGGAAGGCCCCGAACGGGCCCTCGGCTGAGGAGGTGGAAGTTTTTTTGCGCGCCAACCCTGCATTCCTGGCGGACCGGCCTGATCTTTACCGGGCGCTCGCGCCGCCGCGCCGTGTGCATGGCGACGGGCTGACCGACCACATGGCGGCGATGCTGGGCGCAGAACGGGAACGCGCTACGGCCCTGGATGCGGAATTGCGGCTCGCCTTGGATGCGGAACGGGCGGGGCTTGGTTTGGTATCGCGGGTGCGCCTTGCCGTCTTGGCGCTGATGCGTTCAGACAATGCGCCAGAGACGGTGGCACAGGAATGGCCCAATCTGCTTGGGCTAGAAAGCTGCACCCTATGTGTGGAGCCACCGGATAACCCCGGCCAGCTTTGGATGCGCCCGGAACAGCGCCCCTTGCCGCGCGGCATGGTGGAAAAATTGCTGGGGCGCGGGCGTGATGTGCTGGTGCGCGACAAGCCCGAAGATGCCGATATGCTGCATGGCGAAGCGGGCGGCCTGATTGCGCGCGATGCGCTGGTGCGCGTGGTTGTGGCGGGGCAGCCGCATATGCTGCTGGTGCTCGGCGCGCGGGATGCGCCAGCCCTGCCCGCCCGGCATGGCACAGAGCCATTGGCATTTCTTGGCCGCGCCGTGGCGGCGGCCATTGCGCGTTAGCATGCAGGGGGCCGAAGCTGCAGCCGCCTGGCTTGGCTGGTTCGCAAGTGAACGCCGCGCGAGCGCGCATAGCGTTGAAGCCTATGGGCGGGACGCGGCGCAATTCCTCGGCTTTTTGACCGGGCATTTGGGGGCTGAGCCAGACCTCAACGCGCTAGGACGCCTCAGGCAGGCTGATCTGCGCGCCTTTCTGGCTGCGCGTGCGCTGGAAGGTGATTCAGGCGCAACGCGGGCGCGCAAGCTTGCCGCCATTCGGAGTTTCCTCCGCTACCTGCAACGCCATCAAGGCATGGCGCCGGTGGCGCTTGCGGGGCTGCGCGCGCCACGCGCCAAGCCACCCTTGCCGCGCGCGCTGACTGAAAAGGAAGCGCGCGCCGCTGCCGCAGATATCCCCGATGTCTATGCGCTGGGCCGGCACGAAAACCCTAGGCTGCAAGCCGCGCGGGACCGCGCGCTTTTCACGCTGCTTTATGGCGCGGGGCTGAGACTGGGGGAGGCTTTGGCGCTCAATTTGGGTGATGCGTCACGCAAAGGGTCTGAGGCTGCGCTGCGCGTTATTGGCAAAGGCAATAAGGAAAGGTTGGTGCCGATATTGCCGGTGATCCGCGATGCCATGGCGGAATATTTGGCAGAGCGCGGCGGCGGTGCGGCGGATGAACCGCTATTTCTTGGCGCGCGTGGTGGGCGGCTTGATCCGGCGGTGGCACAAAAACGCCTGCGCGATTTTCGAAGGCTTGCCGGCCTGCCGGAACATGCAAGCCCCCATGCGCTGCGGCATTCCTTTGCCACACATCTGCTGGGCGCCGGGGCGGATTTGCGCGCGATTCAGGAGTTGCTCGGCCATGCAAGCCTTTCGACAACGCAGCGCTATACGGCAGTGGATGCGGCGGCGCTGCTGGAGACTTGGCGCAAGGCGCATCCGCGCGCGGATTGACGCGGATGAGCGACAAGGCTTGGGCCCCATACTGCAGGAAATGAGAGGATAAACACCATGAGCATTCGCATCGGTATCGCCGGCATGGCCGGGCGCATGGGCCGGTTGTTGATTGAAGAAGTCATCGCCGCCGGTGCCATATGCGTGGGCGGCACCTTGCGCGAAGGAGGCAAGCCCGCCCCTGCCGGCTTGCCAAGCTTTCCTGATATGGCGGCGCTTTTCGCCGCTGCCGATGTGGTGATTGACTTCACCCATGCGGAAACAGCGGCCGCCCACGCTGCCGCCGCAGCGGCCTGTGGCAAGGGTTTTATTCTCGGCAGTTCTGGCCTGTCAGCGTCAGCCGAAGCGGCAGTAGCGGAAGCCGGCAAGCGCGCGCCGATTGTCTATGCTGCGAATTTCGCGCCCGGCGTCAATCTGTTCCTGGCCATCGCCGAGCGCATGGCCGCAGCCCTGCCGGGCGATCAATACGATGCCGAAATTGTGGAAATGCATCACCGCCAGAAGGTGGATGCGCCATCGGGCACCGCAGTCGCCCTGGGCCGCGCCGTCGCTGCCGGGCGCGGCACCAGCATGGAAGAAGCCGGCATTGAAAGCGGGCGCGATGGGCATTGCGGGCCACGCGGCACGGGCACCATCGGCTTTGCGGCGTTGCGCGGCGGGCAGGTGGTGGGCGAACACACGCTACTTTTCGCTGCCGCTTCAGAACATATCAGCCTGACGCACAGAAGCTTCGATCGCCGCGTCTATGCCACCGGCGCGGTGCGTGCCGCACTTTGGGTGCATGGGCGGACACCAGGGCTTTACGGCATGAAGCAGGTGCTTGGGATGTAGTGGCGCTATATTTGCCAATCGAAAGGCGCGGCACGCGGCAGGCCAAGATTCTCCCGGAGCGTCGTGCCAGTGTATTCCTTGCGGAAGACACCGCGGCGCTGCAATTCCGGCACGACCAGGCGCACAAATTCCTCATAGGTGCCGGGCATATGGGTGGCGGCCAGCACAAAACCATCGCAGGCGCCCCCTTCCAGCCAAGCCTGCATTTCATCCGCGACCCGCTTGGGCGTGCCGCAAAATACCGGAAATTCTCGGATGGTGCCGCGCCCGGTGATTTCCACGAAATCACGCAAGGTCGGGTTGCGCTTGCCGCTGGAAGCAACCACGCGATCCCGTAGCGCTTGCAGCCCTTTGATGCCCGCCAATTCATCATCGGTGAAGGCATCATCCATGGCTTTTGAGGCAAAATCGTAATTCAACGCCTCAGACAACAGCGAAAGCCCATCCACCGGCTTCGCCAGGCCATCAATCAAGGCGCGCTTTTCCTGTGCCGCCGCTTCGGTTTCGCCGACAATGCAATAAACGGCGGGGCAGATGCGCACGGTCGCGGGATCCCGCCCGCTGACCGCGACCTGATCCTTGAAATCACGATAGCCGCGCTTGGCAACTTCCATATTCGGATAGATCACAAAAACCAGATCACCCCAGCGCGCCGCAAAACTTTTGCCGCGACCGCTTTGGCCGGCCTGGATCAGAACGGGCCGCCCCTGCGGGGTGCGCGGCACAGTGAAGGGGCCGCGGCTTTTGAACCATTTGCCTTGATGGTCCAGCCGACGGACCTTCGTCGCATCAGCGAAAATGCCGCTTTCACGGTCCTGAATGATGGCTTCATCGCCCCAGGAATCCCAGTGTGACAGCACGATTTCCAGAAACTCATCCGCGCGGTCATAGCGCAGATCATGTTCCAAATGATCATCTGCGCCCATATTATGCGCTTCACTGTCATTCAGCGATGTCACCACATTCCAGGCAGCGCGCCCGCCCAGCATGTGATCAAGTGTGGCGAAAACCCGCGCCACATGGAAGGGTTCGTAATAGGTGGTGGAATAGGTGCCGCCAAGCCCAAGCTTGGAGGTCGCAAGCCCCATCGCTGTCAGGATTGAAATCAGATCAAGCTTCACAACGCGAATGCCATTGCGTACGGCTTCGGCATGATCATGGCCAAGGATGTCGGGCATCGCGAGCCGATCATCGAAAAACGCCATATGGAAGCAGCCTGCTTCCAGCGTGCGGGCGATGCGTTGGTAATATTCGGGGCTGAGGTAATCCTGCATTGTCGCGGGGTGGCGCCAGGAACCGGCATAGTTTGAACAATTCTGCGCCTGCAGAAAGGCAACCAGCGTCATTTGCTTCATTTGCTTATTCCTTTTCCCGTGCCGCATCATCGCGCAGGGCCAATGGCACGGCAAGCCAATCTGCCCGGGCGTTGCGGCAGCCTTGCAAGATGGCTTTCCATCAGCGCGCGCGCGGAAAGCCCAAACAGGCGGATGCGGCGCGTTTCGGACATCACCAGCAAGCCAACCGCAAGCGCGAAAGCCTCGGTTGCCGCTTCCTGCCCACCAAGCGCGTGCATGGGCGCCAGTGCCGCGAGCAACGCAGAATTCAAGCCGGGATCAAGCCCCTGCCCCAGCCCGCGCGGCGCGAGCCCACCTCCGCCCAGATAGAACCCCAGCGCCAATTCCTGCGGATGCACGGCATAGAAATCAAACAGCGCGAGTGCCGCGCCCCGAAACCCATCGCGCGCGGCGCCAGCCGCTACCGCCGCCTGCAAGCGTTGCAGGCTATCGCGCAGAACTTCGGCATAGATCGCCTCACGCGAAGGAAAATGGAAATAAAGCGCGGCGGGCGTATAGCCGGCGCGCGCCGCGATGGCGCGCAAGCTCGCCCCCTCAAGCCCTGCTTCAGCGAAAAGCGCCTTGGCGGCGGCAAGGATGTGGTCGCGCTTGGCGGCGTTTTTGTCCGGACGGGTCATTGACAGCTAAATTTTAACAGTGTTAGATTTTATCCGTCAACCGGTTATGGAAAACCTCTATCATGCTGATGACTGCCGCTGATTATCGGGAATCGCTCCGGGCGCTAAAGCCGCGCGTTTTC
>VGDL01000069.1 GCA_016869735.1 Alphaproteobacteria bacterium
TTCTTGCGCCAGATATAATAGGTTGCGTCACTGATCCCAGCCGTCCGGCAAGCCTTCGCCACATCCGCACCGCCAGCCAAATCAAGCTCAACCTGACGTAAAATCTTCAGACAATCCTCATCCGAATAGCGCTTCCAAGCCATCCAAAACCCTCCCCTATGGCACAACAATAGTGGCTCAACTTTAGGGGGCTGAGACACCTGAGCGCAGCAACCGCTTTGGAAAATGTTTGATCAGTTACCTGGCGCGGCTTCTGCATCGGATTGGATTCCGCGCTACTTTGAAGGATGGGCTTCTATCCAATGCATTATGATTGCTTTCCTGGGAGAAAAGGTTAACGGGCCGCCTTCATCCGGAGCAATGATGATGCCTGTTCTGTGCGTCCCCTGGCTTGCTCTCGGACGCTAGGGCTGTTCAGCCTAGGCGCAAAACAGCCGTCTTTATCAATGGGCATACTGCAGCCCGATCGGGTTCTGATCATCTCACGCATGCTTCGTCATGCGTCTTGCCACCCGATGCCCAAGCCTATCCCGGCTGGCGCAGCCCAAGCCTTTCGAGCCTCGGCAGCACTTCCTGCACAAAATAGGGAATTTCCTTGAGGTAATCGAGGAAGGCGATGGTGCAGCCGGCAAGCCCTGTTGCACTCATGCGCGCCATTTCATCGGCAATGTCATCGGGTGTGCCAACGAATGGGTAGGAACCGGGATAGGCACCATCGAATTTGAAGCGGCCTTCGCGGGTGAAACGGTTTTCAAAAGGCCGCGCTATCTGCTGCCCCGGCGCGCCCACCATGGCGCCGCGGTTGTTGCGATAATAGGCTTGTCCCGATGTATCCGCCATTTCTTCTGCGAAGTAGTGGAAGAATTCCTCTGCTTCCTGTCGCGTGGGGCGGCAGACCACGTGGCCCATGGTGAAAACGCTAATCTGGCGCTGATGGCGCGCCATGTGCTGGCGTACATCTTCAAGCAGTGTCGGCACCTGGTCCAATTCCGTCACGTTCAGGAACAGCACGTCAGCCGCCTGAGAGGCGAAGTCCCGCCCCGCTGGTGAAAACCCCGCCGACATCACGGGCGGCCAGGGGCGCTGCACTGAAACCGGATTGGTGTGACAATTCTTGAGCTTGAAGAATTCGCCATCCCAATCAAATTCCGGCCCGCCTGCCAGCATTTTGGACCAGATGCGGAACCATTCCAGCCCATGCTGATAGCGCTTGTCTTGCTGAATGGTCACGCCATGCAGATCAAATTCCGCCTGGTTCCAACCGCAGACGATATTGAGCCCGGCGCGCCCATGGCTTACGTGATCAATCGTTGCAATTGCCTTGGCGCCAAAGGCGGGCGTGACGATCGGCACATGCACGGTGGAAAAGATCGCGATGCGTTTGGTAATGGCGGCAAGGGCCGCGCCATGGGTCAAGGTTTCAAGCGACCTGCCATAGATATTCGCATCCCCCTGATAACCGCGCCATTTCGCAACCGGCAGGATGAATTCAAGGCCTGCTTCGTCAGCGATTTGCGACATGGCCGCAATGTCATCCCAATCGGCCTTCCAGCGTTCCGGCGCACGGCTCATGGTCAGGCCGCCATCGCAATTGGCGCTAAAAATGCCGAGTTTGAATTTATTCGGGCCGAAAAGCGGGTTTTGCGCCCGTGCATCCTGTTCCATGGCGTTTCCTCTCCGGCTACACTGTGCGGCGCGGGAAGGGCCTCGGCAAGGTGCTGAGTATGATTGCATCCCGCGGCAGGATCGGGAATCATTTCCCTCAGAAGCAAGGGGAAACACCATGACTGCTTGGCCTGATGCCGCCCGACCGGGAGAACCTGCGGACCCTGCGCGCGCCTGGCATTGGCTGGCACGCATGGATGATGGCGGACAGGCGCCCGTGCCGCTTGGCTGGAATCCTGCGGCCCGGCAATGGCTTTCCTGGGATGGCAGTGCCTTGGCGCCAGCGGAAGCGGCGCGGCGCTTCCGCTATCTTGGTCCGGCACTGACCCCGGCTGAGGTTGCGGCGGAGGCCGTGCCGGCAGAAGCGACGGAGGCGCCGCCCGCGCCGCCCCTGGATATGGTCCCGAAACGCGAGGCCATTCGCAATCATTTGCTGATCTTTGTTGGCAGTGTGGTGGCGACGCTTTTCCTTGCCGAGAAGATCGTGCATTGGCGCGGCCAGTAGTCGCGCTATCTGTGGCCAAATTTTGATGCCGCCGAAGCTTCCCGCGACCCGTCATCCTCTTACTGGAAAGCACACTTCATGAATGACCAGGCACCGCTTGCTTATAGTGATGCGAAAATACGCTCCATCCTGCAGCGGGTGAAGACGATTGCACTGGTTGGTGCTTCTTCCAATTGGAATCGTCCCAGCTATTTCGTCATGAAATACCTGCAATCCAAAGGCTATCGCGTGATTCCGGTGAACCCCGGCACGGCGGGCCAAACCCTGCTGGGTGAGGCGGTTTACGCGAAGCTTGCCGATATCCCCGACCAGGTGGATATGGTGGATGTGTTCCGCGCCGCCGATGCGCTGCCGGGCATTGCCGATGAAGCGATTGCGGTTGGCGCCAAGGTGCTTTGGGCGCAGCTTGGCGTGCGCCATGATGGCGCAGCAGCCAAGGCGGAAGCCGCTGGGCTTGAAGTGATTATGGATCGCTGCCCGAAAATTGAATTCAGCCGTTTTGGTGGTGAACTGTCCTGGAGCGGGGTCAATTCCGGCCTGATCCGCAATCGCCCGCCGGAACCGCCGGCGGACCGCAAGACCCATAATCGCCCACTACCGCCACGCAATCTGGATTACGGCTTCGCTACCCGCAGCATTCACGCAGGTGCGGCGCCTGATCCCACCACCGGCGCGCGTGGCACACCGATTTATCAGACGACAAGCTTTGTGTTTGAGGATGTGGACCACGCCGCATCGCTGTTCAATCTGCATAATTTTGGCCATGTCTATACGCGGCTTTCCAACCCGACCGTTGCGGTTTTGGAGGAACGCGTGGCAAGCCTGGAAGGCGGGCGTGCGGCAGTTGCCACCGCATCAGGCCATGCGGCGCAGTTCGTCACTTTCTTTACGCTGCTTGAACCTGGCGATGAATTTCTCGCCAGCCGGAATCTTTATGGCGGATCTCTCACGCAATTCGCGCTTAGTTTCAAGAAGCTCGGCTGGACCAGCCATTTCGTGGACCCGACCGACCCCGAGAATTTCCGCCGCGCGTTGACGCCGAAATGCAAGGCGATTTTTGTCGAAAGCCTCGCCAATCCCGGCGGCATTGTAGTGGATTTGCGCGCCATTGCCGATATCGCTCATGAAGCCGGCATTCCGCTGATAGTGGATAATACGCTGGCCTCACCGTATCTTTGTCAGCCTTTCGAGCATGGTGCGGATATCATTACCCATTCACTGACAAAGTTTCTTGGTGGCCACGGCAATTCGCTGGGTGGTATGATCGTTGAATCCGGCAAGTTCAATTATGCCAATGGCAAGTTCCCAAGCATGGCGGATCCTGAACCTGCTTATCACGGACTGAAATTTTATGAGAATTTCGGTGATTTCGCCTTCACCACCAAGGCGCGTGCCGTCGCATTGCGTGATTTCGGCCCCACGCTTTCACCCATGAATGCCTGGTTGACCATCACCGGGATTGAAACCCTGCATCTGCGCATGGAACGCCATGTCGCCAATGCGCAGCAGGTGGCGGAATTCTTGGCAGGTCACGCGAAAGTTGCCTGGGTGTCCTATGCCGGCCTACCCAATAGCCCCTTCAACGCACTCGCCAAGCGCTACTTGCCGAAAGGGCCGGGTTCGGTCTTTACCTTTGGTGTGAAGGGCGGATTTGAGGCAGGGATTCGCCTGGTTGAGAATGTGCGGCTGTTTTCGCATCTGGCGAATGTTGGCGACACGCGCAGCCTGATCCTGCATCCCGCCTCCACCACGCATCGGCAATTGACCGAAGAACAGCGCATTGCCGCCGGCGCCGGGCCGGATGTGGTGCGGCTGTCCATTGGGCTTGAGGATGCGGCGGATTTGATCCGCGATCTGGATATGGCGCTTGGGGCTTAGGGCGCTTGATGGCGGCGCAGATTTCGCAGGTGCCTATGGGTGAGGCGTTTTTGTCACGCCGCAGCGGACAGCGCCGCCTTCGGGTCAATCCGACCATCATATAAGGCGCGGCCCAGGATCGCGCCTTCAATACCAGCATCGGCGTCACGCAGCGCCGTGATATCCTCAACTCCCGCGACACCGCCCGAGGCTATCACGGGCAAACGCACCACCCGCGCCAGCGCCGCGGTTGCCGCGACATTCACGCCGCTCAACATGCCATCACGCGCGATATCGGTGTAAATCACTGCCGCCGCGCCGGAATCCTCAAAGCGGCGCGCCAGATCGGTCACACTCACATCGCTGGTTTCGGCCCAGCCTTCGGTCGCTACCATGCCATCCCGCGCATCAATGCCAAGCGCCACGCGGCCCGGAAAGGCGCGGCAGGCGGCGCGGGCAAAATCCGGGTCCTTAACTGCGGCCGAGCCCAGAATGATCCGGCTGACCCCGGCGGCCAGCCAAGCTTCCGCCGTTGCCATGGAACGAATGCCGCCGCCCAATTGCAGCTTCGCCCTCGGCACGGCAGCGATAATCGCGCGCACGGCTGCCGCATTGGCAGGCTTGCCGGCAAAGGCGCCGTCCAGATCAACCATATGGACCCAGGTAAATCCGGCCTTGATGAAGCTTCGCGCCTGCGCTGCCGGATCATCGGCATAGATGGTGGCCTGATCCATCTCTCCACGTTTCAGGCGCACCACCTGCCCGCCTTTCAAATCAATGGCGGGATAGAGCGAAAAAGCCATTACTGTGTTGGGTCGAGCAGCGCGCCAGTGGTACGCCCGCGGCCTGGTTCCAGCGGTTTGAAGTAATAGCGCCCGCCTACCGTTTGGCCATTCACGCGCGCATAGAAGGGATGCGTCCCCCAATGCACGTAACCAAGGGCTTCAAACAGGGCGATAGCGGTCGATTGCGTCTCCCGCACGTCAAGGTTCAGCACACGATGGCCAAGCGCTGCGGCGCGTTCTTCAACGCGGTGCACCAACATCCGCGCCAAGCCATGGCCGCGCGCATAGGGCGCCAGATAGGCATGGGTCAGCGTGGCGCCGAAGGACTGGGCTTCATTATGGCGTGGCGGGCGCACCAACTGCGCCGATCCAACCACGTGGCCATCCAGGCGCGCGATGAATAATTCACGTTCCGGCACCAGCAGCGTGCCACGGAAATGCCGCGCGAGCGCTTCCCGCCCCTGGGGTTCCAGCCAGCCGAAACCACCACCTTCAATGATGGCGGCATCCGTCGCCTCACAAAGGTCGGCCATATCGGCATCGGAGATTTGTTTCGCGAGTTCCACCGCCAGATCATGGGTAAAGCTGCTCGCCAGGGCGCTGTTCATGGCTTCCATTTCAGGAAATTCACAAGGATACGCAACCCCACCGGGCCACTTTTCTCCACATGGAACTGAAGCCCGGCAAGATTATGGCGGGCAATTGCGGCCGTGACTGGCCCTCCGTAATCGGTGATGGCGATCACATCCCCCGCCTGGGTAGCCCTAAAGGCATAGGAATGCACGAAATAAACTTGATCCCCGGGTGTGATGCCCGCCAGCAAAGGGTGGCAGCCCGGGTGGAAGGAAAGCCCGTTCCAGCCCATTTGCGGAAGTGGTAAAGGCTTGCCGTCAGCACCCTGGGGGTCCATCGGCGCCACTTCTCCGGGGAGCCAATCAAGCCCCGGCGTGCTGCCATGTTCCAACCCGCGAGAGGCCATCAACTGCATGCCCACACATATACCAAGAAAGGGCACGCCATCCTTGCGTACGCGCTGTTCAAGGGCGGCCACCGCGCCCGGCAGCGCATCCAAGCCTCGCCGGCAGGCGGCGAAAGCCCCCTGGCCAGGCAGCACTACCCGATCAGCGGCCAGGATTTCCGCCGCATCGCGGGTGACACTGATATCGGCCGCGATACCGGACTCCCCCGCCACTTTCTGAAAGGCCCGCAGCACGGAAGCGAGGTTGCCCGAACCCGGGTCTATGATCACCAACTTCATGCGAGGCCCTGCGCCAGATCGGGGCGACGATCCGCCAGATTCAACACCGCCCCATCTTCATTGCGCCCCTGCACCACGCCCATCAGGCGGAAGCCTTGCCGTTCCAGCGCCCAGCGTTGCAGGTTGCGCGCTTCGAACCCGGCCAGGATTTGCAGCGCCACCATCGCCCAGGGGGAGATACTGGAAGGCAGCACGAAGCCCAGAAGTGTGGCAAGCGCGAAGTAAAGTGCCGCCACGATCCAAAGCCGCTTGGCGAGGAACCAGAGCAGCGGAAACAGCGCGGCCCACCAGGAAAACCCCTCCCGCACTATGACCGTCCGCGCGGGTTTGCCCGCCAAAGCTGGGCGGAGATGAACGGTCCAGACGCGCATATCAGGCTTCCAGCACGCCCTTGGTGGAAGGAATGGCGCCCAAGGCGCGCGGGTCGGGCTCTACCGCTTCGCGCAAAGCCCGAGCCAGCGCCTTGAAGCAGGCTTCCGCCACATGGTGCGCGTTGGTGCCGGCCTTTAGCGTCACGTGCAGCGTAATGCCGGCATTGAAGGCGAGCGCGCGGAAGAATTCCTCAAATAGTTCTGTGTCCATTTCGCCAATCTTAGGCTGGGCGAAGGTCACAGCCCAGGCGAGGTATGGCCGGCCAGAAATATCTACCGCTGCTTCGGCCAAAGCCTCATCCATCGGGATGGTTGCTGCGCCATAGCGGCGAATGCCACGCTTATCGCCCAAGGCCAAGCGCAGGCATTGGCCAATCACGATGCCGACATCTTCCGTGGTGTGGTGGAAATCTATGTGCAGATCGCCCTTGGCCCGAAGCTTCAGGTCGAACAAGCCATGCCGGGCGAGCGCGGTCAGCATATGGTCCAGAAAGCCGATTCCGGTGGCGATATCCGCGCGCCCTTCGCCATCCAGGCCCAGGGCGGCGGTGATCGCGGTTTCCGAGGTCTCGCGGCTGATTTCCGCGTGGCGGTTCCAGGGCGGGGTGGTTTTCATGCTACCTAACTACGCCTCGCGGTGGGAGGGATGCAACCGAAAGCGGGGGTGTGGTTGTCTCCGCGCCCGAGCCGCGCCATTTCTGGCGGATGACACAGACACATCATGACCCCCTGGGCTGGCACGGCACCACCATTCTTTGCGTCCGCAAGGGCGGGCAAGTGGCCATGGCGGGGGATGGGCAGGTCTCGCTCGGGCAAACCGTGGTGAAGGGCAATGCCCGCAAAATCCGCCGTATCGCCGGCGGCAAGGTGCTGGCGGGCTTTGCTGGCGCCACCGCGGATGCCTTTACGCTGCTGGAGCGGCTGGAAGCCAAGCTGGAACGCTTTCCGGATCAATTGGAACGCGCCTGCGTTGATCTGGCGAAGGATTGGCGGACGGATCGTTACCTGAGGCGCCTGGAAGCCCTGTTGGCGGTGGCGGATGCCAAAAGGTCCTTGCTGGTGACAGGGCAGGGCGATGTGCTGGAACCGGAAGATGCCATCATCGGCATTGGTTCCGGCGGGAATTACGCGCTTTCAGCCGCCCGCGCGCTGCTGCCCGTGGACAGCGTGGGCGCTGAGGAGATTTGCCGCCGCGCCATGAAGATTGCCGCCGATATCTGCGTTTATACCAATGGCAATATCATCCTTGAAACGCTGGCCGCCAGCGCGGGAGATGCGGCATGACTGAAACCGTGAACCTCTCCCCACGTGAGATCGTCTCGGAGCTTGATAGGCACATCGTCGGCCAGCAGGAAGCCAAGCGGGCGGTTGCGATTGCTTTGCGTAATCGGTGGCGGCGCCAGCAATTGCCGCCAGGGCTGCGTGAAGAAGTTGTGCCGAAGAATATTCTGATGATTGGGCCGACCGGCTGCGGCAAGACGGAAATCGCCCGCCGCCTTGCGCGCCTTGCGCATGCGCCCTTCCTGAAGGTTGAGGCAACGAAATTCACCGAAGTTGGCTATGTCGGGCGCGATGTGGAAAGTATTGTGCGGGATTTGGTGGAAGTTGCCATCACCATGGGGCGGGACGCTGCGCGCAAGGGCGTTGAGGCCAAGGCGGAATTGGCGGCCGAGGAAACCCTGCTGACGGCTTTGGTGGGCGAAGGCGCTTCCGGTGAAACGCGCATGAAGTTCCGCCGCATGCTGCGAGAAGGGCAGTTGGAAAACCGCGAGATTGAAGTGCAATTGGCTGATTCCGGTCCAGCCATGCCGATTGGCATGATGGATTTGCCGGGCGGGCCGCCGCCGCAGATGCAGAATTTGCAGGATATGTTCGGCAAGATGTTCGGTGGGCGCAGTAAATCCCGGAAGATGACGGTGGCCGAAGCCCGCACGGCGCTGCTAAAGGATGAAGCGGATAAGCTATTGGATCAGGATGCGGTCGTGCGTGATGCCTTGGCCAATGTCGAAGCCAACGGCATCGTGTTTCTGGATGAGATTGACAAGATTTGCGCGCGCACCAGCGAAAGCGGCATGCGTGGTGGCGATGTCTCCCGCGAAGGGGTGCAGCGCGATTTGCTGCCATTGATTGAAGGCACCACGGTGACCACCAAGCATGGCCCTGTGAAGACGGATCATGTGCTGTTCATCGCTTCTGGCGCGTTTCATTTGGCAAAGCCTTCCGATCTTTTGCCGGAATTGCAGGGTCGCTTGCCGATCCGTGTGGAATTGAAGGCGCTGTCGCGCGATGATTTTCGCCGAATTTTGACCGAACCGGAACATTCGCTGCTCAAACAATATACCGCTTTGCTGGGCACGGAAGCTGTGGCGCTTGATTTCACGCCGGATGCAGTTGAGGCGATTGCCGATCTGGCGGCGGAAATCAATGCGAGTGTCGAGAATATCGGCGCGCGGCGTTTGGCGACGGTTTTGGAGCGCCTGCTTGAGGAGATTTCGTTCACCGCTACGGATCGCGGTGGTGAGACGATTGCGGTGAATGCCGCCATGGTGCGTGACCGTGTGGCCCCCCTTGCCGCCAGCGCCGATCTTTCGCGCTATATCCTGTAGCAATGAGCGTTTCAGTCAGCGCCGGACCGCCGCCTTTCTGTCAGCGCGCCGAGGATGAACTGCGCGCGGCCTTTGAGGCTTTGGAGAACCCTTCCCTCGCCGCGCGGCTTTCGGCGACTGTGGGCACGCCGATTGAAGCACTGACCGCACGCTTGCCCAATACGCTGCAAGGCGGGCTGCAAGGCGCGGTGCGTGGTGCGCTCACCACCGCGATGGCGGCGGCACTGCGGTCATCTCCGGCTGCCTCCCCCTCGCTTGTTCCTTCATCCTGGCTGCATCGTGGACTGGC
Organism: Alphaproteobacteria bacterium; assembly: GCA_016869735.1. Classification (GTDB taxonomy): domain Bacteria; phylum Pseudomonadota; class Alphaproteobacteria; order Acetobacterales; family Acetobacteraceae; genus Neoroseomonas. The sequence continues at coordinate 9,337 of VGDL01000069.1, forward strand.
GGCAGCAACGGGGGCGGCGGGTGGTGCCTTTGGTCTGGCAGGCACATTGGTGGAATTGCCGGTTTCGACGACGGTTCTGCTCCGCCAGATTGCTGCCATCGCGGCCGAGGAGGGTGAGGATTTGACCCGGCCTGAGATCGCTGCCGAATGCCTAAAGATATTCGCGCTAGGAGGGCGCGGGCGCGCAGATGATGCGGCCGAATCGGGCTATTTCGCGCTGCGTATTGCCTTGGCTGAGGCGCTGAAGGGCAGCATCGGTGCCAGTATCCTGCCCGGCTTCATAGCCGCTATTGCGTCACGCTTTGTGGGGCCGGTGGGCTTGAAGCTTTCCGCGCAGGCCGCGCCGTTGTTTGGCGCTGCCGCCGGGGCGGCCATCAACCTGGCGTTTCTGGAGCATTTCCGCAGTGTGGCGCGTGGGCATTTTACGCTCAGGCGGCTGGAACGCGTGTATGGCGCCGCGCCAGTGCGCTCGGCCTATGATGCGCTGGCTGCGACACGGGATGTGGCGTTTGCGAAGGGTTTGAAAGACCAGCGTGACTGACGCTGGGCGAAGATGTGCGACTAAAGCCAAACGGGAGAGGGTGGACCAGCCCCCAATTCGACCGGACAGCTGGCGTAACCGTGAGGGCCTAGGTGTAAGCCTAGGCATACGCCTATGTCTAAGCCCATTGAGCATGTTGAAATCATCACCGGCATTCAGCGCCGTCGGCGGTATACTGCCGAGGAGAAGGTCCGGCTGGTCGAACAGACCATGCAGCCTGGCATGACGGTTTCAGCCGTTGCCCGGCTTTATGGCGTCGCC
>VGDL01000070.1 GCA_016869735.1 Alphaproteobacteria bacterium
CGCTGGCCGAGCAGCGCATTTTCCGCCATCGCGCGGAAGCCGCCGTCAGGCTTGCCTGGGATATGATGGGCTGGGGCAATCCCGCGCCGGGCGCCGCCGCGCCTCCGCCGGAACCGCGCATCATCGCGAACCTCGATGAAGCGACCGCGACGCAATTGGTGTTCCTGTATACGGAGGCAAGCCAGCGCTTGCGGGGCGATCCCGCGAGCTTCTTTGCGCTGACCGGGCGTGCGCGTGAAGGCTATGGTAAGGCGCCTTCCTTGCGGGTGGCGAGCATTGATATTGGTGGCGGCACCACGGATTTGATGATCTGCACCTATTCCGCAGAAGCCGGGCAGGAAATTGAACCGCATCAGAATTTCCGCGAGGGTTTCCGCATTGCGGGTGATGAGGTATTGCAGGAAGTCATCCAAAGCATTGTCCTGCCGCAGCTTGAAGAAAGCCTGCGCCAGGCCGGGGCGCGCGACCCCAAGGCGCTGCTGCGTGAGGTGCTGGGCGGGGATCGCGGGGCGCAAAGCGAATTGGAACGCCATTTGCGTCGGCAATTCGTGACGCAAGTGCTGGAACCGACCGGGCTTGCAATCCTACATGGCTACGAAAAGATTGATGAACGCGCGACGGGCGAATTCCTGCGTGAGAAGCTCAGCACCATTCTGCAGGGGCGCGATGCGGCGGCACCCTTACGCTACTTTGAACAACAGGCGGCGCGTGCCGGGGCGGCCGGTTTCCAATTGCTTGAAGCGGACATGGCGGCGGCAGCGGGCAGCGTGGATGCCATTGTGCAGGCCGCACTTGGCCAGGTGATCGCTGATCTCTGCGAAGTGGTCTATGCTTTCGATTGCGATTGGTTGTTGCTGTCTGGCAGGCCGTCTCGGCTGCGGGCGATTTTTGACATGGTGCTAGCCAAGATGCCGGTGCCGCCGCATCGCATTGTCGGCATGCACCGCTATCGTGCCGGGAGTTGGTATCCCTTCCGCGATTCTGCGGGACGCGTGGATGACCCGAAGACCACGGCGGCGGTTGGCGCAATGCTGTGCGCTGTGGCGGAGGGAAGATTGGAAAGCTTCCTGATGCGCACCAGTCGGCTTGCCATGCGTTCAACCGCGAAGTTTCTGGGCCGCATGGAAATTTCTGGGCAAATCCTGCGGCAAAATGTGCTGCTGCAGGACCCGGATGCGACGCTGTCCAAGGCGCCAGGTGCTTCGCAGGATGTGAAATTCTCCATGGAATTCCGCGCGCCAGTATTTCTTGGCTTTCGCCAATTGGATTTGGAACGCTGGACCGCGAGCCGGCTTTACATTCTGGAATATGCCAATCCCGATAATGTGCCGCGACTGAAACTGCCCTTGAAGCTTGCAATTCAGCGCGCAGAAATAGACTCCGAAAGCGCCGACGCTGAGGAATTGCGGGAGGATTTCACCATAGACGAAATCCTGGATGCCGAGGGCGATCCGCAGCACCGCGGCATTGTGCGGCTACGTCTGCAAACCGAACGCAGTGAAGCGGGCTATTGGCGCGATACTGGCGCGCTTTCGGTGCCTTGAGGAATACGTCATGACAACGCCGAATGCCGAAAACGAAGCCCTGGCCCAACGCTGTGACGCGGTGGCCGATGCCGCGCAGGGTGCGATTGAATGGCTTGGACAAGCTGGCGATATAGTGCGGGAAGAAGGCCCCGCACTCGCGCGCGATTTCCGCCGTGAAGCATTGCGGGCGCGCAAGCTGGCCAATGCGGCGCGCCGGCCCATGTGCGTTTCCGTCTTTGGTCCAAGCCAACAGGGAAAAAGCTATCTGATCGCGTCCCTGGCGCGGAAGGAAGGCAAGCCAACCACGATCCGTTTTGGGGAGGAGCTGCGCGGCTTCAACCGCGACATCAACCCCGATGGCGGCAAGGAATCGACCGGCCTGGTGACGCGTTTCACGACGCGCCCGGTGACTGGTCTGCCCGGCATGCCCGTGGTTTGCCGCATGTTGTCTGAAACCGACATCGTAAAGATCATGGCCAATGCCTTCATGGAAGATTTTGACCGTGACACGGTGATTCCGCTCGATGCCGCCGTGATTGAAGCGAGCCTTGCCAAGGCCCGCGCCAAGGCCACGCCGGCGGCGACAGGGCGGCTGAATGAAGATGATATCTATGATCTGTTCGAATATTTCGAACGCTACTTCCTGAATCACCCGACGCATCTGGCGCTGAAGCCCGGCGCCTGGCGAGAGATTGAAAGCCTTGCCCCGCGTTTGGCCATTGCCGATCGGATGGAGCTTTACGGGCTGCTTTGGAACAATACGCCGACCATGACGGCAACGGCGCTTAAATTGATTCAAGCGCTGGCGCAGCTTGATTTTCCGGAAGATGCCTGCTGCCCCATGCTGGCCGTGGAGCCCAAGGCGCAGAGCATCATTGATGTCGAAACCATGTCGCTTTTGGGCAAGGGTGATGGTGATCCCGTGCCAGTGGCAACGCGTGCCGGGCGCCGCGCGGAATTGCCGCGCGCAGTGCTGACTGCGGTGGTTGCTGAATTGCAGTTGCAATTGGAAGACAAGCCCTTCGATTTTTTTGATTATACCGATCTGCTCGATTTTCCTGGCGCGCGCGGACGCGAAAAATACAATGCTGCCAAGGCCGAGGACGTGGCACAGAGCGATCTGTTCATGCTGCTCCGGCGCGGCAAGGTTGCCTATCTTTATCAGCGCTATCTGGCGGAACAGGAACTGACTTCCATGTTGCTCTGCCTGAAGCACAGCAACCAGGAAGTGCGCACCGTGCCCGCAATGGTGCGGAATTGGATTGATGGCACCCATGGCGCCACCCCAGAGGCACGAAAGGGCCAGGATGTCGCCTTGTTTCTGGTACTGACTATGTTTGACATGGAATTTGAGATCAAAGGTGGCGCGGAAGACAATGTGGAACGCTGGTCCACCAGGTTGAAGACGACGATTTTCGAATTCCTGGGCCTTGGCCATGATTGGCCAGCAGAATGGGTGCCGGGGCAGCCTTTCAAAAACACCTTCTGGCTCCGAAATCCAGAAGTGTTGAATAAGGGGCTGTTGGATTATGATGATCGCGGAAGGGAAGTTTCCTTTCGTGACGGGGAACGCGTGGCGCGGCTGAAGGCAAATTTCCTCGCCAATCCAGATGTGCAGAAACACTTCGCCGATCCCGAACGCGGCTGGGAAGCGGGCATGGCGTTGAATGATGGCGGCATTGGCTATCTTTCGGAAAAGCTCCGTCCCGTCTGCAATCCTGCGCTGAAGCGGCGCCAGGTGCAGGGACAGCTTGGCGATCTGGCGCGGCGAATAGCAGGCAGGTTGGAAGGCTATCATGTCTCTGGCGATCTTGATGCGGAACTGGCCAAGCGCCGGGCGGAAGCGCGGCTGGTCGGGCGGCAATTGCTCGCTTGTGCGGAAGCCCAAGCCTTTGGGCTATTGCTGCGCGAATTGCAGGTGCAGGGCGAAACCCTGGCCGAGCTTTTCCGTCGCCAGCAATTGGCCGCGGCTGAAGCGCCGTCTGCCGTCACCGCACCTGTTGGGCGCAAGACTACGGCGCGCGAATTGCGGGGCGAATTTGATGCGCTGTTTGAAGATGACCCCGCCCCTGCTGCGCCAATGGAGGAAGCGGAAGAAGGCCCGCGCGATCAGGCGGATCTTTTCGCCGAAGCGGCGGTGGCGGAATGGTTGCAGAATATGCATCGCTTCGCCGCGCGCACCGATAGCCCTGAATTATTCCGCATGGACCGCGAAGCCATCGCAACGCTGGTGGCGCAGCTTGCTGCCGGGGCGCGGCGGCTCAAGCTGCGGGAGAATATTGCCGTACGCATGCGCACCCAGGCGGCCTATAATGAATCCATGGCCAATCGGCTGCTAAAGCCGGTCATGATTGCCGAAAGGGCAATCAATGATTTCGTCACCTGGATGGGCTTTGACAGCATACCGGTTGAAGCCCGCCCCAAGGCCGGGCGCGAAGGGCGCAGCATTTTCATCCGCCCGCCGGCACCTTCGGATGATATGCCTCGGCTTTCAGAAACCCCCATCGCTTATGATGCGGCATTCTATGTTGATTGGGCAGTCGCCTTCGTCAGGTTGGTGGAAGACAATGTGCGCGGTGCAGGGGGCGCGATGGTGGATGAGAAATCCAATGCCCGCCTTGGCAGCCTTCTGGGCGGCCTGCGCAAGGCGGCCGCCTGAAACATGAAGCACGAAGGCCGCACCCCATGATGCTGCATGTTGAAAATGATCGGCGCCTATCCTTGGGCCATGCGCGCATAACCCTGCCTGGAATGCAGGCGCCGGGTGATGGCGGATTTCGGATCATCCGCGAAGGCTATGCGGCTGCCAATCTCGGCCGTCGTGGCTGGCAGGTGCAGGAAGAAAAACTGACCCCGGTTGAAATTCGCCAGGAAGGTTCAGATACGGTTTTGGTGATTGGGCCACGGCTGACGCGGCATCTTGAACCGGGCCCCTTGGTTTTTTTGCTGCCGGCTACTGGATTGGAAGCAAGCCTTTTCTGGCCGGATGATATTGATGTGTTCGATGGCGAATTGCCGCCGGAACCGGTGATGCCGCGAGAGCCGGAACTGCCGCCTTCGCCGCCGCCGGTTGCGGCAGCACAGCCCATGCCCGCGCCGCCACCGCCACTCGTGGCGCCGCCACAGCGCGAAGATATGGCGCTGCCTGCAAAGCAGGAAGGCGCCTCACGCACGCCCTTGTTGGTTGGTATTGGCTTACTGTTGCTGGTGGTGATCGGTGGCGCTGCCTGGTGGTTCACCGGCGCCCCGCCCACATCTGCACCAACGCCAATAGCAACCCCGGCGCCAACACCTGCACCACCAGCACCGCCACCCGCGCCAGTTATCGCGGAACGCCCTTGGCTGGAACGTAGCGATGCGATGGCCCTGCGTGACCTGGTGCAATCAGCACCTGATGCCGCCGGCATTCACGCCGCCGCGCTCAGGCGTCAGGCAGCCGGGCGGCATGATGATGCGCTGGTGCTGTTTGAAGAAGCGGGTGAACGCGGCCATGCGCCAGCGCTGACCGCCGTGGCGCGGCTTTATGACCCGATTGGCTTTGTCGCGGGCCGTCCCTTCCGCGCGCCAGACGCACGCGCCGCGGCCCGGTATTACCGTGATGCTGTGCAAAAAGGTGATGCAGCGGCCGAGGTCCCGCGCGCTGCGCTCAAGACTTGGTTGGAAGAACAAGCGCGCGCGGGCAATGGCTCGGCGGAAACCGCACTCAAGGAATTTTGGCCATGATATCACGTTGCGCAATTTGGGTTCTTGTAATTGGCCTGTTGTGCGCCTTGCCGTTTGCGGATGGCCAGGCGCAGCAAGCCGCGCGCCAGCCGCTGCTGATGGAAGGCCGCAGCGCGCTTTTCCAGCGCGTCATTCTGCGCCCTGGTGTCCGCCTTGCCGAACGCCCGGAGGCGAATGCGCCATCTCAGCCAACGCCAGGCTTTGGGGTGTTCTATGTTTACGCGCGCCAAGGCAGCGGTGCTGACGCCTGGCTTGAAATCGGCGCGGCTCAGGATGGTCGCACCCAGGGTTGGGTGCCGGCGGAACGCACGATTGATTGGAAGCAGACCATGGTGCTGGCTTTCAACAACCCCGCCGGGCGCGAACGCGCCATGTTTTTCCGTGATGCCGAAACAGCGCGCGCGCTGTGGCTGAATACGCGTGGCGGTGCGGCGGAAGCCACGCGGCTGCGCGAAGCCGCCAGCGCCAATGCCGATGGGCCAGTGATTGCGCTGGAACCTGAAAATTTCATTGATATCACAAGGCAATTCTATTTGCTGCCAATCCTTTCAGCGGATCGCGTGGAAAATGAAAGCGCGCAGGAAGCGCGTTTGCTGGAAGTGATTTCCGCGCCCACCCAACAGGCGCCTCCGCCGCCAGCGGATCCGGATGCGCTCCGTAATTATCGTGGCGCGGTAGTTTTTGTGGTGGATACCACGATCAGCATGGGGCCTTACATTGACCGCACGCGGGAAGCGCTGAGGCGCGTGGTGGATCGCATTCGTGACACGGCGGTCCGCGATAATTTCCGCTTCGGCATGGTGGCCTTCCGCGATCATATGGGCGGCAACCCCCGGCTTGAATATGTCACGCGCATGGTCTCCCCACCCGATATGGCTGAGGCTTCGGATGCGATCCTGCCGCGTCTTTCGCAACTTTCTGAAGCACGCGAAAGCAATGAGGGGTTTGATGAAGATTCTCTCGCTGGCATCAAGCTCGCCTTGGATGAGGTGCCTTGGCAGCAATATGGCGGGCGTTTCGTTATTCTGATCACGGATGCCGGCGCGCGCGATGCGAAGGACCCGCGCGGGCAGACGCAGATGGGGCCAGCAGAAATGCGCCAATTGGCGCAATCGGAAGCGAAGCAGGTCGCGGTCTATGCCATCCATCTGAAAACAACCGAAGGGCGCAACAACCATGCGCGCGCCGAACGGCAATACCGGGAACTCACGCGCTTCGGTGCGGCGGGGGAGCTTTATTACCCGATCAATGAAGGCAATTTGAACCAATTCGGCCAGACAGTGGATGCGCTGACGGATGCGCTATTGGCACAAGTGGCGGCAGCCGTTGGGCGGCCCATTGCCGGCATTCGTGCGCCGCAAAGCGTCGCCGAAAGGCGCATTTCGGAACAGGCTGAAATTGTTGGCACTGCCATGCGGCTTTCCTATCTGGGGCGCGAAAGGCAGGAAGCCGCGCCTGATGTGGTGCGGAGTTTTGTGCTGGATCAGGACCTCAACCCGGCTGATCCGCGACCCGAAAGGCGGCCCTTGGATGTGCGCGTGCTGCTGACGCGCAATCAGCTTTCCGATTTGGCGACAACGCTGCGCAACATTATCCAGGCGCAGGCCGCCGCGCGGCTTTCACCGGAAACCTTCTTTGAACGCGTGCGCGCCGCCGCCGCTGCCACCGCGCGCGACCCACGCCGCATGGCGGAATTCCAGCGCCTGAGTGGCGCCTTTGGCGAATTCCTGCAGGATCTGCCTTATCAAAGCCAGATCATGGAATTTACGCAGGATGAATGGAACAGCATGGGCGCTGGTCGGCGCACTGAAATCGTCAATGCCCTCGACGCCAAGCTGCGCCTTTATGAGGAGTTCAATCGTCAGCCATCGCTTTGGGTGAGCTTCGATGGTGGGCGCAATCCCGGTGAGGCAATGTATCCCGTGCCCTTGGATGCGCTGCCCTGAGGGCATGCATGCAAAAAGCCGCGCCGACCCTGCTGCTGCAAGATGTCATCATTCGCCATCAGGCGCCGGGTGACGCGGCGGGGTTTGAACTTATTGTTGAAAGCTTGACCATTGCGCGCGGCGAGGCCCTGGCGCTGGTCGGCCCTTCAGGTTCCGGCAAATCCACCTTGCTTGATCTGCTGGCCTTGGCGCGGCGTCCCGCCAGCGCCGCGCATTTCCAACTGACGCCGCGCGATGGCGCGCCAATGGATCTTGCCGCGCTTTGGCGCGCGCGCGATGAAAATCGCCTGACTTCCACGCGCGCCGCGCATTTCGGCTATATCCTGCAAACCGGTGGGCTGCTGCCGTTTCTTTCCGTGCGGCGCAATATCGCGCTGAGCCAGGCGGTGCTTGGCCAGCCTGATGCAGCCCATCTTGAAGCCTTGGCAACGCGGCTGGAGATTTCGCATTTGCTGGAGAGAATGCCTGCGGCCATTTCCGTTGGGCAAAGGCAGCGTGTGGCGATTGCCCGCGCCTTGGCGCATCGCCCGGAAATCCTGCTGGCCGATGAACCAACCGCAAGCCTTCACCCCGCCCTTGCCGATACCGTGATGGCATTGCTGCTTGAACAGGCGCGCGAACAGGATACCGCGCTGATCCTGGCCACGCATGATCCGGACCGCGCGGCGCGCCACGGCTTCACCCTTTTGCCGTTGCAGACCGAAGCGGGCCAGCAAGGGGCTGGCCGTTCCCGACTGAAGCGCGCCAGCGTGCAAGCATGACAAGATCCTCTCACCACGGGTTGCTGGCCGGGCTTTCGTTGCGTGATCTTTTGCATGAACGCACCTTGGCGCTGTGTTCGCTGATTGGTCTGGCAGCCGTGCTGGCGCCGCTGATTGTGCTGTTTGGCTTGAAGCAGGGCGTGATTGATGGGCTGCGCGCGGAGCTGATTGATAATCCGCGCAGCCGCATGGTGGTGAATGCCGCCAATCGCAATTTTGATCAGGCGTTTCTCACGCGGCTTGCCGCGCGGCCTGATATCGCCTTTGTCATTCCGCGTATCCGCAGCTTGAATACCGAAGCGCGGTTCGAAAACCCGGTACGCGCTGGCACGGTGCTGCGGGCTGAATTGCTCGCCACCGCCGCGGGTGATCCCTTGCTGCGTGCCCTGCCCAGCCTTGCGCCAAACCAGATCATCCCCAGCGCATCCTTCGCCGCGCGGCTTGATCTGCAAGCGGGCATGCGAGTGACATTGCGCGCCATTCGCGGCGATGCCAGCGCACGAGAGGTTTTGAATTTTCCAGTCATCATAGCAGCCATCGCGCCGCCCAGCGCCTTTGGGCGCGATGGTGTTTTTGTGGACCTTAAGACGCTTCTGCTGGTGGATGGCTTCACCGATGGCGTGCTGCCTGCTTCCACCATGCCCGCCGATATCGCGGATGATCCAGCGCGGATTTACGCGGGTTTTCGCGCCCATGCGCGGCGGCTCGAGGATGTTACGCGCATTGACCATGATTTGCGGCGTGATGGGGTGGAGGTTGAAACACTCGCGGAGCAAGTGGAAAGCCTGCTCAGCCTGGATCGCAGCCTGACGCTGCTATTCGCGTTGCTCGCGGGGCTTGGCGGTTTTGGGTATCTTATTTCCCTTGGTGTTGGGCTTTATGCCAATGTGGAACGCAAGCAGCGTGATCTTTCGCTCTTGCGGCTGATTGGGCTTTCACGGCGTGATCTGGTGGTGTTTCCGCTGATCCAGGCACTGATTATTGCGGCTGCCGGCGCGGCCTTGGCCAGCCTGATGGCGCTTTCAGTCGCGGGCATTGTGAATCGCCTGCCGCTTGGCGGTGCCAATGCCGCTGGCGGGCGCGCCATTTGCGCCATCGCGCCGGAACATCTTGTGCTGGCCTTGCTTGTCAGCCTTCTGGGCGCGGCGCTGTCAGCTGCTTTCGCCGGGTATCGCGCCGCCCGGATCGAACCTGCAGAGGGGTTGCGCGATGCGTGAGCTATTTATCGCAGTGATTGCCATGGCAACCATTTTGCCCCAGGTGACGCAAGCGCAGGAAAGATGGCCGGCGGAGCTATGGAATCCCAAGCCGCTTACCGATGATCTGATCCTGCCCATGCCATGCGGCGGCGCCATGGTGTTTCGCCCGGTGCCAACGCCGCTCGGCCAAGGCTTGCTCGCGGATCGGCCAGCCATGTTGGGCCAGGCGGATGCGGCAACCAATTACAGCGAATTTCTGCGCCAGAGCTTCATCGCCGGGCCGTTTCGTGGCGCCGATGCCGCCGCACCGCCGCGCTATTATATCGGCAAGTATGAGGTAACGCGCGATCAATACAGCGCTGTCACCAATGAAGCCTGCCCCACGGCAGCGACCGCAGGGCGCCTGCCTCAAGCAGATATCACCTGGCATGATGCGGTGGGCTTCACGCTCCGTTATTCCACCTGGCTTGCGCGCAATGCGCGTGATGCCTTGCCCATGCGCGATGACGCGCGCGCTTTTGTCCGTTTGCCAACCGAAGATGAATGGGAATTTGCCGCGCGCGGTGGCACGGCGGTAACGGAGGCTGATTTCGGCGCGCGGGTTTTCCCGATGCCGGAAGGCATGCAGCGGCATGTCTGGTTCCAAGGCACACGATCCTCAGGCGGGCGGGTGCGGCCCATTGGCATGCTGGAACCCAATCCGCTTGGGGTTTTCGATATCCTTGGCAATGTCGCGGAATGGGTGCTGGAACCCTATCGGCTCAACCGCGTGGGGCGGCCACATGGTCAGGCTGGCGGCATGGTGGCACGAGGTGGGGATTTCCTGACGCCGGAAGATCAAATCCGTTCCAGCTTGCGTATTGAATTGCCGCCGCTTGATCGCAATGGCGAAGCGCTGCGGCTGCGCAGCCTTGGCTTTCGCCCAGTGCTGGCTTTGGTTGCGACCAGCAGCGACCAGCGCCCCGCGCAATTGCGC
>VGDL01000071.1 GCA_016869735.1 Alphaproteobacteria bacterium
GACCTATTGAATTTTGACACAAGACCTAGGATATCTTGCATAGAAACCGGAACCATATCTGGAATCGGATCCCCCGCAGCATCGCGGGCACATGAGGAACTGGCCCATGCGGCATGAGGATATTTGGCGCGCGCTTGATGCGCTCGCAGCGGAATACGGGCTTTCGGCTTCGGGGCTCGCGAGAAAGGCCGGGCTTGACCCCACTGCCTTCAACCCATCGAAGCGTATCGGTGCGGATGGCCGCGCGCGTTGGCCGTCCACGGAAAGCATCGCCAAGGTTCTGGATGCGCTCGGCGCGCGGATGGATGATTTCGCGGCGCTGGTCACCGGCGCGGCGGCAATCTCCCGTGGCGGGCGCGGCGTGGTCAATCGTCGCATACCCTTGATCGGCCTGGCCCAGGCGGGGGGTGAGGGGTATTTCGATGATGGCGGCTATCCGGTGGGCGGCAGTTGGGATGAAATCTCATTGCCTGAAATCGGTGATCCCAATGCCTATGCGCTGGAAATTTCCGGCGATTCCATGGAACCGGTGTTTCGTGATGGGGATGTGGTGATCGTCTCACCTGCCGCGCCGGTCCGCCGGGGGGATCGTGTGGTGGTGCGCACCCGGCGCGGTGAGGTGATGGCCAAGGAATTGCGTCGGCATTCGGCGAAGCGGATTGATGTCGCGAGCCTCAATCCTGCGCATCCCAGCTATAGTTTTGAATTGCCGGAAATCGCCTGGGTGCATCGGATTGTTTGGGCGAGCCAGTAATCTCCGCGTCAAGCGATCGTCTTGATCGCCAAGCCAAAAGCGCCTTGCGCAAAGCGGCGCATATTGGCGCGGCGATCAGCGCTGCCGGTCTCAAGCGTTATCACGCGTTCAACGCCCGGGCCCACCACGGCGATGCAGCTATGCCCGGCTGCATCGCCATAGCGATTACCGCTGGGGCCAGCCGCGCCGGTTTCCGCAATTCCCCAATCCGCGCCATGCTTTTCGCGCACACGCCGCGCGAGCAATAGCGCATAGGGTTCACTCGCCGAACGCATGCCGGCCATATCGGCGGGGGTGATGCCAAGCAATGCCTCGCGCGCCTGCGCGGTATAGATCACGCCGCCACCAAGGAAATAGGCCGAGGCGCCGGGTTCTGCGAGCAAGGCGGCTGCGATCAGCCCGCCGGTTGAGGATTCCGCCACCGCAATGCGCTGGCGCCGCGCCTTCAGGATGGCGGCCAAGGCCGCGGCTGAAACATGCAAATCTTCCATGCTGAAAATCCCTTACCCGCCGGAGATATGTTTCCAAGTGCGATGCGTCACCGCCAAAGCCACCAGACCGCAGGCGGCCATCAACGCGGTCGCCATCGGCGCCCCCAATAACTCGGCGGCGATGCCAAGGCCAATGAAGCCGATTGGCCCCATGCCGATGCAAACCGAAAGCAGGCCGAGCACGCGGCTCCGCAATTCCACCGGTGTTGCCAGATAAATCAACGTGGGTTGCATGATGCCAAAGCCAGAGCCGCCAATACCCACCAGGATCAGCGCCAGCCCTGCCATCCATGGATTGGCGATCAAGGCGAAGGCAATCACCATGCTCATGTAAAGCACAACCCCGCCCAGATAGCAGCGGCGATAAAGCGCTGGCCCAACAAACAGTGTTATCAGTACCGCCCCAAGCAGCGCACCCACGCCATCCATGCTGGCCAGAATGCCAACACCTTCCGACCCCAGCGCCAATTGATCCTTGCCAATTACAGGGATCATGCTGGTGAAGGGCCAGCCGAATAAATTGTAGATCAACGTGATCATCAAGGTCCCACTAAGGCGCTTATCGGCGCGCACAGCGGCCAGCCCTTCCGCAATGCGCGCCAGCACAGGTGCGGGGCGGCGTCCCGCGCTGCGCTGTGCGGGTGGCAGCTGCATGGCCGCGATCAGCGCCGGCAGATACAGCAAAGTCGCCAGCACAAAAGTGCCATCAAGCCCCAGCAGCGCCAGCAACACGCCTCCCAGCGTTGGCCCCAGCATGCGGCTGGCATTGCTGGTGCCGACATCAATGGACATCGCCGCACCCATACGCGCCGGCCCCACCACGGCGCCAATCATGGCGCGGCGCACGGGGTTATCGGCCGCCCAACCAACACCATTGATGAAGGCCGCCACCGCCAAATGCCAAACGGCAATCACACCAAGCAAAGCCAACAACGCAATCACGACCGAGGCCACAATCTGCATCAGCAGAATCAGGATTTGTGCGCGGCGCAGATCCATCCGCTCAGCTGCCGCGCCCAGAAAGGCACCGAACAGCCCCATGGGCAAAAGCCGCAGCATGGTCAGCATGGCGACAATAAAGGCCGATCCGGTGGCGTTATAGGCGAAGACACCCACCGCCAGCATTTCCAGCCAGCGCACAACAAAAATCGAAAACCCCACCATCCAGAGCCGACGGAAGTCGCGCTCCTGGAATAGGCTTCGCCAATGGGTTTCGGTCAGCGCCACGGCGCCCCACGCATGATGCAAGGCCGGTCAGGGAAAACCCGACCGGCCCGCAATGTCACAAGCCGGCCTGGGAGACGAATTTGGTGTTAAGGTAAGCCTCAATAGCTTCAAGCCCACCTTCCGAACCATAGCCGGAATCCTTGATGCCGCCGAAGGGAACTTCCGGCAGCGCAAGGCCAAGATGGTTGATCGTCATCATGCCGCTTTCAACGCGCGCCGCGACCGCATTCGCGGTTTTTGCCGAACGCGTGAAGGCGTAGGATGCCAAGCCATAAGGCAGGCGGTTGGCTTCTTCCACCACCTCATCCAAATCCTTGAAGCGGGAGATCATGGCCATGGGGCCGAAGGGTTCTTCGTTCATCGCCCGCGCATCCTTGGGCACATCGGTCATCACGGTGGGCTCATAGAAATAGCCTTTGTTGCCGATGCGCTTGCCGCCGGTATGCACCTTGCCGCCTTTGGATTGCGCATCCTGCACCATCATTTCCACCCAAGGCACGCGGCGATCATGCGCGAGCGGACCCATGGTGGTATCTGCCGCCATGCCATCGCCCACCTTTAGCGTCTTGGCATGCGCCACGAATTTTTCCACGAAGCCATCATACAATTCTTCCTGCACCAGGAAGCGCGTTGGGCTCACGCAGACCTGCCCGGCGTTGCGGAATTTGGCGAAGGCGAGGGTCTTCGCCGCCAAATCCAGATCAGCATCATTGAAGACAATCGCCGGCGCATGGCCGCCCAATTCCATTGTCACGCGCTTCATGTGCTGGCCGGCAAGGGCGGCCAATTGCTTGCCGACAGGGGTGGACCCGGTGAAGGTCACCTTGCGGATGATCGGATGCGCGATGAGATAGGATGAAATCTCGGCCGGCACGCCATAGACCAGGTTGGCAACACCCGCGGGCAGCCCGGCATCAATAAAGGCGCGGATCAATTCGGCGGGCGAAGCCGGGGTTTCTTCCGGCGCCTTCACAATGATGGAACAGCCGGTGGCGACAGCGGCAGATAGCTTGCGCACCACCTGATTGATCGGGAAATTCCACGGCGTGAAGGCGGCAACGGGGCCCACTGGTTCCTTCACCACAAGCTGGTAAATCCCCTCGGCCCGCGCGGGCACCACACGGCCATAGGCGCGGCGGGCTTCTTCGGCGAACCAATCAATAATATCGGCGGCCGCCATGATTTCCATCTTGGATTCACCAAGCGGCTTGCCCTGTTCCAGCGTCATCAGCCGCGCAATCTCATCAGCGCGGGCGCGCACAAGATCAGCGGCCTTGCGCATCAGCTTGGAACGGTCATAGGCGGAGACCTTCTTCCAGATCGCGAAGCCTTTCTCGGCGGCGGCGAGTGCCTCATCCAGATCGGCCTTCTCGGCATGGGCGACGGTGCCGATCACTTCCTCATTGGCCGGGTTCAGCACATTGATGGTCTTGCCACTGCGCGCGGCGCGCCATTCGCCATTCACGTGCAATTGGACATTGGGGTAGGTCATGCGGGCTTCCTTCCGGCTTTCATTGCTTGATGGGCTTAAGCTAGTCGGCCTTGGCGCGCGGGGCCAGATGGACGGGGCGGGCAGGGGTGCTAGAAAAGCATCAGGAATCACTTTTCCGGGAGAAACCCCATGCACCTTTCACGCCGCACCCTGTTTGCCGCTGGCTCCTTGCTGGCGGCGCCCGCCAGCCTGAAGGCGCAGCCGGCCTTCCCAAGCCGCCCGATTACCGTGGTGGTGCCGAACCCGCCCGGCGGCGGGACGGATTTTGCCGCGCGGCTGTTTCAGGAAGCCATGAGCCAGGCGCTAGGCCAGCCGGTGGTGGTGGAAAACCGGCCGGGCGCCAATGGCAATCTGGCGATCAATGCCGTGGCACGCGCCGCACCGGATGGGCATACGATCCTGCTCCAATATAATGGCTATCATGCCGGCAATCCGGCGATGATGAAGAACCTGACCTGGGACCCGATCAAGGATCTGGCGCTGGTCGGTATGGCGACCATGGCACCGCATGCGATCATTGTGGCACCGACCGTGCCTGCCAATAATTTGCAGGAGTTGATCGCTCATGCGCGGGCCAATCCGGGCAAGCTGAATTACGCATCTTCCGGCAATGGATCTATCCAGCATGTGGGCGGCGTACTGTTCAGCCGCGCGATCGGGGCTGAGATGGTGCATGTTTCCTATCGCGGCGCTGCCCCCGCCTTGCAGGATGTGGCTGGCGGGCGCGTGGAGCTGTTTATCACGACACCTTCTTCGGCCATCGCGCTGGTGCAGGGCGGGCGGGTGAAGGCGCTTGCCATTGCCAGCGCCCAGCGCGCGGCCGGGCTGCCGGATGTGCCAACCACAGCTGAAGCCGGGCTGCCTGGCTTCACGCTGGATGCCTGGTTTGCCTTTGCGGTGCCGGCGGCGACGCCGAAGCCCATTCAGGAAAGGCTGAATGCCGCGATCAGCGCGGCGTCCCAACAGGCCGCCATCCGCGAAAGGGCGCAGGCCGGCGGCGCCACCACCCGTGCCATGACCCTGGCCGATCTGGATGCGCTGGCGCGGCGAGAGGTGGAAGAATTGGGGGCGGTGATCCGCGCCGCTGGGATCACCGTTGACTGAGGCAGCGTAAGCGAAAACTGAAGGCCGCTTCCGCTCAACCGGTCTTGACGCCTGATCGAGCAAGCTAGAGCAGCCTTGCGCCTATCCGCCGGAGAAAAAACATTCAGATGCCCGCCGCATGAAGATGTGGCGGGCAAATCTCAAACCTTCCAGGCGCTACAATTCGATCTTGAGGCGCTGCAATATTGGTGTCCATCTTTCCTGTTCGCGCGTGAGAAAAGCCTGGAAATCAGCGGGTGAACCGCCGGCCGTCAGAATACCTTGATCCAAAAGGCTCTGGCGCAGGCTTGCATCGGCGACTGCTGTGGCGGCTGCCGCATTCAGCCGCGATATGGCTGCAGCCGGCGTACGCGCCGGGGCGAGCAGACCAAACCAAGTGACTGCCACAAGCCCAGGCCAAACTTCGTGAAAGGTCGGCTGATCTGGCAGGTTGGGCAACCTTGTTTCCCCGGTCCAGCCAATGATTTTGGCCCGGCCTGAGCGCGCCACCTGCAGGCCCGTTGCGCCGCCCACCAGAATGGAATCGAGAGTTCCCGCCAAAAGATCATTCATCTGGTGCGCATCACCGCGATAACCGACATCGTTCCAATCCAATTGCAGCCGATCCCGGATAAGTTCTCCTGCAATGTGGTTGAAGGACCCGCGCCCATTGTGGCCCCAGCTTACCTTGCCGGGATTGGCGCGCACATGGGCGATAAAGCCTTCCAGCGTATCGGGTATGCCGGGCTTGACCGCGATGCAGAAGGGCAAGGTGGCGACGTGAATGATGGGCGCGAAATCCTGAGGCTTATACGGCAGATTTCGGCCAATCACCGGATTGATGGTGAGGGTGGTACCGGAAGACATGAGCATCGTATGCCCATCTGGTGCCGCGCGGGCGACAGCTTCGGCGCCGATCACGGTCTGCGCGCCTGGGCGATTGTCGATCACGACATTTTGTCCCAGTAATGGTGCGATCCGATCAGCCACAAGCCTTGCCGTCACATCGGTTGAACCCCCTGGTGGGAAGGGGACAACAATGTTCACCGGGCGGGAAGGGTTCCATTGGACCTGCGCTTGCGCCGCGCCTGCCGCACCCAAGGCCATGGCCGCGAGACCACGCCGCGTCATTCTCTGCATCATGTTTTCAATCTCCCCGTTGTTATGTTTATGGTTTCAGGGCATCGCCGCCCCGATGTGTTCATGAGGTGCGTTTCAGGTTTTTGCTGTCGAACCTGCTGAAGGCAAAGGTTCTTCCATTTTGCTTGTCAACGCCTGTGCCCCAGGACCGGACGCGAATGGAGAATTCCTAAGCCGCAAGACTCTGTCAATGCAGGTCGCGAAAATGTCTCGGGCGCGGAACAACTGTGAGCCCAGATATCAGCGCGACACGCATGGACCCAAAGTGAGCCTGCCATCCGCGAAAGGGCGCAGGCCGGCTGCGCCACCACCCGTGCCATGACCCTGGCCGATCTGGATGCGCTGGCGCGGCGAGAGGTGGAAGAATTGGGCGCCGTGATCCGCGCCGCTGGGATCACAACAGATTAGCCAATCCGGGCCTTGGTTTGTCGGGGATCAGGGTTTAGGTTGTTGTGATGGCACCTACCTTCCCGGCCCGCCGCCTTTGGCTGCTTGCAGCAGCCCTGCTTTCCGCTTGCGCCGCGGGGGATAGTGTTGACCGCCCGGCACTGCGCGGTGCCGCACCGGAAGTGACCGGCGCCTTCGGTTCCTATCTGGCCGGGCGCTTGGCCACCAATGAAGCCGATACAAAGATCGCCGCCGATAGCCTGTTGCAGGCCCTGCGGCGCGACCCGAACGAGCCCGAGGTGGTGCAGCGCGCCTTCATCGCCAGTTTGCTGGATGGCCGTTCCGAAGCGGCGCGGCTGGCGCGGGTGATCCCGAATGAACCGCTCGCGGCCATGTATCTGGCGCGGCAGGATGCGCAGGCAGGGCGGTATGAAAGGGCCGAACAGCGCTTTCGCGCCCTGCCCAACCAGGGCTTATCCAGCCTATTGAAGCCTTTGCTGGTGGCCTGGGCGCAGCAGGGCAGGGGCCAGACGGATGCGGCGCTTGCGACACTCCGCCCGCTGACGGAAACGGGCCGGCAGCGCGGCATTTATGCCCTCCATGCTGCCATGATCTCGGATATCGCGGACCGCCCGCGCGAAGCCGAACGCCTGGTGCGCCTGGCGCTTGGCGATGGTCCGGCGCCGAGCCTGCCGCTGGCCCGCACCATGGCCGGCATTCTGATGCGCGCCGGCCAGCAGGCGGAAGCCGAACGGCTTTTGGATCGGCTGGGCCGAGGCCAGGATGATGCCGGGCTTTTCGCCGATACCGGCGGGCGGGATGCCTTGGCAACACGGCGCGTGGTGGCTTCAGCGACCGAGGGCATGGCGGAGGCCTATCTTGGCCTCGCTTCCGCCCTGCGCGGCCCGCAATCTGGCGAGTTTTCCCTGGCCTTGGCGCGGCTGGCGCTGCAACTGCGCCCACGCTACGGGCCGGCGCTGCTCGCGGGGGCTGAGGCGCTGGGGGATGAAGGCCAATACCAGGCGGCTTTGGCGCTGCTGGAACGCGCCGACCCGGCTGATCCCTTCGCCCCGGTGCTGGCGCTGCGGCGCGCGGGGTTGCTGGATCGGCTGGATAAATTGCCTGAAGCCGAAGCGGAACTGCGCCGGCTTTCCGAGCAATTTCCGCGCGCCTTCCAGCCCATGGCGCGGCTTGGCGATATGTATCGCGGGCGGCAGAATTGGCCACCGGCGATTGCTGCCTATGATGCAGCGATAGCGCGGCTTGGGGTGCCAGCGGTGACCCATTGGCCGATTTTCTATGCGCGCGGCATTGCGCTGGAACGCGCAAAGCGCTGGCCAGAGGCCGAGGCGGATTTCCAGCGCGCGCTGAGCCTGAGCCCCGAACAGGCCCTGGTGCTGAATTACCTGGCCTATAGCTGGGTGGAATTGGGGCAGAACCTTCCCGAAGCGCGGCGCATGTTGGAACGCGCGACGCAACTGCGCCCCAATGATGGCAATATCGCCGATAGCCTGGGCTGGGCGCTGTTCAAATTGGGCGATATTCCGGGCGCGGTGCGCTGGCTGGAAAAGGCGGTCGAGCTTGAATCGCAAAGCAGCGTCATCAACGACCATTTGGGCGATGCCTATTGGGCGCAGGGCCGGCGCCGCGAGGCGCTGTTTCAATGGCGCCGCGCCTTGATGCTGGGGCCGGAAGGTGATGAGGGGCCGAAGATTGAAACCAAGATCACAAATGGCTTGGCGCCCCAGCCTGCAGCGGAGACGCGGCGCTGAAAGTCATTGAAGCGGCCCCGGCCAAGGTCAATCTATTCCTGCATGTCACGGGGCGCCGGGCGGATGGCTACCATCTGCTGGATAGCCTGGTCGTGTTTGCCGGCATGGGCGATACGGTCAGCGCCTGTTCCGGCGAAATCCTGTCCCTTGCCATTGAAGGCGCGGAAGGCGCGGCGCTGGAAGCAGAGCCGGATAACCTTGTGCTGCGCGCAGCCTGTGCATTGGCCGAGGCTACCGGGTTGGAAGGCCACGCGCTGCTTCATCTGCTGAAGCGCCTGCCGGTCGCGAGTGGCATTGGCGGCGGCAGCGCCGATGCGGCGGCGAGCCTACGCGCGCTTGACCGGCTTTGGAGCCTGGCTTTGCCTGAAGCGCGCTTGGCCGCGATTGGCGCGCAGATTGGGGCGGATGTGCCAGTATGCGTTGGTTCCCGCCCCGCCCGCATGGAAGGGGTGGGGGAGGTGCTGAGCCCCGCGCCCAGCCTGCCGCGCTTTGGGCTTTTGCTTGCGAATCCGCGCCTTGCCCTGACGACGCCGGCAGTGTTTCGCGCCCGCCAGGGCGGGTTTTCGGCGCGCGCCGAATTGCCGGAAGCCTGGGGGAGTGCGGCCGCCATGGCAGCGGATTTGCGGCGTTTGGGGAATGATTTGCAGGCGCCTGCGATCAGCCTTTGCCCCGCGATTGCTGAGGTTCTGGCGGCAATCTCGGCCAGCCCCGGCTGCCTTTTGGCGCGCATGAGCGGGTCAGGTGCCACCTGTTTCGGGGTGTTTCCCAACGCGGCTTCAGCGGCCGCCGCCGCGGCGGCTTTGCCCCCGGCCTGGTGGTGTTGGGGAGGGGGGCTTCACGGCGCCGCTCTTTGAGGGCTATTAGGCTTTGTCCAACGCGCCCAAGCGCGTTGGTCGAAGACTAGAGAAGAGTTTGGTCGCATTTTCCTAGCCGCCAAGTTGGTTACCTTGGCTTGAAAATGTGTTGGAGTTTTGTTGTTCGCATTTTCCGAGTCGCCAAGTGAGTCCACTTGGCTTGAAAATGCTCCGCTGATGGGGCGTCGCCAAGCGGTAAGGCAGCGGTTTTTGGTACCGCCATTCCCAGGTTCGAATCCTGGCGCCCCAACCAGCTTTTGTGATGGCGTGGCTTAAGGCCCC
>VGDL01000072.1 GCA_016869735.1 Alphaproteobacteria bacterium
GCTGATCGACCTTGACCCGCAGGGCAATGCTTCAACCGGGCTTGGCTTGCCGCGGCATGAAAGGGGGCAGGGCAGCTATGCCCTGTTGGTGGGTTCCGCGTCTTTAGCCGAAGTTATCAAGCCATCCAGTATCCCGCAGCTTAGTTTGGTGCCGGCTGACGCCGATTTAGCCGGCGCCGAGATTGAATTGATTGATGTTGATGCGCGCGAAAGGCGCCTGCTGAGCGCGTTGGAAACGCAGGTGGATGCCCTGGATGGCACGGAACTTATCATCATTGATTGTCCGCCTTCGCTCGGCTTGATCACGCTGAATGCTTTGGTTGCGGCGGATGAAGTTTTGGTGCCGCTGCAATGCGAGTTTTTCGCGCTTGAAGGTGTCTCTCAAATCACGCGCACAATTGAACGTGTCAGCAAAGGCTTGAACCCAAAGCTCAAGCTTGGCGGCATCGTACTGACAATGTTCGACAAACGCAACCATCTCTCTGAGCTTGTGGTCGCTGATGTCCGTGGATTTTTCGGCGATAAGGCCTATGAAACGGTGATACCTCGAAACATTCGCATTACTGAGGCGCCGTCGCACGGCTTGCCCGTGCTGGTTTATGATCATCGCTCAGCCGGCGCGGAAGCCTATGTTGCGCTCGCGCAGGAATGGATACGCCGCGAAAAACAATCGAAGGAAACGGCGCAATGAAAAAGCCCACCAGGCTAGGCATGGGACTCTCGGCCCTGATGGGCGACGCACCGGCCCCCAGCGCGCCCCAGGCTGGCCCGCCGCGTAACCTGCCGATTGCCTCCATCGAACCCGGCCCCTTTCAGCCGCGTATGGAGCCGGACCGGGAGGCGCTGCAGGAACTCGCGGCCTCCATTACCGAACACGGCATTTTGCAGCCTTTGCTGGTGCGCCCGAAGCCAGGTGCGGCGGGGCGCTATCAGATTATCGGTGGTGAACGTCGCTGGCGCGCGGCTCAAATCGCCAAACTCCATGACGTGCCCGTGGTTATTCGCGATTTCGATGACCGTATGGCGATGGCCGCTGGCCTGGTTGAAAACCTCCAGCGCGAAGACCTGAACGCGATCGAAGAAGCGGAAGGCTTTGCCCGGCTGATCGAACAATTCGGCCTTAATCAGGAAAGCTTGGCGCGCGCGGTCGGCAAATCGCGTAGCCACATTGCCAATACGCTCCGCCTGCTCAACCTGCCGCCCGCCATTCGCGAACATCTCCGCGCGGGACGGCTCAGTGCCGGCCATGCCCGCGCATTGCTGGGGGCGGAGGAGCCGGAAAAACTCGCCACGCAAATCCTCACGCGCGGCCTTTCCGTGCGCCAGGCCGAGGCGATGGCCGCAGCGCAGCCGAAAAACCCGGACCAGCGGCGCAGCAATACCAAGGATAGCGACACCCTGGCCCTTGAACGCCGGCTTTTGGAGCGGCTTGGCCTGCAGGTCGCGATTAAGCATTTCGGCAAGGGCGGCCAGGTTACGATCAGCTATAATGATCTTGACCAGCTTGATGGCCTGATCCGCCTGCTGATGCCAGAAGACTGATGCAGCCCTTTCCCGCGGGAGGCTACCTTGTCCAAGCTTAATGATCTGGATGCCACGGACCTTGCCATTCTCCGCCTGATCCAGGCGGATGCCTCCCTCTCGCTCGGCGATATCGCGAAGGAGGTCGGGCTGACGCAAACCCCGTGCTGGAAGCGTATCCGCCGTATGGAGGAAACCGGCATCATCACCGGGCGCGTCACGCTCGTGAATGCGGAAAAGCTTGGCCTTGGCATTTCAGTTTTTGTCGCCATTGAAACCGGCGATCATTCCGCTGGGTGGATTGAAAGCTTTGCCAAAACAGTCGCTGAGATCCCCGAAATCGTTGAATGCTGGCGCCTTGGTGGCGATGTGGATTACCTGCTGCGCGTCGTGGTTTCTGACATGACCGCCTTCGATGGCTTCTACCGCAAGCTGACGGCCCGCGTTTCCAGCCTGCGCAAGGTGACATCCCGCTTCGCCATGGAATGCGTGAAATCCACCACCGCGCTGCCCCTTTAACACCGCGCTGCCGATTGACCCGAAAGGGACGGCGCCCTAGCTTTCACCCATATCATCAAAAGAGGGAGGATATGCCGGCATGACCGTGCATTTCTGTGTGCATGACGAAGGCGATTCCGTCGGCGTCGTGGTTGTCGAAGGGATCAAATCCGGCCAGGCGCTGAATGGCTGGATCATGGATCAGGACAAGATGATCACTTTCAACGCCAAGTCGGATATCCCGATCGGGCATAAGCTTGCCATTCGCGCCATCTCTGCTGGTGATACCATCATCAAATACGGTATTGATATCGGCAAGGCAGTGAAGGAGATTTCGGCCGGCGAGCATCTTCACGTCCACAACGTCAAAACGAAGCGGTGGTAAGCGCCATGGGCATTAATCTGAAAAACGCTTCCTTTGAAGGCTGGCGCCGCGAAAATGGCCGCATGGGTGTGCGCAACCATGTGATCATCCTGCCGGTTGATGATCTTTCCAATGCGGCCTGCGAAGCGGTTGCGAATAACATCAAGGGTGCGCTTGCGATCCCACACGCCTATGGCCGCCTGCAATTCGGCGCCGATTTGGATTTGCATTTCCGCACGCTGATCGGCACCGGCACCAACCCGAATGTCGCCGGCGTTGTCGTGATTGGCATTGAACCGGGCTGGACCGGGCGGATTGTTGAAGGCATCGCCAAATCCGGCAAGCCGGTGGAAGGCTTCGCCATTGAACAGAATGGCGACATCAACACCATCGCCAATGCGTCCCGCGCCGCCTATCGCATGGTGAAGTACGCATCGCGCTTGAAGAAGACCCGTGCTTCGATGCAGGAACTTTGGGTTTCCACCAAATGCGGTGAAAGCGATACCACATCGGGCCTCGCTTCCTGCCCCACAGTTGGCAATTCCTTTGATAAGCTCTGGGAAAACGGCAATACCCTGGTGTTCGGTGAAACCACCGAACTGACAGGTGGCGAACATCTGGTGGCAGAGCGTTGCCGCACGCCGGAAATCCGCGCCCAATTCCAGGCGATGTTTGACCGTTACCAGCGCGTGGTCGAAACCAATAAGACCAACGATCTTTCCGAAAGCCAGCCCACCAAGGGCAATATCGAAGGTGGCCTTACGACCATCGAAGAAAAGGCACTCGGCAATATCCAAAAGATCGGCAAGAAGTGTCTGGTGGATGGCGTGCTGGACAAGGCGGAAGAACCAACCCATTCCGGGTTGTGGTTCATGGATTCCAGCTCCGCCGCGGCTGAGATGGTGACCCTTTGCGCCGCTTCGGGTTTTGCCGTGCATACCTTCCCGACCGGGCAGGGCAATGTCATCGGCAATCCGATCCTGCCGGTGATCAAACTCACCGCCAATCCGCGCACCCAGCGCACCATGTCTGAGCATATTGATGTGGATGTGACGGGGCTCTTGCAGCGGCAGATGAACATGGATGATGCCGGTGAGGCTTTGCTTGATTGCATCATCCGCACCGCTGATGGCGAATTGACTGCGGCCGAATTGCTTGGCCACCGCGAATTCAGCCTGACGCGGCTTTACGAAAGCGCGTGACAAGATTGGGCGGCGCGCGGGTTTCCGGCGCGCCGCCCTACAAATCTACTGCCGCTTGGCCAGCGCCAAGCCGGCCCCCAAGGCAATCATTGATGCGCCGGAGGCCTCGCGCAGCCGCCGCATCAAGCCAGGCCGGGTCGCGGCGCCTTCCCGGATGCGGCTTGCGCCGATGGCGACCACAATATCCGCCAGCGTATTCAGCACCACTGAAATCGAGCCCAACAAAATGAAGGGCAGCGCAACAGCGCCCGCGCTGGGGTCAAGAAACTGCGGAATAAAGGCCAGGAAGAATGCTGCGGTTTTGGGGTTCAGCGCCTCCACCACCACACCTTCCCGAAAGGCGCGCTGCACCCCCATGGCTGGGGGTGGGTCGGCGCCAGCCAAAACCTGCGTCGCATCGCGTCGGGCGGCGATGATGGTGCGCAGGCCAAGCCAAACCAGATAAGCCGCGCCAAGCCATTTCAGCACCGTGAACAACTCGGCACTCGCCAGCACAATCGCGGAAACGCCAAGCGCCCCGGCCAACACATGCACCAAGCCGCCAAGGGCAGTGCCAAAGCTGGAGGCAATACCTTCAGCCCGCCCGCCCGCCAGGCTGCGCGCCGCGACATAGAAAATCCCTGGGCCGGGTGTCACCGCAAGCAGGAAAGCTGCGGCGAGATACAGGACGAATTGGTTGATATCTGGCATGGCGCTTTCCTACGCCATGCCAGCCCCTATGCCGAGGGCTAAAGTCTCAACCCTCCCCCGGATCAATCCAGCCGATATTCCCATCGGCGCGGCGATAAACAACATTGAGCCCGCCGCCCTTCTTATTGCGGAACATCAGCGCCTGCGCCTGGGCCAGATCAAGCCGCATCACCGCCTCACCCACACTGAGTTTTTCGATATGCGCGGGGTTCTCTGCAATGATGGCGCCATGGTCGCCATGCTCGGGCGCTTCCTCATCGGCCGGGGCTTCGATCACATAGCGGCGTCCCCGCGGCGCTTCCTCTGCCGCCGCTTCCCGTTCACCGGCGAACGACCGCGCATGTTCATTCACGCGCCGGCGATAGCGGCGCAAGCGCTTCCCCAGATGCTCGGCCGCAACCTCAAAAGCGCGGTGGGCATCGGCACCCTCACCTTCGGCGCGCATCATCAGCCCGCGCCCGGCCTTCAGGTTGATGTCGCAGCTGAATTGGCTTCGATGCTTGTGGAAGGTCACATTGGCTTCAAGCGCGTGGTCAAAATACTTGGCGGTAATCGCCGCCAGCCCGTCGCTCACATGGGTCTTCAGCGCTTCACCGGTTTCAACCTGTTTGCCGGCAACCGTAATATGCATGGGGCTATGCCCTCCCTTCCTGAAAGCGGAGGGGCCGCCCCGAGGCAACCGGGCGCGCGGCCCGCTGCCTCCTAGCCGGGCCGCATATCTGTCCGGATCAGGCCGAGGCGGCCTTCTCCCGTTTGCGCTGTACGGATGATGGAATGCGCAGCGCGTCCCTGTATTTGGCCACAGTTCGCCGGGCAATGTCCACGCCTTCTTCACGCAACCGGACCACAATCGTATCATCGGACAGGATGTCATCCGGGCTTTCGGCATCCACCATGGCCTTGATGCGGTAGCGCACGGCTTCCGCGCTATGTGCTTCCCCGCCGCGTGTCCCGGCAATGGCGGTGGTGAAGAAATACTTAAGCTCAAATGTCCCACGCGGGGTGGCGATAGCCTTGTTCGATGTCACGCGCGACACGGTGCTTTCATGCAGCGAAACCTCATCCGCTACATCGCGCAGGATCAGCGGGCGCAAATGCCCAACGCCATGATGGAAAAAACCATCCTGCCGGCGCACAATCTCCGCGGCCACTCTCAAAATGGTATTGGCGCGCTGTTCAAGCGACTTCACCAACCATGACGCGGTCTGAAAACGCTCGGCAATCCAATTCTTGTCATCCTTGCCGCGCGCGCCGACATTGGCTGAGGCGAAGAAGCCCCGATTGACCAGCACACGCGGCAGGGTTTCCAGATTGAGCTCCACAATCCAATCATCATTAGGCCCGCGGCGCATCAGCACATCAGGGACAAGTGTGGGCGCCGGCGGCGCATCAAAGGAAGCGCCTGGTTTAGGGTCCAGCCGCCGTAATTCCGCGACCATTTCCGCCATGTCTTCCGCATCCACGCCGCAGATTTGCTGCAAGCTCCTCAAATCGCGCTTGGCGAGCAATTCCAGATTGGCGAGCAGCGCCGCCATAGCGGGATCGTAACGGTTGCGATCCTGCAACTGCACTGCGAGACATTCAGCCAAATCATGGCAAAACATGCCAACCGGATCGAAGCGCGCCATGGCAAGGCGCACGCGTTCCACCAGCGCATCCTCACAACCCAGCGCATCGGCAATGACTTGTGCGCGCGCATGCAGCCGCCCGGCGGGGTCCACCAAAGCCAGTAAATTACCGGCGATCAACCGTTCCTGCGGAGAGGTGAAGTTCAGCCTGATCTGTTCCGCCAAATGATCGCGCAGGGAACGTTCCGGCGCTTCCATGGCTTCAACGCCGGACAGATCATCTTCAAAATCGCTGCGCCCGCCGCGGCCAATGGGCGGCATGCCGTTATCATAAACATTGTCCCATTCAGCATCGAGCGGCGCGGCATTTTCCGAAGGCAGCGCATCCGAAGCGGCAGCGCTGGCGGCATCTGCGTGTTCGGCTGCTGCCGGCAAGGGATCAGTGCTGCGCCCGGCATCCGGGCCCGCGATGGGGCGTTCATCACGTTCCAAAAGCGGGTTGCGTTCAAGCTCTTCCTCGACAAAAGCCGAGACTTCCACATTGGAAGATTGCAGCAGCTTGATCGCCTGGCGCAGCTGCGGTGTCATCACCAGCTGCTGTGATTGCCTCAGATCAAGACGCGGGCCGAGAGCCATCAGCCTTGCTCAATTTCTGTGGCGCGGGGGAAGGCGGGGAACATGCAGCGCCAGTTTCGCACTACAGGCTGAATTTTTCGCCAAGATAGACGCGGCGTACATCCTCATTCGCCACAATTTCCTGCGGGCTGCCTTCCATCAAAACCTTGCCATCATGCAGGATATAGGCGCGGTCAATGATCTCCAGCGTTTCGCGCACATTGTGGTCGGTGATCAGCACGCCAATGCCGCGATCCTTCAAATGCTTGACCAGATCGCGAATTTCGCCAACCGCGATGGGGTCAATACCGGCCAGCGGTTCATCCAACAGGATATAGGAAGGGTGGGTCGCCAAGGCGCGCGCGATTTCGCAGCGCCGGCGTTCCCCACCGGAAAGCGCCAGCGCGGGGACGCGGCGCAAATGCGCGATGCCAAATTCCGCCAGTAATTCATCCAGCATAGCGGCGCGCCGATCAGCTTCCGGTTCCACCACTTCAAGCGCAGCGCGGATATTCTGTTCCACCGTCAAGCCGCGAAAGATGCTCGCTTCCTGCGGCAAATAGCCAAGCCCAAGCCGCGCGCGGCGATACATGGGCAGCATGGTGACATCATGCCCATCCACCATCACACGCCCTTCATCGGGCTGCACCAGGCCGGTGATCATGTAGAACGTGGTGGTCTTGCCGGCGCCATTCGGGCCGAGCAGCCCCACCGCTTCGCCACGTTGCAGGGAAAGCGAAACATTGCGCACCACAGGGCGCTTCTTGTAGCGCTTGCCAAGCCCGGTGGCGTGAAGCCCGCCACTGCCGGGCACCAGCTTGATGGGCGGCCTGTCGTTCATCGTGCCGGCGCCCCTGGTGCGGGAAGACCCTGGCCCTCGCCCGGCACGATGATGCCGCGCACCCTTTCATTCGGGCATGCAACAAGGCGGGAAACGCCCGTGTCCATATTCACAATCGCCTCACAGCCTGTCAGCGTATTGTCGCCGCGAACAATGGAGACATTGCCCAGTAGCCGCGCCAGCCCATTGGGCGGCGTATAGACGCCACTATCCCCGCGCACGACTTCGGTTGGGGTGCGGATTTCCACCCGGCCATAGGCTTCCACCTTGTCCAGATTGCTGCCCGAAGCAGGCGCCGCTGCGGCGGCCGGGCGCGTGGTGGCGCTTGCTTCCGTTGGTGCTTCGCGGAAATAGGCAACAAGCACATCAGCGCGCACGCGCTTATCATCCTTTGTCACCACAACGGCATCGCCACGCGCCACCGCCATGCGGCGCTGCGGCCAATATTCCACGCTATCGCGCGCGGTCAGCACATTATCGGGCGAGGTCAGGCGCAGATTGCGCCCGGTCAGCACCATCACCGCCTGATCCATATCGTAAATCGCGCGATCACCTTCGGCACGATCTGTCGCGGTGGTAATCACCACGCTGCCTTCGGCTTCCAGGCGCCAAATCTCACTCGCGCCGCTGGGGCCTTCACTGGCGGGGCGCGTTTCCACCGGCGCGCCGCCGCGTGGGCGATAGCGTGCCAGCAGCACATCAGAATCAATCGTGACACCGCCGCGCACCGCCCGTGCGGCACCGCGCGCGATCACCAATTGGTCATTCTGGCGCCATTCAATGCCATCACGCGCCGTGACCTCAATCGGCCCACCCTGATTGAGGTCCACGCCCTGCGCGAAGGCGGCACCTGCCAGCAATGCACAGGCAAGGGCAAGGCGGCGGATCATTGCGTGCCTTCCAGCAAAGCGCGGGATTGGCCGGTGAAGACCACCACCGCGCCCTTGTCATAAAGGCGGAAGCCTTCGCTGATCAACGTGCCGAAAGGGCCTTGTGCGGCAACGGGCTTGTCGCCGGAAGCAGCACCTTCCTTCAATTCAATCGCAGCTTCTTCGGTCACCAGCAGATTGCCGCCATCATGCCAAAGCGTGACTTCGCCGCGCAGATCGAGATGATTGCGCGCCTTGTTCAAGCGCCCTTCGCGCGATTCCAACAGCACCCAACCATCGGTCATCATCAAATCTGCGCGCGGCGTTTCAAGATCAACAATGTCCTGGTCGTGCCCCTGAACCGCAACCGATGCCGTGACGGTATACGGCCGGTTCTGTTCATCCACGCCTTGATAGCGGGGTGCGACGATCCGCACCGCATCAGGCGCGGTTTGCGCGACACGGCGGAAGGAAACACGCGCGCGTTCTTCCGCGCCTTCCAATTCCGGCCAGATCGCAATGATCAGCAGCAGCGCCAGGCCCGCCCCTGGCACCAGCCACTTCAGCGCGCTGACCACCAGCCGCCGCCGCTCCATTTGCCCTGCGGAAGGGGACCAGCGTTCGCGCGAAGGCGGTGTGATGCGCCGTGGCGCGCGCGGCGCCGCCATCACCAGCGCATCAGGCGCCCGGTTCTTCACGCCACACCTGCGCGCAGCAAATCATGGATATGCAGAATGCCAATCGGCCGGCGCGCTTCATCCACCACGAAAAGCGCAGTGATGCCGTGCTTGTTCATCAGCCCAAGCGCTTCCGCCGCCAGCGCATCGCCGGTGATGGCCCTTGGATTGCGCGTCATCACCTCACCTGCCGGGCGCGCGAGCAGCGCCGCCCCGCCGGAGGCTTCCAGCGCGCGGCGCAAATCGCCATCCGTAATCACGCCGGCCAGTGCGCCATCTTCGCCCACCACGCCAAGGCAGCCAAAGCGCCGCGCGGTCATCGCCAAAATTGCGGCTTCCATCGGCATATCGGGCGGCGCCAAGGGCAATTCCGCCGCGCCATGCATCAAATCCCGCACGCGCGACAGCCGCGCGCCGAGCTTCCCACCCGGATGGAACACGCGAAAATCGGATGCGGTAAAACCCCGCCGCGTCAGCAAGGCCACCGCCAAGGCATCGCCCAGCGCCATTTGCATGGTGGTGGAGGTTGTGGGGGCGAGCCCCATCGGGCAGGCCTCAGGCGCTGCGGGCAAAACCAGTGCGACATCCGCAGCGCGTGCGAGTGTACTTTCCGCGCGG
>VGDL01000073.1 GCA_016869735.1 Alphaproteobacteria bacterium
TTGTTCCTCGACGCCGCGCTGATGTTGTTGTTGCGGCACGGTTTTCTGCCTGGCCATGGGCCACGCCGCCGGACGACAAATGGCTGACATGACCTTGTAACAGAAGAACCTGTTTTCCAATTCACAACAAATAGGCTTGAATGGGTGTGAGAAATTCGCGTCTTTGGCGAAATCACTCATGGACTAGCGCTCGGGGGCTCGCCATAACGCGATGAAATCATCGCTGCATCTTCTTGTGGTCGCAATTCTTCTCTTTGGCGGCGCTTGGCCCATCACCAAGGCGGCTCTGGCGGATGCCAGCCCCATGTGGTTCGGCTTTGGGCGTGCTGTCTTGGCGGCGCTGGTCGCTTCGCTGGTATTGCTGATGTTGCGGCGCTTGCGCCCCCCAAAACGAGAGGATTTGCCGACCGTTGTCGCTGTCGGCCTTTTACAATTGGGCGGGTTTTTCGTCCTTGCCCATGCGGCTATCGCGCTTGTGGAAGCAGGGCGCACCGCGATCATTTCCGCTGTTGTGACCTTTTGGCTCATTCCCCTTTCGATGCTGGTGATGGGGGAGAAAATCTCTGCCAGGCGCTGGTTGGCAGCGCTTCTGGGGCTTGCCGGCATTCTGGTACTGGCCGGGCCTTGGGCAGTTGATTGGACTTCGCATGACCAGGTGCTCGGCCACGCCATGCTGATCCTGGCGGCATTGCTCTGGAGCATCGCCATCATCGTCACGCGGCGCTTCCCGGCAAAATCCCCGATGTTTGATCTGCTGCCTTGGACCTTTTCCATAGGCGCGCTGATCATTCTGCCCTTTGCGCTGGTGCTGGAACCAAATGGCGGGATCGGCCCAGCTTCCTGGCCCTTTATGCTTTACATCGGCCTGATTGTGGCGCCGGTCGGCACCTGGTGTGTGGTGGAGGTCGGGCGGCGCCTGCCGGGTGCGGTGGCGTCCGTGGCGTTTCTGCTGGTGCCGACCTTTGGCGTTTTTGTCTCGACCCTTTGGCTGAATGAAGCCTTTGGCTGGGACATGATCCTTGGGGGCGGCCTGATAGTGGGCTCAGTCGTGCTGGCGGCGGCGGAATAGATGCGACTTCAGGCGCTGGAAGCCGGGCAGGGGCCGCCCTTGGTGCTGCTGCATGGTTTATTTGGATCAGCGCGCAATTGGGGCACCGTACAAAAGGCGCTGGCATCCGAATACCGGGTGGTGGCGCTTGATTTGCGCAATCACGGTGCATCACCCCATGCACCTGGCATGGATTACGCCACCCAGGCGGAAGATGTGGCGGAAACCCTCGGCGCGCTTGGCATTGAACGTACTCTGCTGCTCGGCCATTCCATGGGTGGCAAGGTTGCCATGATGCTGGCCTTGACGCGGCCCGCGCTGGTGGGGCGCCTGGTCATCGCCGATATCGCCCCGCGCCCCTATCCGCCCGCCTTGCGGGGCGTGGTGGCGGCCTTACAGGCGCTGCCCCTTGCAGGGGTGACGCGCCAGGAAGCCGATCAGGCGCTCCGCGCCGCTGTGCCGGAAGCGCCAATCCGCAGCTTTCTGTTGCAGAATCTGCGCTTCGAGGCGGCGCCACCAAGCTGGCGCATCGGCCTGCATGAGATCGCCGCCGCCATGCCAGAGATCGAGGCATTCGCCCCCCCACCCGGTGCGCGGTTTGAAGGCCCGGCGTTGGCGATGGCCGGCGCGCTGTCACCCTATATCCGCGCTGAAGACCAGGCGGCGTTTCGCGCGCTGTTTCCGCGCATTGGCTTCGTCAGCATCCCCCACGCCGGACACTGGCTGCATGCCGAAAACCGTGAGGGATTTCTGTCCTCGCTCAGGGATTTTCTATCGGACTGATTGGGCTGGGCTCGCCCGCCTATTTCAGCCCTTGCGCCTGGCCAGCCAGGCTTCCATCCGCGCGAGCGCGTCATCAATCACCGCATCGCCCTTGCAGAAGGCAAAGCGCGCGTAGTGGGATGGCGCATCTTCGCTGGCGTAGAAAGCCGTGACCGGAATCGCGGTGACTTTCGCTTCTTCCGTCAGTGTGCGGCAAAAGGCGACATCATCACCATTAAAGCCAAGCGGGCGGAAATCCGTGGTGATGAAATAGGAACCCTTGGTCGGCAGCACATCAAAGCCAAGCCGCGCAAGCCCAGCGCCAAGCTTGTCGCGCTTGGCCTGCAAATGCGCGGAAAGCCCGTGGAAATAGGCATCATCCTTCATGAGCCCCACCGCGACACCGCGTTGCAGATTGGGTGCGGTAGTGAAGGTCAGGTTCTGGTGCGCCTTCGTCACATTGGCCGCGATGCTGCGATCCGCCGTGATATAGCCAATCTTCCAGCCCGTCA
The DNA here is from genome assembly GCA_016869735.1 of Alphaproteobacteria bacterium. Taxonomy (GTDB): domain Bacteria; phylum Pseudomonadota; class Alphaproteobacteria; order Acetobacterales; family Acetobacteraceae; genus Neoroseomonas. The sequence goes on from VGDL01000073.1 coordinate 2,323, forward strand.
GGGAAAAAGTCTTGCCCGCGCTGCCGACCCGCATGCAGCGCTGCCGCATCCCGGGCAGCGTCATCAGCGGAATATGCTTGGCGCCATCGAAGGTCAGGTGTTCATAGACCTCATCGCAAATCGCGTAGCAATCATGCTGTTCCAGAAGCCCCGCAATGAAGCCGAGTTCTTTTTGCGTGAAGACCTTGCCCGTTGGGTTCATCGGCGTATTCAGCAAAAGCGCCTTGGTCTTGGGCCCAAAGGCTGCGGCCAATTCCGCGCGTGGCAGCGCCCATTCCGGCGGGCTCAACCGCACCAGCTTCGGCACGGCGCCAAGCAAGCGCACAACCGGTAAGTAGGTGTCATAAAGCGGTTCGATCAGCACACATTCGTCGCCCGGATTGAGTACGGCCATGAGGCAAGCGGTAATCGCCTCGGTCGCGCCAGAGGTCACCACCACTTCGGCATTCGGGTCGGCGTGAATGCCGTAGAATCGCTTATTGTGCTGCGAGACCGCGTTGCGGAGTTCCGGCACGCCGCCCATGGGCGGGTATTGGTTGCGGCCATCCAGCAGCGCCGCAGCGGCGGCGTGGATCACATCGGCGGGGCCGTCATAATCAGGGAAACCCTGCCCCAGATTGACCGCGCCATGCTGATTGGCGAGTGCCGACATGACGGTGAAGATTGTGGTGCCAATGCTTGAAAGGACTTCGTTCTGCGGCTTCATCTAACCTGCCCGATGCTGCGAAAAGGGGCTGGTCGCCGCCAGCCTTGCTGCGCTTATGGGGTGCCGCGCGGCGGCGGGCAAGCCACCGGGCTGATGCGCCTATCTGCTGGGCGTTTTGACTAAAAAATAGGCTCTCTCTGCCTAGAAAAGCGTTTTTCTTGCTTGGCCGCGATTGTCCCCGCCCCCAACCGCATGCCATATGCGGCGCGAGGAAGCGGGGCGTGGCGCCGCCGAGCATGGAATGGGGGCAACTCCATGATAGGACCGGAGCGATGAAGAAGATCGAAGCCATTATCAAGCCCTTCAAACTCGATGAGGTGAAGGATGCGCTGCATGAAATCGGCTTGCAGGGCCTGACAGTCATCGAAGCGAAAGGATTTGGTCGGCAAAAGGGCCATACGGAGCTTTATCGCGGCGCCGAATACGTTGTTGATTTTCTGCCCAAGGTGAAGGTGGAAGTGGTTTGCAGCGACGACATGCTTGACCGCGCCGTGGAGGCTATCCAAGCCGCTGCCCGCACGGGCCGGATCGGCGATGGCAAGATTTTTGTATCTGATGTTTCGGAAGTGATCCGCATTCGCACCGGTGAGCGGGGCGAGGACGCGGTCTGAAGCTTTTGAGTTTCGTCCCACCCCATCTCGGCGGGGGTTCTGGGGCGAGGAGTGGCGGGGCTCAACCCGCCGCGCCTGAACAAACCGGATGGGCGCCCTTGGGGTGTTGATCTGGTGCCGGACTGGGTCGCGGGATACCGAAGTCGCGGCCTGGGGCAGTTTCTTTCGGGGTATCGCTAGCAGGGAATAGGATCGCATAGGATGGCCAAGAAGCCAGCAGCCGCCGCGGGTGGCAATGCCGTCTCCAAGGTTATGGAGATGATCAAGGAACACAGCGTCGAATATGTGGATTTCCGTTTCACGGATCCGCGCGGCAAGTGGCAGCACACCGCCCAGCATGTTTCGACGATTGAACCGGAAGTCTTCGAAGAAGGGATCATGTTTGATGGTTCCTCCATCGCGGGCTGGAAGGCGATCAATGAATCAGACATGATTCTGATGCCGGATGCGACGACAGCGGTGATGGATCCCTTCTCGGCCAAGCCGCAGATGATCCTTTTCTGCGACATTTATGAGCCCTCCACCGGTCAGCGCTACAACCGCGACCCGCGCTCCACCGCGAAGAAGGCGGAAGAATTCCTGAAGTCCACCGGGATTGGCGATACCGCCTTCTTCGGCCCGGAAGCGGAATTCTTTGTGTTCGACAACGTGAAGTTCGGCACAGGCGGCAATTTTGGCCATTTCTCGCTGGATAGCGTTGAAGGCCCTGGCGCCAATATGAAGGATTTCCCGGAAGGGAATATGGGCCATCGCCCGGTGGTGAAGGGTGGCTACTTCCCGGTCCCGCCGGTGGATAGCGAACAGGATCTGCGCGCTGAGATGCTCTCCACCATGGGTGAGATGGGTCTGGCGATCGAAAAGCACCACCATGAAGTGGCGCAGTCCCAGCATGAGCTCGGCACGAAGTTCGGCCCGCTGGTGAAGCAGGCCGACCACATGCAGATCTACAAATACTGCGTGCACAATGTCGCCCATAGCTACGGCAAGACCGCGACCTTCATGCCGAAGCCGATCTATGGCGATAATGGTTCGGGCATGCATGTGCACCAATCCATCTGGAAGTCCGGCAAGCCGGTTTTCGCCGGCAATGGTTATGCCGATCTGTCGGAGACGGCGCTGTATTACATTGGCGGCATCATCAAGCACGCCAAGGCGCTGAATGCCTTCACCAACCCGCTGACCAATTCCTACAAGCGGTTGATCCCGGGTTTTGAAGCGCCCGTGTTGCTCGCCTATTCCGCGCGCAACCGTTCGGCTTCCTGCCGCATTCCCTACGCGACCAGCCCGAAGGCGAAGCGCGTTGAAGTGCGCTTCCCGGATCCGGGTGCGAACCCCTACCTTGCCTTCGCTGCCATGCTGATGGCCGGCATTGATGGCATCAAGAACAAGATCCATCCGGGCGACCCGATGGATAAGGATCTGTATGACCTGCCGCCGGAAGAGCTGAAGGGCATTCCGACCGTGTGCGGTTCCTTGCGTGAAGCGCTGCAGGCGCTGGAAGCGGATCACGACTTCCTGCTCGCCGGCGATGTCTTCTCCAAGGATCAGATCGAAAGCTATATCGAACTCAAGTGGACGGATGTGTACAAGTTTGAACACACCCCGCACCCGATTGAGTTTGAAATGTACTACTCCGTCTGATCCTGATCGGATCAGAACGGGAAGGGGCCCTGCGGGATACGCGGGGCCCTTTTGCATTTGGGGCGTCGGCATGATCAGCTAGGCGCCATGATCCCAGACCCGAAAACCTTTCTGTCCAACCCTGCCTTGCTGGATGAGGCGCTGGCGGGCGGCGATATCGCGCCCTTGCTGATGGTGCTGGTGCACCTAAGCGGCGAGGCGGAATGGCTCGACCGGCTGGCACCGCATATCAAGGGCCCCTGGAACTTCCACGAAGCGGCACCGGATGAATTGCGCGCGGCTTTGCGCAGCAGGTTACGGGAAGTGCTGTTGGATTACGCGCAAAGCGGGCGCCCCTTGCCTGCGGAACCGCCCGCGCATCTTTTGCACCGCATGCTATCGGTTGGCGTGGGGGCAGAGGTGCCGGCGGAATACCTGCCGCTGATCCGCGAGGAAACCGTGGTGGATGCGCCGGACCCGAAAACCGTGCAGTGGCGCCGCGATGTGCCGGCAGCGCGTCGTGCGGCGTTTCGCACTGGCATTATTGGCGCCGGCGTTTCCGGCCTGCTGATGGCGATCAAGCTCAAGGAAGCCGGGCTACCCTTCACGATTTTCGAGAAGAATGATGCGGTGGGCGGCACCTGGTATGAAAACGACTACCCCGGCTGCGGCGTGGATACGCCCAATCACTTCTATTCGCTATCCTTCGAACCAAACCACGATTGGCCAGAGCATTTTTCCAAGCGCGATCAGCTTTGGCGCTATCTGGAAGGCATTGCCGATAAATACGGGCTGCGGCCCAATCTGCACCTGAATACCAGCGTTATCGCCGCGCGTTATGATGAAGCGGCGGCGCTGTGGCGCGTGACGACCCGCAATGCCGAGGGCCGCGAAGAAATCCACGAATTTGAAGCGCTGGTGGGCGCCGTTGGCACCATCAGCCGCCCAGTGATCCCGCCCATTACCGGTGTTGAGGATTTCCAAGGCCCGCTATTTCATACCGCGCGTTGGGATCACAACGTCGCCCTTGATGGCAAGCGGGTTGCGATGATCGGCACAGGCGCATCCGGTATGCAGGCCGGGCCTTGCATGGCGCCCAGGCTTGGCCATTTCACGATTTTCCAACGCCAGGCGCATTGGGCTGTCCATAACGCCAATTACCACGCGGTGGTGACGGAAGCGAAGAAGGCCGCGCTGAAGCACATTCCCTTCTACGCCAAATGGTATCGCTTCCAGCTTTTATGGGCCTCGGCCGATGGCATGCATGCGTCATTGCATAAAGACCCGAATTGGGCTCAGCCGGCGCAATCGCTAAATGCCACCAATCAGAAGCTGCGAGAGGATATTATCCGCTATATCAAGACGCAGATCGGCAATCGCACGGATTTGCTGGAGAAAGTGGTGCCGCCCTATCCGCCCTACGGCAAGCGGATGCTGCGCGATAATGGCTGGTACAAGATGCTGACCGCGCCGCATGTGGAACTGGTCACGAACCCTATTGCGCGCATCGTGAAGGATGGTGTGGAAACCACCGATGGCCGGCACCACCCCGCCGATGTCATCATCATGGCAACGGGTTTTGATGGCGCCAAGGCGCTTGGGTCTTTTGAGATTTTTGGCCGCGGCGGTGTTTCCGTGCGTGAGATATGGGGCGAGGATGATCCGCGCGCCTTTCTTGGCATTACCGTGCCGCACTTTCCGAATTTCTTTATGCTTTATGGGCCGGGGACGAACCTGGCGCATGGCGGCAGTGCGATGTTCCATTCGGAATGTCAGGTCCGCTACATCATGCAGGCCATCCGCGAAGTGGTCGAAAGCGGAGCGCGCAGCATCGAAATCCGCGAAGATCGTTGCGCTGCCTATAATGATTTCCTGGATGCGACGCATGAATGGATGGTCTGGACGCATCCGGGTGTTGGCAGTTGGTACAAGAACAAGGCGGGCAGGGTGGTGACCAATTCACCCTTCCGGCTGGTGGATTATCGGCGCATGACAGAAAAGCTTGATCCCGCCGATTACGTTATCGCGTAATCTTACCAAAAATTTCCAGGAAACGATCAACATCCGCCTCATCATTATAGACATGCGGGCTGATGCGGATCCGCCCAAGTCGGGGTGCCACATGCACGCTGGCTGCCGCAAGTTTTTCGATAAGCCCTTCCGGCATGCCGCCGGGGAAGGCGATGCTCAGGATATGCGGCACGCGAAAGCGCTTTTCGGTCAGCGTTGCACCTTGGGCGGCCAGCCCATCGGCCAACCGATCGGTCAGCACGCCAAGCCTTTCGCTGATGGCTGCCGGGCCCCATGCGGCCATCATCTCCATGCCAACGGCCGCCATTTCCAAGGAGATGAAATGATCCCGTTCCCCCATGTCAAAACGCCGCGCGGTGGGGACGAAAGCCGTGTCCTTCAAATAGGGCGCGGCTTCTGAGGCGATGGCGCGCCGGCCAAAGCCGGTTTGTTCGAGCGGCACGCCTTCCTGCCGGCGCTTGGCGATATACATGAAGGCGCGCCCATAAGGCCCCAGCACCCATTTGTAGGTGGGGAAAATCAGGAAATCGGGGTCAAGTTCTGCCATATCCAGCGCCGCCACACCTGCGCCATGCGTCGCATCCACCAGCAGCGCCGCCCCTTTCTGCCGCAGCGCCGGCGCGATGGCCGCGATATCAATCACGCCCCCATCCGCCCAATGCACCGAGGAGATCGAGGCCAGAGAAACCGGCGCCGCCCCGGGCCGCGCAATGGCTTCCAATACCGCCGATGTCCAATCGCCATTGGCCGGCCGGCGCACCACTTCCACCACAAAGCCTTGGGCAGCGGCGCGGGTCATCCATTCCAGCACGGGGGAAGAATGGTCATCCTCAATCAGCAAAACCCGCGTGCCGGTGGGTGGCGCGAAAAGCTTACCCGCTACAGCCACGCCATAGGAGACCGAGGGGATCAGCGCGACATCATCTGGTGCGGCACCGATCAGCGCGGCGGCGGCGGCGCGCGTGCGTTCATGCTGCGCGCGGGCCAAGCCCGGGTCCACATCCCAGGGGCGCGCCTTGCGGTCCACACCTGCATGGCCTGCGGCCTGAACCGCGCGGGGCAGGGGGCTCCAGGACGCGGCATTCAGGTAGCAGACATCCCGCGGGATATCGAAGGCATCGCATTGGCTGGGGAGCATGGCTGGGTTCCTTGGTTGGGCTTGGACCCTTCAAGCTTAGGGGCAGTTCGCGTGCCGGGGAAAGCCGTTTGGCTTTAGCTTGAGATTCGGCACCGAATGTTGGACAAGAAGCCCTGAGGAAGAGGTAAGCCCATGTCTGATACCAAAGGCTTTGCACACATCCACCAGCAGGCGAAATCGGCCATGCAATCAGGCCGCGCCGGCAAGGCGGGCTGGGTGCTGAGTTTTGTGCCGAGCGAAGCGCAGCGCGCCGATCAATTGGTTGGCTGGTATGGCTCTGCGGATACGGCCAAGCAGGTTACGCTGCATTTTGAATCGCGTGACCAGGCGATTGCCTATGCCGAGGCGCAGGGGCTGCGCTATGAGGCTGAGGCGCCGGCCAAGGCCGCAGGCGCCATTAAGCCCAAGGTCTATGCGGATAACTTCAAGTTTGGCCGCACTGAAAATTGGTCGCACTAAACCAGCGTGATCATGGCGCCCTTAGCTCAGTTGGATAGAGCAACAGCCTTCTAAGCTGTGGGTCGGTGGTTCGAATCCACCAGGGCGCGCCATCCATTCGCAGAAATCTGTTTGACTGTCGCCAAAATATGTAGATCGAGTTTGCTTGTCCGAGGAAATTGTTCCACCTGGCCCAGAAGCCGCTTTCCGGCTTGGGGCATGCGCGGCTACCCTGCGTGATGCGCTGAAATTTTGGTGGCCTAAAGACCCTCCAGGATTACGCATGTTCTGCTGGGCCGCCCCTCAATAAAGGGGGCGGATCGCAGATGCAGCACCCAAAACCAGAAGCAAAGCCAAGCGATGGCGGCAGAGGCTCCGCCAAGATAGGCCATGGCCGGGAGTGTCTCAGCCCCCTAAAGTTGAGCCACTATTGTTGTGTCATAGGGGAGGGTTTTGGATGGCTTGGAAGCGCTATTCGGATGAGGATTGTCTGAAGATTTTACGTCAGG
>VGDL01000074.1 GCA_016869735.1 Alphaproteobacteria bacterium
ACCTGAGCGACCAAGTATTCGGTTGTCGCGTCCTGCAAAATACGGATCAGGCGGCCGAAGCTTGCAGGGTCGCTGAAGGCCATGCCGCGTGTGGCCGCAAAATCCTTGCTGCCGCGGCCTTCCACCATGTAGCAGGCGACGGTGAAGGGTGAGCCGGCAAAGCCAATCAGCGCGGTTTTCGGATGGTCCCGATTAAGCCCAGCCCGCGTCAGGCGCACGGTTTCGAAAATCGGTGCGGCTTTCCCAAGTAAGCCATCCAGATTGAGGGCGGAGATGCCCTCGGCCGTGCGGATCGGGTCCAGCAGCGGGCCTTCGCCTTCGGCAAAGCGTAAACCCTGGCCGAGCGCCCATGGCACGATCAGGATATCTGAAAACAGGATCGCGGCATCCATGCCATAGCGCCGGATGGGCTGGAGCGTGACCTCAGCCGCTAGATCGGGCGTGGTGCAAAGGGAAATGAAATCGCCTGCTATAGCGCGGGTAGCGCGATATTCAGGCAAATACCGGCCTGCCTGCCGCATCAGCCAGACAGGCGGTGGCCAGACGGGTTCCCCCGCCAAGACGCGCAAAAAGGGTTTTGCCCGGCTGGGCTCGTTTTCCGTTTCCATGATCCAAACCTAAGCATTGAATCTAAGATTCTGAAAGATGAGGTAGCTTATAGGCCATGTGAATCATGGGGAGGCATACTGTCCTGCTTTCATCCACAGACTTCTCCTAGCAAGAAAATATCAGTTTCTGGTGGGGCGGACAGGGATAAAGGGAATTGTGCGTGTCACCAGGCCAGCCTGGCTGAAATTATTCAGGCTTGCGTGATGGGGCTGTTTCATCCCCATTATGGGCCAGGGCGGGATCGGTGCCTGAATCCACCCCCGTCATCCACATTGATTCATGGAATTCTACCGCCATGCCCAACAGGCAAATTGATCTGCATCTGGTGTCGGATTCAACCGGTGAGACACTGCATTCCATCGCGCGGGCAACGCTGGCGCGCTTTGATGACCACCATGTTGTGGACCACCGCTGGAGCCTAATCCGATCCAGGCTGCAATTGGACCGCGTGTTGGAGGGTATTCAGCAGGAACCTGGGCCAGTGCTTTATACCTTGGTGGATTCCAGCTTGCGACATGTGCTGGAGGAAGCCTGCCAACGCATGGGGGTGACTTGTTTGTCGCCGCTTGATCCTGTCATGGCGCTTTTGCAGGAAGCAACAGGCGTGCGCGCGCGTGAAAAACGCGCGGCGCAACACGTTATGGATGCGGATTACTTCCGGCGCATTGATGCCATGCATTACGTATTGTCCCATGATGATGGGCAAGGCACGGTTGGCATCCGCAATGCGGATGTGGTGCTGGTTGGCGTGTCCCGCAGCAGTAAGACGCCCACCTGCTTCTATCTGGCCAATCGGGGCATCAAGGCCGCGAATGTGCCGATAGTACCAGGTGCAAGCCTGCCCGAGATTTTGAACGATCCGCCTTGCCCGGTTGTGGGGCTGCATATTGAAGTCAATGCGTTGATTGATATCCGCCGCCATCGCCTGAAAATTATTGGTGGCCAGGGTGTGCGCCAGAATACCAGCGAATACGTAGATCCTGAAGCAGTGAAGGCGGAAATCATCGCGGCGCGCCGCCTATGTACGGCGCAAGGTTGGCCCGTAATTGATGTAACAAGGCGGAGTATTGAAGAAACCGCGGCGACTATTTTGCAATTGATGGAAGCTTGGCATGCAAGGCGGAGGGAGGCCAAGGTAACCTCAGCACCGGAGGATCCAGCTGCTGCCGTGATAGGGAGGGCTTGAAGGTGGCACAGCGTACGGCACCCGATGTCATGGCTCTGTAGCATGCCTGTCTCACCGCCGTGCCGGCGCAGCGCATAGCATTCGATGGTAGTTTTGTGGTGCGTAGCTTTCTGGGCGGTACCGGACGCGCCAATTCGGCAAGCGCGCTCTGGCAGCAGGATGATGCGGACCTGGCCGAGCGAATTCAGCGTATCGAAAGCCGCTACGTTTCCCATGGCCTGCCGGTGCGTTTCCGATCAACCCCGCTTGATCCGCCTGGTTTGGCAGAAGCCCTGTCTACACGCGGCTATATTTGCAAAGATGAAACGATCATCTTCCTGGCGCCGATTTCGGGCGTAGCACGCCCCGATGAAGCTGTGCGTGTACTGGCGGCACCGGATGATGATTGGATGGCCGTGACCGCAACAGCCGAGCATCAAGTACCCGCGCGGCGCGCTGAAAAGCAGCAGGCGGCCGATATGATGTTGGTGCCTGCCGCCTGGCTAATGTTGTATGAAGGCGGCAAGCCTACGGCCTGCATATCCATTGTGGCTGATGGGAACCTCGCCGGATTTTTTGACTTGGCCGTGGTGCCTGAAGCGCGACGGCAGGGGCTGGCTGCCCGCATAACGCACGCAGCAGCAGATTGGGCGCGGAGGCAAGGGGCTAGTTGGCTATGGGCGCAAGTGGCTTCGGCTAATCAAGCGTCCTGCGCGGCGCAACGGAGCCTCGGTATGTTTGAGGCTTATCGCTACATCTATTTCGTGCGGCCTCAGGATAAGCTGGCAGGGATGAAGTTCGGATAGATCACCCCCCAACAGGGCTTTGATGCCTACATCAAAGCCCTGAAGGCCATGTTACGGGACGAGAATAGTGCTGCCCGTCGTCTTGCGCGCTTCAAGAGCGATATGAGCCGAAGCGGCATCTTTCAACGCGTAAGTTTGATTGACACGAATTTTGACGGCGCCAGAAGCCACAACTTCAAACAAGTCATTGGCGCGGGCCACCAAATCCTCACGCTGGGCAGTATAGGTCGCAAGTGTGGGGCGCGTAACATAGAGCGAGCCTTTGGCGGCCAGAATACCAAGGTCCGGAATGGCCACGGGGCCAGAGGCATTGCCATAGGAAATCATCAAGCCATAAGGCGCGAGGCAATCAAGCGAGGTGAGGAAGCTATCCTTGCCGACGCTGTCATAGACCACGGGCAGCATGGCACCCTTGGTAATTTCCTTCACCCGCGCGGGGATGTCATCAGTCGTAAGCAAGGCATGATCCACACCATGTGCCTTCACGAGTTCGGCCTTTTCTGCTGTACTGACGACGCCAATCACGGTGCAGCCGAGATGCTTCGCCCATTGGCTGAGAATAAGACCCACACCGCCAGCGGCGGCATGAATAAGTACTGTCTGGCCAGCCTTGGCAGCGTAGCATTTCTTGATCAGGAAAGCGGCCGTCATGCCCTGCAGCATCATGGCAGCACCTTGTTCAAAGCTGATCGTATCAGGCATTTTCACCAAACGATCGGCCTTTATGGTGCGTGCTTCGGCATAGGCGCCGATGGGACCAGTGGCGTAGGCGACACGGTCACCAACCGCGACCTCGGTCACGCCATCGCCGATTGCTTCCACAATACCTGAAGCTTCCATGCCGATGATGGCCGGCATGGTGGGGGCCTTGTAGAGGCCAGTGCGGAAATAAACGTCAATGTAATTGAGGCCAACGGCCTTGTGCCGCACCAAGGCCTCACCTGCCTTGGGTGAGGGAAGGGGCACTTCTTCCCAAACCATTTTCTCCGGGCCGCCGGTTTCATGGATGCGGATGGCGTGATTCATGGGGGTGTCCATCAAGGGCGCTTATTGGGCGCAGGGAGGTTGAGGGGGAGTTGGAGGGCTCGGCTTTCAAGATCCAAAAGATGCTGCTTTGTAGCCGGTCCGTCGCCGCCGGAATAGCCGCCGAGCGACCCATCCGCCGCCACGACGCGGTGGCACGGGATGATGATGGGGATGGGGTTGGCGCCATTAGCCTGGCCGACAGCGCGTGGCGCTGAGCCGATGGCGCGCGCAATATCAGCGTAGCTGCGCGTTTCGCCAGGCGGGATCGCGCAAAGCGCAGCCCAGACACATTGCTGAAACGGGGAGCCACGGGGTGCCAGGGGTAGGTCGAAGGTAAGGCGCTTGCCGTCGAAATAATCCTGCAGCTGATCCTTGGCGCGCCGAAGCAGGGGTGTTTCTTTTTGGTCCCGGCCGCGGCCCCAATCAAGCGCAACAACAGTGCCATTTTCTTCCGAGATGGTGAGGTCGCCAAAATTGGTCAGGAGTGAAATTTGCGGCATGACGCAAAGGCGAAGTGGCATTATGGCAGGGCAGCGTCAAGCGGTGGCGTCTTGGACGAAGCATGAAAGGGGAAGCCTGTGGGTGGAATAGGAGCGGAAACGCAAGAGGTAGTGGACCCACCGCCATATTTTCAGGCGCATATTTTCGTTTGCTGCAATCGCCGCCCAGATGGCCATAAGCGTGGTTCCTGTGCGGCGCGGGGCAGCGAGAGCCTGCGGGATTACATGAAGGCGCGTGCCAAGGAGTTGGGGCTGGCCGGGGTGCGGGTGAATATGGCGGGTTGCCTGGATCGCTGCGAATTCGGACCCACCATGGTAATTTACCCCGAGGGTATTTGGTACAAAATCGAAACGAAAACCGATATTGATGAAGTGCTGGACACGCATCTTCGCCAAAAGGGTCGCGTAATACGGCTGATGCTGACGGAACGCGATGTCCCGCCTGCCAAGGCTTGAGGTCCATCGAGTGTTTCACGTGAAACGAGGCCATACATGAGCATGGCCGACACGATTTATTCCTTGGCAAGCGGCGCCGCAGTCGGCGCGGTCGCGGTGCTGCGCCTATCAGGACCTGGTTCTGCTGGGGCGATCAAGCTATTGGCCGGCAGCCTGCCGCCCCCGCGCCATGCCAGCCTGCGGCGGCTGCGCGCGGCTGATGGCGAAACCTTGGACCATGCCCTGGTGCTTTGGTTCCCAGGCCCCGCTTCCTACACTGGTGAAGATGCCGCCGAACTGCATCTACATGGCGGGCGCAGCGTTATTGCTGGTGTGATGGAAGCATTAACCGCGTTTGGCCTGCGAAAGGCAGAACCCGGCGAATTCACCCGACGCGCCTTTTTGCATGGTAAAATGGATCTGACGGCGGCCGAGGGGATCGCCGATCTGATCGCTGCCGAAACCGCGGCACAGCGCCGCCAGGCCCTGCAACAGGCTGATGGTGGCCTGGCCAGGCTTTATGGTGGATGGACCGAGCGTTTGGCGCGGTTGCTGGCGCATCAGGAAGCTGCAATTGAATTTGCCGAAGACAGCCTTCCCACAGATTTGGATGCCAAGGCGCGGTTCGGCGCTGGTAAGTTGCGCATGGAAATTGAAGCGCATTTGGCCGACGCAAGGCGTGGTGAATTACTGCGCGAGGGTCTGGTTTTTGCCATTATCGGCGCCCCGAACGCCGGGAAATCATCACTTCTCAATGCCTTGGTGGGCAGGGAGGCAGCCATTGTTTCAGCCCGGGCGGGCACGACGCGCGATATTGTGGAAGCGCGCCTTGATCTGGCGGGCGTCCCCGTGACCCTATCCGACACCGCTGGCCTGAGAGAGGCAGTTGATGAGATTGAGGCAGAAGGCATAAGGCGCGCCGAGCGCCGGGCAGAAGAAGCGCAGCTTGTTATGACCGTTTTTGCGGCTGATCAGATGCCCGATGCCGAGACGCTGCGGTGGGTACGCCCAGAAACACTCGTGCTGGTAAATAAATGCGACATTAAGGTTCCGTGCGGCGAGATTTCCGGCATTCCAACCATGGCCGTTTCAGCGCGAGACGGTACCGGGTTGGAAGGCTTAAGGGCCCGCCTTGCTGAAGTGGCGCTTCGACTGACCGGCGCGGGCGAGGGCAGTCAACTGACCCGCCCACGGCACCGCGCCGCCCTGACCGAGGCGGTGGCGCTACTGGCCGAGGCCGAGGCAGCGACCCTTCCAGAACTGACTGCCGAAGCGCTGCGCGCCGCGCTTTTAGCGCTTGGCCGGCTGACAGGGCGCGTCGGTGTGGAGGAAATTCTCGATATCGTCTTCCGGGACTTCTGTATTGGCAAGTAATGCTGATATAGGCGGCGCATGACGGGCACGGATTTGACCTTTGACGTGGTGGTGGTGGGCGGTGGCCATGCCGGGTGCGAGGCCGCGGCAGCGGCGGCGCGCTGTGGTGCGCGCACGCTGCTGCTGACCCATAAGATTGAAACCATTGGCGAAATGTCCTGCAACCCAGCCATTGGCGGGGTAGGGAAGGGGCATCTCGTTCGCGAAATTGATGCGCTTGATGGCATCATGGCGCGCGCTGCTGACGCTGCCGCCATCCATGTAAAAATGCTCAACCTGTCCAAGGGGCCGGCGGTTCGGGGACCGCGCGCTCAAGCGGATCGGCGGCTGTACCGGGAAGCGGTGCAGGCGCTGCTGCGTGCCCAGCCGGGTCTCACCATCGTGGCTGGCGGCGCTGAGGGGCTTGAGCTTGATGCGACAGGCGCGCTCGTTGCGATTACGACTGCTGACGGCCAGCGTATCCGCTGCGGTGCGGCGATTATTACCACCGGCACATTCCTGCGCGGCGAAATCCATGTTGGAGAAAAGCGCTTCCCAGCTGGTCGGGTTGGCGATGCGCCTGCGATCGGCTTGGCTTTGGCTTTTGAGGGTTTGGGCCTGCCACTAGCGCGCCTCAAGACCGGAACGCCGCCCAGGCTTGATGGGCGTACGATTGACTGGGCGGTGCTTGAAGCCCAGCCCGGGGATGATCAGCCTGAGCCGCTTTCCTGGCTGACCGAGCGCATCACCAATCGCCAGGTATCTTGCGGGATCACCGCGACAACACCCGAAACCCACGCCATCATCCGGGCTAATCTGCAATCAAGCGCGGTTTATGGTGGGCGGATTCAGGGTGTTGGCCCTCGCTATTGTCCCTCCATCGAAGACAAAGTGGTACGCTTTGCTGAGCGTGACCGGCATCAGATTTTCCTTGAACCTGAAGGGCTTGATGACCCGACAGTCTATCCGAACGGCATTTCGACCAGCCTTTCTGAGGCGGTGCAGGAACAGGTGGTGGCCTCAATCCCCGGACTTACCAAAGCACGCATCCTGCGCCCCGGTTATGCGATAGAATATGACCACATAGACCCCCGCGCCCTGACCCCCTCGCTGGAAGTACGCCAGGTGCCGCGCTTGTTCCTTGCTGGTCAGATCAATGGGACAACAGGGTATGAAGAAGCAGGCGCCCAAGGGTTGATGGCCGGGATCAACGCGGCGCGGCGTGCCTCGAGCGGTGAGCCTGACGCCATTTTCACTCGCAGCGAAGCCTATATTGGCGTGCTGGTGGATGATTTGACCCTTCAGGGCGTGTCCGAGCCCTATCGTATGCTGACGGCGCGTGCGGAACATCGCTTGTCGCTTAGGGCAGATAATGCGGGTCTGAGGCTGACTGAGCGGGGTATCGCCTGGGGCTGTGTGGGGCGTGAACGCGGGGCGCGGCATCGTGCCTTTGCTGAGGCGGTTTCAACGGCTTTGGCGCGTGCCGCAAGCGATAACGCGACCCCGGCCGCACTCTCTGGCTTTGGGATTGCGGTTAATCAGGATGGGCGCAGGCGTTCAGTTCTGGAAGTGCTATCTTTGCCTGGGGTGGCCATGGACCGCGTCGAAGCCGCCTTCCCCTGGTTGCGGGAATTGGCGGGGCCGATCCGCACGCAGCTGGAAGCTGAAGCGCTTTATGCCCCCTATCTGCGCCGTCAGGAGGCAGAGCGGCGCCTTTTGGAACGCGAGGAAAAAGCCACCATCAACGCTGCATTGGATTTCGACGCGGTGGACGGGCTTTCTGCGGAAATGCGCCAGCGCTTCAACGCTGCGCGCCCGGCGACACTTGGCGCCGCCGGGCGGATTCAGGGCGTGACGCCCGCAGCTTTGGCGGCGCTTGCGGTGCATCTGCGGCGCGATGGTCAGCGTTTCACGTGAAACACTCGCTAGAAGCAGTGGGGCGGTTCGACGCCTATCGGGACCTCCTGCTGCGCTGGAATGATCGTATCAATCTGATTTCAGGCGAAACTCTCGCTGATATAGACCAGCGGCATATCGCGGATTGCGCGCAATTGGCGCCGCTTTTGCCGCCGGACGGTCCAATCGCTGATCTTGGCTCTGGCGCTGGGCTGCCCGGTATCGTGCTTGCTATCCTGCATCCAGGGCGCGAAATCCATTTGGTGGAGGCAGACAAGCGCAAAGCCGCCTTCTTGGTGGAGGCTAGCGCCCAAGTGAAGTTGCCTATGGTGCGCGTGCATGCCTGCCGTATCGAAAATGCGAAGCTTCCACCCCTTGTCGCCATCACCGCGCGCGCGCTTGCCCCCTTGGTGTCCCTGCTGCCTTATGCCGCCAAATTCTTGGCGCCAGATGGTGTTGCCGTATTCCCCAAAGGCAAGACTGCCGAGAAAGAGTTGACGGAAGCCGCACAGGACTGGCACTTCATGGTTGAACGTTTTCCGAGCGCCACCAATCCCGAAGCAACCATTCTGCGCCTGAGCAATATCCATCGTGTCCAGCCCTAGCCCTGCCAGGCCGAAAATCATCGCCATCGCCAACCAAAAAGGCGGGGTGGGCAAAACCACGACTGCGATCAACCTAGCCACCGCGCTTGCCACGACGCGCAAGGTTCTGCTGATCGACCTTGACCCGCAGGGCAATGCTTCAACCGGGCTTGGCTTGCCGCGGCATGAAAGGGGGCAGGGCAGCTATGCCCTGTTGGTGGGTTCCGCGTCTTTAGCCGAAGTTATCAAGCCATCC
>VGDL01000075.1 GCA_016869735.1 Alphaproteobacteria bacterium
CACGCGCTTTGACTACGGTCCCTTCAGAAAAGCCAGAGCCACAAGAAGCACCTAGTAGGACCCTGGCCATCCTGCGCTAACGGGAGCCTACTCGTGGAAATCTTGATTTATCTGAACTTTTTGTTCAAGCTCGGCAAACGGAGAGACGAGTTATGCTGGAAGCCCATGCAGCTGAGCACGCAGCGATGGCGCCTACCGCTCAGGGACTGGCTACGCTGCGCGCGGCTTGTGAGGCTGGGGAAGCAGCGATGCCCGGCGCGGTGATGCGCGCACATGTTGAAGCCGGTAAGGCCGTGTTCCTGGCAGCCGCCGCACAGACCGGGCAGGAGGCGGCATGATAACCCCCGTGCATACATATTGTATGCAATCTGTCATCCCGACAGTGGCAGGCGCCCTGACCGTAATGGCTGAGGGAAGCGCAAGGCCCGAAGAAATCCTTGAAGCCTGCCTTACGCGCATCGCCGCCCGGAATGGCACGCTGCATGCCGTGCATTACCTGGATGAGGCAGGGGCGCGCGCGATGCATGGGACCGGGCCGCTCACTGGTATTCCCTGGGGCATCAAGGATAATTTTGATGTCGCTGGTCTGCCCTGCATCGCCAATTCAAGGCTGCGCGCCGGGCGAATCGCGGCCACCGATGCGCCCCTTGTCACCATGCTGCGCCAAACCGGCGCACCCTTGCTCGGCAAGCTTGCCACTTGGGAATATGGCACTGGTACGGGGGCGGAACATTTCGATTTGCCGAACCCGCCCGCGCGCAATCCTTGGGATACGGCGCGCTTCACCGGCGGGTCTTCCACCGGTGCTGGTGTTGCTGTCGCAACCGGCATGGCGCTTTTCGCCATCGGGTCAGACACCACCGGTTCCGTGCGCCTGCCCGCCGCCGCCACGGGATGTTGCGGTGTATTGATGACGCCGGGCGTGCTGCCCATGGCGGGCGGTCTGCCCAATACCTATTCCATGGATCGCCCCGGCCCCATCACCTGGACCGCCGAGGACGCTGCCATTGTGCTCGATGCCGTGCTGGGCACGCAATTGCGCGCCGCTGGCAGCGCAGGTGCCAAGGGGCTTCGGGTCGCCGTGGTGCGCGATCCTGGCCCTGGATTGCCTGCTGCCCAGGCTGAACTCGCCGCCGCTTTTGAAGCTGGGCTTTCGGTTCTGTCGCGGCTTGGGGCGCGCATCACGGATGCGAAACTCCCGTGGCCGGCTTCCACTTGCCTGGATGCGGCGCGGGTGATTGGCGCGGCTGAATCCGCCTCCATCCATGAAGACGAATTGCACAAGACACCGGAATTGATGGGTGCTGCGCTCCGCGACAAATTGCTCGCGGGTATGGGTGTCAGTGCGGTGGATTATCTGGCCGCGCAGCGCCTGCGCCGTGCCTTCACCGATGCGATGGAACGCTTCTGGGATGCGCATGATGTGGTGCTGTGTTTTGGCACGCTGCACCTGCCGCCGCGCCTTGGTGTGGAACCGGAATCCTCCAATTACACCATGGAAACCATGCTGACGCCTGCGAGCCTCGCGGGGTTGCCGGCGCTCGTGCAATGCACGGGCTTTTCTGAGACAGGGCTGCCGCTGCATTGGCAGATGATGACGCGCCAAGGCAATGAGGCCGCGATGTTCCGCGCCGCCATGGCCTTTGAGGGCGCGACCGATTGGCGCAGCAGGAGGCCCGCATGATCCCGCCGCAATACGCCGCGCGCGCGGCTGAATTGGCCAAAGGCATCACCATCATCGCAGCGCGCCTGCCGCGCGATTGGCCCAAGGAGCATCCGCCGGCGAACCCCGCCTGCGAAGCAACAACAGGTTCAGCAAAAACGGGAGAGCAAAAATATGGCTGAGACGATGATGGCGCCGAGTTTCGGCAGGCGCGCTTGGATGGGCGGCGCTGCGGCGCTGGTCTTTGGGGCAGGCACGGGCGTGCAGGCCATGGCGCAGGGTGCGCGCACGCTGCGCGTGCGTTTCGGGTCTGATATTTCCGTGCTGGATCCGGCGCGGATTTTCCAGATCGAAAACCAATCCATCGCCGGGCATGTCTATAGCGGCCTCGTGCAATATGATCAGCGCACCAATGAAATTGTGCCCGATCTTTCCACAGGACATGAGGTTTCCGCCGATGGCACGGTCTGGACCTTCCGGCTGCGTCCCAATGTCACCTGGCACAAGAATTATGGGTCCTTCACATCGGATGATGTGAAATTTTCCTTCGAGCGTGTGCTGGATCCTGCAACGGGCAGCCTCTATCGCGGGCAGCTTGCGGGGCTCAAGGAAATCCAAACACCTGATCCACTGTCGGTGCGCCTGGTGCTGGAAGCACCCAATTCGGGCTTCCTGCACAAGCTTTGCGCCTTCAACCAGGGCTGGATCGTCTCTCGCCGTGCGGTCACGGAACTTGGTGAACGTTACACCATGAACCCGATCGGTACCGGGCCCTTCATGTTTGACCGTTGGACGACGGGCAATGAGGTGCGGCTGGTTGCGAATACCGCCTATTTCGGTGGCGCGCCGGCGCTGACGGACATTGTCTTCCGCGTTGTGCGTGATGAAACTGCGGCCGCGATTGCGCTCGAAAACCGCGAATTGGATGTGTTCTTCGCGCTGCAAAGCCCTGACGTGATTGAAAGACTGCGCCGCGCCACCGGCGTGACCTTGTTGGATCGCCCAGCGAACAATACCGCCAATCTGGTGCTTAATACCACCGCCGGGCCCTTGGCGGATGTGCGCGTGCGCCGCGCCATGATCCATGCGCTGAACCGCAAGGCGCTGATTGATGGCTTCTTCCGCGGCACAAAGTTTGAAGCGACCAGCGTCTTGACCTCCACCTTCCAGGAATTCAGCGATGATGGCGTGCCGCGCTATCCCTATGATCCGGATCGTGCGCGTGCGCTATTGCGGGAAGCGGGCGTTTCAAATTTCCGTTTCGAAATCACCACGGTTGGCCTGAACCCGTTTGACCGTTTCCCGGTGCCACTTGCGAATGATTTACAGCAGGTAGGCATTCAGGCGACGGTGCGCGTACTGGAACGCGGCGCTTATGTGCAGGCGCGGTCTTCGGGTAATCTGCAATCCTGCATCACGGCGGTGGTTGGCCCGCCCGATCCCGATAGCCCGCTGGTCACGCTGTATCACACGCGTTCGCACCCGCCGGGGCTGAATACATCGCGCTATAATCGCGCCGATGCTCTTTTGGCGGAAGCGGCGCGTGCGCCTGATCTGGCGGGCCGCAAGGCAGCCTATAACCGCTTGCTGCGCCAGACCATGGAAGATGTTCCTGTCATTCCGCTTTATGCCGATAGGCTTTTCATCGCCCATGGGCCGAATGTGCAGGGCTTTGTGCAGAACAGCCTGTTCACGGTGAATGCGTCACCGGTGTCGCTTCGCGGCGCCTGATGATCCGTTACCTCGCCCGCTGCGCGGCGCAGTTTGCTGTCGCGCTGATTGGGATCGTCACGGTGGCCTTCTTTCTGATGCGGGCCATTCCGGGCGATCCCGCGCTTTACATGCTGGGCGATTTTGCCACGGCCGAGGCGCTCGCGACCCTTCGCGCGCGCCTGGGCCTCGATCTGCCGGTTTGGCAGCAATATGGCGTGTTTCTGCTGCGCGCAGCGCAGGGTGATATGGGTGTTTCGGTGGTGACAGGGCAGTCGGCGCTGGCCGAGATTTTGGCTGCGGTTCCCCCATCAGCGACGCTCGCCGTCGCGGGTATGGCGATTGCCATTTGTTTTGGTGTGCCCCTCGGCATTATCGCAGCGGTGCGCCAGGGCAGCGCGGTCGATCTTGCCGTGATGCTGCTGGCCTTGGGTGGCATTTCCTTTCCCGTATTTTGGCTGGGATTGGTTGCGATCCTCACACTTTCGCATGCGCTTGGTCTTTTCCCCGCACTTGGCGCGACAAGTGAGCCCGGTTTCTGGAAGGGCCTGCATCATTTGGCGCTGCCTTCCCTTGTGCTTGGGCTTTCGGTGGCGGCCTATATCGCGCGGCTCACGCGTTCTGCCATGCTGGAGATTTTGGGGCAGGATTTCATTCGTGTTGCGCGCGCCATGGGTGTGCCGGAGAGGCGTATTGTCTGGCATTTGGCTTTCCGCAATGCGCTGATCCCTGTGCTCGCGGTGATAGGTGTGACCTTCGCGTGGTCCTTGGGCAATGCAATTTTGGTGGAGGCGGTGTTTAGTCGGCCTGGGCTTGGTTCCACCATTCTGAAGGCGATTTTGTCGCGCGATTACCAACTGGTGCAGGCAGGTGTTCTGGTGCTGGCGGCAGCGGTGGTGCTGCTGAATACCGCGCTTGATCTGATTTATGGCGCGATAGACCCAAGGCTGCGGCGCACATGACGGCCATCACCGAAGCGGAAGAAGCGCTGGAAGACAATGCCGCGCGCAAACGCGCCACGCTACGCCAATATCTGCGCCATCCTGGCTTCATGATAGGGGCAATTGGGATCGGGCTTTTGGTTCTGGTTGCGCTTTTCGCGCCCTGGATTGCCCCCCATTCACCGACACGCACGGATTTGATGAATACGCTGGCGCAGCCGTCAGCTACCTATTGGTTGGGAACCGATCAATTCGGCCGCTGCGTGCTTTCCCGCCTGATCCATGGCGCGCAGGTTTCGCTGCAAGTCGGGTTTTATGTTGTGCTGATCTCGCTTTCAGCCGGTACGCTGCTTGGGGCCATTGCGGGCTATGCCGGGGGCTTTGTGGAACGCGCGCTGGTCGCGATTATTGATATCATGTTGGCCTTTCCATCCTTTCTATTGGCACTTGCACTGGTGGCGGCGCGCGGCAATACGCTTGATTCCATCATCCTTGCAGTGGCGATTGCCTATACGCCGCGCGTGGCGGCGGTGATGCGCTCGGTCGTGCTCACCATCCGTCCGCGGCCGTTCATTGAAGCGTCGCGGGCGATTGGGCTTTCCACCTGGAAAATCCTGATACGCCACGTGATTCCGAATGCCCTGCCGCCGGTGATTGTGGTAGCGACCGTGAGCGCCGCCACGGCCATTCTGGCGGAAGCCGGGCTTTCCTTCCTGGGGCTTGGCGTGCAGCCGCCCACGCCTACCTGGGGCAATGTGATCGCGGAAGGCCAGACCGCCATCACCACCAATCCGCTGATTTCGCTCTCCGCCGGGCTCTGCATCGCCTTTACCGTGATTGTGCTGAACCTGCTCGGCGATGGGCTGCGCGATACGCTGGACCCGCAAATGCGCCGCAATACTGGCAAGCTGCTATGACCGCGATGTTTGAATTGTGGAACCTGACCGCCGCTGTACCGGGCGAAGCTGGCGCGGTGCGGTTGGTTGAAGATGTCTCCCTGCAAGTGCAGACGGGGGAAACGCTCGCCATTGTGGGCGAAAGTGGTTCTGGCAAGACCGTGACCTTCACCTCTGCACTTGGCCTGCTGCCCAAGCCAGGCCGCGTCATCGCCGGCCAGGCGCTTCTGGAAGGCGAGGATTTGTTGCGGCTCTCGCTTGAGGAATTGCGCCGGCGCCGCGGTGCGCGGATTGGCATGGTGTTCCAGGACCCGCTGACGGGCCTGAACCCGGTCTTTCGCATTGGCGATCAGATCATCGAAGTCCTGCGCGCACATCTGCCGATTTCGCGCGCGGAGGCACGGGAGCGCGCGATTGCCCTTCTCGCGCGGGTGCAAATCCCAGACCCCGCACGGCGCGTGGATGATTACCCGCATCAATTCTCGGGCGGCATGCGCCAGCGTGTGTTGATCGCCATGGCAATCGCGCTCGGACCGCGTGTCCTGATTGCCGATGAACCAACCACCGCGCTGGATGTGACGGTGCAGGCGCAGGTGCTCGATCTGCTCACGGATTTGCGTGAGGCGGATGGCATGGCCATGGTGCTGATCACGCATGATCTAGGCGTGGTTGCGCGCCAGGCGGATCGGGTTGCGGTCATGTATGCCGGGCGCGTGGTGGAAACCGGTACGGTTGACGAAGTCTTTCGCGCGCCGCGCCATCCCTACACCATCTCACTCTTTCGCAGCATTCCTGATATGGAATCGCCCGCCGGGGCAAAGCTTGCGCCCATTTCCGGCGCGCCGCCTGATCCCGCACGCCGGCCCGCGGGTTGCGCCTTTGCGCCGCGCTGCTTCGCCATGCGCGAAGATGCCGGCTGCCTGCGCGAACGCCCAGACCTTACAGCGGATCAGCACGCGGTGGCCTGCCACAGGGCGGGACTGCTCGAGGTCGCGCCATGACCTCCCTTTTGGAAGTTGAAGCGCTTCACAAGAATTTCGGCGGCGGCAATAGCCTTTTTGGCGCCAGGCGCGCCCTTGTGCGCGCCGTGGATGGGGTTTCCTTCAACCTCGTGGCAGGGGAAACACTCGGCTTGGTCGGGGAAACCGGCAGCGGCAAATCCACTCTTGGCCGGCTGGTGCTACGCCTGATTGAACCAAGCGGCGGGCAGCTCCGTTTTGAAGGGTGCGATGTGATCAGCGCTTCCGCCAGCGAATTGCGCGCCATGCGCCCGCGCATGCAAATGGTGTTTCAGGATCCCTATGGTTCGCTCGATCCGCGCATGACAGCGGGGCAGATCATCGCGGAACCCATGACCACCCAGGGCATGTCGCGGCATGAAGCGCGTGAACGTGTCGGCGCCTTGCTGTCGCTGGTCGGGCTGCGTGCCGCCATGGCGGGGCGTTACCCGCAGGAATTTTCCGGCGGGCAGCGCCAACGTATCGGCATTGCGCGCGCCATCGCGCTTGATCCCGCGCTGGTGGTGTTGGATGAACCTGTCTCGGCGCTTGATGTCTCGGTACAGGCGCAAATCCTCAATCTACTGGCAGAGATTCAGGCCCGCTCATCCGTTTCATACCTGTTCATCGCGCATGATCTGGCCGTCGTGCGGCATGTCAGTAATCGCGTGGCGGTGATGTATCTGGGGCGCATTGTGGAAATCGCGCCGCGTGAAGCGCTGTATCGCACACCGCGCCATCCCTATACGGTGTCGTTGCTGTCCGCCGTGCCGCATGCGGACCCGGTGCGCGAAAGAACGCGCGAACGTATCCGCCCGATTGGGGAGATCGGCTCAGCCGCCGCCTTGCCCGTCGGCTGCCGCTTCCATCCGCGCTGCCCACGCGCGCGCATTATCGCTGCACGCGGCGGTGACACGGTCGCGGCCGCTGGCACGCGCCTGCCGGTGGCTTGCGTAACAAAAGACCCCGCGCTTACGCCCTCAGGCGGCGCGCAGCATCTCACCGCCTGTCATTTCCCCGAAGAGCATTGAGGAGTATCGCCGATGTCGGTCTCTCGCGAAGACAATTACACGGGTGTTTTTGATGGCAAGGTTGGCTACGGGCGCAACCCGGCCGTGGTGGTGATTGATTTCACCCTTGCCTATACAACGCCAGGTTCGCCGTTTTTTGCGGAAGGCGTGGTGCGCGCCGTGGCCGATACGGCGCCACTGCTGCAAGCCGCGCGCGCGGCCGGCATTCCGGTTATCCATACCAAGGTGATGTATCACCCCTCGGGCGCCGATGGCGGCTGGTTCGTGCGCAAGGTGCCGGCGCTGCGCAACCTGATATCAGGTGAACCGCTTGCTGAAATTGACCCAAAAGTGGCGCCGCTTCCGGAAGAGGTCGTCATCGTCAAGCAATATCCAAGCCCCTTCTTCGGCACACCGCTAGCGCCCATGCTCGCCACGCTTGGCATTGATACGCTGATCCTGGCTGGCTGTTCGACCAGCGGCTGCGTGCGCGC
>VGDL01000076.1 GCA_016869735.1 Alphaproteobacteria bacterium
TCATCTTCAGCGTAATCCAAGGAGAAGCGCCGAAAGGCAACCGCCCAGCCGTTAGCAACCATCCATCTGGAGATATCCTCGCTCCCCTTCAGGCAGGTTGCGATGATACGGCCATATCGGTCCCGATCTAAGGGGCGGCATCTGACGGAACTAGAACTATTCGCTATTCGCTCAGCCAGAACCAAGGCGGCACGCTGTCCGCAGCGCCAGGGGGTTCTATTCGACGATAAGCACTCCTGTGAGCTCTCGGGCGCATCTATGCCGTGCAGGCGAATGCGCTGCCTATGAATCTCAATCGTATCGCCGTCTATGACGCTGGCAATTCCAACAATTTCAGGTTGCGCTGATATGGGCGCAGCATATGAATCAGACGCGATGATTACTAGGCAGCATAGGCCCACGATTTTTGCGGCTAAATTCATTGTCTGGGGCATATCATAGCTTAGCAGTGAATGGCTATACGGTCGTGGCGGCGCCACACCACATTCCTTTCTGGAAGGCCCTTCTTTCGATCGCCGTGGAAATCTTTGGCTCACCGATATTGTCCTTGGGCGTATTTTCCGTGTCACGCCGGCTGGTGAATGGTCAGTGGTCGCAGAATATGATGGAGAACCGAATGGCTTGGCCTTCCACCGTGATGGTTGGGCTGCCATTACCGATGCAAAGCGCGGTCTGCTTCGCCTGAACCCCGAAACCGGTGAAGTTTCGCCCCTTTTGCCCAGGGCGAGACGGGAGGGATTTCGCGGCGTGAATGACTGCACTTTCGCCAAGAATGGTGATTTATTCTTTACGGATCAGGGGCAAACTGGCCTGCAAGACCCTGCCGGGCGTGTCTATCGTCTGCGCGCTGGGGCTTCCCAGGCGGATGCGCTTATCTCCAACGTGCCAAGCCCAAATGGCCTTGTTATGACCGAAGATGCGCATACGCTTTATGTGGCTGCGACGCGCGATAACGCGATTTGGCGCGCGCCGATCACGGAAGATGGTGGCGTTATTCGTGTTGGTCGTTTTATTGCCATGTCAGGCGGCTTAGCTGGGCCTGATGGTATAGCGATGGATGTTGAAGGCAATATCGCGGTTGCGCATGCTGGCATCGGGAGTGTTTGGATCTTCTTCCGGCTTGGTGAACCATTGCTTCGCATTCGTTCACCGCGCGGCTTGGCGACCACCAATGTGTGCTTCGGCGGGCATGAGAATAGCGATGTTTTCATTACTGAAAGCGACAGTGGCAGCGTTTTGCGGGCACGATGGAAACACCCTGGGGCGATGCTATTCTCTCATTGCTGATTGGCGCGCGTCATAGTGATTTAGACTGGTTGTCCGAATTTCGGATTCTCCTCTACCGAGAAATATATCCAGCCTGGATATCTCTCTCGCGCGCCACCTTATTTCGTTGATCAGGGTCGCCATGCCCGCCACCGCCTGGTGTTGCCAAAATAACGGTGTCACCACGCGACAGAACATATTGCTTCTTTGGGTCTACCTTGTCGCCATTGATGCGCAGTACGCCGGGTGCACCCGCCTTGCCGCCTTCAATGCCAAAGGCTGGAAAAATAGTCCGCTCCGCAAGGAATGAAACGGCAATGGGCGTTTCTGATCTGCTTTCCAACGCGATTTCCTGACCAAGCCCACCACGATGCCGCCCGGGCCCGCCGCTATTGGGACGCAAACGTTTGTAGTGAACGCGCAAGGGCGCGATATGTTCGGTGATTTCGATGGCAGTGGATGAAACATTTGATGGCCAGGAAAGGCAGGATATGCCATCGCCGCGCATATTGGCGCCCATGCCACCATTGTAGAAAAACATATTGGCGTAGGGCTTGCCATGCGCATTCACGCCCGATTGATTCATGCCCCACATGGGGGAACCGCAGGCCGCCATCACACGTTCAGGCACGATTTGCCCAAGGCAACCGAAAACCAGCATGGGAAGGTAGTGCCCGATCAGCATGCGTGAGCCACCGGAAGCAGGAAATACTGGGTTCACGATACAGCCATCAGGCACGATCATGGAAATTGGCCGCCATGCACCCTCATTATTCGGCAGATTTGGGCTGGTGCAGACCTTCACGCCATACATGGTCATGGCGTAGGTATAGCAAAGCGCGCAATTGATGGCCCGATCCACCTGCGCATCCGTACCGGTATAATCCGCGATGATCCGATCACCCTCAATCGTCAAGGAAAGCTTCAGCGTGACAGGCTTGTCCATAAGGCCATCGGTCTGTAATTCGCTTTTATAGGTACCATCAGGCAAGGCAGCGATGGCGGAACGCATTGCCGCTTCGCAACGCACATGGATTTCTGCAGCCAATGACGCAAGATCATTAAGCCCTGCTTGCTCCATCAGGATATGAAGGCGTTCTTCCATCAAATCCAGGGCAACAACCTGCGCCCAAAGATCACCCATGGTCTGTTCTGGCGTGCGCACATTCTTGCGCAGGATTGCGACAAGGGTTTCATCAGCCTCACCCGCACGCATGAGCTTTAAGGGTGGAATTTGCAACCCTTCCTCAAACACTTCACGCGGTTCGGGGCTGCGTATCTTGCCGCCAATATCCGGCGCATGTGCGGTTGAAGCGCTGAAGGCAATCAGCTTGCCATGGCGGAAGATTGGCTTTGCGACGGTGATGTCGGGCAAATGCCCAGTGCCGAGCCAGATATCATTGGTAACTAAAACATCGCCTGGCTTAAGCGTTTCCGGTGGAAAGAATCTCAGGAAATGCTTGACAGTTTCTGGAAGCGTTCCGATGAAGCTTGGAATGCTTTCGGTTGCCTGTACCAGACTTTGGCCCGCCGCATCTGTAACAATGCAGGAAAAATCATAGCTTTCCCGGACCAGCGTGGAAAAACTTGTTCGCACCAAAGCCGCCGCGGCTTCATCCACAAGTGAAATAAGCCTGCGCCAGAGCAACTCCAGCTCAACAGCGTCAAATTGGCGGGGTGTCTCTGCGTTCATGATACATACTCCGCCATGATCGATCCTTCAGGCAGCAGCGAAATGCGCGCGCCTGGACCCACAATAAAGGTACTTTCGTTTTCTTCGAATACGGCGGGCCCCGTAATGCTGGTGCCGGGTGTAAGGGCATAACGATCATAGACAGGGGTACTGCGCCTTTCGCCGAGTTCATCGAAATAGACGTCCCGATGACCTTTCAGCGCTACCTTCCCAGTATTTTGCTGATCCAAACGAAGCTTGCCCCCCGCGCCAGGCATTGGGGCCGTCACGGATACGCGCAGTGCGACAAATTGCACCGCGCCCCCTGGTGGTATGCGGCCAAATAAATTTCGGTAGGCCGCTTCAAAGGCGGCAAGTATTCCTTGTTGATCCGATGACGCTTCTAGCGCCACGGTTATCTCAAAGCCTTGCCCGATGTAGCGCATATCGGCAACCCGCCGCAGCCGTGCTTTATCCATTTCAGCACCGGTTTCACGAATGATGGCCATGCCATCCTTTTCCAACTGGGAGAAAATTGCATCCGCCGCGGCAAGGTCAGTGCTCGCGAGCGGCATATTGAAGGACGCAACCCGGTCAATACGCGCGGGCGCCATCAGCATACCAATAGTGCTGCCAGCCCCTGCACCTGGTGGGCAGATCACATGCCTGACGCCAAGTTTGCGCGCGACATGCCAGGCATGCACAGGCGCCGCACCGCCTGTGGCAAGCAAGGCGTAGTCTTGCGGAACGCGGCCACGCTCTGCAATCGCGACACGCGCGGCGCCCGCCATATTCTCATTCACCACATCATGAATACCAAAGGCACCGCGCAAATCGTCCAGCCCCATGCTTCTGGAAAGCGATCCGAGGGCCTGCTCGGCCCCCGGAAGATTAATGCGCATCGCGCCGCCCAAGAAGAAATCGGCGTTGAGATACCCCAAGGATAAATCACCATCTGTCACCGTCGGCTCATGCCCACCCCTGGCGTAACAAACTGGCCCAGGTTGAGCGCCTGCGCTCTCAGGCCCTACATGCAGGGTTCCCAAGTCACTGCGGCGAGCGATAGAACCACCGCCGGCGCCAATTTCAATCAATTCCACTGTGGCGATTTGAATGGGCAGGCCGCTGCCGCGCAGGAAACGCTTGGTGCGCGCGGCCTCAAAGCCCCAGGCAACCAGCGGCTCGCCATCATCCACCAAGGCAAGCTTGGCTGTGGTGCCGCCCATATCGAAAGCCAAGACGCGATTAAGCCCCGCGTGCCGCCCAAACCACGCCCCCGCAAGGGCACCTGCGGCCGGGCCACTTTCAAGTAACTGCACCGGTGCACGCTTTGCTTCAGCCACATGCGTCAAGCCACCATTGGACAGCATGAGGAAAAGCGACCCTGGTATCCCTACCTGCTTCAGCGCCTTTTCCAAATTCTCAAGATAGATTTCGGCAATTGGACGCACATAGGCATTTGCAACGGCCGTCACACAGCGCGGGTATTCCCTAATTTCCGGGGCGATATCCGATGACAGGGTGATGGAAAGCTTTGGATATTTTTTTGCGATCGCCTCGGCCGCCATCCTTTCATGAACTGGATTGGCGTAGGAATGCAAAAAACAAATGGCAAGGCTGGTGATACCGGCTTCCACCAGAAACGCAACCTCGAGAAGCATGGCTTCGATATCAAGATGTATTTCCACCTGACCATCTGGCGCCAAACGCTCATGCACCTCTCGGCGAAGTGGCCGCGGTACCAAGGGCTTCGGCATTTCAAGAAACAGATCATAGAGTTCGTACTTACGTTCCCGGCCAATCTCAAGAACGTCCGCGAAGCCTGCTGTCGTCAAAAGCCCGGTCGGCGCGCCTTTTCTTTCGATCAGGGCATTCGTGAAAAGCGTTGTTGCATGAACAACGCGACCAATGGAGGCCGGCGCTATATCGCCTTTCTTGAGGAGACGCGTAAGTCCCAGCATGGTCCCGCAAGTAGGATCGTCAGGCGTAGTACTTTCTTTCCAGATGATCGCCCGGCCATCACTCGGGTCAAGGACAACCAGGTCAGTGAAGGTGCCGCCAATATCAATACCAAGCGAGAGAGACGCCGACATATTTATGATCCAGTATAAAGAGAAGACTGTGCCCTTAGACGGCGTCAATCGCCACGAATATTATTGGCCTGCACAACGCGACGCCAGGCTTCTCGATCACGCTTGATGCGCTCTTCGAAGGTTGTGCCGCTTTCGCCAAGCGGCAGCAAACCACGTTCCACCAATGTGCGCGCTGTTTGAGGGTCTGCCAAGGTTGCTGCGAATGCGGCGGCAAGGCCTTCGCGGATTTCCTTTGGCAAGCCTGCAGGCCCAGCCAAGCCGAACCAGTTATTGATTTCAAGCGCAGGCAGTCTACCCGCAAGGGGCGACAGTTCAGGCATCAGCGGCGATGCCTCTCTGGTGGTCACGCCGATGCCCTTTAATTGGCCCGCACGAATAGCGGGCGCAACTTCAGCTATATTGGCAATCATGATGTCAATACGGCCGGCCGAAACATCCAACGCAGCAGGTGCACCACCGCGATAGGATACATGCGTCATTTGTACACCAAGTGCGCCAGCAATCAGGGCGCCCCCCAAATGGTTGATGGAACCATTGCCAGCCGAAGAATAGGTTGCAGCCCCATTGCGTGAACGCGCAAATGCAGCAAGGCTTTCAAGATCATTGAAGGGCGCATCTGGGCGCGCGACAAGCGCCATGGGCGTACCGGCGAGCGCGGTAACAGGCGTGAGATCACGGTCAAGATCAAGCGGAATCGGAATGCCCGGGATGGCAGGCGCGACGCACATCATCCCCATAATGGCGCTCGCCAAGGTATAGCCATCGGGTGCGGCGCGGGCGGCTGCCTGCGCGGCAATGAAACCGTAAGCACCGCTGCGGATTTCAGGGATTACGCTTACGCCGCGGACCCGTTGAAGCCCTTCAGCGACAATACGCACAAGAATATCCACGGCGCCGCCAGGTGCGTAACCAATCAGGATACGAACGGGTTGCTGTGGTGTCCAAGCGGCCTGTGCCCTGACATTGACGCCTGCGAGAGTGAGCGGCGCGGCCGCCAACATGGCACGCCGTGTTACTCGGGTTTGGATATCCGGCATGAGGTTTCTCCGCATTGTTGGGACCATGTGCAGCGATCCTAGGGCGATTGACAATCAGGCGACAAGGGATGGTCGGTCTTATGCCGCCGTTTAAAGACCTTGACAGGCAGGTGATCAAGGCTCTCGCGCCTAAAGCCTATCCCTTGAAAGCTATGAACGCCACGGATCCGCAAAGAATCGCCCAATAAACACAGCAGCTTTTAGATAGGAGGATTTCAACGTGATGGGATGGCAGCGTTAGTGCATTGCAAGTAGCGATCTATTGGCTGGCACGATTGGCCAATTGGGCAATAGGTCTCCATTTTACGCGATCAGCCTTGCCGATACGGCTGAATTCCTCGGGTGTAGTATACAATGGCGCAATGCCCTGACTATCAAGCTGCGCAATTGCACCGGGCTGAGCTAGCGTTTGCTTGATTGCCGCGTTCAAACTTTCAACCACGCTGCGGGGAGTACCCTTTGTGGTCATCACGCCGAACCAGCTGCGTACCTCAAAGCCGGAGACGCCGCCTTCCGCCAGGGTAGGCACATCCGGTAGATGCGGCATGCGGGAAAGTAGAGGTACGCCCATGGCACGAAGCGCCCCGGTCTGGATATGCGGAAAACAGGTCGGCGTTGTCGCGAACATGAAATCAAGCCGACCCGCCAATAAATCCACCATCGCTGGGCCGCCACCACGATATGGTACGCCAATGGCGCGGACATCTGCCATTTGGCTCAATAAAAGTGCCGCAAGCCATGGGCTGGATCCAACGCCGGGATGGCCCCAGCTCAAGCCGCCAGGATTTGCACGCGCGGCAGAAAGCAAATCCGATAAGCTACGCCATGGGCGATCCTTTGATGTCACCAGCACGGTAAGCACATCAGCCACAAGTGCGATAGGCTCTAGAATCTCGAGTGGCTGCTGCTCATTTGGCGTATTCTGCACCAAGGGGTTTACCAACAGGGCGCCCATATTGTTGATGACGAGCGTATGGCCATCCGGCGCCGCACGTAACACAGGTTCCATGGCCAAGGCCCCCTGTGCGCCGCCACGATTTTCCACAACCACTGGCTGGCCCAAAATTTCGGCCATACCGTTGGCAATGAGTCGCCCAACGAAATCGAGCGATCCGGCGCTGGCGGCGCCAACCAACAACCTGATCGAGCGTGCCGGGAAAGGCTGCTGAGCGTCTGCCCTTGAGGCCAGCAAAACAGGCGTCGCAAGAAAAGATCGGCGGGTCATTTTGACGCTGCCGGAATGCTGCGGTTTCTTGGGACGCTCCCCATATCGTCGCCCACTGATCCCTTTAAGATGTCTCATCATCATAATTCCCAAATACCTGCCAATCACTCCTATGTCAGCACCAGCTCATACCTTTTCTATATTCCAGTCAAATAAGGCGGGTCCCGGCAATACGCCGCGCAAAGACCGTCGATGCGCAATGACACCACGGTATTGCCCCAGTGGTATCA
>VGDL01000077.1 GCA_016869735.1 Alphaproteobacteria bacterium
ACCGCCATGTCGCCGATTACCTGGCGCGACGCAGGGCTGGCGCTTAACGGCGCAGCACACCCCGTCCGGCATAACGCGCCGCCGGGCCAAGCCCTTGTTCAATCCGGATCAGCTGGTTGTATTTCGCAAGCCTGTCAGACCGCGACAGCGACCCGGTCTTGATCTGCCCGCAATTGGTCGCAACGGCCAAATCCGCAATGGTCGCGTCCTCACTCTCACCCGAACGGTGGCTCATGACCGCGCGGTAGCCGGCGCGATGGGCCATCTCAACCGCTTCCAGCGTCTCGGTCAGCGTGCCGATCTGGTTCACCTTCACCAGAATGGCATTGGCGGTGGCCGTTTCGATACCCCGGCGCAGGCGTTCCGGATTGGTCACGAAAAGATCATCGCCCACCAGCTGCACCTTGGCGCCGATCCGGTCCGTCAGCAGCTTCCAGCCCGCCCAATCATCTTCCGAACAGCCATCTTCGATGGAGACAATCGGCCACTTCGCCGTGAGCGCGGTCAGGTAGTCCACCATGCCCGCGGGGTCGAGCTTTTTGCCTTCCCCTTCCAGGGCATAGACGCCGTCATGGAAGAACTCGGTCGCAGCGCAATCAAGGGCGAAGACCACATCCTCACCAGGGCGATGGCCGGCCGCTTCGCAAGCCTTGGTGATGAAGGCCAAAGCCTCATCCGCGCTTTTCAGATTGGGGGCGAAGCCGCCCTCATCGCCGACATTGGTGGAATGGCCGGCATCATGCAGCGCCTTTTTCAGCGCCATGAAAACTTCCGATCCAATGCGCACCGCATCCGCAATCGTGCCGGCGGCGACCGGCATGATCATGAATTCCTGAATATCAATCGGGTTATCGGCATGCTTGCCGCCATTGACGATATTCATCATGGGCACCGGCAGGGTGCGTGCGAAAACACCGCCGACATGGCGATAAAGCGGAATGTTCAAATCCGCCGCCGCCGCCTTGGCCACCGCGAGTGAGACGGCCAGCATCGCATTGGCCCCAAGCCGCGCCTTATTCGGCGTGCCGTCCAATTCGATCATCGTCTCGTCTATCTTGATCTGATCGAGCGGGTCGAGGCCCGAAATCGCGTCGAAAATCTCGCCCTCAACGCTCGCCACCGCCTTCAGCACGCCCTTGCCGCCATAGCGGGCCTTGTCGCCATCACGCAGCTCCACCGCTTCATGCGCGCCGGTGGAAGCGCCGGATGGCACAATGGCATGGCCGCGGGCGCCGGTATCCAGCACCACCTCGGCCTCAACAGTTGGGTTGCCGCGGGAATCCAGCACTTCGCGGGCGATGATATCGGCAATGGCGGCCATGGCGCATGATTCCAGTTGCAGGGGTTTCGGGCGGTTGGCTACACCGGCCTGCCCGGGGCGCCAAGACCCCGGCGTGACAGGTTCCCTAAGGGGCGCCCAGGCGCTATGGCTTGCCCGAAGTTGAGAAAGGACCCCCCATGCTGGATCGCCCGCACCCTACCCCGGCCGCCCCTTCGGCAGACCCCTTTGCGTTGGCCAAGGCGCTGTCCGGCTTGCATTTCATCGGTGGCGCCTATGTCCCGGCACGCAGCGGCAAGAGTTTCGCCGTAGTGAACCCGGCCACGGGCGTTGAGGTGGCGCGCGCGGCGGAAGGCGATGCGGCGGATGTGGATGCGGCGGTGACCAATGCCGCCAAGGCGCAAAAGGAATGGGCCAAGCTGCCGGCGAGGAAGCGCGGCGCCCTGGTGCATCAATGCGCAGCCCTGCTGAAGGAACATGTGGATGAGCTGGGCCGGCTGATCGCGCTTGAAACCGGCAAGGCGCTGCGCACGGAAAGCCGCGTGGAAGCCAATGTGGTGGCCGATGTGTTCGAATTCTTCGGCGGGCTTGGCAGTGAATTGAAGGGCGAAAGCGTGCCCTTCGCCCCCAATGTGCTGTCCGTCACGGTGCGCGAACCGTTGGGCGTCGTGGGTGCCATCATCCCCTGGAATGTTCCCATGCTGCTGATGGCGCTGAAGGTTGCGCCGGCGTTGGTGGCGGGCAATGCCGTGGTGGTGAAAAGCGCGGAAGAAGCGCCGCTTGCGGTGCTCCGCATTTGCGAAATCATGAACCGCGTGCTGCCGCCCGGTGTCTTCAATATGGTGAGCGGCTTTGGCCCGGAATGCGGCGCGCCTTTGGTGGCGCATCCGCTGGTGAGAAAAGTGACCTTCACCGGGTCGGTTGAGACAGGCAAGATTGTCTATCGCGCGGCGGCTGAAAAGCTGATCCCCGTCACGCTGGAATTGGGCGGGAAAAGCCCGATGATTGTCTTTGCCGATTGCGATTTCGACAAGACGGTCTCCGGCGCGCTGACGTCCATGCGCTTTACGCGCCAGGGGCAAAGCTGCACTGCGGCGTCACGCATTTATGTGGAACGGCCGATTTTTGATCGCTTCGTTACCGCCATGAAGGATGCGGTGAATGGCATGGTGATGGGTGATCCCCTGGATGAGAAGACCGATATCGGCACCATCATCAGCCAGGGCCAATTCGACAAGGTGAAGGGCTTCATCGCGGAAGGAACGGCTACCGCCGGTGCCACCGCGCATGTTTGCAGCCGCATGCCAGAAGACCCCGATTTGAAGAAGGGCCTGTTTCTGCAACCGGTGATCTTCACGGGCCTGACGCGCCAAAGCCGCCTGGTGCAGGAAGAAATCTTTGGCCCGGTGACGGTGATCCAACCCTTTGATGACCCGGAAGCGGTGCTGGCGGAGGCGAATGATTCCGTCTACGGCCTGGCCGCCAGCCTTTGGACCAATAATCTGAAGGTCGGGCTTGATCTGGCGCATCGGCTGGAAGCGGGCCTGGTGCAAATCAATCAAAATCTGGTGGTGCAGGCCAATCTTTCCTATGGTGGTGTGAAGCAATCCGGCCTGGGCAAGGAAGCATCCCTGGAAGCCATGCTGGAACATTTCACCCATAAGAAAACAATTATGGTGAATATGGGCTGAGCATTTTCAAGCCAAGGGGCAGCGTGATGGGGCGGTGGTTGACGGCAGCGGTACTCGCACTGGGGTTGGTGGGCTGCGCCCAGCAGGCGCCAGCGCCCCCCCCTATCCCCGAAGCGCCAGGCCCCAGCCTGGTTGGCTGGCGTTCCATTGGCTTCAACAACGAAATATTTGAAAGCGGCTATGTGCAGGAACGCGAATTGAACATCTCAGGCCCCGTGCGTCGCGCCTGGATCATGCTCAATTTGCGGGAATCGATCCCCATCCCGGAAACGGGCGGGCGAGCGCTTTCGGTGCGCTTCATTGGTGAATATCGCTGCGCGGAATGGCTTTGGCGGCCTTTGGAGGGTGCCTGGTTCGCGCGGCGCAACGCGCAGCAACCCGTGCATGCCGAACGCCCGCGCCGCAGCGGCTTCCGCCCGGCAGCGCCGGGGACGCTGGACGGGGCGTTTTTGGATGCGGCGTGTGGGTTGTGAGGGGAATTCTCTGGTAAGCATTTACGCGCGCGCTTCGTCCTACATGATCTCATTTTCATTGATTTGGGCTTCTTTTGCGCGCGGGATAACAGGGGGCTAGCCCGCTGGCGGTCAGCCGCCTGCACTGCTATGCAGCGTCACCGAGGGCCGTAGCACGGGAAGGGCGCGGGCGAGATACCAACGTTCATATGCAAGGTCGTGGTGCGGGGCGGCGGCTGCCTTGCCATAGTAGTGACCGGCCTCCCCGGGGCGGAAGAAATCGAATCCGTAGAGCCTCAGCGGCTTGCCGAATACAAGCGCGATCAGCACCGCGCCGAACAGCCCGGTTGTCCTTGCCTCATAGCATAGCCCGTCAACGAATCGCTCAAGCGACGCCGGCGCGGCCGGACGGGCCTCGGCATCGGGCGGGACAGGAGGCGGCGCGGCGGTCGGGCCTGAGGACAGGGCCGGCAGCGCCGGATAGCGCGGGTCGCGCGCCAGCAGTTGCGCGAGCCTGCGCCTCTTCGCCCCATGGAACAGGATAAGGTCTGCTCGCGTACCGACATCTGCCGCAAACCCCGCGAGCACTGGGTAGTTGCAGCGTACGACAAGGTCGTGGCCATCGATCTCGGCGCCGGCGCCCGAACCAGTAAGCGTCGGCGCATTGCCGACCAGTGCTACGTCCCGCGCCGCGTGCAGGGCCTGGTAGATCGCGGTTAATCGCTCTCGCGCCGCCGTCTCGTCCGCGCTTGCTGCCGGCAGTGCCGCAGGGCCTCGCGCAAAGACCAAAGAACGGGAGAGGACAGCCCGCAGCTTGCGCAGCCATATCGCGTCGGCCGCGCCGTCCTGCGGCGAGACAAGGGCAGCGGCTTCGCGCACCAGCTGGGCATCGAAGGCCGAGAGGTCGGGCGTGTGGCCGTCGGCGATGGCGCGTTGAGCAAGGAGTGCCAGGCGCGGCAGACCCTGCGGGAAGGCCGCGAGCGCCAATTGCCAGTCGGCCTCGCGCTCCTTCAGGTCGGCGGAGGGGGCCACCAGCTGGCTTCGTGCCAGGTAGCGCCGCCATTCCGTCAGCGATGCGTTAAGGCGCAACACCTTGCGCGCGAGCGCCTTTGCATCATCGTGGCGCTCCTCGCGCGCTTCCCGCTCGGCCAGTAGCCCTAGGACCAGCAGATGTCCCGGAACGCGAGCAGCGGCGACGTCGAGGCCCGCGTCGAATGCCGCCGGATCGGTCAGCCGAAGGTTCCAAAGCATGTCAGCGATGGCGCGGCTTCGCTGTTGGGCGGGGAGGAAGGCTGCGACTAGTTCGGCCCGTTCGGCCGGTCCAGCGGCAGCGAAGCGTTTGGCGAAAGGGTGGGCGGGGCTGCGCGGGAAGGTGGCCGCCTTCATGCGTGGGCACGCGGCGGGCTGAGATACCGCGCCACGACCTCTGGCCGCGGGCGCGCCTCGATCAGCGCCTTGATGATCTCGAAGCTGTCTCGGTCATCCACGTCAAGGCCAGTAATCCGCGGCAGCATGATCGGCGCAACGCGGTGGCCGATAAACGAGGACCCGCGCTCCACCCATCCCCGATGGCGGAATACCTCAAGGTTGAAGGGCTGATAGACTTTGGGGAACTCACTACGACGCATCTTGCTGCGCTTCGGATCCCAGCCGGGCAGAAGCGGTTCAAGAAAGCCGTTGGCGTTGACGACATGGAGGCGGGCGTCGGCCTCGCTGACGATCCGGACGGCGTCGAGGTCCGGTTGCGCGGCGAGCAGCGCGAGCGCCTGCTCGACCGCAGCAGGGTCGCGGAACGGGCAGGTCGGCTTCAGCCATACCCAGATGTCCGGTAGCGGGATGCCGCGGGCCGGAAGGGCCTTTGCGAGGTCCGCGAGGATGTCCTCCTCCATTGCCGTGCCGTGGCTGGCGGAGGCGCCGCGCAGCCCAGGGATCTACGCGCCGTAAGCGCGGCCAATCTCGCCATAGGCATCGGCATCGGTGGAAAGTAGGATGCGCTCTACCGAAATTCGGCGCGCGAAAGCGATAGAGTAGGCCAGCAGCGGGTGGCCATCCACCGACAGGATGTTCTTATCCGGCAGTCCCTTGGAGCCGGAGCGGGCGGGGATGAGGGCATAGGCGCGCATCGTGGGTCCGGGCACGTGAATAGGCCGAAATAGTTACCACCGTAGCGCCAGGTATGGCTACCCTTGGTCACAGCAACCTGTTCCGGCGGATCCGTGGCAACCATGCGGCCGCCCCCTTCGCCGGTCTCCGGCCCAAGCCCGAGGATCCAGTCTGCGGTCCTAGTGACTTCAAGTTTGGACTCGATCACCAGGACACTGTTGCCGGCCTACACCAGTGCTTGCAGCACATTGAGTAGTTTCCGCTCCAGAAAAGCAGGCCCGTCGTCGGCTCTTCCGGGGTCTAGAACGTCCATGGCGGTGTCTTCGAGACCATCGAGAACGTCCGCCTTCCAAAATAGCGCCCATGCCTGGGCAAAAGGCGTGACTACCGGTCTAGTGGATCGGTCCCACAGCTGGGCCATGGCACGTTTCCCCAAAACCGCTCATGCTATACTCATGACCGAAATCGCCTATCTGGACCCCCGCAGCGGGGCCACCTATCCGCTTGCTACGCCGCGCTGGTGTGGCGACGGCCAAGCCCCCCTGATGCTGACGCCGCTGCCCGGCATCACCCGCGCCGCGATCCGTACGGAGGATCGTTCGCTCTGGCGCTATGGCGCCGCACTTCCCTTCCTGCCGGATGATCCCATCACCATGGGGGAAGGCTGTTCGCCCCTGGTGCCGCGCGTGATTGGCGGTGCTTCCGCGCTGATCAAATGCGAATGGTTCATGCCAACCGGGTCCTTCAAGGATCGCGGCGCCTCCGTGATGCTGTCCCTGCTGCGCGCGCAGGGTGTGGCGCATGTCTTGGAAGATTCGTCGGGCAATGGCGGCGCTGCCGTTGCGGCCTATGCCGCCGCGGGCGGAATGCGCGCGAAAATCCTGGTGCCGGCGGCAACCTCCCCCGCCAAGACCGTGCAATCCCGTGCCTCGGGCGCTGAGATCGAATTGGTGCCCGGCAGCCGCCAGGATTGCGCGGATGAGGCGTTGCGC
Source organism: Alphaproteobacteria bacterium (assembly GCA_016869735.1). GTDB lineage: Bacteria > Pseudomonadota > Alphaproteobacteria > Acetobacterales > Acetobacteraceae > Neoroseomonas. The sequence continues at coordinate 6,518 of VGDL01000077.1, forward strand.
CAGGCCAAGAATATCTTCTACGCCAGCCATAATTGGCATCCCTTCTTCCTGCATGGCACGAAGACGCTCGCCTATGAATTGTGGGAAGATTTGGGCTTTGTGGCGCCCGATAATGTGATTGTGCCCTGCGGCGCGGGGTCCAATGTGCTGGGCTGCGGCATTGGCTTCGCCGAATTGCAGCGCGCGGGGGAAATCAAGAAGCTGCCGCGTATTTTCGCAGCCCAACCGGAAAACTGCGCGCCAATCGCGCGCGCTTTCTTGAAGCAGGCGCCGGTTGCCGCCCAGCCCACCATTGCGGAGGGCACCGCCATCGCGCAGCCAATCCGCACACCGGAAGTCATGGCGGTTTTGCAGGAAAGCCAAGGCGGCGCGGTGATGTTGAGCGAGGCAGAGATCGGTGCAGCCACACTCGAACTCGCACGCACCGGCATTTATGTGGAGCCAACCTGCGCGCAGGCAGCGGCGGCATTCGTCAAATTGCTCGAAGCACGCACCATCCGCGCTGATGAAACCACCGTGGTCGTGCTGACCGGAACAGGCTTGAAATCCACACCGCGCATTGCTGAACTTCTGGGGGTAGCCATCTGATGGCCGGGCCTCGCATTGCCCTTTTGGGGTTTTCCATTGAATGCAATCGGTTTGCACCTGCCGCAACCTTGCGCGATTTCGAAACGCGTTGCCTGATTGCAGGTGATACCATCGTGGCCGATGCGCGTTCCGCCGCGCCCGCCGCTTTGGGCGAAATGCCAGGCTTCGTCACTGCCA
>VGDL01000078.1 GCA_016869735.1 Alphaproteobacteria bacterium
GCGCCGACGGTGCGGCCACCTTCGCGAATGGCGAAGCGCAGGCCTTCATCCATCGCGATCGGCGCAATCAGTTCCACATCCATGGACACATTGTCACCCGGCATCACCATCTCAACGCCTTCCGGCAAAGACACAACGCCGGTCACATCCGTCGTGCGGAAGTAGAATTGCGGACGATAATTGGTGAAGAACGGCGTGTGACGGCCGCCTTCTTCCTTCGTCAGCACATAGGCTTCCGCCTTGAACTTCGTGTGCGGCGTGATGGACCCAGGAGCCGCCAGAACCTGGCCGCGTTCCACATCTTCACGCTTCGTGCCACGCAGCAGCGCGCCGATATTGTCGCCCGCCTGGCCCTGATCCAGCAGCTTGCGGAACATTTCAACGCCGGTCACCGTCGTCTTCACCGTGGCCTTCAGGCCAACGATTTCAACTTCTTCACCAACGCGCACAATCCCGCGTTCCACACGACCAGTCACCACCGTGCCGCGGCCAGAGATCGAAAACACGTCTTCGATCGGCATCAGGAACGGACGATCAACCGGGCGCTCCGGCTGCGGAATATAGGCATCCACCGCTTCCATCAGCTTCAGGATCGCCTGCTCACCCTTCTCAGGATCGCGGTCTTCCAAGGCGCAAAGCGCAGAACCATGTATGATGGGGATATCATCGCCCGGGAACTGATAGCTGCTCAGCAGCTCACGCACTTCCATCTCAACCAGTTCGAGCAGATCAGGATCCGCCATATCCACCTTGTTGAGGAACACCACCAGCGCCGGCACGCCAACCTGGCGCGCGAGCAGGATGTGTTCGCGCGTCTGCGGCATGGGGCCATCAGCGGCGGAAACCACCAGGATCGCGCCATCCATCTGCGCGGCACCCGTGATCATGTTCTTCACGTAGTCGGCGTGGCCGGGGCAATCCACATGCGCGTAGTGACGGTTCGCGGTTTCATATTCCACATGCGCCGTGGAAATCGTGATGCCGCGCGCGCGTTCTTCCGGCGCCTTGTCAATCTGATCATAGGCCGTGAAGGTCGCCCCACCCGCCTTCGCCAGAACCTTGGTGATCGCCGCTGTCAGCGACGTCTTGCCATGGTCCACATGCCCGATCGTCCCGATGTTGCAGTGCGGCTTGTTCCGCTCAAATTTTGCCTTGGCCATGTTCGTGTTTCCAGATCGGGGGTTGCTTACCAGCGGTAGTGGCTGAAGGCCTTGTTGGCTTCAGCCATCCGGTGCGTGTCTTCGCGCTTCTTCACGGCAGAGCCGCGGTTATTCGCAGCATCCATCAGCTCAGCCGACAGACGTTCTTCCATGGTGTTCTCGCCACGCTTGCGCGCGCTTTCGATCAGCCAGCGAATCGCCAAAGCTTGGCGACGCTCCGCACGGACTTCGACGGGAACCTGATAGGTGGCGCCACCAACGCGGCGGCTGCGCACTTCCACGGCAGGCTTCACGTTATCCATCGCCTCATGGAACAAGCGCAGCGGGTCGCTATTGGGACCGCCCTTTTTCTTCAGCGTATCCATCGCAGCATAGACAATGGTTTCGGCCACGCTTTTCTTTCCGTCATACATGAGAACGTTCATGAAGCGGCTGAGAACGATATCGCCGAATTTCGGATCCGGCAGAACCTCACGCTTTTCAGCGCGGTGACGACGAGACATGGTTCAGCCCCTCACTTCGGACGCTTCGCGCCGTAGAGCGAACGGCGCTTGCGACGCTTGGCGATGCCCTGGGTATCCAGCACGCCGCGCAGGATATGGTAGCGAACCCCCGGAAGGTCCTTCACGCGACCACCGCGGATCAGCACCACCGAGTGCTCCTGCAGATTGTGCCCTTCGCCGGGAATGTAGCTCACGACTTCAAAGCCATTCGTCAGGCGCACCTTCGCAACCTTGCGGAGCGCGGAGTTAGGCTTCTTCGGCGTGGTCGTGTAGACGCGCGTGCAGACGCCGCGCTTCTGCGGGCTGCCCTTCAGGGCCGGAACCTTGTTCCGGGCTGGCTTCGTCTCACGCCCTTGGGCGATGAGTTGGTTGATCGTCGGCATGACGCCCCTTCAAGTACCATCCAAAAGACCTCCAGCTCCGCCAAAAGGTATCGCGCGGCATGGCGCGACTTAACGCGCCCTCCGGGCTTCCAATCGGCTGCCGGCCTCAGCCCCCGAAAAGGGGCGGCGCCGGCGGCGCAGCTTTGGGTCCAAAATCAGCAAACCCCCCTAGGGATTTGCGTAAGGAGCGGCTTTTTACGTCCCGCCCCGGTTCAAGTCAAGCGCCGTTCACCTGTTGGAAGGGGATAAATCGACTTGTTTCCACAGCCAATTTCACCCCTACCAAGGTTACGGCCTTATTCAGCGGCCTTCGGTTCCGGCAAGGCAGGCGAAGCCGCCGCCAAGCGGCCCCGGTCGCGCTGCGCGGCCAGCGCCCGCAGGCGGTTCATCACAGAACCCGTCCCTGCCGGGATCAAGCGCCCGACGATGACATTTTCCTTGAGGCCCGCCAGGTAGTCCACCTTGCCCGCCGTGGCGGCTTCCGTGAGGACCCGTGTGGTTTCCTGGAAGGACGCCGCCGAGATGAAGGAACCGGTCTGCAAGGACGCCTTGGTGATGCCCTGCAGCACCGGTTCAGCCACCGCTGGGCGTTCCTTGGCAGCGATCCGCTTCTCATTCTCGATTTCGAATTCGATGCGGTCCACCTGTTCGCCGATCAGATAGGTGGTGTCGCCCGGATCGGTGACCTCCACCTTCTGCAGCATCTGGCGGACGATCACTTCAATATGCTTGTCGTTGATCTTCACGCCCTGCAAGCGATAAACTTCCTGGATCTGGTCCACGAGGTAATCGGCCAGCTTTTCAACGCCCAGCACCCGCAGGATATCATGCGGCACGCGGGGGCCATCCACCAGCGGATCGCCGCGCTTCACATAGTCACCTTCCTGGACAGAGACGTGCTTGCCCTTGGGCACCAGGTATTCGCGCGGCACGGGCGGTTCATCACCCACCTGTTCCGGCACCACCAGGATACGGCGCTTCGCCTTGTAGTCCTTGCCGAATTCCACGCGGCCATCAACTTCACTGATGATCGCATGATCCTTCGGGCGACGCGCTTCGAACAATTCGGCCACGCGCGGCAGACCGCCGGTAATGTCACGCGTCTTGGAGCTTTCACGCGGCAGGCGCGCCAGCACGTCACCGGCGGCGACAATCGCGCCGTTTTCCACCGAGAGAATCGTACCCGGTGTCAGGAAGTAAATCGCTTCCGTGCCGTTTTCGCGCTTCACGACATTGCCGGCCTCATCCCGCAGGATCAGACGCGGGCGGAGGTCAGCGGCCTTGCCAGGGGCCTTGTATTCCACGACTTCGCGGAAGGACAGGCCCGTCACTTCGTCAACACGGTCCACCTGGGTCACATTTTCGATCAGGTCGGCGCATTCAACGCGGCCATTGCGCTCTGTGATGATCGGCAGGGTGAAGGGGTCCCATTCGGCCAGCTTCTGCCCGCGGGTGACCTGCACACCATCTTCCGCAATCAAACGCGCGCCGTAAGGCACGCGCTGCCGCGACCGTTCACGCCCTTGCGCATCATAAAGCGCAATTTCGCAATTGCGGCTCATGACAATCGGTTGGTTTTGGCTATTGGCCACCACCACGCGATTGAGGATTTTGATGGTACCTTCAGAAGCCGCTTCAACCGCGCTCTGTTCCGCACCACGCTGCGCCGCACCGCCGATATGGAAGGTGCGCATCGTGAGCTGCGTACCCGGCTCACCGATGGATTGCGCTGCGATAACGCCAACCGCCTCACCGATATTGACCGGCGTACCGCGCGCGAGATCACGCCCATAGCAGAAGCCGCAAACGCCCTGGCGCGCATCGCAGGTCAGCACGGAGCGGATTTTCACCTGCTCCACGCCGGATCTTTCGATGCGTTCCGCCTGCACCTCATCGATCAGGTTGTTGCGTGCAACAATGATCTCACCCGTTTCCGGATCAGCCACGTCTTCCTGCGCGGTACGACCCAGGATGCGTTCAGAAAGTGAGGAAACCACTTCCGCGCCATCCATCGCCGCACGCACGGAAAGCCCGCGTTCCGTGCCGCAATCAGGCTCCACAATGATGCAATCCTGCGCCACATCCACCAGACGCCGGGTCAGATAGCCTGAATTGGCGGTCTTGAGCGCGGTATCGGCCAAGCCTTTGCGGGCGCCATGGGTGGAGTTGAAATACTCCAGCACCGAGAGCCCTTCCTTGAAGTTGGCGATGATGGGCTGTTCGATGATTTCACCCGAAGGCTTCGCCATCAGCCCGCGCATACCAGCAAGCTGGCGCATCTGTGCGGGCGAACCGCGCGCACCGGAATGGCTCATCATCCAGACGCTATTGGTCGGCTTGCCGATTTCCTGGCGCTGAATTTCCTTCATCATCGCGCCGGCCACTTCATCCGTGCAGCGCGACCAGGCATCAACCACCTTGTTGTAGCGTTCGCCGGCGGTGATCAGGCCATCAAGGTATTGCTGTTCGAATTCCTTGATCTCGGTCTTGGTGCGTTCGATCATGCCCTTCTTGTCGTCAGGCACCACCATGTCGTTCTTGCCGAAGGAAATGCCGGCGCGCGCCGCGTGACGGAACCCAAGCCCCATCAGACGGTCAGCGAAGATCACGCTCTCCTTCTGGCCGCAATGGCGATAGACCGCGTCAATCACATCCGAGATATTTTTCTTCGTGAGCTGACGGTTCACCAGCGCATAGGGCAGCTGCGGATGAGAAGGCAGCAAATCCGCAATCATCATGCGCCCCGGCGTGGTCAGCACCGTGGCCGGGCCGCCATTTTCGGTGGCGATTTCGACGCGCGCATGCACTGCGGAATGCGGCGCGATCAATCCATTCGCCAAGGCCTGATCAATTTCACGCAGACCACGGAAAATTTGTGGGCGGAATTTCAGTGCCTCATTTTCTTCCGCCGTCAGGTTCTTGCCACCCTTGGCGCCTGCGCTTTCGATAAGCGCGCGCACTTCTTCCACGCGCTTTTGCGCCACGCGGAATTCTGGGGTTTCAAGGCTCAGGTAATACAGGCCCAAGACAATATCCTGGCTCGGCACGATGATGGGCTTGCCATTCGCCGGGCTCAGGATGTTGTTGGTAGACATCATCAAGACGCGCGCTTCCAGCTGCGCTTCCAGGCTGAGCGGCACATGCACCGCCATCTGGTCGCCGTCGAAATCCGCGTTGAAGGCGGTGCAGACCAGCGGGTGAAGCTGGATCGCCTTGCCTTCGATCAGTACCGGCTCAAACGCCTGAATGCCCAAGCGGTGCAAAGTCGGCGCGCGGTTCAGCAGCACCGGGTGTTCGCGGATCACCTCTTCCAGAATGTCCCAAACTTCGGGGCGTTCCTTTTCCACCATCCGCTTCGCGGCCTTGATGGTGGTGGCGTGACCATATTTTTCGAGCTTCGAGTAGATGAACGGCTTGAACAGCTCCAATGCCATCTTCTTCGGCAGGCCGCATTGATGGAGCTTCAGTTCCGGCCCCACCACAATCACCGAACGGCCCGAATAATCCACGCGCTTGCCGAGCAGGTTCTGGCGGAAACGCCCCTGCTTGCCCTTCAGCATATCGGAAAGCGACTTCAGCGGGCGCTTATTGGCGCCCGTAATCGCGCGACCACGCCGGCCATTGTCGAACAGCGCATCCACGGATTCCTGCAACATGCGCTTTTCATTGCGCACGATGATATCCGGCGCACGCAATTCGATCAGCCGCTTCAGGCGATTATTGCGGTTGATGACGCGACGATAAAGATCATTCAGATCCGATGTCGCGAAACGACCACCATCCAGCGGCACCAGCGGGCGGAGTTCCGGCGGAATGACCGGCACCACATCCAGGATCATCCATTGCGGATGCGCGCCCGATTCGCCGAAAGCTTCAATAAGCTTCAGCCGCTTCACCAGCTTTTTGCGCTTGGCTTCCGATGTCGCGTCCTTCAATTCGGCGCGCAGCGTGACCGCTTCCTTCTGAAGCTCAATCCCGCCCAGCATCTGCTTCACGGCTTCAGCGCCGATGCCGACACTGAAGGAATCCTCACCGAATTCATCCAGCTTCGTCTGATACTGGTCTTCGTTCAAAAGCTGATGCAGCTTAAGGTCGGTCAGGCCCGGTTCCAGCACAACATAGCTTTCGAAGTACAAAACCTTCTCAAGCTCCTTGAGCGACATATCCACCATCAGCCCCACGCGCGACGGCAGCGACTTCAGGAACCAGATATGCGCCACGGGGCTCGCCAATTCGATATGGCCCATGCGTTCGCGGCGCACCTTGGCCAAGGTCACTTCCACGCCGCATTTTTCGCAAATGATGCCGCGGAACTTCATCCGCTTATACTTGCCGCAAAGACACTCATAATCCTTGATCGGGCCAAAGATCCGCGCGCAGAAAAGCCCATCCCGCTCCGGCTTGAAGGTGCGGTAATTGATGGTTTCCGGCTTTTTGATCTCGCCATAGGACCAAGAGCGGATTTGCTCCGGGCTCGCCATGGTGATCTTGATCTGGTCAAAAGTGACGGCCTGACCCGTCTGACCCAGGATTTTCATAAGCTCGTTCATGCGGCCAACCTCTTGAGCGGGGCCGCCGCCACGAATTCCCCGTGGCGGCTGAGCGGTGAGAGAATAAGACTAAGCTGATCCATCAGACCGGGCGGTTTTCCAGGTCAACATTGAGACCGAGTGACTTCAGTTCCTTCACCAACACGTTGAAGGATTCCGGAATACCCGCCTCAAAACTGTCCTGATCACGCACGATCGCTTCATAGACCTTGGTGCGGCCCGAAACATCGTCCGATTTCACGGTCAGCATTTCCTGCAGCGTATAGGCAGCGCCATAGGCTTCCAGCGCCCAGACTTCCATTTCGCCGAAGCGCTGGCCGCCGAATTGCGCCTTGCCGCCCAAGGGCTGCTGCGTCACCAGGCTGTAAGGCCCGATGGAACGCGCGTGGATCTTATCATCCACCAGGTGATGCAGCTTCAACATATAGATGTAGCCAACCGTCACCTTGCGTTCGAAACGCTCACCCGAACGGCCATCATGCAGCCAAACCTGGCCCGAGGTATCAAGCCCGGCCTTGTCCAGCATGCCTTCAATATCGGCCATGCGCGCACCATC
>VGDL01000079.1 GCA_016869735.1 Alphaproteobacteria bacterium
TTGCGAGACCCGGCACGGAGAAAACAATATCTCCGGTGGGCGCGCATGCACCTCATCATTGAGTTCCAGGCGCTTGGCATAGGAAGGGGGGAGCACGTTATCGAAGCTCATGCCGCCGCCCCGGTGATATTCTGCGCAAGGCAGGAGCATTCCTTCAGCAGCGTATCAGCAACGCGCTGCGGCGCTTCCTCATGCGCCAAATGACCAAGCCCTTCGAGTGTGATGATGCGCGCAGCAGGCAGAATGGCCTGGATGCGCCGCGCCTGCATGGGCGGCACGGCGCGATCGCGGCTGCCGACCATCAGGAAGAGTGCCGGCGCAAGGCGCGGCAAATCACGCAGCAATGGGCGCAATTCCCATTGCGCCATCATCATCAATGCTGCGCGAATATGGCCGGGATAGCTAAACAGCCGCGTATATAATTCCACGCCGCGCGGGCCGATATCAGACCCTGTATCGCGCAAGAGCTTGGCCGCCACTTCCTGTTTGGAAGCACGCCAAGCGCAGAGCTTGGAAACGAACGGCAGCCCCACCATGACACGGGCCGCACGGGTAAAAAACGCCGCATGCTCATCACCGAGCGGCAGCAACGCACCATTCAGGCTGAAGATGGCACGCGGCGCGATCTTGCCATCCAAGGCCATGCGCAATGCAATCGCTGCTCCTGCGGAATGACCAAGCACAAGATCGGGCGAAACCCGAAGCTGCTTCAACAGCGCATGCAGCGCCTCGGGAAAACCTGCCAAAGAAACACGTGCCTGCGGCAGGCAGGTTGTAAAACCCTGTCCTGGCAGATCGGGTGCAATCAGGGTAAAATGCGATGCCAGGATCGGCGCCAAATCGCGCCAGCTATGGGTGGACGCCGCCGTGCCATGCAGCAACAACAGGCAAGGCCCCTGCCCCATGCGCTGCACATGCCAAGTCAGCCCGCCAGCTTCAACAAATTCGCTCGATTGCCGGTTAGGCCAATCTCGCCCATCCCTTTCCCAAATCGGCAAGTCTGCGGCTGCTGCCATGACATCAAGGCCCAGCCGCTGGCGCACGCGCTGCATCACGCACCGCCGCAGACATGCGCGCGGCATCCGCAAAAGGCAGCGGCACATAGCGCGCGCCCATGGCAGAAGCGAGGTGCCTTGAGAAGGGCTGCGGCCGTGGCGCGGTATCAATCAGCAGGGAGGAAATGCCGGAAATCTTGAATAGCCGCGCCACATCGAGCGCTTCCGCTTCCGCCGTGGCGCGCCCACCCATGCCATCACGCGCAACATTGGCGCGGCCATCCGTGAGGGCGACGATCACCGGCGTTTGTCCACGCTTGCGGCTGGCTTCCGCCATGGCAAAGCCGGCGGCGATTCCAGCCGAGAGTGGCGTACCACCACCACCAGGCAAAGCTGCCAGGCTTCGCTTGGCGCGAACAAGGGAATGTGTCGGTTCCAGCAACACCTCGGCGCCCCGACCACGGAAGGCTATCACCGCGACACGATCACGCCGCACATAACAATCCGAAAGCAGTAATTCCACCGCGCCCTTCGCTTCCGCAAGCCGATGCAACGCCGCCGAGCCCGACGCATCCACGAGGAAAATCGTGGTGGTTTCGCTATTCTGCTTGTAGCGCCGGATGCGCACATCTTCACGTCTGATATGCACCAGCGCCGCGTGATGCGGCTTTTCGCGCCGGCGATATTCTTGCCAGGGTGCGGCGACTCTTAGCGTTTCCACCAAGGCCAAACGCAGCCCCGACCGCCACGCCGCCGGGCGCGCCCCAATGGGCCTGCCGCGCTGCGCGGAACGGCGCATCATGCCGGATTTGCCTGATTGCGCCGCCTGCCGCGCCATCTGCCGCGCTGCCACGCCAAGCCCGGCAAGCAGGCCTGGCGGAAGGTTCGTTTGCGCCGCTGCAAGAACAAGATCTTCCAATGAAGGTTGATCCTGGCTTTGGCTCTGATCCGAAGGGGTGTTTTCCTGCTGTTGCTGCTCTGGTGCCGGGGGCTGTTCTTCCGCTGGTGCCTCTGGCACTTGGCGCGCGCGCGGCGCCAGCACTAATTGTGCGGCGAGCGCAGCATCTTCCGCAGTAACCTCTGTACGCCCAGCCAGGGCCGCTGCGGCACGGGCACAACGCAGCGACAAAACCGGCGCCCGCAGGGAAAGAATGCCAAGCGCCAAGGCCGCCGCGCAAAAGGCTTGCGGCAAATCCGCCGGTATCCCGACATGCGCGACTAGCTGCCGCGCAGCCTGAATATCTTCCCGTCGCGGCACAACCGATTTCAGCTGCTTCGCGCTTTGCTGCAGAAAGCCGACATGAAATGCCAAGCGATCAGAAAGCGCTTCCGCGACCTGTTCGTCTTCCGACGCGCCTTCATCCAAGGCAATGACGGCAAAGCGTGTTGCCTCGGCGAAGGCTACCCCTTCCCGCGCCACATTGACCGCGCCTTGATCCAGCACCGCCGCAATGCGCGCGATGGTCTGGCCTTCCACGCGCTCCGCCATGGGAAGAATGACCACGCCACCATCACTTTCCGCGAGCAATCCCCGTTGCGCGATGGGCCGCCCGCTGCTGAGGCTGGCGGTGAGATCAAGACCACCCAGCAGGCGATTATCCGCAATGCCCATCGGCACGCGCCGCCATGGCGCACCCTGTGGCATTATCTTGCGCAGTGTCGCCAGCCATTCATCCCTGAGTGGATCAGCAGGTCCGCGCAACACCGCGCCGCCCAGCCCATTTGGGTCAACCGCAAGCAGCGCCGCCACCTGGAAGACCATCGCAGTTGCGGTGTCTTCCTGATTGTTGGTGTCTGCTGCCTGCGGCACTTTCGTCATGACCCGAATAAGTCTTCGAGCGCCTTTTCCACCCGCGCTGTCGCAACCGCCTCATCCAACGGGTTACGGCGCAGCCGATGACGCAAGGCAGAAGGCGCAATACGGCGCAGATGGTCCTTGGTGACTTCGCGTTCGCCGTCCAGCGCGGCCAACGCACGCGCTGCCCTGACGAGCGTGAGCTCTCCACGCAAACCATCAGTGCCAAGCGCCATACACAATGTCGCCGCCTGTTCAATCGTACCAAGCGGGAGCGTGACGGAAGACAGGCGCTTCCGCCCTGCCAGGATTGTTTCCCGCGTTTGTGCTTCTTCCTTGGACCAATGCTTGATGAAGCCTGCAGCTTCGCGGTCATAGGCATCGCGCCGACACACAACCTCCACCCGGCTGGCAAGGTCCTTCGGCGTGCTGACCTCTACCGAAAGCCCGAACCGGTCGAGCAATTGCGGACGCAATTCGCCTTCTTCCGGATTGCCACTGCCAATCAGCACAAAGCGCGCGGGATGACGAAGGCTGATGCCCTCACGCGCCACCACATTCTCTCCCGATGCGGCGACATCGAGCAGAAGATCAACCAGGTGATCTTCGAGAAGATTCACCTCATCAATATAGAGAAACCCGCGATGCGCGGCAGCAAGCAGCCCTGGTTCAAAGGCTTTCACGCCCTGCGCCAAGGCCCTTTCGATATCGAGCGCGCCGGCCAGGCGATCCTCAGTCGTGCCGAGCGGCAAATCAACGACGGGTACGGGTACCATGCGCTTTTCTGGCTTACGCCCCTTCGGCAGATTGCCACAATGGGAACAGCCTGATTGCGGCGCGGCAGGATCACAGGCGAAGGGACAACCGGCAACGACGGGCATTTCTGGCAGCAGCGCTGCCAATGAACGCACCGCGGTGGATTTGCCCGTGCCGCGATCCCCAAATACCAGGACGCCACCAATGCTTGGATCAACGGCGGCAATCATCAGGGCGCGCTTCATTTCCTCCTGCCCGACGATGGCACTGAAGGGATAGGCGTTGCGGCTGGCAGCGGCGGTTGGCCGATGATGCGCTTCGGATCGTGCGCGTGGCGCTTGGCGCCGTGACACTTGCCCTTCCTGGGCGGCACGACTTGGCGGACGAAAGCTGCTTAGGGCGCCATCCATCACGCGGCCCGCCGCAAGCGGAATTGCGACCAAACCTGTTCAAGCGATTGAACCAGGTGATCCATATCGGCATCCGAATGAACCGGAGACGGGGTAATGCGCAGCCTTTCTGTCCCACGCGGCACGGTTGGATAATTGATGGGCTGCACATAAATCCCATGCTCATCCAACAGCGTATCGCTGAGCTTCTTGCAGAGCGTCGGATCACCAACCATCACCGGCACGATATGGCTAAGATTATCCAGATGCGGCACACCAATCGCGTCCAGGCGCTGCCTCAAGGTTGCAGCGCGTTCATGCAGCTTTTCCCGTTCATCATTGCTTTGCCGCAAATGACAAATGGCAGCACGTGCGCCGGCTGCTATCGCTGGCGGCAAGGCGGTTGAGAAGATGAAGCCGGATGCGAAGGAACGCACAAAATCACACATGGCCGTGCTGCCAGCGATATAGCCGCCAATCACACCGAATGCCTTGGCAAGTGTGCCTTCAATCACCGTCACACGGTCCGCGACGCCATCACGTTGGGTGATACCACCACCATTTGCGCCATAAAGGCCGACCGCATGAACCTCATCACAATAGGTCATGGCACCGTGATCATCGGCAACATCGCAGATATCGCTGATCGGAGCGATATCGCCATCCATGGAATAGACACTTTCGAAGGCCACCAATTTCGGCGCCGATTTCGGGAGTTCCGCCAATACCCGCCGCAAATCCGCAACATCATTATGCCTAAACAGGACGCGCTTGGCCTTGCTATGGCGCATGCCCTCAATCATGGAGGCATGGTTCATCTCATCAGAGACGATGATGCACCCCGGCAGCTTCGACCCCAGCGTCGAAAGCGATGCCCAATTCGACATGTAACCCGAATTGAACAGCAGCGCCGCTTCGCGACCATGCAGTGCGGCGAGGTCCTTTTCCAACAACACGTGTTCATGATTGGTACCCGAGATGTTGCGCGTGCCGCCCGCCCCGGCGCCGCAACGATCCAGCGCTTCATGCATGGCGCTCAGCACATCAGGGTGCTGACCCATGCCGAGATAATCATTAGAGCACCAAACAGTCACTTCACCGCGCACGCCCTTATCGTGACGGGTGGCGCGTGGAAATTGTCCGCGGCGCCTTTCGAGATCAGCGAAGACCCGATACCGGCCTTCACGGCGGAGGCCATCAAGCTGACCTTGGAAAAATTCTTCGTAATTCATGTCACACTCTCCTTGCCCAGAATGATTTTCCAGGTCTTGCGATTGCGCGAAGGTCGCTTCCGGCTGGATTTGCCGAAACAAGGCCCCTCGCCATGCCTTGGGTGATCTGCTTCATGCGCCATGCCTCAGCGCATAATCTTCGAGCTCTGCCTGTATGCCGCGCATATCAAGCAGGCGTCCCGTGATGGTAATGCCTGTCCGTGTCGTCTCCGGCACTGCGTCCCGCCGCAGATGCATGGTGCCATCCGCAAAATCGAGCGAAAGCCAGCCCTCTGGCGCGCGAATGGAACCACGCAAACTTTCAACCGAACCGAAAGCGCCAGCGGTGATGCGTGTGAGCAAGGCATTCAAGGGGCGCGTATCAAAGGGACCATTCCTATCGGTGGACCAGCTTCCGGTTTGCGCTGGTGATTCCTGATCCCTGAGGCCCCAACGCCAAAGCGCTTCAAGCGGCAAAGGCAGCATCAAGAACCAATGCTCAATCACAGCCAGGGAGGCCATTGTGGCCACAAGCATGAAGCCCGTTGCCTGATGCGCATCGGCACCCGATGCAAAAGCCTTGTGGAAAAGCAAAGCGCTCAGGATCGTGCCGAGGGTGATCGAAAAAGGGAAAAGCAGATTCATCGGCCGATGCGCGAAATAGCTGCTCATGTAGCGCAGATGCGCCGGCAAGAGCCGCTCGCCAGTATTGCGCACCCCAAGATAAAGATTGAGTTTCGCACTAAGGCGCATCAGCCAAAGAACGCCATAGGTCAGCAATCCGATCTGGTTCGGCCCCTGCGCGAAAGCGATGATAAGCAAAAGGCCCAGACCCAGAATGAATAATTCGTGCCAAAGCACGACGCGTGTTGCGGACCAGAAGCGCCGCAACCCGGTAAATTGCGCTGGCATTTCAGAACGATTTGGGCCGGTAATCAGCCCGCCGAGAAAGCTGATCTCCACCGCGCCCCAGATCGCCAATGCTGCCACAAATGAGAGATAGGCGCCATTCGCTGTTACGTCATCAGAAGCTGCATGCAGCATCACCAGCCCAATAGCGAGCAAGCCTGCAGATGCCGCACCAAGCGCCAGACGATGTCCCGCAAGCCGAGTGACCGCAAAAAGAATCGCACCCGTCGTCAGCCACCAAAGAAAGATGGCAATCAGGGCAGCGGTCACGCTTTCGGGCATTGCGCTTCGCCTACCACACCGGTGAGAGGCGAATTTCGCTGGGCAGCGGATGCTTGCGCGGCCGACGGAAGAACAGCTTGGCGAGGGTGGTCGCTGCAGAAAGGCTCAACCCCATCCGCCGCAGCCTGCCGCCAATACCACCCTGGCGCCGCGCTTCACTCATTTTCTCAGAGATCTGCCAGAGGCGGTCCATATCTTCCATGAAGCCCGGGCCATCCACATCGAGCGTGACGGGAAATACCTGGCGAC
>VGDL01000080.1 GCA_016869735.1 Alphaproteobacteria bacterium
ATGCGTTGAAGGAGTGCAACCCCAGCATCGTCTGCGCGCATCTTTCCGCCTATGGCCGGCAAGGGTCGCGCAAATCCTGGCCTGGCTATGATTATCTGATGCAGGCGGAAGCTGGCTATCTTTCCCTGACTGGGGAACCGGATGGTCCGCCAGCGCGCTTTGGCCTTTCGGTTGTGGATATGATGACCGGGCTGATGACGGCTTTCGCGTTGGTTTCAGGCGTTGTCGGTGCGCGCGCGACAGGGCGCGGCATGGATGTGGATGTCAGCCTGTTTGACACGGCGCTGCATAATCTTTCCTACCTTGCAACCTGGTATCTGAATGGCGGGCATCTGCAGGGGCGAGAGCCGCGTGGTTCGCACCCATCGCTGACACCTTCTCAGCTTTATCGCACGCAGGATGGTTGGATTTTCCTGATGTGCAATAAGGAAAAATTCTGGCCCATCCTGGCCGAAGCGCTCGGCCGCCCAGAATGGACGGAGGATGAGCGCTTTGCCAGTTTCAAGGCGCGGCTTGCCAATCGGGAATTGGTCACGCAAATGCTGGACGAAGCTTTGGCGCAGAAATCCAGCGCCGAATGGCTGGCACTTTTTGGCGGCAGCGTACCGGCTGCACCCGTATTTGATGTGGCGCAGGCCCTGCAAAATTCCTTCGCGCAGGAACAGCAGGCAGTGGCCGATTTCGCGCGCCGCGAAGGCGGCGATCCGGTGCGTATGCTGACCGGCCCGGTGCGTGTGGCGGGCAGCCGCCCACCCACCAAGGCCGCACCCGCCCTTGGTGCCGATACGGCTGATATACTTTCAAAACGCCTCGGCCTTGATGCCGCGGCCATCAAAAACCTCAGGGAGAAGGGAACAATCAAATGATCAAATTGAAAAGACGCGATCTATTCGTAGCCTCCACATTGCTTGCCGCGCCGGCGATTGGCCAGGCGCAGGCAGCCTATCCCAATCGGCCGGTACGATTCATCGTACCCTTCCCACCGGGCAATATGGCCGATCTCATTAGCCGCCTGATGGTGGATGAAATGGCCAATCGCGGCGGCGTACAGATTGTGGTGGATAACCGCGCCGGCGCCACGGGTGCCATCGGTATTCAGGCCGTCACCCGCAGCACGCCCGATGGCTATACGCTGCTGATGAGTTCCAATTCGCCACTTGTCGTGAACCCTGCCGTCACGCGCAACCTGCCCTTTGATGTCACGAAGGATCTGGTGCCGATTGGTCTTGTCGGTTGGACCAGTTTTTTGATTGTGGTGCCGCCGGATTTTCCCGCAAATACCCTTGCGGAGGCTATGGCGCTGTTCCGTGCCAATCCCACGCGCTACATTGCCTGCAATCCCGGCGCGGGAACTTTCGGCAATCTGGTGACGGAACAGATCTTCCGTGCGGTTGGCATCAAAATGGAACAGGTGCCCTATCGCGGCAGTGCGCAAGCGCTGTTGGATATGCAGCAGGGCCGCGTGCATTTCATGGTGGATGCCATGACCAGCGCGCTGCCTCAGGTCCGGGGCAAAGCGGTGAAGGCGCTCGCCGTTCTGGCCAATCGCCGTTCACCCTTGGCACCTGAAATCCCGACACTCGCGGAATCCGGCATGCCGGATCTGGCACCGCTTGAATCCATGGCCTGGAGCGGGCTGCTCGCGCCGGCGGGTACACCGCCTGAGGTGATCAGCTTCTGGCATCGCGCCATCACCGCCATACAGAATGATGCGGCACTGGTGCAGCGCTTTGCTTCCATCAATGTTGAAATGGCGCCGCCTTCGCCGCCCGAAAGGCTTGGGGAATTCGTGCGTACTGAATTGGCACGCTGGACCCGTGTGGCGCAGGAAGCGAATATCACCTCGGGTGGGTGAACGCACGCCAGCGCATCAATTCAGGAAGGGATTGCCCCCGCGCGGGCCGCGTGTAAGCGGCCCGTAATGGCGCGCGAGATAATCCACAATGGTATCGCGGAATTCGCCTTCCAGCGGGTTCATGCCGTGCTTTTCCGCCATCCAATCCATCAGCTCATCCCAGCGTTCACGCGTGAAGGCGCTGCGCCGGATCAGCGCAGTATTATGGCAGGCGGTGCAATAGCCGAATACCTCAGAACGGCCTTCACCTTCCGCCAGGACGGTTTCCTCTTCCTGACGCTCGGCAAGGGCGGCCGCGGCTTCTGCCTGGCGCTGCGCCAGATCAGGCGTTTGCGCGATGGTGGCTGAGGCGCATAACAGCACCACCACCGCCGCATAGGGCAGCAAGCGCATGGGCGGCCTCAGCCGATCAGAATGGCGACACGGCTGATCGGATTGGCGCCATAGCCCTGCGGATTCCAATTGGCCGCGACATGCGGCTGCATCCGGCCATTGCTGTCTGTCGCGCGATACCAGATTTCATAATAGCCATCGCTCGGCAGCGCGATGCGGCCCTGCCAACGCTGCCAGGCATGCCGATTGGGCGGTGCCGCTACCTGCATCGCCTGCCAGCTTTGCCCGAAATCGGTTGAGACATGCACGTCTCGCACACTCAAATCGCCGGCCCAGGCATGGCCGCGAATATCCAGGCTGCGCGTACCCGCCGGAAGGCGCGTGCCATGCGCGTGGCTGCTGAGGACGGAGCGCACCGGCATGCTTTCCATATCCACGAAATCAGCGCCGTTGTTGCGGCTGCCCGGCACAATGGGTCGCACCGGAATGCGATATGAAGTACCGCCCATGCCACGCCCGGTATGCGGCTTATTCAGCACTTCCAACCGGGTGAACCATTTCTGGCTGAGTGATCCCGGCCAGCCTGGCACAACCAGCCGCGCCGGCGCGCCGTGCATTTGCGGAATGGCAGCGCCATTCATGCGGAAGCAGATCAGCGTGTCCTCATCCATCGCTTTTTCGATCCGCATGCCGCGGCTGATCGCCGGGCCCTGCGCGGAAAGATGGCTATCAGCGCCATGCTGGCCGGTGAATTTGGCGCCATCCTTCACGCCGGCGGCGCGCAACACATCGTGCAGCCGCACACCTGTCCATTCCGCATTGGAAATGGCGCCATTGCCCCATTGATTGCCCGCAGCCTGGGGCGAAAAGCCGGAACGGCCATTGCCGCCGCATTCCATTTGCAGCTTACGCGTCACGATTTCAAAGCGCTGCTCAAGCTCGGCGATAGTCAGTTCAAGCGGGGTATTCACTTCCCCATCAATGCGGATTTTCCAGGCGCGCGCATCCGCCACAGTGTCTGGCACGCTGCCATTGTTGCGAATGAAGAACTTGTCCGCGGGCGTCACCGGGTCATCCAGCAAATGCTCGGGCGTTTCTGCATTCAGCGGGCGTTCGCCCTGCAGGATCAGCGGCGCCTTGCCTTCCATTTGCAGGAATTGCGGCTGGTTGGCCCCCTGAGCGAGAGCCGCCGGCACCAGCCCGCTTGGCATATTGCGCGCGAAGGGAATGCTGCCCCCAAGCGCCGCGCCCATGGCAGCCAGCGCCGCGCCTTGCAGCGCCCCGCGCCGGCCCCAAACCAGCGCATCGGCGCGTTCCGGGTCATCGCGATAGAGTTCTTGTACCGATCGTTCTGATGGATTTTGATGCGCCATGATGGATCTCCCACTTGCTTGGCTTGAGCATGCCAGATCACGCCGTGATGCTTCAAGCAAAAGGGGGTGATCTGTCCCCTTTCCCCGCATCGCCAAAGGCTGCAAGCTGTCCCCCTACAGGAGAGATCCCATGCAAAAAATCGAATTGGGCCGTTCCGGCATTTTCGTACCGCCAGTGATTTTCGGCTGCAATGTCTTCGGCTGGACCTTGGACAAGGCGCAATCCTTCCGGATTTTGGATGAGTTGGTGGAACGCGGGCTCAATGCGCTCGATACCGCGGATGTCTATGCCTATTGGGTGCCGGGCAACAAAGGCGGCGAGTCCGAGACCATCATGGGCGAATGGCTGAAGGCGAGCGGGCGCCGGCATGATGTGCTGATACTGTCCAAGGCGGGGATGGAAATGCCCGGTATCGGCAAGGGGCTGTCGCCTTCCTATCTCGCCAGCGCCATTGAGGCATCCCTGAGGCGTTTGGGGACAGATGTGATTGATCTCTATCAGTCCCATCGTGATGATGAATCAGTGCCGCAGGAAGAAACGCTGGCCGCCTTTGACAAGATGATCAAGGCAGGCAAGGTGCGCGCGATTGGCGCTTCCAATTTCTCAGCCGCGCGCTTCAAGGAAGCGCTTGATATCAGCACGAAGCATGGCCTGCCGCGCTATCAGACCATGCAGCCGCATTACAATCTGCTGGAACGCGGCATTGAAGCGGATATGCTGCCGCTATGCGCCGCCGAGGGTGTTGGCGTGATCCCCTACTACTCGCTCGCCTCGGGCTTTCTGTCCGGCAAATACCGGTCCGAAGCTGACCTCGGCAAAAGCCCGCGCGGCGCGCGGGGGGCGGGGAAATATCTGAATGACAAGGGGCTGAAGGTGCTGGCCGCTTTGGACGGGGTTGCGGCGCGGATGGGGGCAACGCCGGCGCAAGTTGCACTCGCCTGGTTCAAGGGCCGCCCAGGGCTTGCTGCGCCGATTGCCAGTGCCACAACCTCGGACCAAGTGACGGATCTGGTCCGCGCTGCAGCGCTGAATTTGGATGCGACATCGGTCGCGGAATTGGATGCCGCCAGCGCTTAATCGCGCTGGCGCCAAGCCTCACCGTAAATAGGGCTCCACCACCCCGGTAAGCTTCATGGTCAAGGGCTTGCCGCGACGGTCGGTGGCCTTGCCAAGGCTCACCCTGATCCAGCCTTCCGAGACGCAATATTCCTCGACATTTGTCTTTTCCTGACCCTTGAAGAGAATGCCCACGCCACGGCTCAGCAGCGCCTCATTATAAAAGGGGCTGCTTGGGTCATTGGAAAGCCGGTCAGGCAGGGCGGGGGTTTCGTCGTTCATGGCAAGGCTCCGGTTCTGGCCCGGCGATGTGCCCGACTGAGGCGGCAAAGGCAATTCCGCGCGATTGACCCGCCGGCGCGAAGCCCGCAATTTCACGCCATGATCAAGCCAAGGATGGTTCCGTGCAGTATTCGGTGACTGAAGCGCAACAAGAACTCCGGGCGCAGATCCTGAAGCTTTGCGCCGATTTTGGCGATGATTATTGGCTGAAGATTGACCAGGAAGCGCGCTTCCCTGAGGAGTTTTATCGCGCCGTGGCCGCTGCCGGCTGGCTTGGCATTGCCATGCCGGAAGAATTTGGCGGTGCGGGGCTCGGGATTTCGGAAGCGACCGTGATGATGCAGGCCGTGGCGGAAAGCGGCGCCTGCATGTCGGGTGCCTCGGCCATTCATATGAATATCTTTGGGCTGAACCCGGTGGTGGTGTTCGGCACGCCCGCGCAAAAGCAGCGCTTTCTGCCACCGCTGATCGAAGGCCGCGAAAAAGCCTGTTTCGGCGTGACCGAACCCAATACCGGCCTCAACACCACGGAATTGAAGACGCGGGCCGAAAAGCGCGGGGATCGCTATGTCATCAATGGCCAGAAGATCTGGATTTCCACGGCGCAAGTGGCGGATCGCATCCTGCTTTTGGCGCGCACCACGCCGCTTGATCAGGTGAAGCGCAAGACCGATGGGCTGACGCTGTTCTACACCAAGCTCGACCGCGCCAAGGTGGAAGTGCGGCTGATCCACAAGATGGGCCGGCATGGCGTTGATTCGAACATGCTGTTCTTTGACGGATTGGAAGTGCCGGAAGAAGACCGGATCGGCGCCGAAGGCGAAGGCTTCCGGCTGATCCTGCATGGTCTCAATCCCGAACGCATCCTGATCGCTGGGGAAGCTGTGGGCATCGGCCAGGCGGCACTGAGCAGAGCTGCCAATTACGCCCGCACGCGAGAGGTATTCGGCCGCCCCATCGGCCAAAATCAGGGCATCCAGCACCCCTTGGCGCGGGTTTGGGCACAGTTGGAAGCGGCCGGCCTGCTGACCATGAAGGCGGCCGCGCTTTACGACGCCGGGCGGGACTGTGGCGCCGAGGCCAATGCCGCCAAATACTTGGCCGCCGAAGCCGGCTTCGCCGCGGCTGAGGCTGCCGTGCTGACCCATGGCGGCATGGGCTATGCCCAGGAATACCAGGTGGAACGCTATTTCCGCGAAAGCATGATCCCGCGCATCGCCCCGGTCAGCCGCGAACTGATCCTGAGCCATATTGCCGAAAAAGTGCTCGGCCTGCCAAAATCCTATTGAAGGGGCATGGTGGGCGCGACAGGGATTGAACCTGTGACCCTTCGCGTGTGAAGCGAATGCTCTACCGCTGAGCTACGCGCCCGACCGAGACGTGCTTTAGGGGCGGAGCGCCTGCCCCGTCAAGCAGGCCCGTGACCGGGGGTGTTTCCCGCCAGACCCGGCAACCGAATATTATGTTGTGAACGGTATCTTCTTGGTTCTTCTTCAAGAGCCAAGAAATGAACCGAATATTAAAGGATAATATCCCGGATTTCCGTCAAGGGGTGCCGCTTTTATGCTTTCTTCATCTTCCCCGCACTGGCGGCACCACCATCAACCGCCTGTTGAAATACGCCTTCGGCAATCGGGCCATCTTCCATGCCACTCTTTTGGCCCAACAT
>VGDL01000081.1 GCA_016869735.1 Alphaproteobacteria bacterium
ACCAACGGCTCAAGGAGATCGTTGCGGCTCTGGAGCTCGACAAGCTGATCCTGAAGGAAAGCCTGGATTTTTTAAAACCCAAGATCTGAGCGCTGAAGACCTGAAGGGTGCGGTCGTTCAGGCACGCCAGAAGCTCGGCACATCCGAGCGGCGGACATGCGAGGTTCTTGGGATTGCCCGCAGTACCCTACGCTATGAGACTACCCGGCGTCAGCGCCTATGGGACCAAATTGGCGATTTGAATAACGGAGGATGTCTCGCTCATCGTAACCCCAAGGAGAGTGAAGATGATCGGGTATCAACTCTAAAAAACCACGCGAACCTGGCAGGGCCTTTCCGACCGCGTCACATGCGGGGTAGTTTTTCCAGCCCCCCGGGTGCCTACCCCTTTCCAGACACTTTCCTGCAACTGCGCAACCGTGCAACCACTCCGATACCGCCCAGTTGCATGGTTGCGTGGTCACAGCAGAACGAGGGGGGCAATCAACCACTGATGGCCCAGATACTCCGTTACAAAGCCCGCCATTTAGTCCCAAATGATCTGACGACGGACAGCGGTGGTTTTTTGAGATAGGGTGCTGCCAATCAGGCTCGAATAACAGCCAGCATGTCATTAACGAACTTAGTCCTCGCCGCCTCCGAGGCCCCAATGTTCGCGGGTCTGGTACGCCCGGGCCAGTCAAAGCTCTGGATACGTAGCGGGCCGATGAAAATGCCATGCGCCGCGTCATCATAGAACCAGATGTCAATGTCGGCACCCGCCTGCCGCTGTCGCACCACCCATTGCTCGGGACTTTCCGTTCGATTGAAGGCGTTGCGCGTAGGGTTGCAATTAGCCGCATTGCCGGGAGGCCCTTCGAACCCCGACATGTTGAGCCGGCAGGGCACCTGTCGCGCCCAACGCCAATCGGTCGCTGAATCGCCCGCATAATTGTCGAGCCGCCCGAATACTGCACGCAAGGGGACGTTCAGCCGATCTGGTAGCCCTAGCCCTGCGCCAGCCAAGCCCTCCGGGAAAACCATCCGGACATGGGCGGGGCTGACAACTGCCGCGAGGTTTGCGGCCACATCGGCGCCGTTCGAAAGACCATGGATGAAGATGCGGGTAGTATCGACACTCTCAAGGGTGATCGCCCAGCGATAGGCGCCCAGGGCGGCAGAGTAGATCATCCGCTGACGCGCTTCATAGGTTGCGTTGCGAATCCAGAAGATCGAGTTACGCTCTAGCCCTGCCACCCGGTAGGCGTCGAACCCCAGCACTGCGACGCCCTGCGCATGAAAAAGCGCCATCGCATTGGCCTGGTCGCGTGCGCCTCCACCCCCGTGCACCAGAATCAGCAGCGGTGGTTTCGTCACGCCCTGGGGAAGCCGCAAGTCAACTGCGGGATGATGAGGATCGAAGGGAGACAAAGGCCCGCGGACAGTGTGCATGCCAGGGGCGATCTCGATCAATCTGGGTCCGGCCACGTCGGCGGTTGGGCCATCCTGCCCAGCAGAGCCGGCGAGCAACGTCTCTATCGACGCCGCGAGAAAGCCCCTGCGCCCTAGTGGACTGGTGCCGGCGTCTTGTGTCATGAAACAACTCCATCCCGACCTTTCCCAGGGAGGTAGCACATCTGCTCCACCCCTAATCGGCGAGTAATGGGCTCAGACCCGGTTATATTTCAAGCGAGATAGCTTAGCGACAAAGCCTGCAGTGGCGGGCTCCACTGAATGTATCCATTCAGACGGGGAGTTTCTGCTTTGATGGCTGATGGTTGAGGTTATAGCAACGGGGATGGGGGCCAAACTCTAAAAAAACCACGCGAAGCTGGCACGGGCTTTTCTGACTCCAAGACAAGCCGGGGTGTTTTTTCCAGCCCCCCGGGTGCCTACCCCCCTCCAGAAACCGGCACTGCCTGCCTGACCCGCTCCAATTCAGCCGCCAGCTTCTCGACCGCAGCATAGGCTTCCTGCGCGAAGTCATGGTGTTCATAGCTGGCCGCGGCATCACGGGGAGGGGCATGGCCGGTCACTCGCATCCGTACTTCCCGCACGATCCCCAGCTTCTGCATCAACGTAACAGCCGTGCGCCTGCAATCATGACCTAACCAGCCTGCCGTTTCTGTGCGCCGATAAACGGTCTCACACCAGCTACTGCAGCGTCATTAGGCTTTGAAAGATTGTCCCTTGCTGCAGTTCCGTGAGCCAGTGCGGCGCGCTACGGACACGGCACATCTGGCCCTTGTCATCTAGCAGCGCACCATTTCAGCCCATCACAGTCCGTAGGTAAACGTGGGTAGAAATGGGGGTAAAAAAACTCTCATCCTGATTTTTTCATTTAAATTCAATGATATGAGTGGATTTGATGGCGGAGGGGATGGGATTCGAACCCACGATAGGACTTTAGATCCTATAACGGTTTAGCAAACCGCCGCCTTCGGCCACTCGGCCACCCCTCCGCAGGAGTGGAAAGTCACACGGCGTTGCAACACCTGCTCTTTAAGGCCGTGCAAGGGCAGCGTCAAACCCGAAAGAAAATCCTCGGCCGGTTGGGTTTCAGGGAGAGTTGAGGTTCCAGCCGAACCTCCCCGCAATGGCCGGGGCCTTATGAAGAATGCACCGCCGGATCGCGCACTATCCGCGTGGGATAGGGAATTCCAGCCAGAGTCGTCATTTCTGAAAGGCAGGAGATTCGGATGGGGTGGGATTCGAACCCACGGTAAGCTTGCACCTACGCCGGTTTTCAAGACCGGTGCCTTAAACCGCTCGGCCACCCATCCATAAGCCTTGCGGCGAAACCGCGCCGCAAGGTCCTATACGCAAGTGCCTATTCGCCCGCCATGCGCTGCGCGACAAGGGGGGCACCCAGGCGCATCAGCGCATTCACATCAGCGGCATTATCCAGGCCAATCACCGCATCGGCCAATTGCTTGGCGCGCTCCGCCCCCAGCACCGCATCGGCAAGGCCATGGAACTTGGCGCGAAGTTCGGCTTCGGTCAGGAAGTTATCGGGCTCGCCCTTCGGGATTTTGATGTGGCGCACAAAGCTTTGGCCGCGCGCCTTGATGGTCAGCTTGCCCGACATGAAGGCCGGAAATTCCGCCTGCACATCAGCATCTTCTTCCGGCAAAATCTTCAGCATCAGCGCGCGGATATCCTTATCCTGCAACCAGGCATAGGAAGCCCAGCCGAAATGCCCGCGCGCCAGGGCGCAGGCCACCACGAAGGGCCCGCTGAACTGGCCATCCACGATGTTCTGCGGATTTTGCTTATATTCGCGCGGCGCGCCCACCAGCAGCATGCCCTTATTCGGCAAGCCCATGATCACGCTTTCAATTTCCTCGATATTCAGGCCAAGTTCAGCACGCAGCGCCAAGGCGGCATCCACGCTCGCATGGCCATAACGGCAGGAAGGATAGGGCTTCACGGCGGTCTGCATCAGCTCCCACGCCGTGCCCAAATCCTGCAAGACGCGCTCAGGCTTCGGGTTCGGGGCATAGGCGCGGAGGAAGCCGGCCTTGCCTTCAATGGCCTCACCGGCGCCACGGAAGCCTTCCCGCGCGATGGTTGCGGCGGAAAGGCCGTTCAGCGCGCTCCAGCCCACCTGGAAGCGCTTGGTCCAGGCGCCATTGGCGAGGAATTGCAGGCTGCCGGCGGCCTGGGAAAGCGCGATGCCGAAAGCGTCTTCAACCTGTGCTGCGGTTAGGCCAAAAACCCGGGCCGCCGCCGCCGCCGCGCCAAAGGCGCCGCAGGTCGCGGTTGGGTGATAGCCGCGGTCATAATGATCACCACCGGGCAAAGCGAGCGCCAGACGGCAGGTGGTTTCATAGCCAGCCACAATCGCGGCCAGCACAGTCTTGCCATCGGCGCCGGTCATTTCAGCGGCGGCCAGCGCGGCGGGGATCACGGGCGCGCCAGGATGCAGCGTGCCGGCGGCATGCGTGTCATCAAAATCCAGCGAATGCGCCATGGCGCCATTGATCAGCGCAGCCCCGGCGGGCGTGTAGCGCTGCGCATCGGCGAATACGGCGGCCGAACCGCCAGTCAGGCCAAGCGCGCGGGCCGCGGCCAAAAGCGGCGGCGTGCTTTCCGCTTCATGCCGGCCGCGCAGCATATTCCCGACCAGGTCCAAAATCAGGAAACGTGTGCGTTCCTGGACATTGGCGGGCAGGCTTTCATAGCGAAGCCCGGCGACAAAAGCGGCGAGTTCGCGGGTAATGGCGACCATGGCATTCCTCCTCATTTGAATGGTCAGTCTAGCACTAGTTACAGCCCGGCCAAGATGGGCCTCAAAAGGGTTTGCCACGCCCCGCGCCCCATGGCACCAGATGTGGCCATGATCGAAAGAAGGCTTTTGCTCGGCGGAGTCGCCGCCCTGGTCGCGGCTTGCAGCCCAGAGGCGAATTCCGCCAACCAAATCCCCGTCCCCAACGGCGCGCCCCCCTATGTGCCGGCCTCCGGCCAATCCTTTGACCGCTTCCTGGAAGGGGTGCGCGCCGATGCGCGTCGCGCCGGGATTTCCGATGCCACGCTGAACCAGTCCTTCGCGGGCCTGAAGCCCAATCAGCGCGTGATTGAATTGGATCGCCGTCAGGCGGAAGGCGGCATGCAATGGGAAGATTACCGCGACCGCATCATGCTGACGCCAACGCGCATCCAGAATGGCCGGCGCCTGATGGCAGAAAATACCGATCTGCTGCGCCGGATTGAAGCACGCTACCAGGTGGCGCCTTCGGTTATCGTCGCGATCTGGGGTGTTGAGACGAATTACGGCGGCAATACGGGCGGCTTTGGCGTGGTGGAGGCTTTGGCGACGCTCGCCTGGGAAGGCCGGCGCGCGGCTTATTTCCGCAATGAATTGATCTCCGCCTTGCGTATCCTGAATGACCGGCACACGAGTGCGGATCGCATGAAGGGGTCCTGGGCGGGGGCGATGGGTCAGCCGCAATTCATGCCGAGTAATTTTGAACGCCTGGCGGTGGATTTCGATGGCGATGGCCGGCGCGATATCTGGGATAACCGCGCCGATGCGCTGGCGTCCATCGCCAATTACTTCCAGCGCCATGGCTGGAAGCGCGGGGAGCCTTGGGGGCGGGAAGTGCGCCCGCCGGCAGGGTTTACGGCAAACGGAGCCGATACCGAAAGCAAGCGCCCCTTGCGCGATTTTGCCCGCATGGGGTTTCGCAAGCCCGATGGCAGCCCACTGCCGGCTTCCGATATCGAAACCCAGATCGTGCTGCCCTCACGCGGCAATAGCGGGCAGATTTTCCTTGGCCATCACAATCTCCGCGTGATCCGCCGCTACAATACGCCAGTGAATTACGGGCTTTCCGTCGGGCTTTTGTCCGATCGTGTGGCGTGACGCGCTGGAGTATTCTGGGAGTCGCGATGCTGGCCGTTGCGGGCTGCGCGCAGCCTGAACCGCGCTATGTGGTCGGCGATCCCTATCGACTTGGTGGCGTGTGGTCCTACCCGCAGGAAGATTACGCGCTTGCCGAAACCGGTCTTGCGGAAGTGCTACCCGCACCGGCCTTCGGCGGCTTGACCGCAAATGGGGAAGCGCCGAGCGCCCAGGGTCTGACTGCAGCGCATCGCAGCCTGCAATTGCCTGCGGTTATTCGCGTCACCAATCTGGAAAATGGCCGTTCGATGCTGCTCCGCGTCAATGATCGCGGCCCGGCAAAACCTGGGCGTATCCTGGGTGTTTCGCCGCGCGCTGGCGCCCTGCTTGGCATGACGCCGGGCCGCGCGACGCAAATCGCGCTGGTGGTGGATGCGGAGCTAAGCCGCGCGGTGGCTGATGGCCTGCCCGGCCATGCCCCGCCACCCATCGCCATTGCCGCCGCGCCTCGCGCCGCAGTGGCGCGGGAGGAATTGGCACCTTTGCCTGGCGCCCGCGAAGCGCCGCGCCGCGATATCCAGCCCCTGCCTGGCGCTGCGCAACTGACTGAACTCGCACCCCAAAGGCGCGGCACCTTGGCACCCTTGTCGGAAACCCTGACGCAGACCGCGCCGCGCCCAGGCAGTTTGGTGGTGGAAGCCGGCCAGTTCTCAGGTCGATCTGCGGCGGAAGCGGTGGCGGCGCGCCTGCCCGGCGCGCGGATCACCCAGCAGGGAAGGGGCCGTAATGCCAGTTTTCGTGTCGCGCTTGGTCCTTTCGCCGAAGTGCGGGCGGCAGATTTGGCGCTTGGGCGGACTATGGCCGCTGGCCTATACGGG
>VGDL01000082.1 GCA_016869735.1 Alphaproteobacteria bacterium
ATGGCACCCACAACGCGCGATCGCTCCATCCGCTCAAGATAGTCGAGCGCCAAGCTCCAGCGGATGCCAAGCCCATCGGCCAGGGTGCTGGTATTGATGCGTGGTTGGCGGCGCACATAACGCACGGCTTCAGCATAGCTTGGAATCGGCATTTTCCACCATCGGGCGACCCAGGCTGGATCGCTTCTCGTATTTTCGCGCTGATCGATTAAGCATCCGTGAAAAGCCTATTCGCTGGCGCCAAGAAACTTAACCTGCATGGATTTCGGGGTGATGACTTCTGGCGCAAACAGCGGCGGAAATGCTGTTGTCACCCAGTGGTGCGATCCATGCTTGCCTTTCCCGATCCCAAACTGCCCCCGCCCGCCACCAGCCTTATAATGTGGTGGGCCGATCCACGCTGCTGTCGGGAACCAAAAGCCAAGGCTGGGCAATAAGCCCGGGCGCAAATTTGCCGCTGACTATCTACGCGCCAGATCCGGCAGAAGCTTTTTGCTGAATGGCTTGGGTGGCGAAAGCATCTTTGTGTCAGGCTGCGCTTCAAGCGGCGGGGAATTGCATAAAGCATCCAACCGTCGCTGACTGGCGGCATTGTCTTCTTCGATTTCGATGCGCGCTTCAGCCGCCTGGGCGCGGTGTTTCCAGGCTTCCCGTTCAGCGATCAGAAGGCGGCAGCTATTGCCAAGCTTGAGGTTTTTTTCACGTTCTTCTGCCAAGGCACGTATCGCCTCGTGAAGCTTTTCCATCAGAAGCCGCTGCACGGGATCATTATTGGCGTGGTTAAAGGAGGCGGCGGCGGCCTGCCCTTCCATTCTTTCCAGCGCTGCAGGCGCGCTGTTTGCCGGCGTTACGGCTTTTTGTGCTGGCGCAGCGGTGGGTTTACGCGGCGGGCTGAAGGTTTCCTTGCGGAGCACAGGCCACCAGCCATTATCCTGCATGTCCCCGACCATGCCCTTGCGCTTCATTTCCTCCAGGAAATCGAGCGCCAGGCTCCAGCGGATGCCAAGGCCATCCGCCAAACTGTTGGTGCTGATTCGTGATTGGCGGCGCACGTAGCGCACAGCATCATCGTAGGAAGCAGGCGTCATTTTCCACCATTGGTGATCCTGGTTGATCACATTTGGCAATCTTTCGTCTATTTTCCTTAAGTTTTCGTGAATGCTGTGACAGATGGCTCCCGCGACTTTACCCTGCGCTAATCTTGGCGGCCCGTACCACATCGGCCCAGGCGGCTGTTTCGCGTTCCATACGCGCAGCCAAGGCTTCCGGTGTGGAAGGCACCACCAGCGCGCCAGCATCAAAGGCGCGTTTGCGGATGGCGGGATCGGCCAGAACCTCATTCAGTTTTTGCGCGAGCAGCCGCGCCACGGGTTCCGGCGTGGCACGCGGGGCGAATAGGCCGAACCAGACATTGAGATCGAGGTCGGCCAGCCCTTCTTCCTTCGCGGATGGAACATTGGGCATGCCGGGGTGGCGTTCATTGGAACTGACGCAAAGCGCGCGCAGCTTGCCATCCGCGACCAGGGGTGTGAGTGGTGGCGGTGAATTCATGTAGAAAAGCACGCGCCCTGCTATCAGGTCGCGAATGGTCTCGCCAGTGCCGCGATAAGGCACATGCAGCATGTCAATGCCCGCGCGCAGCTTGAGCAATTCCGCGCCCAGATGATGCATGGATCCAACGCCGGCGGACGCATAGGTCAGATCGCCCGGCTTTTGCTTGGCATAGGCGATGAACTCCCGCATCGAATTCACCGGCACCGATGGGTGCGTCACGAAAAGCTGCGGCGTATCGGTGATTTGCCCGATGGGGATGAAATCCCGCGCCGGCACGATGCCCCCCAAAGTGCCAACCGCAACACGCCCGGTCATGGTGCCGCAATAGCCGCAAAGCAGCGTGTGGCCATCGGGGCGCGCTTGCAGCACGGAAGTAAGCCCCACCACATCATTCCCGCCAGGGCGGTTTTCCACGACCATGGAACCGCCCAGGGCGCGGCCCAATTGATCGGCAATCAGACGCGCGCTGAAATCTGTGCCGCCGCCAGCGGGGGAGGGCACCACCAGCGTGATGGGCCGATTGGGGAAGGTATCCTGCGCGCTAACCACTGCCGGCGCGCCGAGCAAACCAAAAGCCGCGCCTGTCACTGTGCGGCGGGAGAGCTTCTGCGTCATTGTCTTGCCCCTTGTCTTCAAACGGCGCCGGCAGCGGTGACGCCGCCATCCACGATCAGTTCGGTCCCCGTGATGTGTTTGGCTTCACTGGAAACCAGGAACAGCACCGCATGGGCAATATCCCAGCCATCGCCCATTTTACCCAGCGGCACCTGCGCATCGCGCTTGGCGATCAGTGCGGCGGCGTCATTGCCGCCCAATTGCCGCACCAGCCGATGTTCCACCAGCGGTGTGTGCATCAGCCCCGGCACCACGGTGTTACAACGCACGCCCGCCTTGGCGTTTTCAATGGCAACGGATTTGGACAAGGCGACAATGCCGTATTTGGTGGCGCTGTAGGCGACATGCGGGCGCGCCGCCTGCATCCGATAGCCCGCGATGGAGGAGATATTCACAATCGCAGCACCCGGGCGCTTCTTTAAATGCGGGAGCGCGAATTTACAGCCCAGAAAGGCTGATTTCAGGTTGAAATCCACCTGGCGATCCCAGACCTCCTCCGGCATGGATTCCGCGCCGCCGGGATGCGATCCGCCAACATTATTGACCATGATGTCCAATTGGCCATAACGCGCGACACAGGCTTCAACCGCTGCTTGGAAGCTTTCGGAATCAAGCACGTCGCAGATATGCGAAGCCGCTTCCCTGCCTTCGGATTTGATGAGGCCGATGGTTTCCTCGACAGCGGCAGCGTTGTTGTCCAGGCCGAATACCGTGGCCCCCTGGCGCGCCAGAAGCACGGCCGTTGCCTTGCCATTGCCCCAGCCGGGACCAACCGAACCCGCGCCGGTGACGATGGCGACCTTGCCTTTGAGACTGAGCATTGATTTTTCCTCCGACCTGCTTTGACGGGGAGCATCCGCGCTTCACGCCGTGTCGTCCAGACCCCCTGGCTGCGAGCGCTTGGGTTTTGCGTTAAGCTGCGCCAGCCCAAACCGGAGGCCCCTTAGATGGTTGCAACCCTTGTGCGCAGCCGCGCCATGATCACCAAAGCCCTTTCCGCGACAGCCTGGGAGGAAATGGCCGATGGCGCGCTGATCCAGGAAGATGGCATCATCACCGAAATCGGCACCTATGATGACTTGCACCGCAAGCACCCGCAAATCCCGGTGGTGGGGTCGGGGCGAGAGGTGATGTTGCCCGGCTTCGTCAATGCGCATCACCATGTCGGGCTGACGCCTGTGCAATTGGGCTCCCCCGATATGCCGCTGGAGCTTTGGTTCGTCACGCGCATGGTGGCGCGCAATGTGAACCCTTACCTCGATACGCTCTATTCGGCTTTTGAGATGATCGGGTCTGGCATTACCACCGTGCAGCATTTGCATGGCTGGGCGCCGGGCAAGCTGCCCGATGTCGAAAAACGCGCAGGCGAGGTCATTCGCGCCTATGAAGATATCGGCATGCGCGTTTCCTATTGCTTCGCGCTGCGGGATCAGAACAGGCTTGTGTACCAGGCGGATGAGGATTTTGTCGCCAGCCTGCCACCTGAATTGCGCGGCCCGATGCAGCGCTGGTTTGATCGTTTCCAATTGACGCTGGAAGACAATCTGGACCTATTCCGCAACCTCCATCGCAGCCACAACGCCAAGCGCCGCGTGCGTGTGCAATTGGCACCGGCCAATCTGCATTGGTGTTCGGACAAGGCCTTGGCGGCGATGGGCGAAGTGTCGCGCAGCAATGATGCGCCGATCCATATGCATCTGCTGGAAACCGCTTATCAGAAGGAATATGCGCGCCGCCGCGGTGGCGGCACGGCGGTGGAATATTTGGATCGTTTCGGCTTGCTCGGCCCGAACATGACCCTGGGCCATGGTGTTTGGCTGAATGAGAAGGATATCGATCGGCTGGCGGAAACCGGAACCTGCATCTGCCATAATTGTTCATCGAATTTCCGGCTACGTTCCGGTGTCGCGCCGCTCAATCGGTTTGAGGCCAAGGGAATCAATACCGCGATTGGGCTTGATGAGGCCGGCATCAATGATGACCGCGATATGCTCCAGGAATTGCGCCTGGTGCTGCGCGCGCATCGCGTGCCTGGCATGGCTGAACATGAGGTACCGGGCATTGGCCAGGTGCTGCGCATGGCAACGGTTGGTGGGGCGCGCACCACATCCTGGCGTGATGGCCTTGGCACGCTTGAAGTCGGCAAGGGCGCCGATTTGTCGCTGATTGATTGGGATAGTATCGCTTATCCCTATTTGGATGAGCTGACCCCAACGCTGGATGCTGTGGTGCAGCGCGCCAAGACAAGCGCCGTGCGCGCCGTGATGTGCGACGGCGAAGTGATTTATCAGGACGGCCGCTTCACGCGGGTTGACCGTGACGGCGCCTTGAAGGCGCTACATGATGATCTGAATCGCGCTTTGGCGGATGATGAGGTGGAACGGCGCCAACTTTCCAAGGCGCTGCTGCCCCATGCGAAGTGCTTTTATGCCGATTATATTGATCCGGCGCGGCATGAACCCTTCTATCGGCCGAGTTCACGGGTTTGAGGTGGCGATGATGTGATGTCGGGATGCTTGGGGCGAGGCGGGCATTTGGGGCTGAAGCTGGGTCCAGCCGAGCCGTTGGCTGGCATTTTTGACCAGCGCTGGGACGCATTCGGCGGGCAGTCATCTGTCTGCCCCGTCCTAGGATGAGGGGACCTTCCCGGCATTGCTCTGCATGCCTTAGGATGGCGTTGCGCATACGCCAAACCCCATGGAAGGAAACCGTGTCCCATGAACGCCATCAAGCAAACCATCACGTCAGGCAAAACCGCAATAGGCACGACAGCAGGGCCGAATATTGATGTCTCGGTGCTGGCGGATGCCGGCTTCGATTTTATTCTGTTCGATACCCAGCATTCGCCCTATGAGATCAAGCAGCTCGCCCCTTCCATCCAGGCAATGCGTGGCAAAAAGGCAGCGCCCCTGGTGCGCGTTGCCGCCAATCAGGCGGATCAAATCTGTTTTGCGCTGGATGCCGGCGCGCGCGGCATTATTGCGCCTATGATCAATACGCGTGCCGAGGCCGAGGCGATGGTGCGGTCCTGCCGCTACTACCCTCTTGGCAATCGCAGCAATGCGGGCGTGCGCGGCGAATGGGGCGATTTTTCGAATTACCGCGACTATCTGGATACGGTGAACAAGGAATTGGTCATTGTGCCCATGATCGAAACCAAGCAGGCGCTGGAAAATCTGGATGCCATCGCATCCGTTCCCGGTGTGGATGTGCTGCTGATCGGGCCCTCTGATCTTTCCATCGAATTGGATGTGCCGCTGGATTATGCCTGCGACATCTATCAGCGCGCCTTGGACAGGATTGCGTCAACCGCCGCGAAGCATGGCATTGCCGCCGGCATGTATTTCATCCCGCCGGGCATGGAGCCGAATTTCTTCGTGGATAAGGGCTTCAAATTCTTCACCATGCCCTGGGGTCCCTGGGCCAGCGCGGGTATCCAGAACGCCATTGGCGGCATCAAGCGCTAAGGCGGGGTTGCCCTGGGCTCCAACCGGCGCGCTAGGTCACAAACTTATAAAGGGGATTCCTTGGGCGAGCGAGTTGTGATTCAAAGTCCGGGGAGGACTTTGGATGCACGCTCGTCGGTACGAACTGACGGATTTCGAGTGGTCTATTATCTCGCCGCTGTTGCCGAACAAGCCCAGAGGCGTCGCGCGCGCGGATGACCGCAAGGTGCTCAACGGCATCTATTGGCGTCTTCGAACTGGCTCTCCGTGGGCTGATATCCCGGAGCGTTATGGCCCGACCACGACCTGTTACAACCGGTTCGTCCGCTGGCGGAAAATCGGGGTTTGGGACACGATTTTCGAGGCGGTTTCGAAGGCTTATCGCGGCGACCTTCAGATGATCGACTCCTCTTCCATCCGGGTGCATCAGCACGCCGCGAACGTCAAAAAAGGGGGCCGCAAAACGCCGACATCTCCACGTCTGGGGACGTCACTGCAATCCGATGCATGGGGCGCTCA
>VGDL01000083.1 GCA_016869735.1 Alphaproteobacteria bacterium
TTGTTCTGGCGCCATTGCTGGCGACAATCGCCGCGCCGGATGCTGGTTTGAATGCCTATGCGCGTTTCTGGTCCGTCAATAACGCGCCGATGGCCTGGGCCGAGGCGATCCTGGGCGAAGATTCCGGCGCAATCCTGCGCCCGCTGCTGGGCCTCACGGGCGCCGCGATTGCCCTCGCCATGGCCTGGCCGGCGCCAACAGATGGTCGCGCGCTATTGCGTGGCGTGCTGGTGATTGCGGCTGCGATCTTCTATCTCTCACCGGCGCAATTCCCTTGGTATGCCGTGTGGTTTCTGCCCCTTGCCGCCGTCTTGGGCTGCCGGGCCCTGCTGCTGCCGGCGGTGCTATTACCGATCTACTATTTGTTCTTTGCCTTCACCGGCCCCGTGCTGCGCCCGATTTTCGCGCAAGGCATCGCGGCCATTCATCTTGCGGGGGTGGTGATGATGCTCGGCCAAAACCTGATCAGGCGGCGCGCCAAGTCATGAAGCACACTGCCCCACCCATCATCGGCGTCATCATGCCCACAAGGAATGAGGCCGCGGCGCTGCCCAAGGTTCTCAGCGCGATCCTGCCCAAAGTCGCTGAGGTGATTGTGGTGGATACCGCCAGCACTGATGGCACGCCGGAAATTGCAGCAAGCATGGGGGCGCGCGTGGTCTCAGAACCTCGCCGCGGCTATGGCCGGGCTTGTCTTGCCGGCATCGCCGCGCTGTCCCCCGCAATAGATACGGTCCTGTTCATGGATGCCGACGCCTCCGACAGGCCAGAGGATTTGCCGCGGCTGCTGGCGCCCTTCATCGACGACGGGGCTGAACTGGTGATTGGCGCGCGCAGCCTGGATGTCGAACCTGGCGCGCTCACGCCGCAGCAGCGCTTTGGCAATGCGCTCGCCTGCCGGCTGATCCGCCTGATTTGGGGCATAGGGTATACGGATCTCGGCCCCTTTCGCGTGATCCGCCGCGCGGCGCTGGATCGGCTTCAGATGCGCGATGAAACCTGGGGCTGGACCGTTGAAATGCAGGTGCGCGCCGCGCGCCTTGGCCTTCGCGTGCGGGAAGTGCCGGTGGGTTATTGGCGCCGCATTGGCCATTCCAAGATATCGGGAACCCTGATGGGCACGATCAAGGCGGGGTGGAAGATTCTCTGGGTCATCGCGGCGGAGGCCCTGGCGCGTCCCGCCCGGCAAATCACCCAAGCGAATTCAAGGCTTGAGCCGTAACCTGAAGGCGGTTTAGGGCGTAATCCGTGGGCGCAGCGCCTGTCCTCGAAAGGATGCAATTCTTGTCTGTCATCAGCCTTCCGCCCAGCAGCCTGGCGAAATTCCAGGACCCTTTCGTGACCGCCAAGGGCGAACGCCGCGCCACCGTCGCGCTCAAGGGCCTGCAGACGCTTTGGATCAATACCGGGACGCTCTGCAACATCACCTGCGCCCATTGCTATATCGAAAGCAGTCCGCGCAATGATGCGCTTTCCTATATCGCGCCGCAGGAGGTGACGGCCTTCCTCGATGAGGCCGCTGCCCTTGGCGTGCCGCTGGAACAGATTGGCTTCACCGGTGGCGAGCCTTTCATGAACCCAGGCTTGCTTGACATGCTGGCGGATACATTCGCCCGGCCCGGGCTTTCCGCCCTGGTGCTGACCAATGCCATGCAGCCCATGCGGCGCTATGCCGATGGGCTGTTGCGGCTGCGGGACTGCTTCGGCACGGATCGCCTGATCCTGCGCGTGAGCCTTGATCACTACGCGCCAAGCTTTCACGACATGGAACGCGGCGCGGGCAGCTTTGCCAAAACCCTGGAAGGGCTTGGTTGGCTAGTGCGTGAAGGCTTCACGGTGCATGTCGCCGGCAGGCTTGGCTTCGGCCAGGGGCAGGAAGCCGCCATGCGTCAAGGCTATGCCACGCTTTTCGCCGAATACGGCATTCCGGTGGATGCGGCAGACCCCGTGGCGCTGATGCTTTTCCCGGAAATGGACGCAAGCGCTGAGGTGCCGGAGATCACCGAAGCCTGCTGGGGTATTCTGCATAAATCGCCCGATAGTGTCATGTGCGCTTCCGCCCGCATGGTGGTGAAGCGCAAGGGGGCTGAGCGTCCTGCCGTGATTGCCTGCACGCTGCTGCCCTATGATGAGCGCTTTGAACTTGGCGCCACCCTGGCCGAGGCTGCGCAGCCGGTCGCCCTGAACCATCCCCATTGCGCACGGTTTTGCGTACTCGGCGGCGGGGCCTGCTCACGATAGGAAGGAGGACGTGCTGAGCCTTTTGCAGGACCTTGCGCGAAGGGATCGCCTCGCGGTGCTGGTATCGCTGCATCAACATGATTTGGCGGCGCGCTTTGCCGACCGATTGCTTCGCCTGGAGGATGGATGTCTCAGACAGCTTTGACGGAAGTTGCGGCGGATGGCTCGCTGCTGGTCTTTGGCGGCCCCTATTCAAACCTGCAGGCAACGCGCGCGGTGCTGACTGAGGCAGCACGGCGCGGCATTCCGGCAAGGCGCGTGATCTGCACCGGCGATGTTGTTGCCTATGGCGCCGATGCGGCCGCCTGCTGCGACCTGATCATGGCGAGCGGCATTTTGGTGATTGCCGGCAATTGTGAGGAGAATCTCGCTGCCGATGCGCTTGATTGCGGCTGCGGTTTTGAGGAAGGGACGGCGTGCGATCTGCTCTCCCGCGCGTGGTACGCGCATGCCGATCGGCAGGTGACGGCAGTGCATCGCGCCTGGATGGCGGGCTTGCCGCAGCGGCTGATGGTCAGGCTGCCGGATGGGCGGCGGCTTGCCGTGCTGCATGGCGGGGCAAGCGATATCAGCCGCTTCATTTTCGCCTCCACACCGCAAGCGGATTTGGCGGCGGAAATCGCGGCCACGGGATGCGATGGCGTGATTGCAGGCCATTGCGGCATTCCCTTTGCGCGCCAGGTGAGGCCGGGTATTTGGATCAATGCCGGCGCCATTGGCATGCCCGCCGATGATGGCACGCCGCGCATTTGGTTTGCGCTCCTGACGCCGGGCGAAGCGGGCCTCAGCGTCGAAATCCTGCCCTTGGAGTATGATCATGCGGCGGCTGCAGCGGCCATGCGCGCGGTGGGCCTGCCAGAGGGTTACGCGGCGGCGCTTGGCAGCGGCGTCTGGCCTTCCTGCGATGTCTTGCCCCCGGCGGAACGGGCGCGGCGTGGGGAGAAGCTGATGCCGGTGGGATTGGTTTGGTAGCGGGAAGGGCGCGCTACACCCAATCACCCGCCGCGCCTGAAGGGCTGCGTCAGTAGCCGGTCCAGCCGCTGTTCCTCATCGGCGCGGAACTCATCAATGCCGATCACCATGCCAAGCTGCCCGGCGGCGGGTTCCGGGATATGCGTGCCGAAGATCCGATCCCACACGGAAAGGCAGAAGCCGAAATTGCTGTCGGTTTCAGCGCGCACCACCGAATGATGCACGCGGTGCATATCGGGCGTCACCAGAACCCAGCGCAAGACGCGATCAAGCCAAAGCGGCAGCGCTACATTGGAATGATTGAAAAGCGCCGTCGCGTTCAACAGCACTTCAAACACCAGCACCGCTTCGGCGGGCGCGCCCAGCGCCACCACCGCCGCCATCTTGATGCCCATGGAAAGCAGGATCTCAATTGGGTGAAAGCGCAGGCCCGAAGACGCATCCAATTCCGTATCCGCATGATGTACGCGATGCAGCCGCCACAGAATGGGCAGGGCGTGAAAGACGCGATGCTGGAAATAGATCAGCATATCCAGCAACAGCACCGCCAGGATGCCGCTGATGAGCCCATCCACGCCAAGCCAGCGCAGCAGCCCAAGGCCCTGGGCTTCCGCGTAAAGAGCTACACCAATCGCAGCGGTTGGAATGAGCAGCCGCACGAGTAGGGACGAAATCACCACCAGCCCGAAATTGCTCGGCCAACGCCGCCAGTAAAGCCGCTGCGCCCGACGCGGAAAGGCATGCTGAAGGATCAGCATGATGCTGAGCACGCCCACGGAAGCGGATAGCCTGATCATGGTTTCAAAGGCGAGCATGCTTGAAAGTCTTTCTGTCCTTTACACGAAATCCACAACAAGTGAACGCACCAGATTTGGCCTTATCAGCCTGACCGCCCAAGCCGCATCACCCGGGGGCCGAGCTTGGCCGCAATCGCGGTCACCACCAGAACCGATAGGCCATGCCAAATCAGCACCACCAGCGCCCCATCCAAATGATGAATGAGGCTGAGACCAATGCTCGCCAGTGCCGCAGCAGATAGCCCACCCAAGGCAGCAACAGGACCAGGGCTGAACCAGGCCCCATGGCGGGAAAGCCAAAGCATGACCATAGTGAGCGGCAAGCCAAGGCCGATGATGAAGCTGAAACAAGGCAGGCTCACCCCGATATGCAGGGCCTCTGGCCCGCATTTCACAAAATCCTGCAGGCAGCCCCAGCCCATAGTGGCAAGCCAACCCAAGGCAGCGGGCAGCGGCAGCAAGGCCCAAAGCCGGCTGCGATCCGGCAAGGCCAATTGAAAGGCGGCGAAGGCGGCAAGCACGCCGGTTGCCAGGGCGGTCATCAATTGCGGCGCCTCAAACCCGCTGGCGAGGCGTTCCGCCAGATCATGCCGCAGGCCCCAAAACAGCACCGCGCCAATGATGACGGCGGTCGCCAGCCCAACCCAAAGTGCCGTCGCGGCGCCAGGGGGCCGCGCCGGGCGAACCGGATGGAGATCACCGGCCAAACGGTGAATCAGGTCTTCGCTTTGCATGACCCGTTACTCCTTCCCGGTCAGTCTGCGGCGCAGGGTTTGCACCGCGCGATGCGTCGCGACCTTGATGGCGCCAATACTCATGCCCGAACGCACACTCGCTTCTTGTAACGTGAGGTCCTGCAGCTTCGTCAGTCCAAGCGCGGTGCGCTGGGATTCAGGCAAGCCCTGCACGGCATCACGCAACTTCGCTGCTGCGCGTTCTGCATCCAAAGCAGCATCAGCGCTGCCTGTGGGTGCCGGAAGGTCCGCCGCCAGTTCGAGCGCAGACTCTCGCCCGGAACGACGACCACGGGCGCGGATGCGGTCAAGCGCCCGCCTTTCGGTAATGGCGACCAGCCAGGGGCGAAACGGACGAGAGGCATCATAGCTTGCCCGCGCACGATGAATGGTCAGCAGCGTGTCCTGAACCGCATCCTCGGCTTCGGTCGCATCGCGCAGCCTTCCACGGCAGATCTGGCGGAGCAGCGGCAGGCATTCGCGCAGTAATTTATCATAGGCGCGCCGATCCCCCGCCTGTGCTGCGGCCATGAGGCGCGACCAGCGCAAATCGCGTGCATCGCGATCATCAGGCGCAGCATGATCAAGACCCGGCGCATCCATCAGGGTAGATACCAAAGGATAGGCTGGCAGGCAGATACTCGACATTCCAAGACAACTCCTTGCGGGGCGGCCTGTGCTGCCACGTCAAACGCTGACGTAAGAACGCCCTGAGTTTTTACGCCGTCGCTCATTGGAAGGTTACACATGTCTCTTGCTCACCTATAGCAAATCCGACGTTAACGGAACGCTCGAACTTGATTCTTGGGAAAGGTCAAACGCTGAAGTCATGTATGGACGTCTCTCAGAGCCGGTTACTCGAATTCAGCTCATGCGGCCCTTGAGAGGCAGAGGATGGGAATGAGGTTGCGCCTCAGAGAATTTCGCCCACACGGTCCCCATTGCTGCTCCGGGCGCCACCTAGCCGAACCGGGTTAGCGCCCGAGGTGGCCACCTAAATCCCATTGAAAACAAAGTTTTTCCTGGCGAGCTTGAGGGGCTCAAGCCGAATGTT
>VGDL01000084.1 GCA_016869735.1 Alphaproteobacteria bacterium
ACGTTCGCCCTTGGAAGCAACTTCATCCAAGTCATTCATGGCCACTGACGCTTTCATTTCACTCACCTCTTTTTGCCTTCGGGCAACTCATACGCGTTATTCAGCATTTCATCTGGGGCTTTAGTTGCAACCCACATCAAGCGCCTATCCCTACTGGCGATTGAAACTAGTTGATAATAGCTTAAGGGACGAGTGATCGCCATAGGTTTTTCTTAGTTTTCAAAAAAGAAACAAAATTTTACTTAATGAGCCGGTTCCGTAAAATCTATCGTTGATTTCGTGCCGATAAAAAACAGCCCAGGGTAAAAATTAGGATCGCAAGACCCCAGGAACCCGCCAAACCAAGCCTGGAATAGAGGGTCTCCCCGCGCGGCGCCGGCAAAGGTGCCCGAATAACCGCGGATTCGCCTAAAGGTCCGCGCGTCACCAAGCGCCCGCGCGCATCAAAAACCGCCGAAACCCCGGTCTGCGCGGCCCGCACCAGCGGCAGGCCTTCTTCCACCGCCCGGAACCGTGCCGCCGCAAGATGCTGCCAAGGCCCGGCGGTAATGCCAAACCAGGCATCATTGGTCACATTCACAATCCAGGCAGGCCGCTGGGCAGGCATGATGCGCCCGGTGAATATTACCTCGTAGCAGATCAACCCAACCAGGGGCGGCAGCCAACCAGCCGCCACCAGCCGCCTTTCTGCCGCCGCGGTAAAATCGCGGGAGCTTTGCACCAAGCGGATCGGCAAAAGCCCCCTGAACGGCATGAATTCGCCAAAGGGAACCAGATTCATCTTATCGGTTGTGGCCAGCACCTGCGTATCGGGGCCAATGACGGCAAGGCTATTGAACAGATCGCGCGCATAGCCTTCAGGGGTGAAATCGCCACGCACCGTTCCGGTCAGCAGCAGGGCATTCTGCGGCAAGGCGCCAGCGACCAGCCGCCGCGCCTCCGGATCATTGGGCAGCAGGAAAGGCACGGCGGTTTCCGGCCAAATCACCGCCAGGCGATGCCCCGGCGGCAATTCGCGCAGGGCCGCTAACGCCGCTTCGCGGGTGGCTTCCACATAGCGGCGCAGGATCGGCACGCGGGAATCCTCGCGCCACTTCACCTCCTGCGCGATATTGCCCTGGACAATCAACAGGCCAACGGGCTGGGGCTCTGGTTCGGGCGCCCAAAGCCGGGCGAAGCCGAAGGCTCCGCAGAAGGCAATCGCTGCCATGCCGCCCAGAAAGGCGCGCCGATCCAGCATGGGCGTCGCCGCCACCAAAAGCGTAATCAGCGAAAGCCCGTGCACGCCCAACACCGCAGCCATTTGGATGGGCAGCGCATCAAAGGCCCAGACCGTGCCCATCAAATTCCACGGAAAGCCGGTCAGGATCGTGCCGCGGAGCAATTCAAAGCCAACAAAACCGCCTGTGAATACCAGCACGCGCGGCCAGCCTGGCCGCGCCCCCCAGGCAATGGCCGATGGCAGGGCCATAAAAAGCCCAAGCGGCAAGGCCAAGGCAGGCACCGCAATCGGCACCAGCCACCAAAACCGCGCCACATCAGTCAAAATGGCCGAGGTGATCCAGTAAAGCCCGCCGGTGAAGAAGCCAAAGCCCCAGGCAAAGCCAAGCCAGAAGGCGGCAGTCCAACTTGCCGCCCCGCCAATCATGGCAAGCAGCCCCGGAATGGCCAGAAACAATGCCGGGATGATGTGCAGGGGCGGCAGGGCCAGCACCGCCAGCATGCCAAGCCCAAAGGCGGTCACCAGGGCGCGCCAGCCTCTGCGCGCCGCCAGCGCTTGCCAGATGCGCCCCATCAAACCCCCGCCTTCCTATTCAGCCGCAGCACGCGGATTGGCACCGGGCCGACGCACACGCAAGCGCCGTATGCGCCGCGGATCAGCATCCAGGATGCGGAATTCCAGCCCCGAAGGATGTGAAACCAATTCGCCCTTGGCCGGCACACGCCCGGCAAGCGTGAAAACCAGCCCGCCCACGGTATCAATATCGGCGGCGCGTTCCTCATCCGTCAGCACATTGCCAAGCTTTTCCTCAAAGGCGGCGATTGGCGTGCGCGCATCCAGATCAAGCGCACCATCGGGGCGTTCGGTGATCTGCTGCGCCTGAATTTCATCATGTTCATCGCTGATATCGCCAACAATGGTCTCGACCAGATCTTCAATCGTGATCAGCCCATCAATGCCGCCATATTCATCGACGACAAGCGCCATATGCACTCGCGCCTGGCGCATTTGCAGCAGCAGATCAAGCACCGGAATGGAAGGCACCACGAAAAGCGGCCGGCGCAGGATTTCGGCCAGCACAAAGGCTTTCTCATCCTTGCCGATGGCCGCAAAGACATCCTTGATATGCACCATGCCGATAATGTCATCCAAGCCATCGCGATAGACCGGGTATCGGCTATGGCCTTCGGTCTGGATCAGGGCGATGGTTTCGGCAAGCGAATGGCTTTCCGGGATCGCCATGATATCGGCGCGCGGCACCATGACATCATAAGCGGTAATGCCGCGCAGGCGCAGCACATTGCCAAGCAGTGCGCGTTCTTCGGCATCCAGGCTTGCCGTCTGGCCATCGCCCTTGCTTGCCTCATGCGAAGTTTCCTGCCGTTCGATCAGTTCTTCCACCTGATCGCGGATGGATTCCGCTTCCTTGCGCCGCAGCATGCCCTGGATTTTCCAGAACAGGCCGGGTCTTTGGCCAGCGTCGCTCATGTCGCGCCCCGCCAGGGATTGGGCAGGCCAAGCCGGCGCATGATGCGCGCTTCCGCCCTTTCCATCCGTCGCGCCTGCCCGGCCTGCAGATGATCATGCCCAGCCAGATGAAGCGCGCCATGCGCAACAAGATGCGCGAAATGCGCCGCCACGCGCCGGCCCGCGCCGCGCGCTTCGCGCCGCACCACGCCGAGCGCCAGCGCAACATCCCCCAGATACCCAGGCATACCGCCCGGGAAGGACAGCACATTGGTGGGCTTTGCCTTGGCCCGATGCGTGCCATTCAGCCGCTTGACGGTCCTGTCATTGGCCAGCAGCACGGTCACCGCGCCTTCTGCCCCCGCTTCGCGCAGGGCTGCCTTTGCGGCACGGCGCGCCAGCGCCTCGGGCCGCTTGATGCTGGCGCGCCAGCCTGGCGCTGCCAGGATCACGGAGATATCCAACCTCTCCGCCGATCCGCTCCGAAGCCCAGCCGAGGCACCCTTGCGGCGCCCCTGGCCGGGACGGCTACTTCCCGGTTCCATTCTTCTCCCTCTTCGCCCGGTTCTGGTCATCGGCCCGCCCATAAGCGGCCACGATCCGGGCAACCAGCGGATGCCTTACCACATCCTGTTCAGAAAAGCGCGTGACCCCGATACCTTCCACGCCAGAAACAATTGAAAGTGCTTCAACCAGGCCGGAAGGCTGATGCGGCGGCAGGTCAATCTGGGTTGGGTCGCCCGTGACCACCATCCGGCTGCCTTCCCCCATGCGGGTCAGGAACATCTTCATCTGGGCGGGCGTGGTGTTCTGCGCCTCATCCAAGATGGCGTAGCAATGGGCAAGTGTGCGGCCACGCATGAACGCCAGGGGGGCGATTTCAATCTCACCCGCCGCGATCCGCCGCGCCACCTGATCGGCGGGCAGCATGTCATGCAAAGCGTCGTAAAGCGGGCGGAGATAAGGGTCGACCTTTTCCTTCATGTCGCCGGGCAGGAAGCCAAGCCTTTCGCCGGCTTCCACGGCGGGGCGGGACAGCACAATCCGGTCAACGCGGCCCGATTGCAGCAGGGCCACCCCTTGGGCCACCGCCAAATAAGTCTTGCCCGTACCCGCCGGCCCGATCCCAAACACCATGTCGTGACGTGAGAGCATGTCGATATAGGCCGCCTGGGCTGCGCTGCGCGGCGCAATCGCGCCCTTGCGGGTGCGGATCGCCGGCAAATCCTGCAAGGGCAGGCGCGGTTCGCCCTGCGCGGCGCCGCCTTCCGCGAGCCTCAAGGCCGCTTCCACTTCCGCCGTGCCGACATGTTCCCCCCGTTCCAGCCGTTTCCAAAGCGCGAGCAGCGCCGCTTCCGCCATTTCCGTTCGTGCCGCCCCGCCTGAGATGG
This sequence comes from Alphaproteobacteria bacterium, assembly GCA_016869735.1. GTDB lineage: Bacteria > Pseudomonadota > Alphaproteobacteria > Acetobacterales > Acetobacteraceae > Neoroseomonas. Next base: position 4,081 of record VGDL01000084.1, read on the forward strand.
CGATGCGATTGCCGCGTGAAGCCACGCGCACGCCAAGCACCTGTTCAATCCGCGCCAGATGACGATCATGTTCGCCATGCAGCAAGGGCAGCAGCGCATTGTCGTGGAATTGCAGCGTGATGGAACGCTGGTCACTGGATTGGCGCAGTTCCGCAGCGCGGAGGCCAGGGGTTTGGATGTTCAAGCGGCGTCTCTCTCCGATGCTTGGGGTGATTTCCCGGCGATAAGTTCACCGCCGAGGGAATTAGGGTTGGTCACCGTGACACGCACGGGCACGATCTGACCGGTCAGATCACCGGGCGCGGGGAAATGCACCCCCTGCAACCAGGGCGAACGCCCGGACATCTGGCCAGGAAGCCGCCCTGGGCCGGTCACCAGCACGGGGATATCCATGCCCATGCGGGTGCGATTGAAGCTATATTGCTGGTCGCGCAGCAGCGCCTGGATTTCCTGCAAGCGCTGATCCGCCACCGCTTCATCCACCATCCCCGCCATGCCGGCCGCCGGCGTGCCAGGGCGCGCGGAATAGCGGAAGGAAAAGGCAGAGGCGAAGCCGATTTCTTCAATCAGCTTCAGCGTGGCGCGGTGATCCGCATCACTCTCACCGGGATGGCCCGCGATGAAATCGGAAGACAGCGCCAGATCAGGCCGCGCCGCGCGCAGCTTTTCAATCAGCGCCAAATAATCAGACGCGGTGTGACCGCGGTTCATCGCCTTCAGCATGCGATCCGATCCAGATTGCACCGGCAGATGCAAAAACGGCATCAGCGCCGGAATATCGCGATGCGCCGAGATCAGATCATCGCCCATGTCGCGCGGGTGGGAAGTGGTATAGCGCAGCCGATCAAGCCCTGGGATTTCAGCCAGTGCCAGCAAAAGCCGCGCCAGCGACCAATCCCCGCCATCCGGCCCTTCGCCGTGATAGGCATTCACATTCTGCCCCAGCAGTGTGATTTCCCGCGCCCCCAGCGAAACAAGGCGCTTGGCTTCCGCGATCACCGCTGCGGCGGGGCGGGAATATTCGGCGCCGCGCGTGTAAGGCACCACGCAGAAGGAACAGAATTTGTCGCAGCCTTCCTGGACCGTCAGGAACGCGGTCACACCCTGCGGCGCCGCCTGTTCCGGCAAATGATCGAATTTCCCATCCAGCGGGAATTCGGTTTCAATCACGGCGCCCGCAGCGCGGGAGGCACGCGCCACCATCTCCGGCAGGCGATGATAGGATTGCGGGCCGAGCACAATATCCACCCATGGCGCGCGCGCGGTGATTTCCGCCCCTTCCGCCTGCGCCACACAGCCAGCCACGGCAACAATCATGTCCCCGCCGCGCGCCTGCTTCGCTTCGCGCAACCGGCCCAGATCGGAGAATACCTTTTCGGTCGCCTTTTCGCGGATATGACAGGTATTGAGGATGACCATATCGGCATCCTCCGCCACTTCCGTTGGCGCATAGCCAAGCGGCGCCAGCACATCGGCCATGCGGGCGCTGTCATAAACATTCATCTGGCAGCCCCAGGTGCGGATCAAAAGCCGCTTCTTGGGCGGGGTGCCTTGGCGATCA
>VGDL01000085.1 GCA_016869735.1 Alphaproteobacteria bacterium
GCCACGAGCGCTTCGGCGTCCGGCATCGGCGCTTCGGTCAATAGCCATTCATCCGGGGAAAGTTCCAGGATTGAGCCACCCTTAACCTGCGCAACTTCGCGGAGCAGTGAAAAGATGATGCGGCGCTACCCTGGGTTCTCACCTGGCGTTACCCGCAAGGCTGCGCGCCCTGGCGCTGGGCGCATCGCACTCCTGAGGGCTTCCTCGATGGAGGCTTGGCTGGAGCGGGTGGCTTCGCCGGAAAATTGCTCTGTTGACATTATCATCACGTCGAATAGCAGAAATTCGCTATCGGTTGGTATATGAAGCCGCGTCCGGGTTGCGATTTAGACGTAAAGTGCCTTTGGCCCTTCGCTTGGCCGGAAAAAACTCTATATTACGGTCTGTCCATCTTGGGAGGTCCCGATTCCAATGCGTCGCCCCGGTCTTCTTGTTACCGCTTTTGCGGCCCTTGTCATGGTTTTGGTGCCGGTGCTGGCTGATGCCAAGCCGGGCGGAGGTTCATCTTCCGGCAGCCGTGGCAGCCGGACCTATTCCGCGCCAGCGCCGACCCAGACGGCGCCGAATTCGGCGCGCCCGATGGAGCGCACGGCAACCCAGCCTTCTGGCCCGCAGCAGGCCGGCGGCGCCGCGCGCCCAGGCATGCCGCCGCAAGCGCAGCCGCAGCGTTCCTTCATGGGCGCATTGGCTGGTGGTTTGCTGATGGGCGGCCTGATCGGCATGTTCCTGGGCGGTGGCCTGTTGGGCGGCGCCGGCGGGTTCGCTGCGATGCTTGGCATGCTGCTGCAAGTGGCCCTGATTGGTGGCCTGATCTGGTTCGCTTTCCGGCTGTTCCGTCGCCGCCAGCCTGCGTCTGCCATGGCCGGTGCTTCCGGCTATGCGCGCCAGATGGAACCCGCCCCCATGGGCGGTGCCGCGACCGCGGGCGGCGCCTATACTGCCCCGGCGCGCGACATCCAAGTGACGCCGCAGGATTACCAGGCGTTTGAACAAAGCCTGATCGAAGTGAATGCCGCCTGGTCGCGCCGCGACCTGAAGGGCCTGCGGGAATTCGCAACCCCTGAAATGGTTGGCTATTTCGCGAATGACTACCGCGATCTGGATGCCCGCGGCTGGCGCAATGAAACCCGCGATGTGAAGCTGGAAGGCGGTGATCTTTCCGAAGCCTGGCATGAGGATGGGCAGGACTACGCCACCGTTGCCATGCGCTTCAGCCTGCTGGACGCCACCTTCGAACAGGCATCCGGCAAGGTCGTGGAAGGCAGCACTACGGAACGCCAAAGCTCGACCGAGCTTTGGACCTTTGTCCGCAGCGGGCCTGAGGAGCGCTGGTTGCTCTCTGCCATTCAGCAGACCGCCTGAAGCCTTATTGCCGGCATGGTCTGGACCATGCCGGCAGCGATTTCCCCCGCTTCGGCTTTGGTGTAGGTCGGGCGCGTGGTGCAAAGAATCTCACAATCTCGTGCGTGTTTTGGAAGGCGTGGGCTTTTGAGCCTTGGGGCCAGCCTGGGGCTTGCCTCGCCTGGCTTGGGACAACAACGATTTCCTGAACGCCCGATAAGGATGATTGTGCCTTGGGCGCCGGGTGGCCCCACGGATGCGCAAATGCGGGCGCTGTGCGAAGCGGCGGGCCGGCGCCTTGGCCAGCCGGTGCTGGTTGAAAATCGTCCTGGCGCTGCGGGAACGCTCGGCGCTTTGCATATGGCGCGGGAAGCGCGGCCCGATGGCTATACGCTCGGCCAAATGCCCAATGGCGTGTTTCGGCTGCCTGCGCTGACGGATCGCCCGCTTTGGGACCCGATGCGGGACTTCACCTATATCCTGCGCCTTATTGGCTATATGGGCGGAATTGTGGTGCGCGCCGATGCGCCTTGGCCCGACCTTGCTGCCCTGCTGGCCGATGCGCGCGCCAATCCCGGCAAGTTCAACTACGGCACGCCGGGTGTTCTGACATCCGATGTGCAAATGTCTCAACTTGCCCGCATGGCCGGCATTGATTGGGTGGCGGTGCCGTTCCGGGGGGCGGCACCCAATCTGCAAGCGCTGCTGGCGGGCGATATTCATTTCTCGGTGGAGACAAGTGCCTGGGCAGAGATGGCGCTTGATGGCCGAGTGCGGCCGCTGGCACTTTGGATGCGCGAACGCGCGGCGCGCTTTCCCAATGTGCCGACGCTGATGGAACTCGGCTTTCCGATAGATGGGGAGAGCAGCTATGGCATCGCCGGGCCACGCTGGATGGACCCTTCAGTGGTTGCCATTCTGCATGATGCGTTTCGGGATGCGCTGCATGATCCAGCCCATCTTGGTGTGATTGCGCGGTTTGACATGCCGCTGCGCTATTTGGACACCACCGCCTATCGCGCCCATGTCGCGGCGGAAAATGAGGCGGAGCGCCGCCTGATGGTCGCCATTGGGGCGCCGCGCAACTAAAAGCCTTCAGCCAAGCCCCATCACGCGCGGCAACCAAAGCGCCAAATCCGGCACGGCCATGACCGCCACGGCGGAAAGCGTCATGGCCAGCACCAGCCAGATCACCCAGGGCACGGTACTTTCCATGGAAACGCCGGCGATACGGCAGGACACCATCAAATTCACCGCCATGGGTGGCGTGAATTGGCCGATCGCGATCATCATGGTCAGCACCACCCCAAACCAAGTCAGGTCCCAATGAAAGGCAGCCGCAATCGGCAGCAGCAGCGGCAGCAAGATCAGGAAAATCGAAATGCCATCCAGAAACATCCCTACAATAATCAGGCAAATCGTGAGCAACGCGAGCGTGCCGGCAGAGCCAAGCCCAAGGCCCACTACCCATTCCACAATCGGGCGCACAATCCCAAGCGTGCTGGTGGACCAGGCAAAGACTGTGGCCAGAGCAATGACAATCAGAATGACAGCGGAGATTTCCCCGGCTTCCACCAGCATTTCATAGACATCGCGCAGGGTCAGGCTGCGATAGACGAAAAAACCGATAAACAGGCCGTAGAATACCGCGACCACGGCGGCTTCCGTTGGCGTGAAAAACCCAAGCCGCATGCCGCCCAGGATCACTACCGGCGCCATCAGGCCCCAAAAGGCTTCCTTGAAACTTTGCCAGACGGCAATGGCTTCCTTCTGGCGTGCCTTACCGCCGAAATCCTTGATAATGGAAATGGCCACCACAGCGCCGATGATGCAAAGCCCCGCCAAAATTCCGGGGATCATGCCTGCGGCGAAAATGGCAGGCACGGAAACACCGGGCACCAGCACGGCATAGACAATGAAGGCAATGGAGGGCGGGATCAGGATATCGGTGGCCGCCGCGGCGCCCACTGTGCTGGCAATGAAGGGCCGCGGATAGCCATCTTCCGCCATGCTTTTTGTCACCACCTGGCCGACCGCCGCGCTGGTGGCGGGGCCGGAGCCTGAGATGCCGCCAATCACCATGGCGACCAGCACGGAGACAGATGCAAGCGCGCCGCGCCCAGCACCGACCAGGGATGTCGCGAAACGCACCAGCCGCAGCGCAACGCCGGTGCGGTCAAAAACACTGCCCACCAGCACGAACATTGGAATGGCGATCAAGGGATATTTGGCAATGCCGGCATAGACATTGGTTGGCATCGCCATGATGGATTGATCCGCAAGCCAAATCGCGAAGGCGCCAGCAAGGCCAAGACAAATCGCGACCGGCACACCGCCCGCAAGCAGGATAGCGAAGGCAAGGAAAAGGATGGTGGCGATCATGGATCAGCCATCCTCACCGCGCGCAAGCCGGATCAGCCGACCGCCCGCGCGCGCAATGACCAAAAGCGAGACCAAGGGCAGCCACCCGGTATAGAGCCATTGCGGATTGCCAAGCCCGTTGGACAGAACTCCAAAGCGGTATTCGTCATAAGCAAGCTTGGCACCGAGAACCGCCAGCAGGCCAAAGCAGATAATGGCAAGGATCAACGCCAGTATTTCCGCCTGGCGCTGCCCGGCCTTACCAAGCATATCGGTGAAATAGCCAACCCGAATATGGCGCCCGGTTGCGATGGCAAGAGCCGCGCCGATCAGCGCAATCACCACCATCAGCACTACCGAATATTCTTCCGTAATGGCGAGTGACACATTGGTCAGGTAGCGCGCCAGCACATTGGCCACCGTAATCAGCGCCATGGCTGCCATGGCCAGGGCGAGAAGCACGCGTTCAAAACTGAGCGGTATGCGGGTTTTCGGATCCGGCAGCGCTGCCTCCGGATCCAACTCGACACTCATGGTGCGTCAGGCAATGGCGCGAGCTATCGCGGCTTCGGCCTTTTGCACCAGCGCGCTGCCCACGGTTTGCGCCCATTTGTCAAAGACGGGCCGCGTGACGCGGGCGAAGGCTTGCTTTTCGGCAGGAGTCAGTTCCGCCACTGCCACACCACGGCGGACGCATTCTTCGATGGAAGAACGATCCCCATCAATGCCAAGACCCTTGCGGGCGGCGGCGATCTGCTTTTGTGCGGCTTCGCGCGCACAAGCAATCACGAGGTCACGATCCGCTGGCGCGAAGCTATCCATCACCGCCTTGGACGCGACAAAAATTGCCGCATCGGCGCAGTAATTCCAGATGGAAAGATGCTTCTGTGCAAGTGTGTCCATGCGGAAGCCCAGGAACAGATTGACCGGGTTTTCCTGCCCATCCACCGCGCCGGTGGAAAGCGCGGGCTGCAGATCAGCGAAGGACATCTGCACCGGATTGGCGCCAAGCCCCTGATAGATTTCGCTGAAAATCGCCCCCGCCGCGAAGCGGATTTTCAGGCCACGCAGATCCTCGGGCTTGCGGATTTCGCGCTTGCTGTTGGAGATTTCGCGGAAACCATTCTCGCCCCAAGCAATCGGTGTCACATCGCGGCTGGTCAGCGTGCCGAACAAATCACGCCCCACTTCGCCATTGATGATCGCGTCAAAGGCGCGGTGATTTGGCATCAGGAAGGGCAGCGAGAAAATGTTCATTTCGCGGATTTGCGGAGAGATATTGATGGTGGAAAACACCGCCATATCAATCACGCCCTGGCGCATGGCGACCAACTCGCGTGTCTGATCGCCACCCACCAATTGGCTGCCAGGATAGACCTTCATGTTGATCCGTCCGCCGGAACGCTGCGTCACCAGCTCCGCCCAGGTGAAGGCCCCGTCTGAGATCGGCAGCGGGCGATTGCCGACAACCGAGACCTTGTATTCGGCGCGATACTGCCCCTGCGCACGCGCAATGCTGGGGGCGGCCAAGCCAAGCGCGCCCGCGCCCAGCAGCAGGTTACGGCGCGTCGCGCCCTGGAATGGGGTGGTCATGGCGTTCTTCTCCCTTTGTAAAGTCGAGACTATGATCCCCACTTGCCCAAGGCCAGCGCCGGAGGCAAGCAAAACATCGCATGGGCCGCTGCTAAGCCGGCTTTGATAGACAGGAGACGCCGCATGATCCCGACTTCCAACCTGGGCGCCATGCTGCTGCAAACCGCCCGCCGCTTGCCGGACCGCCCCGGGCTGATCTGGCGCGACAGGGTCTGGAATTGGGCGGAAATCGCAGCACGGGCC
>VGDL01000086.1 GCA_016869735.1 Alphaproteobacteria bacterium
CGGACGGAGCTGGCGTTTTTTGCTGAACTTCCGCCGGTTTTTGCCAGCCGGCCCCGCCTTGCCAATCCCAATCGCCCATCACCGATTGCGGAGCAGGCCCATCTGGCCTGAAGGCGCTTCAGGCCAGCCCCAAGGCCCACAGCAGCACGCCTTTTTGGGCATGGAGCCGGTTTTCTGCCTCATCAAATACCACGCTTTGCGGGCCATCCATCACCTCATCGGTGATTTCCTCACCGCGATGCGCGGGCAGGCAATGCATCACAATCGCATCCGGTGCGGCGTGCTTCAGCAAGGCGCTGTTCAGTTGATACGGCGCCAGAAGATTATGCCGGCTTTCCGCCCGCCCATCGCGTTCATCTGACATGGAAACCCAGCTATCCGTCACCACGCAGCGCGCATCGCGCACGGCGGCAATCGGGTCATTGGTCAATTCCACCTTCGCACCTTGCGCGCGCGCCCAAGCGATCAATTCCGCCGGTGGCGCCAGTTCCGGCGGTGTCGCCAAGCGCAGCGTAAAGCCAAAGCGCGCCGCCGCTTGAATGAAGGATTGCGCGACATTGTTGCCATCACCGGTCCAGGCCACCACTTGCCCGGCGATGGGGCCGCGATGTTCTTCAAAGGTCATGACATCGGCCATCAATTGGCATGGATGGGAAACATCCGTCAGACCATTGATCACCGGCACGGTCGCGTATTCGGCCAATTCGCGGATTTTCCGAACATTATCCGTACGCAGCATGATGGCATCCACATAGCGGGACAGCACCTTCGCGGTATCGGCGGGTGTCTCCCCACGGCCAAGCTGCATATCCTTCGATGACAGCACCACAACATCGCCGCCCAATTGGCGGATGCCGACTTCAAAGGAAACGCGCGTGCGCGTTGAAGGCTTTTCGAAAATCAAGGCAATGGATTTGCCGGCCAAGGGCTTGCCCGCAAGCTCACCGCGCTTGGCGCGCACAGCCACGTCCAGCATCCGGCGCAATACCGCCGGTTCAAGATCCATCAATTCCAGAAAGTGGCGGGGCGGCGCATCGCCGCCCCTCACTGATTTTAACATGGCACTCATTGCGCCGCGGCTTGGGCACCGGCCGGGGTCAGGCGCTGGCAGGCGCGATCCAGCAACGCCACTGCCTCATCAGCATCCGCTTCCGTGATGATCAAAGGCGGCGCCAGACGCAGCACATTCATCCCCGCCGCGACCGTCAACAGCCCCTCGGCCACGGCGGCATTCTGCATTTCGCCGTTATTCACCTCAGGGCGCAGCTTCAGGCCCAGCAGCAGGCCCGCACCACGCACATCTTCAATCACCGTCGGGTGCTTGGCGGCAAGCGCCAGCAGGCCACACCACAAATGCCGCGCGACCTGATCCACACGATCAAGGAAGCCGGGCGCGGAGACCACATCCATCACCGCATTGCCGGCAGCGCAGGCAAGCGGCCCGCCGCCATAGGTTGAGCCATGCGTGCCGGGCTTCAAATGCTTCGCCACATGTTCCTTGGCGAAAATGCCGCCCAGCGGGAAGCCGCCGCCAATGCCCTTGGCGGAGGACATCACATCAGGTTCGATCCCGGCCCATTGATGCGCCCACATCTTGCCGGAACGTCCCATGCCGGTCTGCACTTCATCCATCGCCAGCAGCAAGCCGTATTCGTCGCACATGGCGCGCAATTCACGCAGGAAACGCAGCGGCGCGGGGCGTACGCCGCCTTCCCCCTGGACGGGTTCAATCATGACGCCGGCGGTATTGGGGCCAATCGCATCACGCACCGCATTCATATTGTCGAACGGCACATGGTCGAAGCCTTCAACGGGCGGGCCAAAGCCAGCCAGGTATTTCTCATTCCCCGTGGCGGCCAAAGCGGCCATGGTGCGGCCATGGAAGGCGCCATCAAAGCAGATCAGCCGGTAGCGTTCCGGGTGGCCGTTCTCCGCATGGTATTTGCGGACAGCCTTGATCATGCCCTCATTGGCCTCGGCGCCGGAATTGCAGAAAAACACGCTGTCCGCGAAGGAGTTTTCCACATGCCGCCGCGCGAGCGTTTCCGCCTGCGGAATGCGATAGAGATTGGAGGCATGGATGATCTTGCCCGCCTGTTCCGCAATCACCCGCGTCAGGTGCTGATGCCCATGGCCGAGTGAGGAGGTCGCGATGCCCGCGCCAAAATCCAGCAAAATTCGGCCATCTTCCGTCCAAAGTCGCGCGCCTTCGCCCCGCTCAAAAGCAAGATCGGCACGGTTATAGGTCGGCATCAGGGCGGGAATCACGTTTCCAGTCTCCAGCGCAACCGGCCCGGGCGCAGGCGACCATCACCTCACCAAGGACCGGAAAGGGGAATCTTGCCGGAAAAGAGCGCAAGATGAAAGAGGAAGCGGCAAAAAACCCCGTTATTCGCCGATATTCATCAAAGCGCCCCGCACACGCGCGGCTTGGAATTGCGCCATGAATAGCCAGGCGGCCAAGCCAAGCCAAACAACATCAAGCGCGAAGGCATAGGCCAAATGATCCCAGGCGAAGCGCCCTTCCAATAACGCGGCGCGCATGCCTTCAAAAACATGCGTCACCGGAATGGCGAGCGAGATCGGCTGCAACCAGGCCGGCAGCACGGACACCGGGTAAAAAACCGCCGAAAAGGGTGCCAAGCCGAACAGCACGCCCCAAGCCAAAGCCTCGGCCCCCGCACCATGGCGGAGGATCAGCGCCGTGACGCCAAGCGCCACCGCCCAGCCCATCGCCATCAGGGCGGTGAAATAGAGCACAATCACCGGCCCGAGCGTCCAAATGCCAAACCCGTAAAGCAGGAAGGCCAGGATAATTGCCGGACCGACGCCGACCGCGGTGCGCAGGATGCTCATGGCAACCAAGCCCGCCACCAATTCATGCGGGCGCAGCGGGGCCACGAATATATGGCCCAGATTGCGAGACCAGATTTCCTCCAGGAAGGAAATGGCAAAGCCCATTTGGCTCCGCAGCGTTACCTCCCACAGCAGCACACCGCCCAGCAGCACGCCGGCGGTCACACTCGCGGTATTGTTCTGAACGCCGGCAAGCCAGGCGGTGACAAAACCCCAAACCAGCATTTGCAGCACGGGCCAATACATGAGTTCCAGCACACGCGGCCAAGACCGCCGATAAAGCGTCAAATGCCGATACACCAGCCCCCAGATGCGCCGCCCTGCCCCGTTCATGCCGCGCGCCCCTGGCCGCGGGCGATATCCAGAAATACCTGTTCCAGATCATCGCGGCCATAACGCGCAATCAGGTCATTGGGGCTGCCCTGGTCCACAATCCGCCCGTCCTTCAGCATCAGCACATGATCTGCCAAGCGTTCAACCTCGGCCATGTTATGGCTTGCCAGCAGGATGGCGGCGCCGGATTCCGCGCGGTAGTCTTCCAGAAGGCTTCGCACCCAATCGCCAGTATCGGGGTCAAGGCTGGCAGTCGGTTCATCCAGCAGCAGCAATTCCGGGCGATTGATCAGGGATTTCGCAATCGCCACACGGGTTTTCTGCCCCGCCGAAAGCTGCCCCGCCGGGCGATCCATGAAGCTGGTCAATTGCAGGCGTTCGGCCAATTCAGCAATGCGTGCGCGTGCTTGCGGCACGTCATAAAGATGCGCGTAGACGGTCAGGTTTTCCCTGACTGTCAGCCGATGCGGCAGCGCGACATAGGGTGAGGAAAAATTCATCCGCGCCAATGCCGCGAAACGTTCCCGCGCCATGTCGTGGCCCAGCACCACAACCCGCCCGCCACTTGGCACCAAAAGGCCAAGCAACATGGCGATGGTGGTTGATTTGCCAGCGCCATTGCCACCCAGCAGCGCCCAGGTGCTGCCTGCGGGTTGGCTGAAATCCAGCCCGACGACCGCTGGTGGATCGCCTTCCTTATAGGTTTTGGTCAGACCCTCGGCCTGGATGGCGGGACACGGCATGCAGGGGATATCGGTGCAAAGCTGCGCTTCGCCAAGCCCAAATATCAGCTTACGGCGCGTTGGCTTTCAATCAGGCGGCCTTGGAACATGCGGATGCCCGCTTCCCAACCCCAGGCGATGGCGGCGGGGGTATCAGCGCCGGCCAGCAGCACATGCTCCGCAGGATTGGCAAGCGTGTCGCGCATCAGCGCATCAGCACCGCTGACAATGGCTGGGAAATCATCAGACCAAACCAGGCGCAAATAGCTGAACCCGGCACGAAGGCTTAGCAGCACCGCCACCGCCAAAGGGCCGGAGGCTTCAAGAATCAGCGGGTAGCCACGCGCTTGCAGGAAGCTGCGCGCCAGGATGAATTGCCCTCCATCCGCCAAAACGTCGCCAGCACTGAACGCAATGAGCAGCTTCTGGCGCTGGCTTGGCGGTATCAGCGCATCAAGCTTCAGAAAGGCTGGCGAGAAAATACTCTCAACCCGCAAGGGCAAAGCGATGGGGCGCATGTCACGCAATTCCTGCGGGCGGGCCAAATTGCTGATTTGGCGGGCGTCAATCGCGCCAATCAGCCTTTCTGCAAACGCCTTGGGCAGGGCAAGATCGGCGCTTTGCATCAGCCTTTCGCAGATTTCAGCAAGCTTGACGCGAAGGTCTTCCCACATGAGGCGCGTATTTGCCCCACCCGGTTTAAGCCACATGACACGCTGCCGGCGCACAAAAGTGCTGATATCAACACCCGCCATGGCCCGTTCAGCGGCGGCGATCGCAGCGCCATCGGGCTGCCCGCCTTCACTTGCTTGCAGCCCCATCGCCCCAAGGGCTGTGGTGAAGCCAAGACTATCATGCACGATATCAAGCACGGCAGCGGCTTGCGCCGGCAGACGCAGAATTTGCACGGCGCGTGAAGCTTCCTCCTCCTCAAGCATGGAGAAGAGAACCTGGTGATGATATTCCAAATCAGCCGCTGCATGGGGCAGGCCAAGCGCCACCAGATCGCCACCGGGCAGTTTGAAGCTTCTTACCCTGGCAGTGCTGTTGAGGGGTTCCCAGGAAGCACGCAATAGATCGGCTTGGGTTCCAAGGCGCCGCGCCCTTGGCAGGGCGGAAAAGCGCAGGGTCAGGACAATTCTTTCCTCACCCAAGGCAACGGCATCGCGCACAGCAACCGAAAGCGCCACCGCGCTATTCATTTCCGTTGGTTTGTTGCCCACCCGATCGGCTGCGCTGATCATGGGGCTGCTTCCTGCAAGACCGCCGCAAGCAGATGCGGCGCTTGGCAGCCAATTCTGCCGGAGGGCGTTGTCGCAAGTCCGCGCGCGCGACATTCGGCGCGGGTACACCGCGCAGCCTCTGGACAAGATTTCATGCGGGCGGCGGCCACAAGATCCTCGATCCAAGGCCCTCCATAACAGGAAATGCCAAGGCTCAAGCCAAACAGAAGCGCTGCCTTCTGATCACAACCATCCAGAATGACGCGGGAAGGATCAAGCTGCCCCAAAAGCTTGAGAGAGGTCTTTTGCTCAAGCGCCGCACTCCATTCCAAAATGACCCAATAGGCGGGAAGCGCCTGAATATTAACGAGGGAAAGTGCTTCTGCCGACATTCCTGAAATG
>VGDL01000087.1 GCA_016869735.1 Alphaproteobacteria bacterium
GCGGCTGACGTCAGATGCGCCGGTAAGCGGCATTCGCGCAACGGTACGTGCCGGGCGTGATGAAATGCGGCAGACACTTCTGGCTTGGCTGCCGGATGATTTGACCGGCAAGCGTCTTCTTGATGCCGGTTGCGGCACTGGCACTTTTGCCATCGAAGCCGCGCGGCGTGGTGCGCAGGTTTTGGCGATTGATGTATCGCCCTCCCTGATCAAAATCGCACGCGAACGTAGCGAAGGCCAGGCGCCCGAGGGCAGCATCATCCATGAAGTGGGTGACATGCTGGATGGCCAATATGGGATTTTCGATCACGTCGTCGCCATGGATAGCCTGATCCATTATCACCCAGATGATATGGTGCGGAGCCTGGCGAGCCTTGCGCCCCGCATCCGCCGTTCCATGCTGATGACCTTTGCGCCGAAGACGCCATTGCTTGCGGCGATGCATTTTGTTGGGCGCGCCTTTCCGCGCGGTGATCGCGCCCCGGCGATTGAACCCGTGGCAGAGCGTAGCCTCAAGGCGCGCATTATAGGTGAAAGACATCTCATTTCCTGGAATCTCGGCCAGGATCGGCGCATTTCGCGTGGCTTCTATACCTCTCACGCGCTGGAGTTGATCCGGAAATGAGCGAGGTGAATGATCGTTTGGCACGACTTTGGACGGGGATCAGCGTGAATGTGCTGCCCTTTGCCGAGGCCAGCAGCGGTCCTTTGCCGATCAAGCGCCTATTGCGCCTTTCCCTGTTCCAGATTTCCTGCGGCATGACTGCCGTGCTGATGGTGGGCACGCTCAATCGCGTCATGATTGTGGAAATGGGTGTAGCCGCCAGCCTGGTGGCCATCATGGTGGCGCTGCCGCTGCTATTCGCGCCGTTGCGTGCCTTGATAGGGTTCCGATCCGATTCCCATCGTTCAGTGCTTGGGTGGCGGCGCGTGCCCTATCTCTGGCTCGGCAGCATCATTCAATTCGGCGGGCTCGCGATGATGCCCTTCGCCTTGATCATCCTATCGGGTGATACCTGGGCACCGCCCTGGGTCGCGCAGCTTGCTGCGGGGCTCGCGTTTCTGATGGTGGGCGCCGGCATGCATACAGTGCAGACTGTGGGTCTTGCCTTGGCCACTGATATAGTTCCGCGTGAAGCGCAGCCAAATGTCGTTACGGTCCTGTCGTTGATGCAACTGATTGGCATGGTGATTTCGGCGATTGTTTTTGGTGCATTCCTTGCAGATTTTTCTCAGATCAAGCTGATCCAGCTTGTGCAGGGGATGGCGGCGGCGACGCTGGTGATCAATCTGATTGCGGCCTGGAAGCAGGAACCTAGGCGGCCGGAATTGACCTTGGGCCGCGCCCCCGGTGACCCGGGCTTCCGTGAGAGTCTCAGGCTGTTGCGGAAGGCGGGACCATGGGATCGGCGTTTGCTGGCGGCGGCGCTCGGTACCGCCGCCTTCGGCATGCAGGATGTCTTGCTGGAACCCTATGGGGGGCAAATCCTGTCGCTAAGTGTGGGCGCCACAACCGCCTTGACGGCGCTGTTCGCGAGCGGTGCAGTCCTGGGCTTTTTGCGCGCTGCGCCCTTGCTCGGCCGCGGCATGCATGCACAACGCGTTGCCAGCGCCGGTGCCATTGTTGGTATCTCTGGCTTTGTGATGGTGATCTTTGCCTCGCCGCTGGAATCAACGCTCGTCTTCGCGGCAGGAACCACCGCCATTGGTTTTGGCGCTGGCCTATTTGCGCATGCAACATTGACGGGATGCATGCAGGCCGCGCCGGAAGGCCAGATTGGACTGACGCTTGGCGTTTGGGGCGCGGTGACGGCCACAGCCGGTGGCGCGGCGGTTGCTCTTGGCGGCGTCATCCGCGATGTCATTTCCTCGCTCGCGTCAGCCGGCATTTTGGGCGCTGGGCTGGATGCGCCGAGCACCGGCTATGTCGGCGTCTATATCGTTGAAATCATGCTGCTGTTCATGATGCTAGCAGTGGTTGGCCCATTGTTGCGCGCCAATGATTCTGTTTCCTCACGCCCTCAACGTCATGCAGGCCGGCCGGTTCTCACCGGGCTGCAAAACCAACATGGAGCATTGCCATGACAACACCCGCAACGCCGGTCTTTTTGGATGCGGCTGCTCTTTCTCTCTATCTCTTCTTCGCGTTCTTCGCGGGGTTGATCTATTACCTGACGCGCGAGGGTAAGCGCGAAGGCTATCCGATGATCAATGAATTGCCTGATCGTCCCGCCTTCGCCACCATGCATGGTTTTCCGGAAACGCCGCCACCCAAGGTGTTCCGGCTGCATTATCCTGAGGGCGCGACCGTGGTGCAAGGCGTGCGGCCTGAACGCGATGTGAGCGCCCATCTGATCCCGGAATACCCCTATCCGGGCACGGCCTTTGTGCCGACGGGTGATGCGATGCGTGATGGTGTCGGCCCCGCCGCCTATGCGGATCGTGCTGATGAACCGGATCTGGCCTTTGACGACCACAAGCCAAAGATTGTCCCGCTGCGCGCTGCGCCAGGTTGGCATGTCGCACATGAGGATCCCGATCCACGCGGCAAGTCGGTGATCACGCTGGATGGTGAAGTCGCTGGTACAATCGTTGATCTTTGGGTAGATCGTTCGGAATACATCCTGCGTTATGTTGAAACGGAAGTCGCCGGCGGGCGCCGCGTGCTTGTGCCGATGTTCCTCTGCACCTTCACGGATGACGGTACGACTAATGTGATTTCCGTCACCGCCGCGCAATTCGTTGCCGCGCCCGGTATTGCGCAGCCCGAACAGATCACCTTGTTGGAGGAAGATCGTATCTCCGCCTATTTTGGCGGTGGCCATTTCTATGCGACGCCGGAACGCAGTGAGCCATGCCTGTGACCAGGTCAGCCCCCACACGCCTGACCGAACACGGGCTGGAACCGATACCGGGCCTACCGGAAGCGCTTCCGGCAGGTGAGGTTTTGTTGTGGCAGGGGGCGCCGGCTTGGACTGAAATCGCCCAGCGAGTATTCATGATTCGCTGGGTCATGGCGTATTTTCTGGTGCTGGCCGGCTGGGATATTCTGAATGCAGCGCTTGGGGGTGCCTCCATGACCGCTGCCATCGGGTCAGCCGCGGTATTGCTGCTGGTTGGGAGCATCGCGGTCGGCATTCTGACGCTGCTTGCCAAGGTGGCAGCGAAGACAAGTGTTTATTCCATCACCTCACGGCGCTTGGTGCTGCGTGTGGGCATTGCCTTGCCCATCACGATCAATATCCCCTTTGTCGCTATTGCCGGGGCTGATTTGCGGAATCGCAAAGATGGTCATGGCGACATTGTGTTGGAGTTGCTGCCAAGCCACCGGATTTCCTGGATTGCCCTATGGCCCCACTGCGCCGGATGGAGCGTCGGACGGCCAAAGCCAATGCTTCGTGGTGTAGCGGATGCCGCGGATGTCGCCAGGATTTTGGGTGAGGCGGTCGCCAGTACAGGCGGTGCTGCCATCAGCCGTGGTCAGAATACGTCCGAAGCCGAAATGCCCCGTGGCGCAACGGCGATGGCTTAGGGGAAGGATGATGACAGCCAAGGCAATAGCGCCGCGCAAGGATTATCTGGGCATCGGGCTCGGGGTGATGCTTGCCGGGCTTATTGCGTTGGTGATCCTTAATGCAGGTGAGAAGCAACAGGTCAAGCACCAGCCAGGTCAGGCGCTTTTTGCGCGTGATATCCTGTTCAGTGATCGTATGGATGGTGGCATTTCCATTCGCGATGCGACGACTGGGCAGCTGATTGGCGAAGTTGCGCCTGGTGAAGGGGGCTTTGTGCGCGGCGCCTTGCGCGGTTTCACGCGTGACAGGCGCCTTGAAAATCCCGGCGCTGAAAGCCCGTTAAGATTGGCGGCGCTGCAGGGTGGCGCCATCATTCTTCAAGACCCGCAAAGTGGTCGTTGGACGGATTTGCGCGCCTTTGGTGCGACGAATGTGCAGAGTTTTGCGGAAATATTGTTCAAAAAAAATGAGGAAGGCAAATGACCCAAACAAGCAATACGCGGCGAGGCAGGCGCTTCGATGTGCCCTGTACCGTCGAAATCGAACGCAGCTTCGATAGTTTTCATGCCTATGCGGTGCCGGAAGATGTGGTGCTGCGGCCAGGAGATCAGGTGATTGTCCATGGCGCGCCAGCTCAGGTTGCCTTTGGTGAGAAATACAGCTTCGAAACCTCGGCCACCATCATCCGCGCAGGGTTTTTTATGCGGCATTGGACTCAGCTCCGTTCGATCCTGGAATTGACCGAACTTTATCATGTCGGCTTTGAGCCCAAGGAGGCCGCATGAACGCCGTGACCCACGCCATGCGCGATAAGCTCTCGCGTGAGACGACGGAACTCGCGCTGACCGAGACGGTCCTGTCGCCGCGCTTTTACACAACTGATTTCACGGCAATGGACACGATTGATGTTGAGCCAGTGCGGGCTGAATGGGACCGGTTGATAGAGGAATTCCACCGCGACCCGAATAAGGGCCATTTCATTCGGGATGAGCGTTTCGACGCGTTTCGGCTTGAAGATTTGCCTGAGGGGCTGCAGACAGAGCTGGTGGATTTCTTGGTGAGCAGTGTCACGGCTGAGTTTTCCGGCTGTGTCCTCTACGCCGAAATCAAGAAGCGTGTGACCAATCCGGATATGCGCGAGTTGTTTTCTGTCATGGCACGCGATGAAAGCCGCCATGCGGGCTTCATCAATGATGCGCTGAAGGATCTGGGGATTGGCGTTGATCTTGGGTTTCTGACGCGCGCCAAGAAGTATCATTACTTCCAGCCAAAATTCATCTTCTACGCGACCTATTTGAGCGAGAAGATCGGCTATGCGCGCTACATCACCATTTTCCGCCAATTCGAACGCCACCCGGAATTGCGTTTTCACCCGATCTTTCTGTGGTTTGAGAAGTGGTGCAATGATGAATTCCGCCATGGCGAGGCTTTTGCGCTGCTGATGCGTGCCAATCCGAAGCTGCTGAGTGGTGTCAATGCGCTGTGGTGCCGCTTTTTTCAATTGGCGGTTTTCGCCACCATGTATGTGCGCGATCATGGCCGTCCGGAATTCCACAAGGCACTTGGCATGACGCCGACCGAATATGATCGGCAGGTCTTCAAGATCACCGAGGAGATTTGTCGCCAGGTATTTCCCGTCACGCTCGATGTGGATGGCCCGGGCTTCATGGAAGATATGGACCGCCTCTGGCAGATCTCTGAGAAAATGAGTGAAGCGCGGCGCCAGGGTGGTATTGGCGGCAGGCT
>VGDL01000088.1 GCA_016869735.1 Alphaproteobacteria bacterium
GCGTCACTGATCCCAGCCGTCCGGCAAGCCTTCGCCACATCCGCACCGCCAGCCAAATCAAGCTCAACCTGACGTAAAATCTTCAGACAATCCTCATCCGAATAGCGCTTCCAAGCCATCCAAAACCCTCCCCTATGGCACAACAATAGTGGCTCAACTTTAGGGGGCTGAGACAAGGCAATCACTTCCTGCATCGGTTGCGCTATCTGACGCATGACCCGGATGCGGCGGAAGATCCCGCCACGCAGCAATGCCGGCAGGTTGCGCATATCGCACGGGCTTTGCTGCTGCCTGTCATTCGCGTGGAAACCAATGGCATTGGGCGTTTTTTGCCCGCGCTGCTCAGGCGCGAATTGGCCAAGGCGGGTGCGGCTTGCGCCGTGGTGGAACAGAACAACCATCGCGCCAAGGCAGATCGTATTCTGGGCGCTTTGGAACCGGCGCTGGCCGCACGGCGGCTGCATGCACACGAAACTGTGTTTCGCACCCGTTTTCCATCCGAAATGGTGGAATGGGCGCCAAACACTTCCGGTGCACGTGATGACGCCTTGGATGCGCTGGCGGGGTGCTTGCTGGCAGAACCGGTGCGCCTGGCGCGTGTCGGTCCGCCACCACGCGCTGCCTATTGGCGTGGAAGTTAAGCGGCAGGCGCCTTCAGGATTTCCGAGGCATGGCGCACACGCCCTGCATCGGTAATTTCAAACCGCCCATCGGGGCGTTGCTGCGCCAAGACCATGCCCGCCAGGCGCAGCAGGCAGGGGCCATCCTTCAGCCCTTCGGGCCGCCCATGCGGGCCCACCAGCGTCAGCCGATGCAGCGCCGAACGGCAGCAGGTTTCCAAATAAGGCTCATTCCACATGGGCCCGGCTTTCCCCTCAGGCGTCTCGCTATCCCTGTTCTGGGGATGCAACGCCCCTTCTTCAAGCTTTCAGCACAAGGCCAAGCAGCATGTCCATGCAGATTGACCCCCAATGGTGGTTCACCGCCAACGAGGCACCGGTTGTCGCCGCACTTTTTTGGATGATCCACGGGCTCAGACGCGAATTGCACGCGCGCATTCAGCGCGGCGATGAACGCGATTCGGATGCGTTGACGCGCACGCGCGAAGATTTGGCGCAATTCAAACTGGAAGTGGCGCGCACCTATGTGCCGCTTTCGCTGATTCGTGATCTGGACAAAAGACTCTCAGATCATTTGGTGCGGATCGAAGAGAAATTGGAAGACGTCTCACGCACCGGCATTGCCGCGGCACAGGCCGTACGCCGGATGGAGGAAGGGGAATGAACAAGCTGCCCCCGCCGCGCGCGATTGATATCGAAATTCTGGCCATGACGCTTTGGGCCGAAGCCGCAGATAAACCTGTGCGCGCCATTGAAGCCTTGGCTTCCTTGGTGATGAACCGGCTGCGCGGCGGGCGCGATCCCGATGCGCGCCATATCGCCGCCATTTGCCGCGCGCCCTTTCTGTTTTCTTGCTGGAACAGACGGGATCCGCGCCATGCCGCGCTGCGTGCCATCCCGCCTGGCGATGCAGCCTTCGCCATCTGTCGGCGTATCGCGCAACGCGCGGCTTCCGGCTTGCTGCCAGACCCGACAAGCGGTGCAACGCTTTGGCATGATGCAGCCCATCTGCCCGCCTGGGCGGTTGCGCAGACGAATATTACCGAAATCGGCGGGCTATGTTTTTATCGGGCTGAGGAAATCACCGCACCGCCGTCACCTGCCGCGCGCCCGGTGCTGGTTTTGGCAGAAGCCAGCTAGCGATTAGCTGACCCGCACCATCTCCCGCTGCGTCGCAACCGATGTGCCGTCATCCAGCCGATGCCAGGCGCCGCTCATGAGAATCTCGCTTGGACGGAAGCGCGCCTTATAGGCCATCTTGCGGCTTTCCGGCACCCAATAGCCCAAATAGACATAAGGCAGGCCAAGCGAACGCGCGCGCCCAATCAGCCACAGCACGGCAAAGGTGCCGAGCGATCGCTTATCCTCATCCGTATCGAAAAAGGAATAAACTGCGGAAAGCCCATCCGCCAGCCAATCCGTCAGGCAGGCGCCCAAAAGCCTGTCCTGCGCATCGCGGAACTCCACAATGCCAGTGCTGATCGGCGTATCTTCAATCATCGCGCGGTAATCATAATAGCCCATCGCCGCCATATCGCCATCGGCATGGCGGTTTTTCTGATAGTGTTGGAACAGGGTGAATTGTTCCGCCGTGGCGCGGGCCGGCATTTCGGAAACGCTCAAATCCGCATTTGCGCGCAGTATGCGGCGCTGCGTGCGGTCTGGCGTGAAATCCTCGCTCACCACGCGGATCGGCACACAGGCCTGGCAACCGGGGCAAACCGGCGCATAGGCGATGTTGTGGCTGCGCCGAAACCCAGCGCGTGAGAGGCGTTCATGCAAAGCTTCCGCTTCCGTGCCGGATAATTCGGTCACGATTTTCCGC
Organism: Alphaproteobacteria bacterium; assembly: GCA_016869735.1. GTDB lineage: Bacteria > Pseudomonadota > Alphaproteobacteria > Acetobacterales > Acetobacteraceae > Neoroseomonas. Next base: position 2,446 of record VGDL01000088.1, read on the forward strand.
TCCGTCCGGCCCGGCAGATAGGGGCAGGGCAGCGGCGCGGTCGTGTAGAAGAATTGCGGTCGGCGAGGCGGGCGATGCAGCATGAAGCGTTATTTTCACCTCAGATCGCTTTGGAATCAACCACCTTGCACATGCCCCGTCACGGTGCGGGGTTCAGGTGGATGCGCCCGGTCACCTCACGCGGGGCAGCCAGCGGCAAAAGCGCGCCATCGTGCCACAGCGGCAGCATATCGCCCCAATGCCGGCTGAAGGGGTGGCCGGATTGGCCAGTGGCGATCACGGCATAGGCGCCATCGGGTGCGGCCAGATCCATCACGCCACGAAACCCAGCGCCATGCACGGCGCCAAAGCCCGCGCCCCGGAAAGCAGCGCGGGCCACGGTTTCGCCATCCCCACCAGGCGAGACGCGGAGGCCAAGCCAATCGCGCACATAAGGGATGAAGCGCAGCAAGGCGTGATCAAAGCGCGCGATATGTGCCGCCCCCCAGCGCCATTGCCGCGGATCAGCGCCGTGTTCGGCCGTAAGCGCCGCTACCGCTTCCGTGAGCGCCGCCGCCAGCATGGGCGCGCAGCCCCCTTCCCCACACCAGCGCGAAGCCGCATCACTGCCCTGCAGCAAGGCCCGCAGAAATTCCGGCGAAGGCGCAAAACCATCGGGCGGCAGCTTGGCGCGCGCCAGTATCGCCTGACCAAAACTACGCATGGCCGTGTGGAAGATCAGCGGTTCTGGCCGCGCCGCCGCCATTTCCCCATCCCAGGCTTGCAGCAGGGAAAGCGCCGCGCCCGCCGCGCCTTCCATCGGCGGCAGCGTACGAAAAACGGTCAGCGCCTCGACGGCGAAAAGGCTGGTGCGGTCCATCTGCAAGGCAGCGAAATCGGCCGGCGTGTGTTGGGGCTGCGCGGCCAAGCCGGCACCGATGCGCCGGAAGCGCCAATCGCCATACCAATCGCGGCTGAGAAACGCCGGATGATTCGCGGGTGCGACGCGATTATTCGCATTCACAATCACGCCGCTCGCTGGGTTTGCGACATGCGGCTTGGCGTCAAAGGGCAAAAACCCATCCCATCCCGCCGCGTCATCCCAACCGGGGCGCGGCAGCGCACCATCACCCGCACGGCGCCGCGGCACGCGCCCCACAATGAACATGCCAATCCCGCCCGCGCGATCCGCGATCATGAGATTCTGCACTGGGCTGGTGATGTCCTCAGCCGCGCCGCGCGCCTCCGCCACGCTGCCTGCACGATTGAGCCGCAAAAGCCCGCGCGCCGAGCTTTCGCCTTCTGCAAGACTGGCCATGGCCAGCGCCAGCACCGTGCCGGCTGCACTCTCAAAACTTGGATCGAGGTCGGAGATCACCGGTCCATGGCGTGTTTCACGAAAACGAAAACGCACCGGCGCCGCACCGCGCACGGCGATGTCCGTTTCATGCCAAATGAAATCGCGCGGCCCTTCAGGCGTTTCATAGCGCCCGTCATCGGTCAGTTTTTCGATGAAAATATCCTGCGTATCCGCATGGGTAGTGGTGAAGCCCCAAGCGAGGTTTTCATTCCGCCCAATGACAATCCCCGGCACGCCGGGCGCAGTGGCGCCCATCAGGCTCCGCCCATCGGGCATCCTGATGCGCGCCAGATACCAAAGAATGGGCGCGCTATGGGAAAGATGCGGGTCTGATGCCAGCAGTGGCGCGCCCGTCGCACTCCGCGCTGTTCCAATAGCCCAGGCGTTAGAAGCAATTTCCGGCAAGGGCGCATCTTCCGGGAAGCGCGGGAAATGCTCGGCCAGCGCAGCCAGCGCATCGCCATTCAGGCTGGCGCCATGCAGCGCGCCACTGGCCTTGGCTTCAGTCTGCAACAGCGGTTCATCCGGGCGGCCTGGCGTTGTATCCTCCGGCCACAAATCGCCGAGTTGTTCCGGCGAAAGCCGTGCCGCCAAGCGCGCGCGTTCCAATTCCACGCGCCAATTGCCGCCGAGCCAAAGCCCCATGATCTTGCCCCAAAGCAGGCTATCAACGGGCTGCCATGGCGCGGGCGCACCAAGGGCAATAAACTCCGGTGCGGCGAAACGCCCGCGCGCCGCGATCCAGGCATTCACCCCGCGCGCATAGGCTTCCAACATCGCCCTTGTTTCGGCATCAAGCGCGACCAAATCCGCTGCCGCACGCTCTTCCAGCCGCAAAAGCCGCATGAAGCGATCAAGCCTGAGCGCCGCCGCCCCCGCCACCACCGCAGTTTGGCCACGCGCCCCACGGCGCATCATGTCCATCTGGAAGATTCGGTCGCGCGCATGCAAAAAACCAAGCGCCGCCCAGGCATCTTCTTCGCTCGCTGCCGTGATATGCGGTATGCCGCGCGTATCGAGCGTGATGGCAACCGGCGCG
>VGDL01000089.1 GCA_016869735.1 Alphaproteobacteria bacterium
ACCATGCCATGCTCTACGCCGATCTGGCGGATCCAGTGGCCTTGCTCCGCCGCGAAAGGGGCGGCACGGCGCTGGCGCAATATTGGGCCTATGCTGGCGCGGCCCGGCCCGATGCCCTGCCGGGCGAGAAAGTGGCCGATTACACGGCGCTGATGGCGGCAAGCCAGCCCATGGTCGCGCAGGAGGTTCTGGCCGCCTACCGCTTTGGCGCGCATCGGCGCCTGATGGATGTCGGCGGCGGCAGCGGTGCCTTTCTGGCGGCGGTGGGCAAGGCCAATCCCGGCCTTGATCTGCTGTTGTTTGACCTGCCGGCGGTGGCCGAACAGGGGCGGCAGCGCTTTGCCCGCGAAGGGCTGGCGGACCGCGCCATGGTGATGGGCGGCGATTTCTCCACCGATTCCCTGCCGCTCGGCGCCGATATCATCAGCCTGGTGCGCGTGCTGCACGACCATGATGATGATGTGGTGCAGACCCTGCTTGGCCGCGTGCGCGCGGCGCTGCCCAAAGGCGGGCGCGTGCTGATTGCCGAGCCAATGGCCGGCACCGCAGGCGCTGAGCCCATGGGCGGCGCCTATTTCGGCTTTTACTTGCTCGCCATGGGCCGCGGCCGCCCGCGTCGCCCGGATGAGCTGGCCGCGATGCTGACCGCTACCGGCTTCACCGCGCCCCGGCTGCTGCCGACCGACACCCCCTTGCTGACGCGTGTGATGCAAGCTGAAGCGGATTGACGCGCTTACTGTCATTTTGACTTGACAGTTATGCGCGTCACATTAGAGTTACAAAACTCGATTGGGAGATCCCGGAGTGGAAACACTCGCCATCCTGCTGAGCGCCCCCGAGAAGCTTTCGCTCTCGCGCCTGCAACTGACGCCGCCAGGCGCAGAGGATGTAGTCGTGGACATTGATTGGAGCGGCATCAGTACTGGAACAGAACGTCTTCTCTGGTCCGGGCGCATGCCATCCTTCCCTGGCATGGGTTATCCGCTGGTGCCTGGTTACGAATCGGTTGGCCGCGTGGTGGAGGCAGGGCCCGCAGCGGGTCGCCAAGCCGGTGAAGCGGTTTTCGTGCCGGGTGCGCGCTGCTTTGGTGATATTCGCGGGCTTTTCGGTGGCGCCGCCGCGCGCCTTGTGGTGGCTGGCGCGCGTGTCACACCGGTTGATCCCGCGCTTGGTGCGGATGCGGTGTTGCTGGCGCTGGCGGCTACCGCGCATCACGCCATGGCGCTGCCGCAGGCCGCCATTCCGGAATTGATCATTGGCCATGGCGTTCTGGGCCGCCTGCTGGCGCGCATCATCATCGCAGCCGGTCATCCCGCGCCTGTGGTGTGGGAAAGCAATCCCGCGCGGCGCGATGGCGCCAATGGCTATTCGGTTGTTGATCCGGCAGAAGATACGCGGCGCGATTATCGCGCGATTTGTGACGTGAGCGGCGATGCTGCTTTGCTGGATGCCTTGATTGCGCGGCTTTCCCCCGGTGGCGTGGTGACGCTGGCTGGTTTCTACAGTGCGCCGCTTTCCTTCACCTTCCCGCCGGCCTTCATGCGTGAAGCACGCATCGCCATCGCCGCGGAATGGAAACAGCCTGATCTGGAAGCGGTGAATGCGCTGATCGCAGCGCGCCGTCTTTCCCTTTCCGGCTTGATTACGCATCGCGCCGCGGCGGATGCGGCGCCGGAAGCCTATCGCCAGGCTTTTGAAGATCCTGCCTGCCTCAAAATGGTTCTGGACTGGAGAAACAAGAAATGAACGCTGTCCCGGGGAAGCCAAACGGTCCATCCATGAATACGATGCATAACGCGCTGCGCGCTGAAGCATCGACACCGCCTGATGGGGTGCTCACCTCACCAGCCGCCAAGAAAACCCAGATCATCGCGATCTACGGCAAGGGCGGCATCGGCAAATCCTTCACGCTCGCGAACCTCAGCTACATGATGGCGCAGCAGGGCAAGCGCGTTTTGCTGATTGGTTGCGACCCGAAAAGCGATACAACATCGCTGCTGTTTGGTGGGCGTTCCTGCCCGACCATCATTGAAACATCATCGAAGAAGAAAGCCGCCGGTGAGGCTGTTGCCATCGGCGATGTCTGCTTCAAGCGCGATGGTGTTTTCGCCATGGAATTGGGTGGCCCGGAAGTGGGCCGTGGCTGCGGTGGGCGCGGCATCATCCATGGTTTCGAATTGCTGGAAAAGCTCGGCTTTCATCAATGGGATTTCGACTATGTCCTGCTCGATTTCCTGGGCGATGTGGTCTGCGGTGGCTTTGGTCTGCCGATTGCGCGTGACATGTGCCAGAAGGTGATTGTGGTCGGGTCGAATGACCTGCAATCGCTGTATGTCGCGAACAATGTTTGCTCCGCCGTTGAATATTTCCGCAAGCTTGGTGGCAATGTCGGTGTGGCCGGCATGGTCATCAACAAGGATGATGGCACCGGCGAAGCCCATGCCTTTGCCGCCAAAGCCGGCATCCCCGTGCTGGCCGCCATTCCGGCGGATGAGGATATTCGCCGCAAATCCGCGAATTATGAAATCATCGGCAAGCCCGGCGGGCGCTGGGCTTCGGTGTTTGAACAGCTCGCGCTGCAAGTCGCGGAGGCGCCACCGCTGCGCCCAAATCCGCTCAGCCAGGAAAACCTGCTTGGCCTGTTCAAGGGCGAAGCGGTGGGCCGTGGGGTGGTGCTGAACCCCGCCACCATGGAAGACATGTGCGCCGCGGAAGTGCTGAACAAGCCATCCCTTGAAGTGGTGTATGAGGGCGTCTGAGGGTATGGACACTCTCCCGCCCGTATCGCCGCCTGCCGCCGCTGAAGGCGCTGCCTGCCATGGCGGACGGGAAACACTGGATGCTGCCGCACGTGCTACGGGCAAGTCCGAGGTGATGGATAAGCTCGCAGCGGATTACCCGCGCGGGCCGCATGACCAGCCGCAATCCATGTGCCCGGCCTTCGGGTCTTTGCGCGTTGGTTTGCGCATGCGCCGTGTGGCGACGATCCTTTCCGGCAGCGCGTGCTGCGTTTATGGCCTGACCTTTACCAGCCATTTCTATGGTGCGCGTCGCACGGTGGGTTATGTGCCGTTCAATTCGGAAACCCTTGTCACTGGCAAGCTTTTTGAAGATATTCGCGACGCAGTCTATGCCCTGGCGAAGCCAGAGGATTATGACGCTGTCATCGTCACCAATCTATGTGTGCCAACGGCATCTGGTGTGCCGCTTGATCTATTGCCGAAGCAGATCAATGGCGTACGTGTGATTGGCATAGATGTGCCGGGCTTTGGCGTGCCGACCCATGCAGAAGCCAAGGATGTGCTCGCCGGCGCCATGCTGCGCTACGCTCGCAATGAGGCTGAGGCAGGTCCGGTTGCCAGGCCGCGCGATTACGCACTGGATCAACGCAGCATCGCGGTGATTGGCGAGTTGTTCCCCGCTGATCCGCCTGGAATTGGTGCGTTGATCCAGCCCATGGGGCTGACGCTTGCGCCGCAAACCCCGGCGCGTGAATGGCGTGATCTTTATGCGGCGCTTGATAGTGTTGCCGTTGCGGCAGTGCATCCTTTCTATACCGCAAGCATTCGTGAATTCCGCGCGGCGGGTCGCCCAGTGGTGGGTTCTGCGCCGGTGGGTGTGGAAGGCACGGATGCCTGGCTTTCGGCGATTGGTGCGGCGGCGGGCGTAAAGCCATCCGATATCGAAGCCGCAAAGACGCGTGCCTTACCTGCCATTCGTGGTGCGCTTGCCGGCAACCCGGTCAAGGCACGTATTACGGTTTCTGGCTATGAAGGTTCGGAATTGCTGGTGGCGCGCCTGCTGATCGAAGCCGGCGCTGAAGTGCCTTATGTCGGCACCGCCGCACCGCGCACGGAATGGAGTGCTGCGGATCGCGAATGGCTCGAAGCGCATGGTTGCCATGTGCAGTATCGCGCGAGCCTGGAACAGGATATCGCCGCGATGAAGGATGCGCGGCCCGATTTGGCGCTTGGCACAACACCCTTGGTGCAAAAGGCCAAGGAAATGGGCACGCCCGCGCTTTACTTCACGAATATGGTCTCCGCCCGGCCGCTTTTTGGCCCGGCCGGTGCCGCTTCCATGGCGGGCATTGTGGCGGCGCAGACCAATGGGCGTGAGCGTTTTTCGCGCATGGTTTCCTTCTTTGAAGGTGTTGGCACGCCGGATGGTGCGGGTTATGGCTTCCGCGACAAGCCAAGCGATCCCCCTGGTTTTCGGGAGCGTCAGCGCAAGCTGCGCGCCGCCAAGGCCAAGGCTGAAGAAGCGGTGGGGAGCTGAGCATGCTCGTTCTCGATCATGATCGCGCCGGCGGCTACTGGGGGGCGATTTATGCTTTCTCGGCAGTGCGTGGCCTGCGCGTTGTGATTGACGGGCCGGTTGGCTGCGAAAACCTGCCGGTGACGGCGGTGCTGCATTACACCGATGCCCTGCCACCGCATGAATTGCCGATTGTGGTCACTGGTCTGGATGAGGATTCACTCTCCCAGAACGGTACAGAAGGCGCCTTGAAGCGTGCTGCTGCAACGCAGGACGCCGAATTGCCGGCAGTGGTAGTGACCGGTTCCATCGC
>VGDL01000090.1 GCA_016869735.1 Alphaproteobacteria bacterium
CGACTGTTATGGCAATAGGTGCAATTCACCCCGATTGAATTGGACATATGCATCATCAAGGCATAGGTCCATTCGGTTGACATGGTGTTTTGACTATTCCGACCTGGCAGCGAGGTTGTGCTGATATTGCGGATCTGCTGATCACCCAAAAGGAAGGGCGTAAATGGATCGGACGGTAGCGAAGATAACCCAACGGAGGCCGCAGGATGATTCTGCCCGCGCGGCGCTTGCAGACCAGCACGGCTATTCGGTTCCGTGGACCACACCATGGTCGGCACCGGATTGCCACGGTGACAGGTGTAGCAGGTAACGCCGGTCTGGCCGACATGGGTCGCCCATTCCGAATTGATCTTGTGCGTCATCTGCAACATGCGCCGGGCGACGACCTTGGTGTAAACTTCGTCAGACGCCATGTTCTCAACATTGTGGCAATAGCCACAGCCCTGATTGGGCGCGATCCATTCCGTCATGGCGAGCATGATGCGGTTGAACTGCGCTTCACTCAAATCACGCAGCACCTGCACATTCTCATACGCCTCATGCGCTCTTGGGCCCGTTGCATCCGCGGCTTCGGATGCTTCCGGCGCCTGATTTGCGGCAAGCAAAGCAGGCAGGGTGCGCGGATTTTCCACCTCACCCATCGAAAGGCCACGGAAGCCACCCTGCGTTGACAGTACCGGAGGGCGTTCGAAGGTGGTGACGAAGATCACCCCGCAAAGCAGCGCCACCACCCCGGCAGCGATGCTGAGTGAAAACCTGCTCATCGCGGCGCTCCTTGTACGATGGAAGGATCAACGGCCGGTGTCCAAGGCATGACATAGGCCGGCGCAAAGTGCCGATCCACCGCCCAAAGATACCAGTTGTCCACAACAGTTCCGGTCAGAAGAATGCCGATCCCGCCCGTGACAGGGCAAAGGAAGGCAAACCACCAGGCCCAGCGGTGGATGCTCTCAAACGTGGCGTTGAAGCCCATGGTCCAGCGCCAGAACAAACCACCGCGTTCCGCTGCCGTGCCACGATCCAAAGTCTGTTCGATTTCGCGTTCACCACCATAGCGCCCAAGCGCCAGGATGGTTGCCGCATGCATCGCAAACAGCAGCACCGAGCCATAGAGGAAGACGATCGAAAGCGCGTGGAAGGGGTTGTAGAATAGGTTGCCGTAGCGGATCGAAAACGCTGCTGTCCAATCCAGGTGCGGGAAGATGCCGAAGGGCACAGCCTCACTCCAGCTACCCATGGCTAGCGGGCGGATGAAGCCCAGCACCAGGTAAAGCCAGATGGCGCCAGCAAAGGCCCAAGCCACATGCGTGCCCATGCCAAGCTGACGCGCCCGGCGATAGGTACGCACCCACCAGAGCAGGATGGAAAGCGTCAGGAAGAAGCCCGCCACGACCCACCAGCCACCCTTGTTCAACGGCGGAATCCGCATGCCATATTCCGGCGGTGGTGGTTCAAGCGCCAACCAGAAAAGCTGACGGATGAATTCGCTGATATTCCAATTCACCGAGGCCAGCATATTGAGCCCGATGATCTCAAAGGCGATGAAGCCAAAGAGCAGCGAGAGAATGCCAAGATAGCCCAGATAGATCGGACCGATCTGTGCATCACCAAGACGACCAAAGAGATGCACTTCACGCGGCGTTCCTTCGCGCGGTGAATTATCCGCGGGCAGCGGTACGCCAGGGTAAGGCACGGGTCCGCGCACCTGAATCCGGGTGAAGATATTTTGATATTCGGCCATGGGATTTTTCCCTCCCCTCGCCTAGCGCCAAATCGGCAGGTTAAGCCACCAGCCCCACCATTCGGGCCAGCCGCGGGTCCAGAAAGGACCACTGATCACGATGCAAATCGCACTCCAGAAACCGGCTGACAGCGCCAGGAAAAGACCAAGCCGGTGAATACCAAGCGTGCCGATCGAATAGCCGATGAAGTCACGGAAGAAGGTATTCTCATGCTCTGGGGTCTTGACCGGTTCACCTTCCGGCGGATTGAGCGCCGAGAGAACCAATGCACCATGCAGCGATAGCGCCAGCACCGTGGTGAAGAAGAAGGTCACCGCGATCATATGCGCTGGATTGTAGTGGAAATGCAGATATTGATAGCCGACATTGGACACCCAATCGAGGTGACTCCAAATGCCGTAGGGAAAGCCATGTCCCCATGCACCCATCAGCACCGGCCGGATCACGACCAGCGTGATATACGCAAAAACCGCGACGCCGAAGGCGATAGGGATATGATATCCCATGCCAAGCTTGCGCGAGATTTCTGCCTGCCGCAGCGCCCAGGACACAAAGGCGCCAATCGCACAGATGGTGATCATCTGCCACAACCCGCCTTCGCGCATTGGCGCAAGGCGCAGACCATATTTCAGATCCGGCGGCGCGATATTGATCAGCCAAGGATTCCAGGTCCCGCCAATCGCCGCGCCGTAGAGGATCAGAGCGGTTCCGACAAAGCTGAAAAACGCAGCTGTCACGCCAAAGAACCCAACATAGAAAGGCCCTATCCAGAAATCGAATAGGTCGCCCCCTATCAGGGTTCCGCCGCGGACGCGGTATTTCCGCTCAAAACTTAACATCGCCATCGCTTGATGCTCCTCTCCCGACGGGGGGCTATGCCCGCCTGGCGGTCTCTCATGATGTTTGGTGCGGGTGAGGCAGTTTCAGCTGCCTCGCCCAATTCGCTGAAGCGCGGCCGAAGCCGCGCCCCGTGCTCAACCACCCAACTTCGCGCCAGGGGTGTAGGTTGGCGACGTCGCGCACCAACCAAGATGATCGCAGTAGCGTGGCGAACTTAACACAGCAAAGTGGACCACCAGCATGACTGCGATCACACCCGCCGCACCGAGGAACCCGACACGACGAGCATCAATCACCATCCACATTTTATGCATATCGAACATTCTCCTTTCTTTCCGTCCAGGCATAAGGAATTTCCGTCAGCCTGGAACATCCTTCAGAAGAAGCGCCAGTCGGGCGGAACCACTTGTCCGGTATAGACAAGCGGCCGCCACAACCACACGAGGATATGCGCGCCCATGGAAGCGAAAACGGAGAAAGCCCATCCCTGGACCACCAAGTTGTGGACTTCCTTCGCCTGAGCTTCCGTCAGGCGCGTTCTAGTGTCGGCCATTAGCAAACCTCCGACTTGGCCTCACGGCCATTACCGCGTCCACCCGCGCGGCAGGGACGGCAGAGGCGGAATTCCGCCCAAGCCTTCTTGTCATCGGAGACGTGCCGACAGCGGTGACCGCGGTCCGTTCGCAGACAAGATTGGTGATGGCGAAGGGGCGTCATGCCATGACCTCCGCCAAAGTCTTTTGCACGCGCTCTGCCGTCACGCGCGGCTCTGCCGCATCGCGCGCGGCGCGTTCAACTTGTTCACGCAGCCGCTTCGCTGCGGAAATGCGGAGCAGGAAGGGTTCCTGTTCCACCCGTTCATCAAGCAGCGCGACCGCCGCCGCATCCCAGGGTTCGGCAGCGCGTACCGGGGTTGGTTCAACGCGATCAAGATCAGTGCCGAGCGGCAGGATATGAAACAACGCGTCAAACAACGCGTTGCAATATTCCTGGATGATGTAGGTAGCACCGGCATAACCCATGAAGGGCGTGCCCGTAGCACGGCGGATAATGGCGCCAGGGAAACTGGCCGGGATATACATGGCGCGGCTTTTGATTTCTGCCGCATACATGCGTTCATTATAGGAACCAAACAGCACCAAGGGCGGTGTCTTGCGCAACGCATCACGCACCGCCGTATTATCGGGCTTCTGTCCTGCCTTGCGCGAAAAGGCGAAGGCGCAGGGAATGCCCATTTCATCATGCAAGAAGCGCTGCAATCCGCGCGCGTAGGTATCGGTCGCCACCACCGCAAAGGAAGCGGAGGCGTAGAAATCCTGCGTCACACTCCGCCACAAATCCCAAAGCGGCTTCACCGTGGTGTGTTTTTCGCGTTCGATGAAGGGCTCAGGGTCCAGCCCAGTCAATTCACCGAGCTTGCGGAGAAAATTCGTGGTCGCGAAAAGCCCAATCGGCGCCTGCAGATAGGGCCGATCCAGCTCCTCGCACAGCTTGCGACCAAATTCGCGATACATGCAGATATTCACATCCGCATCCGGCAGTTTTGCTATGTCCTCCACATGGCTACCCAGCGGGAAGACCAGATTGATCTCACAGCCAATGCCTTCGACCAGCCGGCGAATCTCAGCCAGGTCGGATGGCATGTTGAAGGTGCCGTAGATGGGGCCGATGATATTCACGCGCGGCTTTTCGCCTTCCTTCCGCGTGCGGGGCTTTGGCTTGCGGCCACGAGAGCCGAATTCGCTCCAGAGCCACATGATGGCACGATCAGCAGCCTGCCACTGATCCTCATCAATCGTGCGGCAGATGAAGCGCTGCAGATTGCTGCCCTGCGGTGTGACGCCACCACCGATCATTTCAGCGATGGAACCGGTCACTACCACTGCCGGCAATTCGGCGTCCTGCGTTGCAGCAGCACGCTTCAAGGCGCCTTCTGTACCGTTCTGGGAGAGTGAATCCTCATCCAGACCAGTGACCACAATCGGCA
>VGDL01000091.1 GCA_016869735.1 Alphaproteobacteria bacterium
CAGAAGCGCGCCGAGCGCTTGAGCTATTTGGGGGCTCCGCGCCCGGCGCGCTTGCGAAGGACAGTGCCAGGCACTATCACCAAGTCAGACTCTCGTTATGAATGAGGGACGCTTGGGGGGCAGGTCAGACGCAAAACCCCCGAAGGAATTTGATATAGATTTTCGAGCATCAATACGTAACCTTTGCGTCCCATGTCACGTATGAGGAGAGTCTTACTCAACGCCCCGGATCATGAGCCCCACAACCGCCATCGCGCTTGTCTGCAAAACCCCTGCCATCGGGCGCGGCAAGTCGCGGCTTTGGCCATTGCTTGGACCAGAGCGAACGGCGCAGCTTTCTGCCTGTTTCATCCGTGACCTCGCGGAAACCCTGACCGCATTGCCTGCTACGCTTTCACGGCAATGCTATGCCCTGTTCAGCCCTGCCGGCACTGAAGCGGCGCTGCGCGAACTTCTCACCCCTGATTGGGCACTCATCCCGCGTGAAGCCGATGATGTCGGGCAGGTGCTGGAAGCAAGTCTGAACGCGCTTCTCCAGGCCGGGCATAACAGTGTTATTTTCATGAATAGCGACAGCCCAAGCCTGCCAGCCGTGCTGCTCGAAGAAGCAATCACTGCGCTAAATGCCGATGGTGATCGCATCGTCCTCGGCCCGTCGCTGGATGGTGGCTATTATCTCATTGGGGTGAAGGGCTTTCACCCGGTATTATTCCGCAATATGGCCTGGAGCACACCAGCGGTCTTCACAACCACCCGCACGCGTGCGGCACAAATGGGCCTGCCCGTGCATGTGCTGCATGAATGGTATGATTTGGATGAGGCGGAGGATTTTCAGGGCCTGAAGGCCGAGTTTGATGGACAGGCGCCTTTTGCAAATGCGGTAGTGAAAGGTGCCCCGGCGCGGTGTACGCGTGCCTTGCTGGTGGCTTGGGCGGTCGCGGAAAAATCATTACCTGAACAGCCAAACGAAGTCTGAATGTAACCTTCTCGCAGCACCCAGCGAAAGGCATTGCAACTCTGAAAGGTTCAATTGCGTGAATACTGCGTCGTCATCCCCTGGAATTACCGCGCGCCGGCCTGTGCTGCGCGATGGCGTTCTGCACGCGGATCTTTGCATCATCGGCGCAGGATCAGGCGGGCTTTCGGTTGCTGCGGGTGCCGTGCAGATGGGCGCTTCTGTCGTATTAATTGAAAAGCACCTTATGGGCGGCGATTGCCTCAATACCGGCTGCGTGCCGTCCAAGGCGCTGCTGGCCGCGGCGCATGCGGCCCATGCCCAGCGCCATGCCGATCCTTTCGGCGTCGCCAGCCATAAACCCGTGGTGGATTTCGCCAAGGTTCATGCGCATGTGCATGGCGTCATTGCCGCGATTGCGCCACATGACAGTGTTGAACGCTTCGAAGGCCTTGGTGTCACTGTCATTCAGGCGGCAGCGAGCTTCACAGGGCCAGCTGAAGTCCAGGCCGGCAGCCATCGCATCCGAGCGCGCCGTTTTGTTGTTGCAACAGGGTCTTCCGCTGCCATTCCGCCGGTGCCTGGCCTTGGGGATCTCCCCTTCCTCACCAATGAAACGATCTTCGGTCTGCAGGAAAGGCCTGATCATTTGCTGGTGTTGGGTGGGGGACCTATCGGGATTGAAATGGCGCAAGCCTTTCGCCGCCTCAGCGCCCGCGTCACTTTGGTTGAACGCGCTGGCATCCTTCCCCGCGATGAGCCTGAAGCAGTCACGATCCTGCGCGATGTGCTGATCCGCGAAGGCATTACCTTGCATGAGGGTATTGAGGTGGTGGCGGCGCGCAATACTGGCGCAAGTGTTGAACTGGAACTGCGCGGCAGTGCTGGGCCTGTGCTGGTGCAAGGATCGCATCTACTGGTCGCGGCCGGGCGCAAGCCAAATATCGCCGGGCTTGGGCTGGAAGCCGCCGGCATTGAAGTCACGCCGCGCGGCATCATGGTTGATCAGCGTCTCCGCAGCAGCAATCGGCGTATCTTTGCCATTGGCGATGTCGCAGGCGGCCCGCAATTCACCCATATCGCCGGCTATCACGCTGGCATCGTTATCCGGAATGCGTTGTTTGGCCTGCCCGCCAAGGTTGATTATGCGGCGCTACCCTGGGTGACCTATGCTGATCCGGAATTGGCGCATGTCGGCCTGACGGAGGCAGCCGCGCGTGAGGCAGGCCATGATGTCGCGACATTGCTGCAACCGCTTGCCGGCAATGACCGCGCCCAGGCGGAACGCGCCACCGAAGGGCTTGCAAAAATCATCCTGGGGCCGCGCGGGCGCATTCTGGGCGCCACGATCCTCGCCCCCCGCGCCGGGGAGATGATTGGCGTTTGGGGCCTGGCCATTCAGCAGAAAACGAAAATCGGCGCTATTGCTTCGATGATCGCGCCCTATCCGACCATGTCGGAGATTTCCAAGCGCGCCGCGGGCAGTTTTTACACGCCAAGCCTTTTCAGCGCACGCACGCGGCGCCTGGTTGGGCTACTGCAGCGCTGGCTGCCGTGAGGGGGAAGACATCATGAAGCTCAGGAACCTTCTGCGCGACCGGCGGCTTTGGTTGGCGCTTGGCGTGGTGGCCATCCTGATCATGCTGCGGGCCACCGGGCTTTCGGATCAGCTTTCGCTGGAGACTTTGGCGCGGCATCGGGAAGCGCTGGCGGCTTTCGTCGCGGCCAATCTGCTGCTCGCTGCCGGCGCCTATGTTTTGCTCTATGTGGTGGCGGTCGCGTTTTCGGTACCCAGCGCCGTCTTTATCACACTGTCCGGCGGTTTTCTGTTCGGCGCCATCCTGGGCACGGCGCTGACGGTCATCGGCGCCACCATTGGCGCCACGCTGATCTTCCTGTTTGCCCAACGCATTTTCGGCGCCGATGCGCTGGACCGCATGGGCCCCAAGGCGCGCGCCTTGGGCGAGGGTATTCGCCGCAATGCCGCTTCCTATCTGCTGGTGCTGCGCCTCGTGCCGCTGTTCCCCTTCTTTCTGGTCAATCTGGTGCCAGCCTTTGTGGGTGTGCGCCTGCCCATCTACGTCATCACCACGGCCATTGGCATTCTGCCGGGCACGGCGGTGTTCAGCCTGGCCGGCGCGGGGCTTGGCGATGTGCTGGCGCAGGGGGGTGATTTTGATGTCGGTTCCGTGCTGACACCTGAAATACTGGGCGCCCTGATCGGGCTTGCCGTGCTGTCACTCGCGGCCATTCCACTCAAGGCGCGGTTTGCCAAATCCTAGGAGGCTCATCATGCCAACACGTCGCGCCCTAGGCGCGCTTGCCATCGCTGCGCTGCCGCTCCGACGCGCCGCTGCCAATCCTGACGCGAGCCTTGGCGCCTTGTTGGCACGCTATGTCATTGAACCGCCTGATGGCGTGACACGCGTGCGCTACGCCGCACTGAAAGCCTCCTCCGAGGATATGCGCGCGCTTGATGCCTGGATTACTGAGGCCGCAATGCGCAGCCCTTCCCGTATGGCGCGGCCCGAAGCCTTTGCCTATTGGGCTAATCTCTATAATGCGCTGACGCTCAAGGTCGTGCTGGAACGCTACCCGGTGCGGTCCATTCGCGACATCCGCTCATCAGGTGTGCCCTTTGACCCAAAGGGCTATATCGGCCCTTGGCGGACAAGGCTTGTGACCGTGGAAGGCAAGCGCATGTCGCTTGATGATATCGAACACGGCACGATGCGGCCCTTCTTTCGCGATCCGCGCGTGCATTACGCTGTCAATTGCGCTTCCATCGGCTGCCCCAATCTATGGCCAAGGGTCTGGCGCGCCGCGACGCTGGAAGCCGAGCTGGATGCCGCTGCCGCCGCCTATGTCAATCATCCGCGCGGCGTGACCGTTCTGCCGGATGGGCGCTTGCGCATATCCTCAATCTATACCTGGTTTCGTGAGGATTTCGGCGGCGATGAGGCAGGGCTGATTGCGCATCTCAGGCAATTCGCCGCCCCGCCGCTCCGCCAGCGCCTCGCCGGTCGCACCAGCATTGCCGAGGATACCTATGATTGGGCCTTGAACGATGCGCCGGCGGGCACCTGATCAATACGCCGAGCGCGCATCGCGCCATCACCTGAAATTTTTCATGCCGCCACGCTAACCAAGGCGCTTGAGCAATTGCCCCCAATCTCGGCTGAAAGGATGCACGCCCGAAGCGCCGGGCCCGAATGCCAAGGGGCGCCCTTCGGCATGCCAGCGGAAGATGCCGCCGCGCAGATTGAAGACCGCCCTGGCCGGCGCATCATTCGCTGCGCGCCGGATGGCCTGCACCACCAGACCCGAACGCCACCCGACCGAGCAATAAACAACCACGGTCGCATCAGCCATCAGCGCGCGGTATTGGGCCAATATCGCGCTGGCGGGCGCATCCGGCGCAACGCGCAGCGCGCCCGGAAGGTGGCTTCGCGCGTATTCATCAGGCTCGCGCGTGTCGAACAATATGATGCGCTCACCCGCAGCCAGCCGTGCCGCC
>VGDL01000092.1 GCA_016869735.1 Alphaproteobacteria bacterium
GCTCAGGGGAACGACCTCCTCATTGGCCATGACGGCTTCTTGCCCACTTTCGCTCATGCGGCGCCTCCACTGAAACAGCAGGCTTGGGGCGACACCATAAAGCCGGGCAACGGCTGAAACCGTCATGCCAGGCTGCATGGTCTGTTCGACCAGCCGGACCTTCTCCTCGGCAGTATACCGACGACGGCGCTGAATGCCGGTGATGATTTCAACACGCTCAATGGGCTTAGACATAGGCGTATGCCTAGGCTTACACCTAGGCCCTCACGGTTACGCCAGGTGTCCGGTCGAATTGGGGGCTGGTCCAGGGCCACCATGTCGGACTGAAGTGGAATACGGCAACGTCAGGATGATGGCAGAATGGTTTGGCGGACGTTGGGACAGAAGCTGCACCAAAGGCTCCATGGATCCAGAGGGTCTGTCCACGCCAATCAGCAATTGCACGCGCCCCGCATTGTCTTGTGCAAAAACCGAGGCTACCGCCTGAGTGATAACTGGCCGCAATATCGTTGGCATCACCACCGCCACATCGGCGGGCGACTGCGGCGCGCTGGCGTCCGGGTAGAATTGTCCTAAGGAAAGTGGGAACGGCGGAACCCAGTTACCGACCCCGCTCATCTGGCTATCCCGCCAATTCCCGCGCGCGATCCGTTGCCGCCTGAATGGCGCGCGACATCGCCTTGGGCCAGGCATCCGGTTCCATCAAAACGGCAAGCGCGCGTTCCGTGGTGCCTTTCGGGCTGGTCACGGCGCGGCGCAGATCGGCCGCGTCCTGCTCACTCGCCCCCAACAGCGCGCCAGAACCCGCGACCGTTGCCCGCGCCATGCGCCGCGCCAGGTCACGCGGCAAGCCCTGTTCCACCGCAGCTGCCTCCAACACCTCGGCCAGCAGGAAAACATAGGCCGGGCCACCGCCGGATACTGCCGTGACAGGATTGATCTGGTCTTCCTCATCCACCCAGGCCACTTCGCCAATCGCGGCCAGCAGCGCATCGGCAAGCGAGCGTTGCGCGGGCGTCACCCCAGGCCCGGCAAAGGCGGCCGTGAACCCTTGGCGGATGGCGGCCGGCGTATTCGGCATGGCGCGGACAACGGCAGTGCCTGCGCCAAGCGCCGCCTGCATGGAAGCAATGGAACGCCCAGCCATGATGGACAGGAACAACGCTCCCTGCCCGGCAAAGCGCGCATAGGCAGGCAGGCTTGTCGGCGCTTCCTGGGGTTTGATCGCCGTTACCACCGCTGCTGGTCGGAAATCAGCGGGGATGGCGGCAGCATCCGCCACCACGCGCACCCGCCCGGCAAAGGCCGCCACAGCCGGCGCATGGGGTTCCACCACCACGGCGTCAGACAAACCTTGCTCCAGCCAACCAGACAGCATGGCGCCGCCCATTTTGCCGCAGCCAATAAGAAGGATCGGGGGGAGTTTTGCGCTCATGCCCCCAGATTGCCTTTGAAATGAAGCGCGGGCAATCACCCGCGCGCGTTCAGGCCACTAAGCCTCGCCCACGCAATCCAGCATGGCAGCGGCCAGGGCATCATGTGGGTTTTTGCCGCCCCACAGCACAAATTGGAAGGCGGGGAAGAAGCGCTCACATTCCGTCAGCGCGATATCCACCATGTCTTCCAGGCTTTCGGCAGAAGCGCCCTGTGCGCCACGTAGCAAGACGGAATGGCGGAATATCGGCACGCCTTCTTCGGCTTCTATGCCGAAATGCCCGATCCAAAGCCGGTCATTCGCCAGCGCCAGCAATTCATAAAGCTTGTCCCGCTGCGCTGCGGGCACTTTCAGATCAAAGGCGCAGGTGAAGGACATGGCGCTCATTTCCGTGGACCAGGAAAAATGCAGACCGTAATCGCACCATTTGCCCGGCACCTCGGCCGCCATCTCATCATCGGAGCGTCGCTCAAACGCCCATTCATTGCCGGAGATGATCTGTTCCAGCACATCCAAGGGATTGATAACGCGGTCAATTTCAGTGTGTAGTGAGGCGGACATCGGAAACTCCCCCTTTCCGATCAGCCAGCCTGCACCCCAACATCTGGTGTGCGAATCGGGCTGGCGACCACAAGGCGAGATTACGCAGGTGCGGAATCCCGCCGCAAGGGCGAATAGGTTACAATATTGTCTTCAAGTGCCGGATGAGGATTTCCCGGCAGATTTCGGCGCCGGGCGGGCTTCCAGCGCTGCGACCCGCGCGGCCAAATCCTCCGCCTGTTCACGGGCGCGGCGGGCCACATCCATGGCGGCGTCCAATTCTTCCCGCCGAACCAAATCAAGCCGGCGGATAATCGCCTCGGCCTGGGCTTTGGCGATGGCCTCAATCTCCGCGCGGATGCCGGTCAGCACCGAAAAGGCACCGCCTGCCATGCCGGCCAAATCATCCATCACGCGCGCGCGCCCGCTACCCTGATTCTTCATCGCCTTGCCCTTTCGGCCCTTGCTTGCCGGTCCATCCAGCCACGGCCTATACGTTTAAGTCACATCTCTCAAGGTCGAGGCTGTAAAACCCGCCCATGCATATTGTCACTGGCGGGGCCGGTTTCATCGGCTCCAACCTAGTTGCCGCGCTTTGCGCCCGCGGGGCGGAGGTGATGGTCGTGGACCGCCTGCGCCAAGGGGTGAAATGGCGCAACCTGGCCAAACACACCATCGCCGGCGTGATCCCGCCTGAGGCGCTTTGGGATTTCCTGACCTCCGGCGCGCCGGTCGAAGCGGTGTTCCATATGGGTGCCATCAGCGCCACCACGGAAACCGATGGCGATCTGGTGGCGGCCACGAACATCACGCTGTCACAACGCCTGTGGGATTGGTGCGCCAAGCGCGGCGTGCCATTCATCTACGCGTCCTCCGCCGCGACTTACGGCGATGGCGCGCTTGGCTTTGATGATGATGCTTCCGAAGCGGCGCTTTCGAAACTGCGCCCCTTGAATCTTTATGGCTGGTCCAAGCTCGCTTTCGATCGGCGCGTGGCGCAGATGCTGACGCGCGGGCGGGCACGCCCACCGCAATGGGCGGGCCTGCGCTTCTTCAATGTCTATGGCCCGAATGAACACCACAAGGGCCGCATGGCGAGTGTGGTGCTGCATAAGTTTCAGCAGATCATGCGGGGCGAAGCCGCTACCCTTTTCGCTTCAGACCGCGCGGGTGTCGCTGATGGCGAACAGATGCGCGATTTCGTGCATGTGGGTGATTGCGTCGCCGCCATGCTTTGGCTGCATGATAATCCCGGCACCTCAGGCCTGTTCAATATCGGCAGCGGCCAGGCGCGGAGTTTCCTTGACCTGACGCACGCCATCTACGCGGCCTTGGACCGCGCGCCTGATATTCGTTTCATCCCGATGCCGGATGATCTGAAAGGCAAATACCAATATTTCACCGAAGCCCGCATGGAACGCCTGCGCGCGGCTGGTTTTCGCGAGAACCCGATCACGCTGGAAGCCGGTGTGACTTCCTATTTGCGCGATGTGCTGCTGCATACTGAGGATCCCTTCGCCTGATGTTCTTCGCCATCCCCTTTCCGATGATTGATCCGGTGCTGGTGCAAATCGGGCCCTTTGCCATTCGCTGGTATGCTTTGGCCTATATCGCCGGGATTGTGCTGGGCTGGCGGCTAGCCAGACGCCTGGTGGTGCTGGGGCCAAAGGTCGCGACACCTGAACAGGTGGATGATTTCGTCACCTGGGTGACGCTTGGCATTATTCTGGGTGGGCGGTTTGGCTATGTGATCTTCTATCGCCCCGATATCTTCCTGACTGCACCATGGGAGATTCTGTACCTATGGCAGGGCGGCATGTCCTTCCATGGCGGCGCGCTTGGGGTGATTTTGGCGCTGTATTTCTTCACGCGGCGTCAGGGGCTGGATTGGGTGGCGTTTGCCGATCGCGTTGTCTGCGTGGTGCCGATTGGAATTTTCCTTGGGCGTATCGCCAATTTCATCAATGGCGAATTATGGGGGCGCGTGAGTGATGTGCCCTGGGCCATGGTTTTTCCAGGCGGTGGGCCTGATCCGCGCCACCCTTCGCAGCTTTACCAGGCCGGGCTTGAAGGGTTGAGCCTGTTCATCCTGCTGATGTTGCTTGTCTATCAACCCGCGGTGCGCGCGCGCGCCGGCGTACTTTCAGGCGTATTCCTGGCCGGCTATGGCGTGGCGCGCTTCATTGGCGAATTCTTCCGCCAGCCAGACGCGCATCTGGGCTTCCTATTCGCCGGCGCGACCATGGGACAATTGCTTTCACTGCCGATGATGGCGGTGGGGGCTTGGTTGGTGGTGCGAGGGCTCAGGCGGGGCTGAAGGACCTTCGGAATGAAGCCGACGCCAAAGGCCGCGCCGCTTCGCCATCCACCGCCCACTTAGTGAGCAACTGCGAAAGCTACGCAATCACCCCTTCCGATAGAACCTGCTTTCGCCCGGCCCAAGGC
>VGDL01000093.1 GCA_016869735.1 Alphaproteobacteria bacterium
CGCCCTGCGCTGCCGCCATTTGCGCGGCCGTCGCCCCCGCCAAGCGCCCGGCAGTGAGCGATGCGCCAAAGGCGCCCACCATGCCGGTTGGGTGAAAGCCAAGCTGGTGAAAGGCACCCTGTGCGGCCGCACCAATGCGTGATGACGCTTCAATGCCAATGATATAGGCAAGCAAGGCTTCCATGCCGCTGCCGCCATGTTCGCGCGCCATACCAAGCGCGGTCGGCACCGCGCTGGCCGAGCCATGCACCACGGCGTCCGAATGAGTGTCGTCAAAATCAAGCCCATGCATCAGCGTGCCGTTCAGCATGACGGCATCACGCAGCGGCAGGCGCATGGCATAGCCAATCACGGGATGCGCGCCGGCGCCGGCCAGGCTCTGCAGCGCATTTGCCGTCCGATGGGCGAAATCAAAACTGGTTGAGGCCAACGCGATGCCAAGGCAATCCAGCATATGGCGCTTGGCTTGTTCGATGACATCAGCCGGGATGTCTTCGGCGCGGAGTTGTGCGGCAAAACCCGCCAATTGGGTGGAAATCGGCGCTTGGCTTTGCACATCAGCTTGGGCCAGGGTGCCGGGCAGAGCATCCATCATGATGTTTCCTCCTTGCTGTTTTCCGTATCTCCGCATGCTCTGGCGGGGTTGTAAAGCTCTGGCCATGGGGGCGTCGGGCGCCTATGGATCGGCGTCACGCAAGCATCCTGGTAAGGCAGAAGCAGATGAACGCACCCGGCCCCAATCGCAGTTTCCTTTTCGCCCCGGGCGACCATCCGCGCCGGGCGGAAAAGGTGCTTCAAGTCGGCGCCGATGCCGCCATTCTGGATTTGGAAGATGCGGTCGCCATTGCAGCCAAGCCCGCCGCGCGCGGGGCAGTGCGCGCGGCTTTGGAAAAGCCGCGCCAATGCCGCGCCTATGTGCGCGTCAATGCCTTTGATACGCCATTCTGCTTTGGCGATTTGCACGCCGTGATTGGCGCCAAGTTGGATGGCATTGTGCTGCCAAAGCTCGAAGATGCCGGACAATTGCTCGCCGTTGATTGGATGATCGGCAATCTGGAAGCCGAACGCAGCCTGCCCGCTGGCGGCATTGACCTGATGCCAATTATTGAAACCGCACGCGGCTTGGTGGCATTGCGCGATCTGGCGCGTGCGGCGGCGGCGCTGCCTTCCGGGCGCGTGCGGCGTCTTGCCTTCGGTGCGGGCGATTACACGACCGATCTCGGCATTACCTGGACGCTGGCTGAGGATGAATTGGCGCCAGCACGCAGCGAATTTGTCCTCGCCTCCCGCGCTGCGGGGCTTGAGGCGCCGATTGATACGGTCTTCATCGAATTGCGCGAAACTGCGGCCTTTGAGGCTTCCTGCACCCGCGGCGCGGTGCTTGGTTTTCAGGGCAGGCTTTGCATCCACCCGGACCAGATTGCCCCCGCCAATGCGGCCTATTCGCCACCCGAGGCAGAGATCACCCGCGCCAAGCGCATTGTTGAAGCCTTCGCGGAAGCAGAGGCAGGCGGCCTTGCTTCCATCCAGGTGGATGGTCGCTTTGTGGATTACCCGATAGTGCAAAAGGCAGAACGCATTTTGGCGATTGCTGAAAAGATCAGGGCAGCCCGCGCCACGTGAAAAATCAGCACTGACCCGCCTTCAAGGGTTTTGCTGTGCCTGATGCTGTGATGCTTTGCTGGGCAAGATTGGATAGGCTTGCTCCCGTTCAGGTCACAGCAATTTGCCCTTGTGGTACCCGCCAGAAAGTTTCCCTTTTGGCGCCATCTTGGATAGTCTTGCGTTACATGAAGCCCCTTCTGAAGCCTTGTCTTTTGCTTGTTTTGGCCTTGGCGCCTGCCGGGTTTTCGGAGGCCAGGGCAGCGGAGGCTGTGTATCAAGTAACCCAGACCGGCATCCCCGTGGTGGAAATCACCGCCCAATTCGAAACCCGCCCCGACGGCTATTGGATGCGTTCCGTCAGCCGGGCGGTCGGTATTGGCAGGCTTTTCGCCCAGCATGAAATCCGATCCGAAGTGGAAGGCGCCTGGCATGCGGAAGGCGTGGCACCGCAGCGCTACCAGGCCGAGGGGAATTGGCGCGGCGATGCGCGTCGCACCGTGTTGCTCTATCGGGAAGGCATGCCCCAGCCGCTGGATATGGAGCCCCCTGAAGGCACCACGAATGAACCCGTGCCGCTGCCAGCGCGGCGGGGGACGATTGATATGCTCTCGGCCTTTGCATTGATGTCGCGCATGGTCACCCAAACCGGCCGCTGTGATGTGGCAGGGCCGATTTTTGATGGGCGGCGCCGGCTGGATTGGTCATCGCGCACCATCGGCGCCGCACAGCTTACCCATGCCGGGCAGCAGGTCGAAACACTCCAATGCGGGCTGGAAAGCCGCCTGATTGCCGGGGTCCGCCATGGCGATGACCGCACCCGCGCCACGCAGCCGCGCCAAGCCATGGCCTGGCTTGCCAAGGTGGATCAGCGCCTGCCGCCCATCCCTGTCCGGGTGGAATTTCCCAGCACCATTTTCGGCACCATGCGCATGGAATTGCGGCGCATCAAATAAGGGGCTTCAGCCCAAAAGCTGCCGCAGCGCGCCAACATCTTCGGCAATTGGCGCTTCCCCCGCCATGCTGCGCGGGCCATAGCCCCAGCCGGCGAAAATCGCGCGCACGCCAGCCCCGCGCGCGGCCAGCATGTCATTGGCGTGGTCGCCAATCATCACCGCCTGGTCGGGCGCCGCGCCGGCGGCAGCGAGTGTTGCGCGTAAATGCCCCGGATCAGGCTTGCGCATCGGGAAACTGTCGCCGCCGCCAAGCGCCATGAAATGCCCATCAAGGCCAAGCCCGGCAAGCAGCACCCGTGCCGCGGCTTCCGGCTTATTGGTGCAGACCGCAAGCCGCCAGCCGGCATCGCCCAAGCCCCGCAGCAATTCAGGAATGCCATCAAAGGGCCGGGTCAGCACGGCCGCATTGGCTTCGTAATCCACCATGAAATGCGCGAAACCATCCTGATCCAGCACAAGGCCGCGCGCGGCATAGGCGCGTTCCAACAACACGCGCACGCCATCGCCGATCATCCCCACCACTTCGGCCCGCGCGAAGCCAGGCAGACGGCGGTGCGCCTTCAGCCGATCCAGCGCGGCATGGATATCGGGCGCGCTATCCACCAGCGTGCCATCCAGATCAAACACGGCGCAGCGCAGCGTTTGATCAGGCATCGGAAGGTGGCACCCAGGGGATGCGCGCAATATCTATCCCTTCTTCGCGCAAGGCCTCGGCCTCATCCTCACTGGCTTCACCGAAAATACCGCGGGCTTCGGCTTCGCCATGATGGATCTTGCGCGCTTCTTCGGCAAAATCGGCGCCGACATAATCGCAATTCTTTTCGACCTCGGTCCGCATATGTTGCAGCATGGCGCGGAGTTCCGCCGGCATGGCAGCCAGCGCAGCAGCCGGCAGTGCGGGGGCAGGGGGGCTGGGCGGTGGCGCGGGTGGTTCAGTCGCCGGCGCGGGCAACGCCTCTGGTTTCGCATTGCGCGCCGGGCGGCCTTTTTTCGGGATGGCGGGCGCCATCAGGCGTTTCGCGACCTTGGTCGGGCCGCAATGCGGGCATTCCACAAGCCCGACCTGCGCCAGCTTGTCGAAAGCCGCGCTATCCTTGAACCAGCCATCGAATTCATGCGCCTGATCGCAGCGCAATTCGTAGCGGATCATGCCCTCAACACCCTGTTCAACCCCGTGGCTGTCATCGTCCCGCAATCTGGCACTCTCTGAAGCTGAGTGCCAGGGGGCGGCGGCGTTTTATGAGGGCACGACATCGGCATGAAGTCAGGCAGTGCGGCTGCGGCTTGTCACGCTTGGTATCGCCGCGCAGCAGCCAGGTTGCAGTTTGATGAAGCGCAACCGAACCGCTTGAAAGTGCAAAGCCCTTGGACCATGTCCTCCGCGTGCAGCCAGGCGGGCGCGAATCCGCTGGCGCCATTAGGGCGGGTGTCGTGCAGCTTCGTTCACGGGATGCGCCTTAAACCTTTGTTTGATGGCATTTCCTGAGCCGCCACGTGATTCCACGCGGCTTGAGATTGCCAAAATGTCGGGAGAAGGACTTCACCATGACGGAAGATGAAAAGCGGATCATTACCGCCTTTGTTGAGCGGATGAGTGGCAATGCGCCTGTTGCTGGTGCGCCCTCTGGCCCTTGGGGCGCCAGCACGGCTGCGAAGCCAAACCTGC
>VGDL01000094.1 GCA_016869735.1 Alphaproteobacteria bacterium
CGTTCGGCGATGGCGCCTTCAATGGTCTTGCCATGTGTCCAGCGCACAAAATCCAGAATGCTCGTGGTGCCGCCGTAAAGTGCGGCTTTGCCGACGACCGAAGCGCCCTGGGTTTGTTCAAGCTTCCCATCCGGCCCAGGGATAGGCCAAAGGCAATGAGTGTGCGGATCAATCCCGCCCGGCATGACGATGCTGTCGCCCGCTTCCACCACGCGCGCAGATGGCGGAACATGCAGGCTGCCGGGCGCGGCAATGGCGACGATTTTTTTGCCCGAGATGCCGATTTCCGCCGGGCCAATGGCATGGGGCGTGACGACATGATTGCCCCTGATGATTATATCCATTTTTCGATCTCCGCAGGCCGTTCAGCCCAGCAACCTTCCGTCTAGGAGGAAAAGTAATCTTGAGGACGCAATCTGCAGACCTTTTTTCATCGCCCAAAATACTAGAGCATTTGCAGGGAAATGGAAGTTTCTGGCATTTCTGAAGGCACGGCACCGCAAACATTTGGCAAGTGTGGCGCGACAGGAAAATCATAAAAGCACTAGGGGCGGGCGGCGGCGGTGCCCGCAGGTGCACGTGAGATGCGCGCTATATCCGTTTCAGTGATGATCACACGTTCGCCCACCTGAAGGCCAAGTTCATTGGTTTGGGAGATCACTCTTTCGCCGCCAAAATCCGGCCGGATAATGAATTCAAAGGCATCGCCACGTGTAGCGCTTTCCTCAATGGCGCCGCCTAAGACGCCACCTGCAAGTGCGCCAACCACGCCACCCACTGTGCGTCCGCGCCAGTCGCCGCCAATGGTGCTGCCTAAGACGCCCCCGCCAACCGCACCTGCAACGGGGCCAATACCGCTGCGCGTTCCGCTTACCGCCACAGGACGCGCGGCGATGATGGTGCCCCAGTAGACTGTTCCTTGTGCGCCAAGCATGCGCCGATCCACGGTGGAGTTTGTCGCGGGGGCGCAGGCAGACAGGCCAAGCAAGAGAAATCCAAGGAATGATGCGAATAGAGACATTCTGCGCTTCGACATGGAAGGTTCCTCATGCAGCTCGGGGAAAGCAAAGGCTTTCTATGCGTGATGATAGTTTCTTAGGCTAGCATCGCGGCATTTCTATGGTTTGCCTTGCTAAGCGATCTTGAGGTCGCTCGCCAAATGGAACAGGCAATCGCCGCGCTTGGTGCGTGCCGGTATGCGCTGGCACATGACAATACCTGCGGCCTTGAAGGTGAGTTCCACTGGCGGCAGCCAGGGCGTTTCGGTGAAATGTATCCGCGCGGCCGGCGTGCCGATGGCGACTGTATCACCAAGCGCCACCAACGGCTCAAACACGCCATTTTCTGGCGCATAGACATAGTAATCCTGTCCACGCACATCCAAAAACCGAGTGGGGGAGGGCGGTTCAACCCAGTCTGATTTCGGCAGAATGCCAAGATGCACCAGCACATTGCGCACACCGCGTTCCGCAATGGCGAGGCCTGCAGGATTGACTGTGCCGCAGCCGCCCAATTCGCTGCCAAGCGCGATCTTCCCGCGCCGTTCCGCGCCGCTGCCAAGCGTTTGATTGCCGCCCTGACCTTGCGCGCCGCCTTGGATATAGGTGAAGGGCGCCCCAAAAGCGCGTAGCGCCGCCAGTTGCTTCTGGAACAGCGCGGGGTCATTGGATTGAGTTGCCAGCGCGCAAGGCACGTAATTCAGCGATGACCCACCTGAGTGCAAATCCATCACAAAATCTGCGAGCGGGATCAATTCGCTGTCTATGTAGTGCGCGATTTGCCGTGTGACCGTGCCGTCCGGATCACCCGGAAAAATCCGGTTCAGGTTCAGATCATCAATTGGTGAAACGCGCCGCCCCACAAGGGCTGCCGGATAATTCGCCATGGTCAAAATGATTACGCGCCCCTTAATGCGCGAAGGATCAAGCGACTTCGCCAGATTGGTCAGCGCCACCTGGCCTTCATATTCATCACCATGATTGCCGGAAGTGAAAAGCGCGGTCGGGCCTTCGCCATTCTTCACCACCACAATCGGGATCGGCAGGAAGCCATAGGCGCTGTCATGGGTGGAATGGAACAGCCTGATGAAACCAGTTTGCTTGCCGTCCTTGTTGAAATCAACTTCGGAAACAAGGCGCGATTTGCGTGGCGCGTCAGCCATGGCGTTTTCCCTATTCAGGCTTGGGTCATCAAATGGCAGGCCACTTGATGCCCTGGTTGAGTTTCAGCAAGTGCGGGCGCGACTTCCCGGCAAATCGGCATGACATGCGGGCAGCGCGTGTGAAAGCGGCAACCGGAAGGCGGATTCAGTGCACTTGGAATATCACCTGCAATATGTTCGCGCTTGCCGCGCGACCTTTGCGAGGGATGCGGTGCCGGCACAGCAGCGATCAGCGCGCGCGTGTAGGGGTGTTGCGGGGCCGCGTAGATCACGCGTTTCTCGGCAAGTTCCACCACCTTACCAAGATACATTACCGCGACACGATCAGAAATATGCCGCACGACTGAAAGATCATGCGCGATGAACAGATAGGTCAGCCCCATATCGCGCTGCAAATCCTGCAACAGATTGACAATCTGCGCCTGGACCGAAACATCAAGCGCCGAGACAGCTTCATCACACACAACAAAGCGCGGCTTCAGGATCAGCGCACGGGCAATGCCGATGCGCTGGCGCTGACCGCCCGAAAATTCATGCGGAAAGCGATCCAGTGCGCGGCGCGGCAGGCCCACGCGATCCAGCATTTCAGTGACCTGCTGGCGTGTTTCAGTGTCGTGCTTCGCGCCATGGATCACCAGCGGTTCAGCGATGATATCCTCAACCGCCATGCGTGGGTTGAGCGCGCCATAGGGATCTTGGAAAATGATTTGCATGGACCGACGAAATTCACGCATCGCCGCGCGGCCAAGCCCAGTGATTTCCTGGCCCTGAAAGCGAATACTGCCCGCGGTTGGATCAAGCAGGCGGATCAACAGTCGCCCCAATGTGGATTTGCCGCAGCCGGATTCGCCCACCAGCCCCAGCGTTTCGCCCGGCATGATGCTGAGTGCGACATCATCCACCGCGCGCAGCTTGCTCGGCCGGCCAAGGCCAAAAAAACCAACACTGCCAACATCGAAATGCTTGGCCAGGTTTTGCGCGCTGATCAGGGGTTCGGTCATGGCGCAGCCAGTTCCTTGGCGCGGAGGCACGCGGCCCAGTGATCGGCTTCTTCAAGGATCAAAGGCGGCAAGGCTTCGCTGCAAGAAGGCTGGGCATGCCGGCAACGTGCACTATAGCGGCAGCCCGGCGGGCGGCGCGCCGGATCGGGCAGGGTGCCCGGAATGGCAATCAGCCGCGCGCGGTCTTCCGTGATGGATGGCACGCATTCCAGCAAGCCGCGCGTATAGGGGTGCACGGGGTGATCAAAAATCCGCGCTACGGGCGCTTCCTCAATCACACGCCCCGCATACATCACCAGCACGCGATCCGCCGTTTCCGCGATCACGCCCATATTGTGCGTGATGATCATGATGGCCATGCGGAATTCGTCGCGCAAATCCATGAGCAGATCGAGGATTTGCGCCTGGATGGTCACATCCAGCGCCGTTGTGGGTTCATCGGCGATCAGCAGCTTCGGGTTGCAGGCAAGCGCAATCGCGATCATGACGCGCTGGCGTTGCCCGCCCGACATCTGGTGCGGGTAATCATCCAGCCGCCGCGCTGCGGATGGAATGCCGACCTTGTCCAACATTTCAATGGCGCGCTTGCGCAAGGCTGCGGCGGGTAGGGTTTCATGCGCCCGGATGGTTTCCATGATCTGATCGCCGATGGAAAACACTGGGTTCAGCGATGTCATGGGTTCCTGGAAAATCATGGCAATGCCGGGGCCGCGAATGCGCTGCATCTCCCTGGATGAAAGCCCTGTAAGCTCCTGGCCTTGGAACTTCACGCTGCCGGCGGCGATGCGCGCCGGAGGCCTTGGAAGCAGTCCCATAATCGTGAGCGCGGTTACACTTTTGCCGCTACCGCTTTCGCCAACAATACCCAGGATTTCTCCTTCCCTGAGGGAGAAGGAAACATCCTCAATCGCGGTGATCTCACCGCGCCCGGTCATGAAGGCCGTGGTCAGCCCCTGCACATC
>VGDL01000095.1 GCA_016869735.1 Alphaproteobacteria bacterium
TCGCCCGGCAGGGCATCGGGCCGGGCCGCGCCAGCATAGGCCCAATATTGCGCCAGCGCCGTGCCGCCCCTTTCGCGGCGGAGCAAGGCCACTGGATCCGCCAGATCGGCGTAGAGCATGGCATGGTGTTCCACCATGGCGGCGATGCCGGGATTGCCGATCATGGCCGCGCCCAATTCGCCCAGCGCCCAGGCGCCATCTGCACGCCGACGCACGAGCCGGAGCGATTCGGCTGCCACCAACAGGCGATTCATCGCTTCAGGCGCCAGCCCGAGTCGCACAGCCAGCTTATGCTCTTCCGCCGGGGCTTCATGCAGCGCTTCAAACAGCTTCAGCCGCACACAAGCGGCCAGCACTTGCGAATAGACAAAGCCAGCGCAGAGATCGAACAATTCCCGCGCGCGGCGGCGTGCCAGCGGGCGGGTCAGCGGAAAACGCGCGGCCCAGGCACGGAAACTTGGGCGCGCCGTGAGGGATTCGCGCCAAGCGGTGTAGCGATCCGCCCAGGATGCCCCCCCTTCCCGATCCGCCCTTTGCGGGGGCAGCGGCATGGCCCGCGCCATGGTTCAGGCCACGGCCAGCTTGCGCGGCAAAAGCCGGCCCACTTCTTCCAACATGGCGGCGCGCAACAGGGTGCGGCCTGGGCAAGCGGGAATCGCCTCCACCGCCGCATTGGCCAGCGTTTTCAGCCGCGCCACCGCGCCATCCAAACCCAATTGCAACACGGCTGATGGCCGCCCCAAAGCCTGGTCGCGCCCGACAGGCTTGCCGATGCTCGCTTCATCTTCCACGGCATCGCGCAAATCATCAGCGACCTGGAACGCCTCACCGAGGCGATCCCCCAGCAAGCGCCAGGCTTCGGCATCGGCAACACCCGCAGCGGCAGCACCGGCAACGGAGGCAGCGGCGAAAAGCGCCCCGGTCTTTTGCCGCTGATATTCGGAAAGATCGGCGCGCGGTTCACATTCCCATGCCTGACCGGCGACTATGCCAAAGGGCACGCCCACCCCATCGCCAATCGCATTGATCACCGGGCCAAGCCGTTCCGGCGCAGCGCAGCCGGCGCGCGCAACAGTCTGAAATGCCAGCACAATCAGCCCATCCCCCGCGAGCACGGCCAGCGGCTCACCATAGGCGCGATGCACGGAAGGCCGGCCACGGCGCGTGTCGGCATCGTCAAAGCAGGGCAGGTCATCATGCACCAGGCTGGCGCAATGCAGCAGTTCAATCGCGGCGGCGGCAGCGCTGGCGAGCCTTGGCTGGTCATCGCCACAGGCCGCGGCAACAGCAAGCGTCAGGCGTGGGCGGATGCGCGCCCCTTTCGGGAAAACCGCGTGACGCATCGCGGCGGCAAGGCGGGGCGGGGCACCGCTCGCCTCGGCGGAGAGCACCGCGTCTGCGAGGCTGCTCTCAATACGGGCCAAGGCGTCCATGCGGGACCTCCCGAGGGGTGGCGCGAGCGGATCGCGGCAGCCCTGTGTATGTTGTCTTAGACGATTTTTATTGTCGTGTCTTCTTGACACTAATGTCAAGGCTTTTCACGCCCGCGCGGCAAAACGGGTTTCGCGGTCCATCTGGTCCATCAATTCCAAGGCCCAAACCAGCCTTTCGCCATAGCCGGCACCAAGCGGCGGGCCTTCCAGCGCAGGGGCAGTGCGCACCGCATCCACCAGAAAGCGCGTGGCCGGGGATGGTGCTTCATCCGCGCCGTCCTGCTGTGCGGCGAGCGCACCAGCCGCACGTGCCAAAAGCCAAGCCTTACGCCGCCCCGAAACCACCGCGCGACGAGAAACCGAATCAAGCCCCTGGCGTTCCACCTCTCGGCCGATTTCCGCATAGACCAGACGGGCGGCGCCGATGCCTGGGCGGCAATCCCAAGGCAGCAGCGCAATGCCGGGCCAGGCGCGGCGATAATGCGCTTCCGCTGCCCCCAAAAGCCGCGCCACCACGCGGCCAAGGGCGGGCGAAAAGGCAGGATTGGCGATCAGCCCTTCTGCCGAAAGCCCTTCCTCGGCCAGCCAATTCAGCGGCAGATAAACGCGCCCGGCTTTGGCATCTTCGCCCACATCACGGGCGATATTGGTAAGCTGCATGGCAAGGCCAAGATCACAGGCGCGTGCAATCGCTTCCGGCGAACGCACGCCCATCAACAATGTCATCATCGCGCCAACGGTCGCGGCGACGCGCGCGGCATAGGCTTCCAGCGCGGCGATATCCTCATAAAAGCGGCCTTCCGCATCCCAGGCGAAGCCTTCGAGCAAGGCCGCCGGCAAGGCGCGCGGCACGCCATATTGCGCAACCACGGCCGCAAAAGCGCGATCCGCCACATGATCCCAGGGGCGCGCGGCATAGGCGCCATCAAGGCGTTGATGCAGCAGTGCCAGTGAGGCCGCCGGATCGTCGCTCATGTCAATCGCGTCATCGGCTACGCGACAAAAGGCGTAAAGCGCGGCGGCGGGGGCTGCGATGCGGCGCGGCAAAAGAAAGGATGCGGCGCGAAAGCTTTTTGAACCGCCCGCCAATAGCTTGTTGCAGGCGGCGAGATCCTCAGCCGAAATGCCGTTTAATCCGGACATGCGCATCCCCGTATTTTCTTTGCTTCAATCATTCTTGGCCATCCGGCGGCGAAAGCGTCGCGCCCCAAGCGCCACGCCAACTGCGACAATCGGGATGGCAACGCTGGTGACGATTTCCTCATGCAGCGAAACGCCCGATGTGACCAAACCCTTGGCGAGATAGGCCACCAGCCCAACCACATAATAGGTGATGGCAGCAATCGAAAAACCTTCCACCGCTTGTTGCAGCCGGACCTGCTGACGCGCACGCCGTTCCATGGAAGCGAGCAGGGCCTGGTTTTGCCGCTCGCGCGTGATATCTACGCGCGTCGAGAGAAGCTGCGTCGCACGCGCCACGCGTTGGGACAGCATTTCCTGCCGTGTGGCCACGGCCTGGCAGGTATTCATGGCCGGCGCCAGACGGCGTTCGGTGAATTCGCCGAAGGTCTGCATGCCTTCCATGCGGGTTTCGCGCAATTCCTGAATGCGGTTGCGTACCAATTCGTAATAGGCGGCAGCGGCGGAGAAGCGGAAACGATGGCGCGATTCGCGGCTTTCCGCTTCGGCGGCCATGCGCGTCAGGCGTTGCAGCAGTAGCGGTTCATCAGCTTCCTGCGCCTCAACAAGCGCCGCACTGATTTCCGCCAATTCGCGTTCATGCGCGCCGATCTGCGGTGCGACTTCCTGCGCGACAGGCAGCGCCAGCAGTGCCATGATGCGATAGGTTTCCATCTCCAGCAGGCGCTGCGAAAGTCGGCCCGCCTGATAGGGCGACATGCCGCCATCATAAATCAGGAAACGGCTGAACCCATCATCCTGGATGCGAAAATCAGTAAAGGCATGCGCCTGCCCGCCGGCGAGCGGACCACCCACCAGCATATGGTCACGAAAATACCGCCGCGAGATTTCGCTGATGGCAAGGGGCACATCCTTGGAAGAAAGCAGCGTGACATGCGCCGCCGCAATCACCTGGCCGGGGAGCGCCTTGAGCCAATCCACCGGCAATGCGTGGATGGCGGCTGCGGAAAATGGTTCAGGTTCGGCCCCTGCAACCACCACCATGAAACGGCTGAACTCGCCATGCCTTTCCCATTTCAGGCGAAAGGGTCCGAAATCCGCGCTGTAATGATTGGCCCCTGGCGCTGGCGGTG
Organism: Alphaproteobacteria bacterium; assembly: GCA_016869735.1. Classification (GTDB taxonomy): domain Bacteria; phylum Pseudomonadota; class Alphaproteobacteria; order Acetobacterales; family Acetobacteraceae; genus Neoroseomonas. The sequence continues at coordinate 3,707 of VGDL01000095.1, forward strand.
GAATCGAAAAGCGCTGCGCCAGCGCAGAAAGCGCGGCCCAAGAAGCATCGCGCGCCTCATCCGCCGCCGGCAGCAGCGCGATTTGCGAGACCCGGCACGGAGAAAACAATATCTCCGGTGGGCGCGCATGCACCTCATCATTGAGTTCCAGGCGCTTGGCATAGGAAGGGGGGAGCACGTTATCGAAGCTCATGCCGCCGCCCCGGTGA
>VGDL01000096.1 GCA_016869735.1 Alphaproteobacteria bacterium
TTGACGCCGATGAGGACGGTAGTGACACTGTCTATGGCCTTGATGATTGGGACATGCTGCGTTTTGAAAATTTTGGCTTCACCCGATCCTCGGACGTTTTCAATTATTTTAGGGAAACGAATGGCGAAGCTGTGTTCTTTTATCTGGGTGTGAGCATCACTTTCGACAATACCCCCCTTGCCGGTATTGATATAGGTATGGTGCTGATTTAACGAAGCAATCGTTCGGCATGTCCGGCGTTGGCGCCTGTGGGCGATGAGCAGATCATCGGGATTTTGAAGGAACAGGAAGCGGGTGCGGTGACGGCGGATGTTTGTCGTCGTCACGGGATCAGCGAGGCGACATTCTACAAGTGGAAGGCCAAGTTTGGCGGCCTTGAAGTGACGGAGGCCAAGCGGCTTCGCACGCTGGAGGAGGAGAACGCCAAGCTAAAGAAGCTTTTGGCGGAATGAATGAGGGACGCTTGGGGGGCAGGTCAGCACCACCCGCCAGGCCCAGGCCATCATCAATCAATGGCTCAACCAATATAACCATATCCGGCCCCACCACGCCCTCGGAATGCGGCCGCCGGCCCCCGAAACATGCTTAGTAAACCCACAAATCACTGGTACATAAAAAGGGGGCTGGACAACGTTTCCGGCGGAACTAGCAGCCCGTTGACAAACTAGCCGTCGCCTGAGTCTGACCCTCACGACAGGCGGTGTCAGGTGGCGGCAGCGGAGAAAATCAATCCGGCCGCCGTAGCCCCTATGTTGGAGTCTGGCACCATCCCGGGTAAGCAACTCCCGCGCCTCGGCGCTGCGTAACGCGATGTGATACCTTCGCTTGGCCTGCCGCGTGCGACCGTGCCGGACTGAGCACCCATTTGGAATAATACGTAGAGGCAGCTCCGATGTTAGAAACCAACCCTGGCGCAACCCGCCCTCGGCCAAGTCTCGGGGATGCGGTCCGGCTAGCAGCCTGGGCATATACGCCCTTCCAACGCCTGGCGGCGCGCGATCTTTATGGTTTGCTGGCGACACGTGCCTTCACCGCGAACGGGCTTTACCTCAACCTTGGCTACTGGAAGACCGCGCGTACCATTGACGAAGCATGTGAAGCCTTGGCTACGCTGGTCGCGGAGGCGGCGGCGATGGGGCCGGATGACGATGTCGTTGATGTCGGCTTCGGTTTTGCCGACCAGGATATACTGTGGATGGAGCGTTTCGCGCCACGCCACATCACCGGGCTGAACGTGACACCGGTGCAGGTACGCCTTGCGCGGCAGCGTGTGCAGCGGCGGGGTTTGGCGGAACACATTACGCTGATTGAGGGCTCTGCCACCGCCATGCCGCTACCCGATGCGTGCTGCGATATCGTCACCGCGGTGGAATGCGCCTTCCATTTCCATACCCGCGAGGATTTTCTGGCCGAGGCCTTTCGCGTGTTGCGGCCTGGCGGGCGACTGGTGTTGGCCGATGTGATTCGCGCCGCGCCCGAGCCCGATGGGTGGCGCCAGCGGGTGCAGGATTTCAACTGGAACCAATTCGCACAGAAATTTGCGGTGCCGGCAGCGAATGCTGACCAGCGCGCGCCCTATACGGCGAAGTTGCGCGCAGCTGGCTTTGAGACAGTTGATGTGACGCCGATTGGGGAGCATGTCTTCCCCGGCTGGCATCGCGCGCTGGGCCACGATCGCGCGCTGTTCGCGAGGCTTCCGCTGGCTGGCCGGCTGCCTTATCGGTTACTTCTAAACTTTGATGCACGCACGGTGTACGGCGCCTTCGACTACGTACTGGCGAGCGCGCGCAAACCAACACAGAAGGGAGTGCTGAATGGTGCTGCATGACTTCACGGCTAAACTCGGCACAGGCGAGGAACAGAGCCTCGCAGCCTATCGCGGCCAGGCGCTTCTCATCGTCAATGTTGCGTCCAAATGCGGCTTCACACCGCAATATAAGGGACTGCAGGCGCTGCACGCGGAATACGCGCCACGCGGCTTTTCTGTGCTGGCCTTCCCCTGCGACCAGTTCGGCCGGCAGGAGCCGGGGTCTGACCAGGAGATCGCCAGCTTTTGCGACCGGAGCTACGGCGTGACGTTTCCGCTTTTCGCCAAGATCGAGGTGAATGGGCCGGGCGCGCATCCGCTCTACGTCTGGCTGAAGCAGCAGAAGGGCGGGCTTCTGGGCAGCAGCATCAAGTGGAATTTCACCAAATTCCTCGTGGACAAGTCGGGCCTGGTTCGCGCCCGCTTTGCGCCGACGGCGAAACCCGAAACGCTGTCGCGGGACGTCGCGGCGCTGCTCTAGGGTAGAGTGACTAGCGCAGTATGCGCCTGATGTCCTGTGGCCGACGTTCGATGAAATGGTGCTTTGTTCAGGGTGCTGAGGTGCGCGAAGAGTGCCAATTAGAACACTGCCGACAGCACCAGATTGAACAGCACGCCATGGCCACCCATTTGGCGGTAGGGCTTCAACATCACCGGGCAGCACTCGCAACTGGACGGGCTCAGCCCCGCCGAGATCGGAAGTCAAAGGGGATGGAGGTATGCCCCATCCCCGTTGCCATAACCTCGACCATCACCATCAAAGCACAGTAATAGCCATCTGAGTGGATACATTCAGGGGAGCCCGTCACGCGAGATACCCTACGTGGAGGGCGGTGTTCTTGATGCTCACTTTGATGAAGATGCCACTGAAAATGGCATGCGGTGGGAGAAGCGGCTGCGTGTATCGGCAGTCCAAAAAGCCTGATGTATATATGATAGATGCCGATTTTCCTTGTAAGGGATGGCAGGCAAGACCGTGCCTTGAAAGCGGCTAGAAAGGATCCGAATGCTTGCTTCTTACCCTGGGAACCTAACCTGGAACCAGCATCCACCGCCAGAGCGTCCCGGCACCTTCGGATGCCTTACGGAGCCAGGGTCCCTTACTGATCGCCTGATCGCAACGAAACATGAGTTTACAGTGACGCTTCTACGCTTTAGAGACGATGTCGCGGCTCCTGACGAGGCGCACTTGGTCGGTATTGGACCGGGAGATGCAATTACCAGCAGGCATGTAGCGCTATCGCTTGGGGGTCAGCGCGTGGTGATGGCGCGAAGCTTCTGCCGCCGCGCCTGCAAGACATGGTATCCAATTCTGAACCGCGGCAGTAACTCGCTTGGCCTGACTTTATTCTCGAGCGGAGTCGATCTGGTTCGAAATGCACTTGAATTCGCATCGGTTGGCCCCAACCACCCGCTTTTTACTCTTGCTCAAGAGGGTGAAATCGCCGCCAGCTTTTCGGCACGACGCTGCCGATTTGAGATGCAGGACGCTCCGATGGTTGTATGCGAAGTCTTTCTGCCGGGGCTGGAACAACGCCTTGCTGATGCGTAGACTGAGGGCATGGCCCGGATGACGCACGATCCGCCCAGCGTATTTTCACCCTATATTGACAATGATACGCGATTAGTTGGTGCGCGCCACACAATCATAAATTCAGTTTGAGTTGTGTTTGAGTTTTTACTTTTGTGCTCGGCTTGGCTTTCCTGCCTGTCATGCGCAGGCCAGCCTTTCGGCTGCCATGCTTATCTGCAATATTTGCGGTGTGCGATCGATATTCGTCAGCCTTTCGAAGCCCGTAAAGAGTTTCTCGGGCCGCCTTGGCAGCGGCGGCGTTATCCACAATCGGTTTCGGGTAGCGCAGCCGTACGGCCCCGGGCCAATGCCACGGTTCATGTATGAAAGAATCCGGCACAGCGCGCAATTCCGGCACATGGGCGCGGATGAAGGCACCGGAAGGATCCTGATCCATCCCCTGCTTCACTGGGTTATAAATACGGATCGTATTGATCCCAGTGGTGCCGGATTGCATCTGAACTTGCGGCCAATGAATGCCTGCTTCGTAGTCCACGAATTTGCGCGCGAGGTGAAGCCCGCTGTCCCGCCAGG
>VGDL01000097.1 GCA_016869735.1 Alphaproteobacteria bacterium
TCGCGGACCAGATCGCCGCCAATTGGCGCAAGGCCGATATCACGCCGAAGCAGAAGGCCATGCTGGAATTCGCGCTTAAAGTGACTGACCGCGCCAATGAGGTGAATGATGCGGATCATGAGGCTTTGCGCGCTGCGGGCTTTGATGATGAAGCCATTTGGGACATCGCCGCCATCGCTGCCTTCTTCGGCATGTCCAACCGTTTGGCGAATGTGACCAATCTGCGCCCGAATGACGAATTCTACGCCATGGGAAGGGGCTGACGCCATGACCGAAACCCGTTGGGAACGCATGACAGCGCCAGAATTGCGCGCGCTGGCTGAACGCAATGCAGTGGTGATCCTGCCCGTGGCCGCGCTGGAACAGCATGGGCCGCATTTGCCGGTCTGGACAGATAGTTTCATCGGCCATTCGGTCGCCATTCGCGCGGCCGAGCTTTGCGCCGATCTGCCGGCCGTGGTGCTGCCGCCCATGTGGATGGGCCTGTCTGAACATCACTTCCCCTTTGGCGGCACGATCAGCCTGGATTACGCGACCTTTGCCGGTGTGCTGCGTTGCGTGATGCGCTCCCTGCTCGCGGATGGGTTTTCGCGGCTGATGCTGTTCAATTCCCATGGGGGCAATGCCGAACCCTTGGCCGTTGCATCTCGTGAAATGGCGCATGAATTCGGCGTGCCGGTGCTGACCACCTCCATCACCCGCGTCGCACCCAAGGAAATTGCCGCGGTGCTTACGGCGCAGCCGGGCATCCAGCACGCCTGCGAAGGCGAAACCAGCCTTTGGCTGCATCTTGATCCTTCCCAGGTGCGGATGGATCAGATTGCCAATTCCGTCTCACCGGGGAATTTCGAAGCCGCTGGCCAAGCGCTGCTCCGCTTCTGGTCATTCGCCGAACGCGCGCCCGTGACCGGTGTGCTTGGCGATGCCCGCGCGGCCACGCCAGAAAAGGGCAAGGCGATTTTCGAAGCCATGGCGGCGGGGCTAGCGCGGGAATTGCGCGATGCGTCGCTTTGGGCCAAGCCTGACGCAGTATGGACCCCCGGCCGCGCCCAGGGGCCGCGCTGACACAAGAATAGGGAAACTGCCATGAGCCAGGACACCGCCGAACACATCCTTGCCACACGCCGCGCGAAGCAAATTCTGGCACCCTTGGGCGCCGCTGCCCCCGCGACCCCGGCGGAAGGCTATAAGCTGCAATACAAGGTCGCGACCAAGCTTGGCGCCGTGCCGCCGGCCGGCTTCAAGATCGGCGCCACCACGAAGCAAATGCAGAACATCCTTGGCCTGACCGGCCCCGCCGGCGGCTTCGTGCCGAAGGAAGGGCTACGCAATACGCCGGCAGTGGTTCGCTTCGCGGATTTCCTGAACCCCGGTGTGGAATGCGAAGTGGGCCTCAGGTTGGGGCAGGATCTACCGCATGGCCCGCATACGCGCGAAAGCGTCGCCGCCGCGGTGGCTGAGGTTTTTCCGGCGATTGAGATTGTTGAAAAGCGCTATGGCGATTTGGCGACGCTTGGCACGCCAAGCCTGATTGCGGATCAGGTTTTTCATGCTGCCGGCGTGCTGGGCGCACCCACGCCGAATTGGCGCGCGCTTGATCTTGGCGCGACTCGCGGGCGGATGACGGTAGCGGGAACAGTGAAGGGGGAAGGTGTGGGCGCTGATCTGCTCGGCCACCCGATGGAAGCCCTTGCTTGGTTGGCCGGTTCCGATTGCGCGCGTGAATTTGGCGGGCTACGTGCCGGGCAGGTCGTATTCCTGGGCTCTGTCACGCCCCCCATCTGGCTGGATGGCCCTTGCGATGTGCTGGTGGAATTCGAAACGCTTGGTAAGGTTGCCTTGAGCTTCACGTGATAAAACGCCTCGGGCGTAGCATGGTTTTGCTGCGCCCGAGAGATGTCAATTAATTGCAAATAAATTTTTGAAATTTACCTTTTCGATTACCTCTTATTAACCTTTCCAACGCTATTTTCGCGCTGCGGCGTTAATCACGCCCTGACCTTGCCAAAACGGCTGTGTGAATGGACCAAAACCATGCAGACCGCCGATTGGAAGATGCTTCCTGACGAAGTGCAGCTTGTGCTCTCCCGCGAAGCCATGCGCCGCGCCGCAGATACGCTGGCCGAACACGCTGAAATGCTTGCCGCCGAAATGGAAGATGGCGCCTTGCGCGATCGTGGCGGGCCAGATGCGCTCAGGCTTTTCGCCGCGCTGGTGCGCACCACGCATGATGAGGGCTTTGGCCAAGTCGGCCACGCCTGATCAGCGCCTGATCAGATTATAGCGAATACGCAGATCAATCTCGATCTCATTTGAAGTCGGGCGCTTGAACGCGGGCAGTTTCGCGCCGCGAAAGACGGATTGCGAATAGTGATTGAGCGTGATGGAACGTGATGCGGTGCGCAATTCCACGCGCCGCACTGTGCCGTCTGGCGCGGTGATGATGCGCACACCAACCAAGCCCTGTTCGCCGAATTCCGCCGCATCGCGCGGATAACGCAGATTATCCTGCAGCCAACGATAGAATTCACGCTGCCAATCATCGGCATCATCCGCACCGCGCACCTTTAGATTGGGCACACCCAGCGCGGCATTGGGCACTGGCCCCGGCGTGAAATCCAACCGATTTTGTGGCCGATAGCCCTGCTCCCCAAGCCTGATCGGCGGCAAATGGGAAAAATCAAGCGGCGGGCGCGGTTCGGTGCTCGGGCGTTCTGGCTCAGCGCGCTGCTGGGGTTCGGCTGGCGGTGCGGGCGGTGATGGGGGCAGTGGTGACGGCGTCACTAAGCGCGGCGCCTCAACCATTCTTGATGGCGGGGGCGGGGCGGGTGGCGACGGTGGGGGTGGTGGCACCGGCGCCTCGGCCAATGGGCTTGGCGGCGGGGGCGTTGTTGGGCTTGGTGGCGCAGGCGGCGTGGCGGGTTGTGGCGGGCGCGGCGGCGCAGGCATGGGCGGGGGTGCTGATGCTTGCGGCGGCGGCGGCGCCGCCGGTGGCGCTCGCGGGGCCCAGGCGGCGGCGCCGAATTGAAGACAATGTCGAAACCCTGCTCTTCAACCTCCAAGGCGCCATGGCGGGGCGCCCTTGGGTCGAGTTCCAGGAAAACCACCACGGTAGCCAGCAGATGCACCAGGATCGCCGTGAGAATCGCCCGCGTGCCCAGGCCTGGCCGCTTTGGGCTCAGCCAGCTTACGGGCCGGCGCCCCCCAGCGTCAGGCGCGCCGCGGGGCGACAATTTGGGTTCGGCGCGGCGCATGGTGGTGGCGAAAGGGTCCTGACACGATAACGCGATGAATCGGCACGGTGCCGAGTTGCCGAATGGGCTCACTCTGCTACATCAATTCCGCGCGCCGGGTTAGCACAGGGGTAGTGCAGCTGATTTGTAATCAGAAGGTCGGGGGTTCAAATCCCTCACCCGGCACCAGT
>VGDL01000098.1 GCA_016869735.1 Alphaproteobacteria bacterium
AATGCCAGCGACTCCCCGCCGGTAGCGCCCAGGCTGTCCCGCCGAAATTCCAGGGCGAAGCTTCCTTTCCAACCCCGATAACAGCGCCAGCCAATCCATGTTCATCCGGCAGCAGGGCAATTTCCCCAGGCTTGGCCGCAAAGCCGGAAGCCAGCAGAAACGCGGCCGCAGCAGCGGGAAGCCCGGCCAGAAACGCGGACAATCCACGCGCATCAACGGCGTGCAACGGCCGTGACGAGCCCCCTTCGACTGATATGGCTTCAGGCAATATTTTCCCCCCAAATTCGCGCAGTCCACGCGAAATAAAGGACAGCACGTTTCTGCCCCAGAAAAATAAAAAAATCAACTTATCAAATAAAGAATTCTTCTTCATAGATATCTGTTTGAAAATTGAAATTAAAAAATTTTATTTAGAATTTAATTTTTTAATTGTAAATAATTATGTATTTTATTACTAGATGCGTGCCGCGAGGTGATTTCCTGTAATCTCATGTCATCATAAACAATGTTTTATTATCGGATTATATAAACTAAATTTCACTTTTCGGCACCATACCGCTGTCGTTTAATGGCTAAAGGCAATTAGGAATGAGAAAGGCTCCCCCATGCAGTCGGGCAAAACGGGCAGTGTAAAGACAGCACTCCAGCGTTCTTTTTTGGGGCGTAGGCTTTTAATTCTTCAGCTCTCCAGCGTTTCCGCTCTTTTTGGGGCGGCAAGCAGTGCCAGCGCTGAACCGATCAGGCCAGTTCCAGCCATTCCGGTTGTGACGGATGCCGACCCAAGCGATGGGCCAGGGCGCGGCCGCGGGCGCCCTCGCGGCACGGGGTTGACCGATTCAGACCCCGGTGATGGCCCAGGCAATGGCCGCGGCTCAAGGCGCGGCACAGGTTTGACCGATTCAGACCCAGGCGATGGCCCTGGCAATGGCCGCGGCACAAGGCGCGGCACGGGTTTGACGGATGCCGACCCAGGCGATGGCCCAGGCAATGGCCGCGGCACAAGGCGCGGCACAGGGCTGACCGATGCAGACCCCGGCGATGGCCCCGGCAATGGGCGCGGCACACGCCGCAAAGCCATGACCGATTCAGATCCGCGTGATGAGGCTGGCCGCGGCCGTCGCGGCACCTGAAACACCGCATGACTGCATGAGCGATCCCCTCGCCAATCTGGCCTGGGACCTGGCCTTTGGTGACATGTCGCCAGAACAGGTCTTCGCGCTGCGCGAAGGCTCGGCCTGGCGGCTGCTGGCCGGCGGGGCTGAAAATCGCTTCACGGGGTTGCTTTCGATCGCTGATCTCGATGCGTTTCTGCGCACCGATGCCGCGCGCCATCCGCGCGTCAGCATGGCCGATGGCGGTCGGCAGGGCAGCGCGGCCATTCCGCCAGATGAATATCTGCAAGCCGAAAGCAGCCGCGTTGATATGCCGCGCCTGCTTGCCCGGTATGATTCGGGGGGCAGCCTGGTTGTTTCGCAATTCCATGAATTGCATGCGCCGCTCGCGCGGTTCTGCCGGGGGCTGGAAAAAGTGTTCCTCCATCCGGTGCAGGCCAATATCTATTTGACCCCGCCCGGCGCCCAGGGGTTCCGCGTCCATTTTGATACGCATGATGTGCTGGTCCTGCAGGTATCGGGCGCCAAATCCTGGCGCGTTTGGGATGACATCCCCTTTCCCCAGCCAAGCCGCGCGACCCCTTGGGCCAATAAGCAAAGCCCCGGCGGCACACCGCATGCGCTGACACTCAACCCCGGTGATGCGCTCTATCTGCCGCGCGGCGTTATGCATGAAGCCGCTGCACAATCCGGCGCTGCGCCATCGCTGCATATCACCATTGGTTTCCTGGAAGCCTCGGTCGCTGATATGTTGCGGGAAGTGCTGGAAATTCTGGAAGCAGAAAACCCTGCCCTGCGGGCCAGCATCCCTTCATGGCGCCTTGCCGAACCAGATGGCGCCGCCGCCATCGCAGCGCGCATGACGCCCGCTATAGCCGCGCTATCGTCAGAAGCGGCGCGCGATCGGATGGCCCTTGCCGCCCTGGATCGCATCACGCGGGATCGCCTGCCGCTACCGCAGCGGAGCCTCGCGCATCGCCCGCCTGCTGCGGGTGACATGCTCAGGCTTTCCGATACGATGCATCATCATCTGGTGCCGCTGCCCGAAGGGGGTGGCGCGCTCCGTTGGTATGGTGGTGTAGAAAGCCTGAGCGCCAAGGAATGCGCTTGGATCACGCAATTGGCGGAAGGTGCTACGCCCGCCAGCCTGGGTGAGAACGCCCTGCCCTTTTGTCAACGCCTGGCAGCGCTGGGGCTACTGGAGCGCTAGGACGTATTGCGTTCACACGGGTTCACACCACCCGCTCTGGGTCTTTGTTTTTCGAAGACAGGCGAGCCAAGCAATCATCATCAGGCCAGGAAAGGGTGCCCAGCCCGTCATTTTCATCCTTCAGGTACCAAAGCACCTTAACCTAATCCGGCACTCAGTCACCGATACTGAAGAAGGGCGCATTCAAGCCGATGCCCCTGGCGGCTACCTGCACCGGCGCCGCCATCACCCCTTATTCGGCCGGCGTCAGGCTCTTGATCAGGTCGAAAACCCGCTTGCGGATAGACGGATCGGTGATGCGGTAATAGGCGCGCACCAATTCAAGGGTCTCCCGCTTGTTCATTTGATAACTATCAAGCCCCACCTGCGCTTCGGAGAACCCAAAATAGGCAGGGCCGCTGCGGACCGCACTATTGCCGCCCATTTCCGGCGGAAGGTCGTCGAAAAAGAACCCGATTGGCACGTCAAGCAAGCGGGCGAGATCAAAAAGACGGCTGGCGCCAATACGATTGACCCCGCGTTCATATTTCTGCACCTGCTGGAATGTCAGGCCCAGCGCATCCCCCAGTTTTTCCTGGCTCATGCCAAGAAGCGTGCGACGCAGCCTGACCCTGGCGCCCACATGCGCGTCAATCGGGCTCGCCCGATGCTCACGTTCGCCCTTGGAAGCAACTTCATCCAAATCATTCATGGCCACTGACGCTTTCATTTCACTCACCTCTTTTTGCCCTCGGGCAACTCATACGCGTTATTCAGCATTTCATCTGGGGCTTTAGTTGCAACCCACATCAAGCGCCTATCCCTACTGGCGATTAAAACTAGTTGACAATAGCTTAAGGGACGAGTGATCGCCATAGGTTTTTCTTAATTCTCAAAAAAGAAACAAAATTTTACTTAATGAGCCGGTTCCGTAAAATCTATCGTTGATTTCGTGCCGATAAAAAACAACCC
>VGDL01000099.1 GCA_016869735.1 Alphaproteobacteria bacterium
AACAGCCCTTCCTTCACCATCAATTCGCCGCCCGCCAGGTTTTCTTCCGCCGGCTGGAAAATCACATAGACGGTGCCATCGAAATTGCGGGTTTCGGCAAGATATTTCGCCGCCCCCAGCAGCATGGTGGTATGCCCATCATGGCCGCAGGCATGCATCTTGCCGGGAATCTTGGAGGCATAAGGCAGGCCGGTTTCCTCCAGGATAGGCAGCGCATCAATATCGGCACGCAGCCCAATGGCGCGGCCATTATCCACGCGCCCGCGGAGCACGCCGACAATACCGGTCTTGGCAATGCCGGTGATGACCTCATCACAGCCAAACTCACGCAGTTTCTCGGCGATGATGCCGGAAGTGCGCACCTCCTCCAGGCCCAATTCGGGGTGTTCATGAAAATCGCGCCGCCAGGCGGTCATTTCCGGGTGGAATTCGGCGATGCGGTTGATGATCGGCATGGGAAGCCTTCCTTTATTTTTCGGCACGCGGGGCAAAGGTCAGCGCCAGCCCCTGTTCCAACGGGATCGGTGAAAAGCCAAGAATACTCTGCATCGGCGCAATGTCGAAAGCCTTGTCTTCGGTCAAGCGGCGAATCTCATCCGCGCCAATCGGGGGCAAGCCAGGGATGATGCGAGTGAACCAAGCGAGGCCCCGCAGCAGCCCAAGCGGCAGTGGCAGCACTGTGCGCGGGCCAATCCCTGCAGCGCGCAGCACCTCGGCCAGAAAATCGCGATAGGGCACAGGTTCCGGCCCCGCGATCACCATCGCCTCTGGCCCTACCCAGGGATGGCGTGCGGCGGCAAGCAAGGCGCGCGTGACATCGCTTTGGTGGATGGGCTGCACCAGGGCGCGCCCGCCTTGCGGCAAGGGTGCGAAAGGCAGGCGGCGCATCAGGGCCGCCAGGCGCTGCACATTATCCTCACCTTGCGCGCCATAGACCATGGTTGGGTGCAGCATCACGCCAGCGCGCCCGCTGGCAAGAAAGGTAGCCTCACCGGCGCGCACACCATCGCCATGGCCGACAAAGCGCGCATCGGCCGGCGCGGCGGCAAGGATGGCGGGCGCATGGCGCGCATGGGCAGTGCTGATGACAAGTGAAGCACCTGCCAGCGCGGCACTCAGCGCGGCGGCATCACCAAGATCAGCAATGCGCGCCGCAACGGGTAGGCCAAGCGCTGCCCATTTCGCGGCATCACGCACCACGGGTGTGAAGGGCGTGTCTTCAGCGAGCAAGGCGCGGGCAAGTGCCGCGCCGCTTCGCCCCGAAGCGCCGATCAGCGCAATCAAGGTGCTGCGCGCAGGAAGGCCAAATCGGCACCAAGCGGCGCCTGCGTCACCTGGTCATACACCAGCTTGTCCCAGCCGCGCTTGGGTGCCGGGGCGGGCTGCCAGGCGGCGCGGCGGCGGGCCATTTCATCTTCCGCCACCAGCAGATCAAGCTTGCGATCTTTCACCGAAAGCCTGATGCGATCACCCGTTTGCACCAAGGCAAGCGGCCCACCGACTGCCGCTTCCGGCGCGATATGCAGCACAATCGTGCCAAAGGCCGTGCCGGACATGCGGCAATCGCTCATGCGCACCATGTCCTTCACACCGGCACGAGCAAGTTTTTTCGGGATCGGCAAATAGCCCGCTTCCGGCATGCCGGAAGGCGAACGCGGGCCGGCATATTTCAGCACCAGAATATCCTGGGCCGTCACATCCAATTCAGGGTCGTCAATGCGGTTGGCCAAATCCTCCAACCCATCAAACACCATGCAGCGGGCTTCAGTTTCGAACAGTGAGGGTGTGGCAGCGCTGCGCTTCAGGATCGCCCCTTCGGGGGCGAGTGAACCGAAAAGCGCCACCAAGCCACCAACCGGGGAAACAGGTTCGGCAAAAGCGCGAATGATGCGCCGATCCACGAAATGGCTGCCATCGCCAATCCGGTCCGCCAGGCTGACGCCATCAAGATCAATCGTTGTCAGGTCAAGCAAGTCGCGCAATTCCCAGAGCAGCGCGCGCATACCGCCCGCCGCGTGGAAATCTTCCATATAACCTTCGCCGGTTGGCTTCAGGTCCACCAGCACTGGCGTTTCCTCGGACAGCGCATCCAGGCGCTTGAGGTCAAGCGAAAGCCCCGCGCGGCCGGCAATGGCGGCCAGATGCACCACCGCATTGGTGGAACCGCCAAGCGCCAGCAGCACGCGGACGGCATTGTCCAGATTGCCCTGCGTCATCATCTGGCTTGGGCGGATTGGGTTTTTGATCAGCCGCACGGCCTGCGCGCCAGCTTCTTCGGCAATGCGCAAACGGTCCGCATGCACGGCGGGGGCGCTGGCACCGGCAAGCGGCATGAAGCCAAGGGTCGCGGCGATGCAGGCCATGGTGGAAGCCGTGCCCATCACGCCGCAGGTGCCGGCGGTGGTGGCCAATTTGCCTTCCAATTCGCCGATCCGCTCCGCAGTCACTTCGCCGGCGCGATACCGCGCCCAATAGCGCCGGCAATCGGTGCAGGCGGAAAGCCTCTCGCCTTCAAAAGCCTGGGCCAGCATGGGGCCGGTCACCAGCATCACCGCCGGAATATCGGCGGAAATCGCCGCCATAAGCTGCGCCGGCACGGTCTTGTCGCAGCCGCCCACCAGCACCGCCGCATCCATGGGCTGGGCAGAGAGCATCGCTTCCGTATCCAGCGCCATCAGGTTGCGATAATGCATGGAACAGGGGCTGAGCGATGGCTCACATAGGCTGACGGTCGGAAAGCCCAGCGGCAGCGCACCTTCGGAAAGCACACCGCGGCGCACGGCTTCGATCAGTTCCGGCACGGTGCGGTGGCAATTATTGTAATCGCTTGCGGTGTCCGCAATGCCGACCACGGGCTTGTCCAGCATGCGCTGGGAATAGCCCATGGATTTGGCGAAGGACCGCCGGAGGTAAAGCGCAAAGTCGCGGTCCCCGTAGTTGGAGGTATTGCGACCAAGGCCATGGGGTTTGTCGCTCATGCGGGCGGTTCTTCCGAAAGGGTTGCCGGTGGCTGGCAGATTAAGCATCCCCGCGCCGCCAAGGGTAGGGCCAGGGGTTGATGCGGTATCCTGATACCACATGCAAAAATCCGCTTGGGCGCTTGACTTTTTACCCTCCAGCCAGGATAAGCCCGCTTCCTTTCCATAGGTTTATTCGGAACCACCATGATTTCCACGCAAACCCGCTCGCTGAAGCCGGCGGAGGTGAA
>VGDL01000100.1 GCA_016869735.1 Alphaproteobacteria bacterium
ATGCGCCGGGTGTGATGATTGTGGCGCGCCCCGCCGGGCGCCCCGGTGAAGCAGCCGCAAAATTCAGCGCCAAATACGGCCAAGCCACCGGCGTTGTGGTGTTTGATGATGTTTTCGTGCCCTGGGATCGCGTGTTCATGGCGGGCGAGCATGTAGAAGCCGGCTACACCACGACAAGCTACGCCACGCATCACCGCCATTCCTGCATTGCCGCGCGCGCGGGTTTCGGTGATTTGCTGATTGGCGCCGGCGCGCTGATGATTGAAGCCAATGGCCTGGACACCGACCGCCATGGCCATATCCGTGATGCCATGGTGGATTTGATCAAGATTGTGGAAGGCTTCTTCGCCTGCGGTGTCGCCGCCAGTGTTTATGGCACGCGCGCAGAATCAGGGGCGATGATGCCCGATGCGGTCTTCAGCAATATCGGCAAATTGCTTCTGGCAACGCAGATTTATGACATGCATCGCCTCGCGCATTATGTCTCGGGCGGGTTGATCGTGGCGCTGCCTGGCCCGGATGAGGATCACAACCCGGAAACTGCCGCATCGCTCGCCGCCGTGCTGGCGGGGCGCGCGGATATTCCGGCTGAAAAGCGCCTGGACGTGGCGCGCTTCATGGAAGATTTGACCGCATCCAACCAGGGCGGCTGGTATTCGGTGATATCACTCCATGGCGGCGGCAGCCCTGAGGCGATGAAGCGCGAAATTTGGCGCAATTACCCGGTCGAAGAACGCTCAGCCCTCGTGGAACGCTTGCTGGATCGCGGTATCCTGGATGAGGGCAAGCGGATTTCGAAGCAGCCGGGCCGTTGCTGTGATACGGGTTGTGAAGCGCCACGCGTGCCTGCCATCCCGGAAGGAAGCCTGATCGGGCGCGCGGCAGAATAGCGCGCGCCTTCCGCTTGACGCGTGATGTGATCGCGCATCACATTTGCTGGAAAGCCAAGGAAACGCCCCATGTCTGAAGCCGCGCCAGAAGCACGAGTATTGCCACTTGAAGGGGTGCGCGTCATTGACGTTTCAACCTTCATTTCCGGCCCTTTCGCGACCACGCAATTGGCAGAATTCGGCGCTGAGGTGATCAAGCTGGAATTGCCTGTGGTGGGCGATCCCTTGCGCAAATTCGGTACTGTCACGCCGAATGGCGATACGCTGCCCTGGCTTTCAGAATGCCGGAACAAAAAATCCGCGACGCTTGATCTGCGCAAACCGGAAGGCGCGGAATTGCTGAAGCGCATGTGCGCTGAAGCCGATATTCTGGTGGAGAATTTTCAACCCGGGACAATGGAGAAATGGGGCATTGGTTGGGATGTGCTGCATGCGGTGAACCCGCGCCTGATCATGGTGCGGATTTCCGGCTATGGGCAAACCGGTCCTTACAGTGGTCGTCCGGGGTTCGGGCGCATTGGCAATGCCTTTGGTGGGCTTTCCTATCTAGCGGGTTATCCGGATCGTCCGCCGGTTACGCCGGGTTCGGCCACCATCCCCGATTATCTTTCCGGTATTTACGGCGCCATGGGCGCGATGCTGGCCATGGAAGCACGGCGCAAGACAGGGCGCGGGCAGGTGGTGGATATCGGGCTTTACGAACCCGTCTTTCGTATTCTGGATGAATTGGCGCCGGCCTTTCAGCATAAGGGCTATGTGCGTGAACGTATGGGGCCTGGCACCGTCAATGTTGTGCCGCATAGCCATTACCCGACCAAGGATGATCGCTGGATCGCCATTGCCTGCACATCGGACAAAATCTTCGCGCGGCTCGCAGATGCCATAGGAGCGCCGGAATTGGGCGATGACGGCAAATGGGGCACCATCCGCGCACGTGAAGCCGCGCGAGCGGAAGTGGATGCCTATGTCGGTGCTTGGACCAGCCGCTTTACGCGGGATGAATTGCTGCAAGCCTGCGAAGAAGCGCAAGTGCCCTGCGGCCCGGTCTATGCGATTGATGAGATTTTCGAAGATCCGCAATACAAGGCGCGCGGCAATATCCTGACCATGCAGGACCCGCGCATTGGCGAATTGGCCATCCCCAATCTGGTGCCGCGGCTTTCCGAAACACCTGGTGAGGTGAAATGGCTCGGCCCCGCAATGGGCGAGCATAATGGCGAAATCTACCGCGATTGGCTCAAGTTATCCGATGCGGAAATGGAAGCGCTGGCTGCCGCGCGGGTTATCTGAAGCGAAACCCGCGCAGCTTTTGGGCATTCAGGAAGCGAGATACCCGCCATCCACATGCATTTCTGACCCCGTCATGTAGGATGATTCGTCTGACGCTAAAAACAGGATCGCGTAGGCGACCTCATCCACTTCACCCGTCCGGCCCATCGGTACATGGCCCAGCATTTTCGCACGAAACACAGGATCAGCCGTGGCACCGCTGGTGCGCATGGGCGGCATCAGTCCGGGATGCACGGTGTTCAGGCGAATGCCCGAAGCGCCTTCCTGCACAGCGACGGATTTCGTCAGCAAGCGCACCGCTGCCTTTGAGGCGTTATAGGCGCAGTGAATCCGATCCTGCCCAACAACGCCGGAGATCGAGGATAGGTTGATGATGGACCCGCCGCCTGATTTCCGCATGGCGGCAACGCCGTGCTTCACGCCCAAAAACACACCGCGCGCATTCACGGCCATAATGCGGTCCCACAGCGCCGTGTCGTAAAGATAATTGGTATTGCTGCCGGAAATGCCAGCATTATTCACCAGCACATCAAGCCGCCCATGCGCGGCGAGTACAGCGGCAATGGCGGCTTCCCATTGCGCTTCATCGGCCACATCCAGGTTGATATAGCTGGCGGAACCACCGGCCTTTGTTATCTCGGCCACCACGGCGCGGCCTTCGGCTTCCATCATATCGGCCACCACCACCT
>VGDL01000101.1 GCA_016869735.1 Alphaproteobacteria bacterium
ATGATTTCAACCCGCGCCTGACCACGCCTGGCATGGAGCCGCGCAGGGATCACGCGCGTATCATTCACCACCATGACATCGCCGGGGCCAAGTAAATCGGGCAGATCGCGCACGCCGCGATCTTCCATCCCATCCAGGCGCACCACGAGCATACGCGCAGCATCGCGCGGGCGGATAGGCGCCTGCGCGATCAGATGTTCAGGCAGGATGAAATCATAATCATCCAACCGCAAAGGGGTTTGTTGAGCCAGCACGCGGGGCCGGTAGCGCGAAGCCGCCCGGCGCGCAACCGGCCGCCCCCGGTACTGGAGGCGCTATTCGGCGGAACGCAGGCCCGTGGCTTCAATCAGGCTGCGGAATTTTTCGCTCTCCGCGCGGGAAAAAGCGGCGAATTCGGCACGATTGCGATACAGGATGGGCTGGGCCACGCGCTTCATGCCTTCTATGAAGCCCTCGGCCTTCACTGCCCTTTCGCAGGCGGCTTCCAGCCGCGCCATGATGGGTTCGGGCGTACCGGCGGGGGCGTAAAGCCCGCTCCAGATCGTATAGACCAGGTCATGGCCTTCTTCGCGCATGGTGGGCACATCGGGGAATTCCGGATTGCGCGCTGCAGTCAGAAAGGCGATCGGGTGCAGATCATATTGGCGGATCAACAAGGTCTGGTCGGTGAAAAGCTGCAATTGCCCCTGTTGGAAAGCGAGCATCACCTCACCTGATCCACGAAACGGCACATGGTTCATTTGGATATTCGCTGCACGCATCAGCGCCACCATGGAAATATGCGGAATGCTGCCCGCCCCGGTGGAGGCAAAGGGCATGCCGCCATTTTCGGCCCGCGCACGGGCGATCACATCGGCCACGCGGCGCAGCCCCGAATTCTTTTGCGTCAACATGATCACGGGGCTATCAGCCACTTGGCAAATCGCGGCGAGGTTTTCGAGCCTATAGGTCAGGTTGCTGCGGAAATGCGGCTGGATGGCGATGGGGCCGATGGGGGAAAGCAGAATGGTCTGCCCATCGGGCCGCGCGCGCGCCACTTCCGCCGTGCCGATGGTGCCGCCAGCGCCCACCACATTGCGCACCACCACAGGCTGGCCGAGCGCCGCCGCCATGTCATTTTGCATGAGCCGCGCGACGATATCGGACGGGCCGCCGGCGGAGAAATTCACCACCATGGAAATTTGGGCCGAGGCCGGCACTGCCCATAAGCCAAGGATCGCGGCGAGCGCGATGAGATATCTCGTCATAGGGTTCCTCCCGCCCGCTTGTTCCTGCGGGCTTTGCAAGGCAGGCTAGACTCAAAAGCGGGCGCAAGGGAAGTGCCTTGCGCGAGCCCATCAATCACAGAAAAGGAACGTGACCAATGACCGCAAGCTATGATCTGAAAGGCAAGACCGCGCTGGTGACAGGGGGTGCTTCAGGCATTGGCCTGGCCACGGTGGAAATGCTCGCGGCCAATGGCTGCAAGGTCGCGATCAACCATTTGGTGGCGGATGCGCGTGGCGCGGCTGAAGTGGCGCGGCTGCGCGCGCTTGGCCGGGATGTGATTGCTGCCCCCGGCAATGTGGCCGATGCGGCGGATTGTTCACGCATGGTTGAACAGGCGGTGGCTGACCTTGGCCGCTTGGATTATCTGGTGAATAATGCCGGCACGCCCGGGACAAAAACCACGATCGCGCCCGATGAATTCGACCGGCTGACGGAAGAATTATGGGACACGGTGCTGCAGGTTAATCTGCTGGGCGTTTTCCGTTGCACCAAGGCAGCAGCTCCCGCGCTCCGCGCTGCCGGTGGCGCGGTGGTGAGTGTGGCGTCTATCGCTGGCCTTAATCACGCAGGGTCTTCCATGGCCTATGGCGCAACCAAGGCTGGTGTGGTGAGCCTGACCAAGAACCTGGCGCGCGGTCTGGCACCGGAAGTGCGCGTGAATGCGGTGGCGCCGGGCGCGGTTGATTCCACCTGGATGATTGAATGGACCAAAGAACAGCGCCGCGGCAGCATTGAAAAAGCCTTGCTGAAGCGGCGTTGTACGACTTCGGATTTGGCAGAAGTGATGGTGTTTCTGCTGGCCGGCGCTGCCATGGTGACCGGGCAGACCATTGTGGTGGATGGTGGGCTGACCCTGTAGGGCCTTTTCAGTGGTGGCGGCCGCGTTGCCTGCGGGCATGTGCCGGGCTGCTGAAGGCCGCCAGCATCGCCAAATGGCTGCCATGATCGGCATCGCGGAGCGGCAGCCGAAGCAGCCTGCCCTGCCCGTCACGCATATGGAGTTCAGCGCCGGCGCTGGTTTCCAGCAGTGCAACGCAGGTGAAAGCGGCTTCGGGTGTTTCAACGCGACGGTTGGTAAGCATGGATTTTTCGCTCCTCAGAATCACGCTTGTTGTGACGCGCTTAAGAAAAGCCCATCCCTGGTTGTCGAACAGTTAACAGGAGTGGTTTCCGAGCGATTTTCTTGCTAAGAATTTTTTGGTATTAAGCAAAAGTAAAATTTCTCAACCAGGGGTTCCCGCCATGGTACAGATCAATGCCGAGCGTTTCCTTGCCGATCTTCATGATCTGCGCAAAATCGGCGCCTATAAGACCGGCGTGCATCGCCCGACCTTTTCGCCGCAGGATATGGAAAGCCGCCATTGGCTGATGGAAAAACTGCGCGAATGCGGGCTGGAAGCCAGCATTGATGGCATCGGCAATGTGTATGGTCGCCATAAGGGGCCTGGGCCGCATCTGCTGGTGGGCAGCCATATTGAAAGCCAGAATTACGCGGGCT
>VGDL01000102.1 GCA_016869735.1 Alphaproteobacteria bacterium
GCGATGATGCGCGGTTCCGGCGGAGGCGCGGCGGCGCCCGGCGCGGGATTGCCCCAGCCCATCATATCCCAGGCAAGCCTGACGGCGGCTTCCGCGCGATGGCGGAAAATGCGCTGCTCGGCCAGCGCCATGGCCGGCGGCATGGTCAGCAAAATACGGCGCAGCCGGCGCGGCACATCCGGGAAGCTCCGCGCATAGCGCGTTTCAACCGAATTGATTTGTGACAGCGCCTGCAACAGGATTTCGGCCAGCAGAAAGCTCATCAGCGATGAACGGCTGAAGCGCGCGCGCACCGCAGGTTGGCGCGGCGCGCCACCTCGGCCACGCGGCTTGGCGCGCAGCACCTCGCCTTCTTCCGTGACCCAGGCCATGAAGCTGCCACTGACAGGCGGTTCCGTCGTCACGCCATCTGCGGCCATGCCATTGAAGCGCCAAACCTGCGTGGTCGGTCTTTCATCCCAAAGATAGCGCTTGGGCGAAGACAAGCCCGTGGCCCCCTCATTGCCGCGCGCGGCGGCGGAAAGCCGCACTGCTTCGGGGCCAATGCGCACCGGGCTCAGCCATTGAAAGGCATTGCCGCGCCCGGAACGGCGGCTCAGCGCATCCTTGCCGAAACTCGCGCGCGCAAATTCCACCCGGCTTTCAAAGGGAAAGGCATAGCCCGATTCAGGCGTGCTCAAATCGCGCAGCTTCAGGGGATAGCTGTTGTTCAGATTAAGCCGGCTGTCGCGTTCATCTTCGACCAGAATGCCACAAGTGCGCGCATTGCCGATATCCAGCACCAGATCAACATTGATCGGTTCATAAGATTTGCTGTTGGACACCACATCAACAAGCTTCACACGCGGCAGGATCCGCGCTTCGGTCAGTAATTCCAGCAGCGTGATATAGCGCGCCCAATGTTCGCAGGCGCGCGCCTCATCCTCCGGCCGCGGGCGCCGACCACTCGCGGCGCGCATTTCCTGCATCACTTCTTCAAGCCATTGGATCAGCCAGGGTTCATTCATGAACCAGCTTGTCTGTTCCCGGTCTGATACAAAGGTGAATTCGCCGGCGCGTTCGCTATCGTTTGGTGATATCGCCGTATAGGGCCGGCCCTCTTCGCGTGCGCGCAACGCCGAATCAAAAGCCAGCACGGCATGATGCGTATGGCCTTCCTCATCCGGCGCCGACAACGCAGTGATGCGCAACCGCGCCCAATTGGTCGGCCCCTTGTCATAGACTTCCTGGCCCGAGGCACCCACGGCAGCCACACGAAAATACGGCAACGGTATCCAACGGCCAAGAATGAATTCCAAAGCCTGACCGCGACCGATCTGATAGATTTCCTCATCGGGCGGGCTGCGGCCACTGATCGGGTCCAGCAGCGCGCCTTCGCCGCTTTCCGTCAGGCGGCGCAGATTAACCAGGCCCGCACTCGCCGGATCGGCCCCTGGCGGCAGGGGCTGTTCCCAGAAGGAACGCGGCGCACGCGGCAGGCGGTCCAGATTGAACCGGATGTCAATGAATTGCAGACCGGTCTGCGGCACCAAGCTGATGATCTGCGGCAGGCCCTGCATTCCCGAAAATCCTAAGATTAGAGTGTGCTTTGCCGCAATATGCCGCCCCCCCCTGCCGGGCGCAACTTTAGGCGGGGAGTACCACCGGCTGCGGGTCCAGCCATTGCAGGAACCAGGACAGGCTGAAATGCAAATGTGGCCCGGTGACGCGGCCCGTCATGCCAATGGCGCCGATCCTTTGCGCCTTGGCGATGCTCTCACCCTCGCGCACTGAGATCTCCGACAGATGGGCGTAAAGCGAATTCACCCCATGGCCGTGATCCAGCACGATCAATTTGCCGAAGAAGTGGAATTCATCGGCTAAAGTCGCCCGGCCGGCGGCAGAGGCCAACACCGGTGTGCCGGTGGGCGCGGCGAAATCCAGCCCGTAATGCGGCTGACGCGGCTGGCCGTTCAAAATCCTTTGGCTGCCGAAAACCCCGGAAATCCGGCCAGGGGCGGGGCGCACAAAGCCCTCGGCAAAGCCGGCCAGGCTGGTTTCAATGGCCCGGATCGCGGCCAGTTTTTCCCTTTCGCGGGCAATGCGGGCCAGGGTTTCGGCATCTGGCGTCACCTGGGCGGGCGGCAGGCCAGAAATGCTCTCGGTCGGCCAAGCCCGCTTGCTGATGTTCAGCACGCGGGTTTCCGCAGCGCCGCCGGGCGCCATGATCACCAACCGCGCCTGCGCGGCATGGTCGCGCCCAAAACCGAAGGCAAATTGCCCAATTGGCGAGACCCTGACCGCGCGGCCATCCAGCGCCAGCCTGGTGCCCGGCGCGGCGCGGCCCAGCACAAAGCCACCCTGCGTCAGCGCGGCCTCATTCAAGGTCACAGCGCGGGCAGGTGTTGCCAGCAGCAAGGCGGGCGCGGCGAATAGCAAGCGGCGGGGCAGAATGGGCATCACAAAAGGCGTCCTTGGCGCGTGCCATCGGCACTTACCCCTACCTCGCCATCGGCGAAGGTCAGGCGCAAGGGCTGGCCGGGGACAATCGCACCCGCCGCCACCACGGGCGCACCCTTGGCATCGCGCACCAGGGCAAAGCCGCGCGCCAGGACGGAGGCAAAGGAAGCGCTTTCCAACCGCGCGGCCAACCCTTCCAGCACGGCCCGCCGTTGACGCAGCGTGGCCAGCACCGGGGCTGGCGAAAGCCGCGTAAGGCCCGGCGCCCCCGCCAGCCCATCACGCCGCCGCGCCCAGGCGCCGCCAAGCCTGAGGCTGAG
>VGDL01000103.1 GCA_016869735.1 Alphaproteobacteria bacterium
TCTGGAGGGCTTCTACGGGGCCCTGGCCGGGTTTGGGCTCTGCTACGGCCCCGCCTTCCGGCCGCTGCAGCGGCTGATCGGCCAGGGGCAACGGGCCTGGGCCCAGCTGCAGCGCCCCGAGGGCGCCCAGGATTGGGCCCTGCTGGATGGCTGTTTCCAAGCGGTGGCGGCCACCCTGGATCCCCAGGCGGCGGCGGGCCAGCTGTTGTTGCCGGTGGGGCTTGAGGCGCTTTGGCTGCAGCAGCTGCCGTTGCCGGATGCCTTGGAGTGCCGCGTGGCCCTGCGGCCCAGCGCCGAGCCCGCCTTTGTGCGGGCTGATCTGGAGCTGCGCAGCGGCGGCGAGGTGATCGGCTGGGTGCGGGGCTTCCGGCTGCGGCGGCTGCCGCGGCAGGCGCTGGATTGGCTCTTCCCCCAGGCGCCTGGCGAAGCGGATTCGGCTGCCGAGCTGCCCCCTCAGAGCGGCTGGCTGGTGCGCGCCGCCTGGGAGCCGCTGGAGGAGATCGCCGCCCTGAGCCGTGAGGCACCGCCCAGTCGTCCCGAGGCGCCGCACCTCCATTGGCCCGACCTCGAGCAGCCCCTCGAGCAGGCCCTGGCGGACCTGCTGGCTTTGGCGCAGCAGGGGCCCTCCCAGCTATGGCTGGTGCTGGAGGGCCAGGGGCCTCTGCAGGAGGCCCTGGCTGCGTTTGTGCGCACCGCGGCCTTGGAGAAGCCCGCCAGCCGTTTGTTCACCCTGTGGCTGCCGCAGGGGGCCCGCCGCCAGCGCCTGCCGATCCCCTGGGGCCGGATTGCGGCGTTGGCGGAGCAGGAGCCCACCTTGGCGTTCGATGGCCAGTGGCTGCTGCGCCAGCGGTTGTTGCCGTTGCCCCCGGAGCGGTTCCGCTTCGCCACGGGCAGCTTCGGGATGCTGGAGAGCCTGACGCCGGCGCCGCTGCCGCCCCAGGGGCCGGCGGCGGGGGAGCTGGAGCTGGCGGTAGAGGCCACGGGCCTCAATTTCCGCGATGTGCTCAATGCCCTGGGGCTGCTGCGCAGCTACAGCCACCAGTTGGGGCTGGATGCGGCGGCCCAGGTGCCGTTTGGGGGTGAATGCGTGGGCCGCGTGGTGGCGGTGGGTGAGGGGGTGGATCCGGCCCTGGTGGGGCAACGGCTGCTGGCGGCCCTGGCGGTGGGCAGCCTGGCCAGCCATGTGGTGTGCCGGGCGGAGCTGTGTGTGCCGCTGCCGGCTGAGCTCACGCCGGAGCAGGGGGCCAGCCTCAGCACCGCCTTCCTCACGGCGCTCTACGGCCTGCACACCCTGGCGCAGCTACAGCCCGGCGAGACCGTGCTGATCCACGCGGCGGCGGGCGGCGTGGGCCAGGCCGCGTTGCAGGTGGCGTTGCGGGCGGGGGCACGGGTGTACGCCACCGCCAGCGGGCTCAAGCAGGCGCGGCTGCTGGAGCAGGGCTGCGCGGCGGTGTTCGATTCCCGCAGCCTGGAGTTTGTGGAGCCGCTGCTGGCGGCCACCGGTGGCCGCGGCGTGGATGTGGTGCTCAACAGCCTCAAGGGGGAGTGGGTGGACGCCAGCTTTGAGTCGCTGGCCCCCGGCGGCCGCTTTGTGGAGCTGGGCAAGATCGAGATCTGGAGCCGCGCCGAAGCGGAAGAACGGCGCCCCGACGCCCGCTACTTGCCTTTCGATCTGCTGGAGGTGGCGGCGGCGGAGCCGCTGTTGGTGCACGGGCTGCTGGAGCAGCTGTTGGCCGATCTCCAGTCGGGTGTGTACAGCCTTCTGCCGCTGCAGAGCTTCGCTATCGAGCACACGGTGGAGGCCTTCCGGCTGATGGCCCAGGCGCGCCACGTGGGCAAGGTGGTGATCCGCCAACCGGAGCGGCCCGCGGCGGATCGCCCGCTCGCGATCCGGGCCGATGGCAATTATCTGATCACCGGGGCGTTTGGCGGCATCGGCCTGCAGCTGGCCCGTTGGCTGGCGGGGCAGGGGGCCCGTTCGCTGCAGCTGCTGGCCCGCTCGGCGGCGGACCCGGCTCCAGAGGCCCAACTGCTGCTGCGGGAGCTGGCGGAGCAGGGGGTGGTCTGCACCCTGCTGCCCCTGGATCTGGCCGCGCCCGGTGCCGCTGATGGCCCGGAACAGGCCCTGGCCGCGGCGCTCGAGGCGTTGCCGCCGGAACGGCCCCTGCGCGGCGTGTTCCATGCCGCCGGTGTGCTCGATGACGGCCTGCTGGAGTGGCAAACGCCAGAGCGGCTTGGGGCGGTGTTGGCCCCCAAATGGAGCGGCTGGCAGCGGCTCGCCGCCGCCCTGGAGCGGGTGGGGGCGGAT
This sequence comes from Alphaproteobacteria bacterium, assembly GCA_016869735.1. Classification (GTDB taxonomy): domain Bacteria; phylum Pseudomonadota; class Alphaproteobacteria; order Acetobacterales; family Acetobacteraceae; genus Neoroseomonas. The sequence goes on from VGDL01000103.1 coordinate 2,309, forward strand.
CCGGAGATCGTGGTGCAGTTCTCGTCGATGGCGGCGCTGCTGGGCTCCCCCGGCCAGGCCGGCTATGGCGCCGCCAATGGGGCCCTGGATGGGGCGATGGCTGCGGCGGATCGCCCCGGTTGGATGAGCCTGCAGTGGGGCCCCTGGGCGGGGGGCGGTATGGCCGGCGCTTTGGAGGAGCGGCAGCG
>VGDL01000104.1 GCA_016869735.1 Alphaproteobacteria bacterium
TTGGCTTGAAAATGCTCCGCTGATGGGGCGTCGCCAAGCGGTAAGGCAGCGGTTTTTGGTACCGCCATTCCCAGGTTCGAATCCTGGCGCCCCAACCAGCTTTTGTGATGGCGTGGCTTAAGGCCCCGTCTGCGCCAGATGTTCTTCAATGATTGGCAATTCTGCCGCGGGCACCACCTGCCGCCAGTTTTCCACCCCCTGCAGCTTCAATGGATTTCGGCGAATGGGTTCCGCTTTCAGATAGGGATAACCCGTGCCTTCCACCAATTCCCGCCACAAATGATGGCAGGGGTTGAAAGGCACGCGGGCAAAGGCATCGGCGCTGCTGTAACGGGGGGCGATCCGCGCGCGTGTTGCGGCATTAGCGAAGGTGGCGAGGCGTTCCTGCCCGAATAGCGCGAAGCAGGGCACGCCGGCGCTGAGCATACGTTGGCTGAGGCCAATTTCGCCACGCTGGACCAATTGCCATTTGCTGCGCGTATCCTTGAGCGCGGCGAGATGGCCAAGCATTTCCGCAACGGCCTTTTCCCCGCGCCCAAGCAGCCCATAGGATTGCAGATGCGCGCCCCCGCCCAGGCTTTCCGTGAGGCCGAAAAACCCATCCCCCCCCAGCGCGCCAGGCATCCACCAAGGGGGGCAAGGGCAGGAAGGGGCCCAGCACGCTATCATTCGTCAGGAGCAATTCGCCTGGAGTGCCGAAGCGTTGCACCGCGATGGCCGCCGCATCCCGCCAGGCGCCAAAATCCCGCCCGACATTCGCGCGGCGTATGCGAAGCGCGGTGTTTTCTGCAATGGCGGCCCAATCTTCCGCTGGGGGATTGGCATTGGTGATAAACACGCAAGCAAAGTCGGCTTCCCGCCAAAGCCGGACCTGACGGCGCACCATGCGGGAGATACGGCCATCCGGCGACCAATGGAGATAAAGCGCGAGGGAGTTGGTGAGCGGGGCATCGCCTTCAGAGGCTTCGAAGATCTCAGCGGTTTCGGGAGAAAAACGGTCAAGTAGCGACGCCGAGCCGGTTTCCCACAGAACCTCAGCCACACGGCGGAGGAAGCGCGCGGGGGAACGGGTGGCGAGATTATCAATCCATCTTTCACGCGGGCTGCTTCCAGCCGATAGGGGATAGAGTTGGTAAAGCGACGTCATCGTGCCAGACCCCAATGGAGAAAACTCTTAGAAAGCGCTTTAGTTTCATCCTTGAAACCTCAGCAGGTAACGATGTGTCTATAGCGGAGCTTCATATGACTTGGCGAACCAAATAATGTCACGAGGAAGGAAGTCCTGCGAAACGCAAGACAAGAAAAGGCTGTAAGCGCATTATGACTATTGGCTTTCATCGCACGCTGCCTATCCTGAGAGTTCATTGGCTAACGGCAGTGTTCACATGATTGGGCGTATCATTGCGGCGCTGCGTGCATTTTTGCGGCGTCACCCAAGACTTGAAAGACAGATCCTTGCGCTGATCGCGCCAATCATTCCGCGGCTTATCCCAGTGATAAACCGCCTACGCGGACCGGATTGTGAAGCCTGGTTCGCCCGGTATCAGGCCAGCACGCCTGAAGATGATGCCGCAATTTTAAGGGCTTTGGCCAATTCGTCGCCGGCATTTCTGGTTGTGGTGGCGCCTGGTGCCTTGGGTGCTGCCACCCGCGCGAGCCTGCGAGACCAGATTGCCATTTCATGGCGCGCGGTTGAAGCGCCGGATGCGGCTGCGGCGCTGGCGGTGTTCAAGGGCGGCTTTGTAATGCTGTTAGATCAGGGTGAAACGCTTGAGCGTCATGCACTTGCCGCCTTTGCCATTGCCGCGCGCCGCAACCCTTCCGCGCGTGTGCTTTATGCAGATGAAGACTTGCGTGACGCATCGGGGAAACGCTGCGCGCCCTGGTTCAAGGCAGCCTTTGATCGGTTGCGCCTTCTGCAACAGGCCAGTCTTGGTAGCGCGATTGCCTTCGATGCGGCGCTAGTCCGAGAACACGGCTTGCTTGAGCTACGTGGTCATTCGCTGGCTTTGGCCGCAACGAACGCAGCAGGCGAAGACGCAGTCCATCATGTTCCGTCAGTGCTATTGCATCGCAGCCCTGATTCAGCAAAAGCGCCCTGGCGTACGGCGACCGATCCACAAGCAGTTCGCAGTATATTGGCGCAGGACAAGCTTGGGGCGCGCTTGTCAGAGCGTACAGAAAGGCCGCTTCACATCACTTGGCCCTTGCCTGCCCCAGCGCCGCTGGTAAGCATTATCATCCCAACGCGTGACCGGGCTAATCTACTAGGCCCTGTCTCAGCCCCCTAAAGTTGAGCCACTATTGTTGTGCCATAGGGGAGGGTTTTGGATGGCTTGGAAGCGCTATTCGGATGAGGATTGTCTGAAGATTTTACGTCAGGTTGAGCTTGATTTGGCTGGCGGTGCGGATGTGGCGAAGGCTTGCCGGACGGCTGGGATCAGTGACGC
>VGDL01000105.1 GCA_016869735.1 Alphaproteobacteria bacterium
GCGCGACCATCGCCTCCCCAAAGGACCATTTGCCGTGGCGGTCCAGCATGACGCCAAAGCCGAGATCCTTCGGCGCCGCCTGGGTGCTGCGATCCTTGGAAAGCGCAATCCCGCCCGCATCAATCAGCACCGCATTGCGGTCCTGCTTGCGGGAGGTGACAGCGGACAACACCGTCACCGCGATATCTTCCATACCATGCGTGCCGATCTGGCCTTGGAACAAATCGCCGAACATATAGACGCCGGCGCGAATATCCGTGATGCCCGCCATGGATTGCCCGTAAAGCGCGGTGGGTGAAGACCCGGCCGAGATAACGCGCGGCGTGATGCCCATGCCACGCAGACGCTCAGCGGCGAGCACCGCGCCGGCGCGCTCAGCTTCCGCCACTTTCCGCATGCCGTCGTCGCTGCGTTCCGCATAGGAATGCCCGGCATGGGTCATGATGCCGACGCAGCGCGCGCCAAGCCGTTGCGCGATTTCCGCGAGCAATGCCGAATCAGGCCCAATGCCGCCGCGACCCTCACCGCAATCAACTTCAATCAATGTCGGCAGAACGCCCGGATGCGCCGCAATGGCGCTGGCAACATCGGCGTCGTCGGTGATGATTTTCACATCATTGCCCTGCGCGTTGATCGCCGCGATGGCGTCCAGCTTCTGCGGCGTGATGCCGACCGCGTAAATCTGGTCACGATAGCCGCCACCGGCGAAATACCGTGCCTCGGCCACCGTGCTGACGGTGATCGGCCCGTGATCCGGTGCGGCAAGCGCGGCCACCGCCAGGCTTTTCGCCGTTTTCATATGTGGGCGCAGCTTCAAGCCAGGATGCCGCGAAACGGCATAGGCCATGCGCTGTAGATTGCGCTTCAGAATGCCAAGTTCAAGGACAAGGCAAGGGGTGGGCAGATCATCCAACTTCATGGCCAGCGCGCTTCCTTATCAATCGGCAGAACAGGTCTTGGCATATGTTTCCAGTCAAAGCGCGTGAGTATCGGGGAAGTCAGGCCCGGGCAATCAACTTCCACAATCTGTTCATGCTTGAAGAATTCATCGAAGCCGCCGCGGAAATGCCCACGCGATTTCACCACCACGGCGCGCGCCTTGCCGACATCCAGGCCGAGGTGTTCGAAGAAGGCCGGATCAGCGCATTGGGTGCGAATGGAAATCACCACCACGGTAATGCCGCCGATTTGCAGCGCTGCCGTGGCGCCCAAAGTCATCGCGGTGCCGGCGAAAATGCCGCGCCGACCAGTGACGCGGCCATCCGACAACGCCACCACTTCGGCCTCCGCACTGAAAGGCTTGCTGAAGGGATCAACGGCACCGACATCGCGATTGAAGCGCGCGGTGAAGCGCGCACCCTTGCCAAGCTTATGCGCTTCCGCCGCCAAAGCAGGATCATGGATCACGCCAACCAGACAATCCTGCACCCCGGCGCGATGGAAGGCTTCCAGAATCCACATGGTATTGCCGCGCCCGCCGCCGCCGGGATTATCGGCAACATCAGCGAAAGCCAACGGCACGGCGTTATGCAGCGCCTTTTGCGTTGCATCCTCCAAGGCAGTCAGATTGGCGATGAAGCGCCCGCGCCTTTCCCAAATAGCCGCCGCCAGCCGATCAGCCAGCGCTTCCGCCGCTGCCTTTTCTGTCGCGGTGATGATCACCGCCATGCCATTGAAGGGCGTGTCGCCATAAGCGAAGCCGCCCATAATGGAGACATTGGCGATGCGTGGATCGGTCGCTGCCCATTCCTGGCCGAGGTTGATCACTTCCGCATAGGGCCCCTGTGCGGTCAGCATGGAAACCGTGGGGGCCACAATCGGCAAGCGGCGGAAGGCGCGATGGAACCGCTCACCGGCCAGAAGGCGGCGCATGAGTGCAGCACTTTCCGCGCCGCGTTCGCGCATATCCAAATGCGGATTGGTGCGATAGCCGACAAAGGCATCGGTCAGCGCCACCATGCGGTCCGAGACATTGGCGTGCAAATCATAGGAACACACAAGCGGCACATCGCCCAGTATGTCGCGGATCAGCGCCTGCAAACTGCCTTCCGGGTCAAGATCAGCGGTAGCAAGACCCGCGCCATGCAGCACGCAATAAACGCCATCCACATGGCCTTTCAGCGCCAGCAGCCCTTCCCGCCATTGCTGCATGAAGCCATCGAAAACGCCTTGTTCCACCGGGCCATTGGGTTCCGCCATGGCGAGTAGAATGGGGCAGGGTTCCCAGGCGCCGCTGGCATCCATGGCAGTGACGAAGCCTGGCATTTCGCCCAAAGCGGCGGGCGCGGCGGAACGCGCATCGGCCACGATGGTATCACCTGCAATCAGGCAACGCGTTTCGAAATCGCGCAAGGTTGCGGCAGGTGCAAA
>VGDL01000106.1 GCA_016869735.1 Alphaproteobacteria bacterium
GATGCCACCGATGCCTTTGGCGTTGCGCGCGTGGAACAGGAAGGTTTTGAAGCGGATGATTTGATCGCTGCCTATGCCAAGGCTTTTGAGGCCACCGGCGGGCATGTGACGATTGTGTCTTCCGACAAGGATCTGATGCAATTGATCCGCCCTGCGGTGCAAATGCTCGATCCCATGAAGCAGAAGCCGCTGCGCGCGCCGGAGGTGATGGAAAAATTCGGTGTGCCGCCGGAAAAAGTGGTGGATGTGCAGGCGCTGGCCGGTGATGCGACGGATAATGTGCCGGGCGTGCCAGGGATTGGCATCAAGACCGCGGCGCAATTGATCACCGAATATGGTGATCTTGAAGCGTTGCTGGCACGGGCGGGCGAGATCAAGCAGCCGAAGCGCCGCGAAGCGCTGTTGGAAAACGCCGAAATGGCGCGGATTTCGCGCCGCCTGGTGGCTTTGGATGACAATGCGCCGCTGCCGCTGGATATTGCCGAGCTGGAAGCCAAGGCACCAGGCGATGGCAAGCTGGAAGCCTTTCTGCGTGCGCAGGGTTTCCGTTCCATCCTGGCGCGGATGGGCTTTGGCGAGGCGAATGGCGCACCGCATCGCGGGGCGAGCCGTGCCATGGCGTCGGAAGCCCCCGCGGCAGAGACGCCCAATGTTGCGGCGCCCTTTGGCACCTATGATTGCGTGACAGATGAAGCCGCCTTGGCGCGCTGGGTTGCGCTGGCACGCGAAGCGGGCGTAGTCGCGGTGGATACGGAAACCGATAGCCTGGATGCGCGCCGCGCCAATATGGTTGGGTTTTCACTTGCCATCGCGCCGGGCCGCGCCTGTTACGTGCCGATCCGCCATGGCAGCACGGGCGATATGCTGGCTGCCCCGGCGCCAGAACAGATTGCGCCGGACGTTGCCTTTGCGTTGCTATGGCCGCTTTTCACCGATGCTTCGGTGCTCAAGGTTTTTCAGCACGCGAAGTATGATCTGGAAGTACTGGCGCGGGCCGAGAATGGTGGCCTTGCCGATATCAGCCCGATTGATGACACCATGATGCTGTCCTACGCCATGGAAGCCGGACGGCATGGTCATGGCATGGATGAACTTTCGGTTCTGCATCTGGGCCATAAGCCAATCAGCTTTGATGAGGTAACCGGCACCGGCAAGGCGCGACTGCCCTTCAGCGAAGTGCCTTTGGACAAGGCCACCGCCTATGCTGCCGAAGATGCGGATGTGACGCTGCGGCTTTGGCTGCTGCTGCGCCCGCGCTTGCGTGCGGATGGCGCGCTGGCGAGTTACGAACAGATCGAACGCCGCATGATCCCCGTGCTGCGTGATATGGAAGCCGCCGGCGTGAAGGTGGATGGCGCGGAATTGGCGCGCATCGGGGAAGATTTCGCGGGGCGCCTAGCGGTATTGGAAGCTGCCATCCACAAGCTTGCCGGGCGCGCCTTCAATGTTGGCTCACCCAAACAATTGGGCGAGATTTTGTTCGATGAAATGGGGCTTTCGGGCGGGCGCAAGGGAAAGACCAGTGCTTATTCCACCGATGCGGCTGTTCTGGAAGAACTGAGCGCCCAGGGCGTTGAATTGGCCGGCAAGGTGCTGGAATGGCGCCAATTGGCCAAGCTGAAATCCACCTATGTTGAGAGCCTCGCGGCGCAAATAGACCCCGCCGATAAGCGCGTGCATACATCCTATCAGATGGCGATCACCTCCACCGGGCGCCTTTCTTCTACCGATCCCAATTTGCAGAATATCCCGATCCGGAGTGAAGAAGGCATGCGCATCCGCCGCGCCTTCATCGCCGAAAAAGGCCATGTGCTGCTGGCGGCGGATTACAGCCAGATTGAACTCCGCTTGCTGGCGCATTTGGCCGAGGTGCCGACATTGCGCGAAGCCTTCGCCGCTGGTGAGGATATCCATGCCCGCACAGCATCAGAAATCTTCGGCATTCCGCGCGACAAGGTGGATAAGGAAGCGCGCCGCCGCGCGAAGATGATCAATTTTGGCATCATCTATGGCATGTCGGCGTTTGGCCTGGCGACGCGCCTTGGCATTCCACCCGGAGAAGGCCGCAGCATCATTGATGCCTATTTCGCGCAATATCCCGGCATTCGGCAGGAAATGGAAAGGCTCAAGGAAGAAGCGCGTACGCATGGCTTTGTGCGCACGCCCTTTGGTCGCAAGCTGTGGATTCCGGATATCGCCACGCGCGACCCGGTGCGCCGCGCCGGGGCGGAACGCGCCGCCATCAACGCCCCCTTCCAGGGCGGCGCGGCGGAGATCATCAAGCGCGCCATGGTGCGCCTGCCGCGCGCCCTGCGCG
>VGDL01000107.1 GCA_016869735.1 Alphaproteobacteria bacterium
AACTGAATGTGCATCGCGGGCGGCGCTGGAGCCCGGCTGTGGCCTATCTGCGCCCTGCCTTGAAGCGGCCCAATCTGCGCGTGGAAACCGAACGCCTGGGCCAGCGCATCCTGATCGAAAATGGCCGTGCCGTCGGCGTAGTGGTACGCGGCCCGACGGGTGAGGAAACCTATCGCGCGCGGCGGGAGGTGATCCTGTCCTCAGGCGCCATCGAAAGCCCGAAAATGCTGATGCTGTCTGGCATTGGTGATGCGAATGCGCTGCAGGAAATGGGTATTCAGGTGCAGGTGAATGCGCCGGAAGTGGGCAAGAATTTGCAGGATCACTTCATGGTGCGCTTCGCCTATCGCACCAAGCCTTGCGGCACTTTGAATGAGATCCTGGCCAATCCTATCCGCGCCGCCGGGCTTGGCTTGGAATGGGCGCTGCGCCGCAAGGGCCAGATGGCGGTGGGCGCTTCGGAAGCGAGCCTTTTTGCGCGCGTGCTGCCGGGGTCTGAAGAACCCGAAGTGCAATTCCAATTCGTCAATTTCAGCCTGGGCGGCAATCAGGGCACTTCGGCGAATTCACTCGCGAAGCATCCAGGCTTCACCTTCAATTTCTGCGTCTGCCGGCCCGATAGCCGCGGTGATTTGACGCTGCGTTCGCCCAATGTCGCGGACAAGCCCGTGATCCGCGCCAATTACCTGACCGCGCCATCCGATATTCGCATCATGCTGGAATCCGCCAAGCTCGGCCGCCGCATTGCCGCAACCGAGCCCTTCGCCGGCTTGATCGAAAGCGAACAATATCCCGGTCCCAGTACGGGTTCCGAAGATGAAATGCTCGATTATATCCGCGGTGCCGGCACGACCGTTTATCACCCTTGCGGCACCAATCGCATGGGCACCGATCAGCGTTCTGTGGTGGATGAGGAATTGCGCGTGCGTGGCGTGCAAGGTTTGCGCGTGGTGGATGCTTCCGTCTTTCCCTTGGTGCCGTCTTCCAATATCCACCCAGCAGTGCTGATGCTGGCCGAACGCGCTTCGGATTTGATCCGGCGCGCAGCATAGGGAGTTCAGAAATGCACAACAACATCTCATCCCGCCGCGCATTGCTGGCAGCAACGCTGGCAACCCCCTTCCTGTCCCAAACCGGGCAAGCGCAGGGCAGCGAATGGCCTAATCGCCCCGTGCGCGTGGTCGTGCCCTGGCCACCTGGTGGCGGCGCCGATACGACAGCGCGCATGATTTTTCCGAAGCTTGCGCAAAAGCTCGGCCAGCCCTTTGTGATTGAAAACCGCCCCGGCGCTTCCGGCAGTATTGGCGCCGCCGAGGTCGCGCGCGCCGCGCCCGATGGCTATACGATCTTGCATGATGCAACACCGCTTGCGATCAACCCCTTCCTGATTCGCGTTTCCTTCGATGCGCTGGCTGATCTGAAAGCGGTTTTCCTGCCCATGCAGGTGCCGATGCTTTTGGTGATGCACCCGTCCCAGGCGCGGCGATCCCTGGCTGATGTGATTGCGCTGGCCAAATCGCGGCCAGGGTCGCTCGATTGGGCATCTTCCGGCAATGGATCGGCGCAGCATCTAGCCTTGGAACTGTTCACGCGTGCCGCTGGCATCACAGTGAACCATGTGCCCTATCGGGGCGGAGGGCCGGCCCTGACCGATGTAGTAGCCGGGCAGGTCGGCTATTTCTTCAGCAATTCGAATGTGTCGCTGCCCTTCGTGCAGGGCGGGCGCGTGCGCGCCGTGGCGCATACCGGGCGCGGGCGCATCGCGGCCTTCCCGGATTTGTCCGCAATCGGCGATAGCCTGCCAGGCTATGAAGCCTATGAATGGAACTGCATCCTGGCACCCGCCCGCACCCCCGCAGCGATCATCGAAAAATTGAATACTGCCTTGAATGAGGTGGTGCAGGATGCGGAAGTTGCTGCGCGCTACACGCAGCTTGCCATGGTGGTGCAGCCCAATTCCTCAGCCCAAGCAGAAGCGTTTCTGCGCAGCGAGACCGAAAAATTCGGCCGCGTGATCAGGGAGGCGAATATCAAGTTGGAATAGCGGGGCTAGTCACCCCGCCAGAAATTTCTCGGCAGCGCTGGCAAGCACCTGGCAGCCCAGCGCCAAATCCTCATCCT
>VGDL01000108.1 GCA_016869735.1 Alphaproteobacteria bacterium
GCCGCACAGGGTGCCTTTCACCAGCTTGGCTTTCACCCAACCGGCATGGTGGGCGCCTTTGGCGCATCGCTCACTGCCGGGCGCTTGGCGGGGGCGACGGCCGCGCAAATGGCGGCAGCGCAGGGCGTTATTCTTTCCATGGCGGCGGGGTCGCTTGAGTTTCTGGAAGATGGTTCCTGGACCAAGCGTATTCATCCCGGCTGGGCGGGCGTTTGCGGCATTACCGCAACAGCGCTGGCGCGCGCCGGCTTCAAGGCGCCGCCGGCGGCTTATGAAGGCCGCTTTGGTTTGTTTCGCGCCTATCTGGGCGGCCAGGCGCCGAACGGTTTTGCCGCACGCTGCACGGAAGCGCTGGGGGATTTGTGGGAATTCCGCAATGTCGCGCTGAAGCCTTATCCTTGCTGCCATTTCAACCATGCGATTGCGGATGCGACGCTCGCCCTCAGGCGCAAGCATGGCCTGAAGCCAGAGATGATCCGCAGCATGACCGCGTTGCTCTCCCCCGGCCAATACAAGATTGTCTGCCAGCCGGAAGAAGCGAAAAAGGCGCCGGCCAATTCCTATGATGCGCAATTCAGCATCCACTACACCATGGCGGCTTCAATTGTGCATGGCCGCTTTACGCTGAATGAATTGGATGAACAGGCGATCCGCGATCCGCGCGTGTTAGATCTCTGCCAGCGCGCGCATTATGGCGAAGACCCGGCTTCCCGCTTCCCGCGCTATTATTCTGGTGAGGTGGTCATTGAAACCACCGACGGTCGCACGCTGCGGCATCGGGAGGAATTCAATCGCGGCTCGGACGGTCAGCCTTTGAGTGCTGCCGATGTCGAACAGAAATTCCGCGATAATGCCGGGCGCGTGATGTCACCCGCACGCATTGAGCGTGTGATTGACCTTGCCATGTCTCTCGACAAGGCAGACAGCGTTGTGGCGCTGACCGAAGCGCTGACGGGCTAAATCCAGCGCGTTTTTTGTGTCTTGAGGAAGGAAGCAAAAACGTGACGATTATCGCCGGCAGGGAACGCGGCAATTTTCTGGAGGATTTTGCGCCAGGTCAGGTTTTTGAACATTGGCCTGGCCGCACCATTACGGATGCGGATAATATCCAGTTCAGCCTACTGACCATGAACCAGCATCCCATGCATTGCGATGCGGATTTCGCTTCCCGGTCTGAATTCGGCAAGCCCTTGGTCAATTCCGCACTGACGCTCGCGATTGTGACGGGCATGACGGTGGCGGATATTTCCTTCAATGCCATTGCCAATCTGGGCTGGAAGGATATTGCCCTGACCGCACCGGTTTTTCCAGGCGATACGATTTATGCCCGCACCGCGGTCACCGATGTGCGCGCCAGCAAATCCCGCCCCAATCAGGGCATCGTGACCACCAGGACAGAAGGCTACAAGGCCGATGGCACGGTATTTCTTTCCTTTGAACGGGTGAGCCTGGTGCCGAAGCGCGGCGCCGGCGTGAAGGCAACAAAATGAGCGATTTGGACGAACAGGAAAAACTGGTTCTGGATGCCGTTGCGCGGTTTCTGGAACGCCATGTGCGGCCCGTGGCGTCCAAACTGGAACACGACGACGCCTATCCGCATGAGATCGTGGCGCGCATGAAGGAAATGGGGCTGTTTGGCGCCATCATCCCGCAGGAATTTGGTGGGCTCGGCCTCAGGCCCTCCACCTATGCGCGGATCATTGAATTGATCTCCGAAGAATGGATGTCGGTGTCCGGCATCCTCAATTCGCATCTCATCATGGCGCGCATTGTGGACAAGATGGGCACGCCGGCGCAACGCGCGCGCTTTCTGCCGCAATTCGCAACCGGTGAATTGCGCGGCGGGCTTGCGCTGACAGAACCGGATTGCGGGACGGATTTGCAGGCCATTCGCACCATGGCGCGGCGCGATGGTGATTATTACATCATCAATGGCACGAAAACCTGGATCAGCAATGGCATTGAAGGCAGTTGCTTTGCGCTGCTGGTCAAGACTGATCTGACCGCAACGCCGCGCCATCACGGCATGGCGATGTTTATCGCCGAAAAAGGCCCTGGCTTCACGGTTTCCCGCAAGCTC
>VGDL01000109.1 GCA_016869735.1 Alphaproteobacteria bacterium
CCAAAAGCCCCGGCGCCAGGCCGCGCGCCACCACCCCGGCGCCACGCGGCAGGCCCGCCATGGCCAGGCGCGGGTCCGGCAGGCGGGACGGGTCACTGAATAGCCAAAGCCGGGGCAGCCCGGCTGGTCCAGGGCGCGCGAATCGGCCCCAGGCGGCGCCCTGCCCTGGAATCCGGGCCGATTCCCTGCCATGTGGTTTTGTCATGACCGATGCCATCGCCATTGCCGCAAATCTCTCCCGCATTCGGGTGCTGATCGGGGAAGCCTGCGCCCGCGCCAATCGTTCGGCAAATGCCGTGACCCTGGTTGCCGTTTCCAAAACCAACTCGGTGGAGGCAGTGGAAGCCGCCATTGCCGCCGGGCAGATGGTGTTTGGCGAAAACCGGGTCCAGGAAGCGGCGCAGAAATTTCCGGGGCTGCGCCCGGCCCATCCGGGCTTGCAGCTTCATATCATTGGCGGCCTGCAAACGAATAAGGCGCGGGATGCGGTGAAAATCGCCGATGTGATCGAAACGCTGGATAGGCCCAAGCTGGCCCAGGCCATTGCGGAAGCCATGGTGAAGGAAGCCCGCCGGCCTGATGTTTTGGTGCAGGTGAATACAGGGGATGAGGCGCAGAAATCCGGCTGCCCGCGGACTGAAGCCGATGCCTTCATCCGCGCCGTGCGGGATGATTACGGCCTGCCATTGCGGGGGCTGATGTGCATCCCGCCCGTGGAAGGCGACCCTCGGCCACATTTCGCCTACCTCGCTAATCTGGCGGCGAAGCACGGCCTGCCGATCCTTTCCATGGGCATGAGTAGCGATTTTGAAGCCGCAATTGCCGAAGGTGCGACCCATGTGCGCGTGGGCAGTGCCATTTTCGGGGCGCGGGGCTGATCACGGCTTTGGGGCCGCCGCTTGACGCGGCTGGCATGGCGCGGGATCAGACGGCGTCTCTCTTTTTATGGTGATGAATCCCATGACGCGCGTCTTTTCCGGCATTCAGCCTTCCGGCGTTCCAACCCTTGGCAATTACCTGGGCGCCATTCGCAATTGGGTGCCGATGCAGGATGCGCATGAAAGCATTTTCTGCATTGTGGATTTGCACGCCATCACGGTTTGGCAGGACCCGAAAGAACTCTCACGCCAAACCCGCGAAATGGCAGCGGCGCTGATTGGCTGCGGGCTTGATCCAAAGCGCTGTACCCTATTCGTACAATCCCATGTGCCGGCGCATGCGGAGCTTGGCTGGATTTTCAATTGCGTTGCGCGCATCGGCTGGCTCAATCGCATGACGCAATTCAAGGACAAGGCGGGGGGGGACCGCGAAGCGGCCTCTGCCGGGCTTTATGTTTATCCGAACCTGATGGCGGCTGATATTCTGGCCTATCATGCAACCAAGGTGCCGGTGGGTGATGACCAGAAGCAGCATCTGGAATTGGCCAATGATATCGCACAAAAATTCAACCATGATTATGGCGTGGATTTCTTCCCGAATATCGAACCGCTGATCCAGGATGTGGCCGCACGCGTTATGTCGCTGCGTGATGGCACCAAGAAAATGTCGAAGTCGGACGCTTCAGATCAGTCGCGCATCAATCTGACAGATGATGCGGATACCATTGCGTTGAAAATACGCCGCGCCAAGACGGATGCGGAACCCATCCCGGAACATATGGCAAGGCTGGAAGGCAGGCCGGAAGCGCGCAATTTGGTGGGCATCATGGCTGCGATCACCGGCACGCTGCCGGAAAACGTGTTGCGCGAACATGCCGGCCAGGGTTTTGGTGCCTTCAAGGGCACGCTGACGGAGGCGCTGGTCGCGCATCTTTCACCGATCGCCGCTGAGATGCGCCGGCTGCTGACGGATCCTGGCGCGCTGGATGCCGCGCTGCATCTGGGGGCAGAACGTGCCCATGCCATTTCCGAACCCATCATGAAGCAAGCGCGGGAGATTATTGGCCTGTTGCCGGCGCGCTGATCTTTAAGCTGCCTTGCGGGGCATCCTGACCACCACGGAGCAAGTTCACCGCCTACACGCGCAGCAAAGTGGCCTACCTTTGTTGTTTGGTCGCATTTTCCGAGC
>VGDL01000110.1 GCA_016869735.1 Alphaproteobacteria bacterium
GCCAAAGCGTTAACCTAGGGCGTTGTAAGATCAGCCGCGGGCCCGGCGAGCCGGGGCCGGCGCCGGCGCGGGGGCCGGAGCAGGGGCCGGCGCGGGTTCGGAAGCGCAAGCAGCGAGCAGCGCGGCCGGGGCCAGGATCGCGACGGCCGCAGCCTTACGGAGCAGCGCCTTGCGGGTCATTTCTTTGGAGTCGGTGTTCATGTTGCACATCCAGGTTGCTAGAGACTAGGAAACAGGTCAGATAAAAAGCAATTATGCTTGGGTTGTCAAACCCTTTTCTTGCATTGAATGTGAAGTTTCAGGAGTTGGACGCGTGAAATGGTCTCGTGACAGGCCGAAATTGGTTGCCGAAGGGCTCATGGCAGCGCCATCGCCCCCGATTTCGCGCCGCGACAGCCTTTTGCGAGGCGCTATGGGCTTTGCCGGCATGGTTGCGCTGGTCGGTTGCGCGGCATCCGAAGGCGATTCGTTGGACCCCATGGCGGCCCGCCTCCCCGATCAAGCCACCCAGGATACCCCGGAAGATCCGCCGCCCATCGTCGCCGGCGAGGCTCTGGATGGCGCGCTTCTACGGCGCTTTTACGCCAAGCGTGACTTTGAACCGGTCTGGCCGACTCGTGAAGCCGAAGCCAGGGCCTTTAAGGCGGCCATCCTGCGGGCGCGGGATCACGGCCTGGACCCCGAATTTTTCCAGGCTGATTTGCTGCGGCGCATGGACAGTTTTCCGCCCGATCGGCGCGATTTGCTGCTGACCCATGCCGTTCTTACCTATGCTGAAGCTTTGGCCTTTGGCGCCCTGCCGCCAAGCCGACGCAAGGATCGGGAGGCGCTGATGCCCGAACCAGTGGATGTGACGGAAGTGCTGCATGTAGCGCTGGATCGTCCGGACCCCTTGGCAGCCATAGAAGCGCTGGCGCCACAAACCCAAAGCTACACGGCGTTGCGTGAGGCGCTGCAGCGCCAGCGTGCGGCAGGCCGGGCAGACCGGGCCCGGATTAGTCGCCTGCGCGTGATTGAGGCCAATCTGGAACGCCAGCGCTGGCTGCCGCGTGAATTGCCGGCGGACCGCGTTTGGGTGAATGTGCCGGATCAACAACTCGTGCTGTATCGCGACAATCGGCCGGTTTTCGTGACACGGGTTGTTGTTGGGGAAGCGATGGATCGCAAGCAAAGCCCCGAATTCCAGACAGTGATCGAATCCGCGCTTTTCAACCCGCCTTGGATCATACCTAGCGACATTGTGGAGGCGGATATCCGCCCCATGCTGAAGCAAGACCCGCTCTACCTGGTCAAGAACAAGATCACCCTATTGCCGAATGGTGATGCGAAGCAGGCCCCGGGTCCGCAAGCCGGACTAGGCGCCGTGATGTTCGAAATGCCGAACCGATTCGATGTTTATTTGCATGACACGCCAGACAAGGAAGCCTTCAGGCGCGACAATCGGCGGCTCAGCAATGGCTGCATTCGGGTGCAAAATCCCTTGGAATTGGCCGCGCTGCTGATGAATGAGCCGATGCAGACCATTCAAAGGAGAGTCGCATCTGCCAATACGGTACGAGAATCCCTGCCCGAGCCTGTGCCGGTGTTCCTTTCCTACCATACCGCTTTGGCCTCCCCAGGGCGGGATGTAGAAATCCGTCCGGATTTCTACGGCCGGGATGAGACGCTGTGGCTTCGCCTGCAGAAACGCCCGCCAGAACAGGATGCACTGCGGCTTGGCGAAATGGCCGCCGCCCAGCGCCCGGGAGCTGAGGCAACGCGCAGACCTGCGCCCGCATCCTCCGCCAGGCCCACGGCGCCGCGGCGGAACTGAACGACGCGGTCAGCGGGGTGCCCTTTCTTGGTTAGAGCCCCCTGCCCTTCATGGCCCAGCCAATTTGGCACCGGCGTGCATCCTGCTGCTGGGCATAATTTCAACGGTCCCAAACTGCTTAGCCGAATTGGCGCCTTAGCGGAGTACTTGCGGGCGGGTTATGGGTGCGGAGCTGATCTTGCCTTCTTTCAAGCTTCATGGCAT
>VGDL01000111.1 GCA_016869735.1 Alphaproteobacteria bacterium
CCCTGAGGTTTTTGATGGCCGCGGCATCAAGGCCGAGGCGTTTTGAAAGTATATCAGCCGTATCGGCACCAAGGGCGGGTGCGGCCTTGGTGGGTGGGCGGCTGCCCGCCAAACGCACCGGGCCGGTCAGCATACGCACCGGATCGCCACCTTCGCGGCGCGCGAAATCGGCCACTGCCTGCTGTTCCTGCGCGAAGGGATTTTGCAGGGCCTGCGCCACATCAAATACGGGTGCAGCCGGTACGCTGCCGCCAAAAAGTGCCAGCCATTCGGCGGTGGATTTCTGCGCCAAAGCTTCGTCCAGCATTTGCGTGACCAATTCCCGATTGGCAAGCCGCGCCTTGAAACTGGCAAAGCGCTTATCCTCCGCCCATTCTGGGCGGCCGAGCGCTTCGGCAAGGGCAGGCCAGAATTTTTCCTTGTTGCACATCAGGAAAATCCAGCCATCGCGTGTGCGATAAAGCTGTGATGGTGTCAGCGATGGATGTGAACCGCGCGGCTCCCGCCCCTGCACATGGCCACCATTCAGATACCAGGTGGCCAGGTAGGAAAGATTATGTAGCGCCGTGTCAAACAGACTGACATCCACATCCATGCCGCGTCCTGTCGCACGCGCGCCGACAACGCCTGAAACCAGGGCGAAGGCCGTCATCAGCCCGGTCATCATATCCACAACGGAAAGACCAAAGCGCGCCGGTGGGCCATCGGGCTCCCCGGTCAGGGAAAGATAGCCCGCTTCCGCCTGCATCAGATAATCATAGCCAGGCCAGGATTTGCGCGACCCTTGCCGGCCATAGGCGGAAAGATGCGCGCAGACGATGCTGGGGTTGCACTCCTTCAACGCATCATAAGTCAGGCCAAGCTTATCGGGCTGATCACCGCGGAGATTATCCAGAACCGCATCCGCACGGCCCACCAATTGGCGCAAAATCGCCATGCCTTCCGGGTGCTTCAGGTTCAAGGCAAGGCTGCGCTTATTGCGATTGAAGGCATGGTGGAAATGGCTATCGCCTGGCCCGAAATAATAAGGCCCGACGGAACGCCCCACATCACCACCCTCAGCCGGGTTTTCGATTTTGATGACCTCGGCGCCCATATCAGCCAGCAGCATGGAACCGAATGGCCCCGCGCCATATTGCTCAACCGCCAGAATGGTGACGCCATCCAGCGGGAGGGGCCGTTCGCCCATCAGATCGGGTTCTTTTCGATCAGGCGTTTCGCAATCACCAGCCGCTGGATTTCATTGCTGCCCTCACCAATCACCAAAAGCGGCGCATCGCGATAAAGCCGTTCGACAACGAATTCCTTGGAATAGCCATAGCCGCCATGAATGCGCATGGCTTCCAGGCTGTTTTCCACTGCCGCTTCAGTGGCGAAAAGCTTCGCCATGCCCGCCTCATAATCCGAACGATCGCTACGATCCAAGGCATGGGCGGCTTTTTCGGTCAGCAGCCGTGCTGCTTCCACGCGCACCGCCATATCCGCAAGCTTCAGCGCAATGGCCTGGTGTTCATGGATGAATTTCCCGAAGGTCTTGCGCTGCTGCGAATAACGTACCGCTTCATCCAGCGCACGCTTCGCCACCCCCACACCACGCGCGGCGACATTGACGCGGCCCAATTCCAACCCAGCAATGGCGCAGGCCAATCCCTTGCCCTCCACACCGCCAATCAGCCGATCTGCGGGGATGCGGTAATCGGTGAAGACCAGCTCCGCGCTATCAATCCCCTTATAGCCAAGCTTTTCGAGCTTGCGGGAAACCGTGAAGCCAGGGCCTTTTTCGGCGATAAACATCGCCATGCCGTGATGGCGCGGCGTTGCGGTCAGATCAGTCTTGACCAGCAGCGCAAAGCAACTGCCTTCAATGCCATTG
>VGDL01000112.1 GCA_016869735.1 Alphaproteobacteria bacterium
CCGTGATCGTTACTCGATCATGTATGACTGTTCCATTGTTGCGCAAACTGCGTTGTGCGTCCTTCAACGGCAGCCCGGACAAAGCTTCTGCGAGATTGCCTGCAAGCTGCGCTGGTTCGATCGGTGCCCACTCCGTGAATTGGTTGGTTTGTCCCGAATTATCCTTCCTAATCCCCGGCCCTTCACAGCCGCTGACCACCAAACCAAGAAAAGCAACCGCCACACACCGCATGAATACGGGCGATAAACGCATGGACGCGCCCCCTCAATTATTAATGACTCGACAAGATTAAGCGCGCTTCATTTGCGACTACAAGGCAACCCACATTAAAATTAAGCAACAACTCCTCGCGCTCCCCGGTCCGGGTGGGTCCCGGGGGCGGCGCCCCCGACACTCACCCTCCCCCTTTGACGCATCCCTTCCGCTCCTCCACAACCCGCGTCCATGACTGTTCTGGCCATCCGTGATCTCACCATTCGTCTTGGCGGGCGCGCCTTATTGGAATCTGCTGCCCTCCAGGTGGATGATGGGCGCAGGATTGGCCTGATTGGCCGCAATGGCGCCGGCAAATCCACCTTGCTGCGGGCCATTGTGGGCGAATTGCAGCCGGATGGTGGGGAGATCAGGCTCTCCGCCCGCGCGCGCATGGGCCATGTGGCCCAGGAAGCGCCGGCGGGTGCGGCTTCCTTGCTTGAAGCGGTTTTGGCGGCGGATGAAGAACGCGCGGCGCTGTTGTCGGAAGCCGATCATGCCGCTGATCCGGCGCGCGTTGCGGAAGTACATGAAAGGCTGATCGCGATCCGCGCCGATAGTGCGCCGGCGCGTGCGGCGGCGGTGCTTTCCGGGCTTGGTTTTGATGCCGCGGCGCAGGCGCGGTCTTTGGCGGAATTTTCGGGTGGGTGGCGCATGCGTGTGGCGCTCGCGCGCGCCTTGTTTCTGGAACCGGATTTGCTGTTGTTGGATGAACCAACCAACCATCTGGATTTGGAGGCGACGCTTTGGCTGGAAGGCTGGCTCGCGCGGTTTCCGGGGGCGGCGATTGTCGTCAGCCATGATCGCGGGCTGCTGGAACGCTGCGTGGATGCAATCGCGCATCTCGATCGTGGGGGCATCACGCTCTATTCCGGGAACTTCGCGGATTTCTTGCGGGTGCGGGCGGAACGCCAGGCGCAGCAGCAGGCGCAGAATGCGAAGCTGATATCGGAACGCGCGCGGATTCAGTCTTTCGTGGATCGCTTTCGCGCCAAGGCCACCAAAGCGCGCCAGGCGCAATCTCGGCTGAAGGCGCTTGAGCGTATGCCGGCGGTGGAAGCGCTGGTGGAAGACACGCCCGTGCGTTTCGCCTTTCCGGCGCCGGAGGCTTTGGCGCCGCCGATCCTGTCGGTCAATCGTGCCTCAGTCGGTTATGGCGGGCCGCCGATTTTGCAGCATTTGTCGCTCAGGCTGGATCAGGAAGATCGCGTGGCGCTGCTGGGTGCGAATGGCAATGGCAAATCCACGCTGGCAAAGCTGTTGGCCGGGCGGTTGGAAGTGGCGGGCGGCGATGTGTTTCGGAATAACCGGCTGAAAGTGGGCTATTTCGCGCAGCACCAGGCCGAGGAATTGGACCTTAACGGCACACCGCTTTCGCATATGCAAGCCGCGCTACCGAAGGCGACTGAAACCGCATGCCGCGCGCAATTGGCGCGTTTCGGGTTGGATGCGGATAGGGCGGATACGCGTGTGGGGCAGTGTTCGGGCGGGGAAAAGGCCAGGCTGCTTTTGGCGCTCACCACACGCGATGCGCCGCAAATGCTGATCCTGGATGAACCGACGAACCATCT
>VGDL01000113.1 GCA_016869735.1 Alphaproteobacteria bacterium
ATCCTACCAAAGCTTTCTGGCACGGATGCCTTCACCGCGCGCATGATCGCCAATGCCATGGCGATCGCGGCGCGTGAGGCTGTGCAGGATGACGCTTGGGTGGCGGCAGCGCGCGCCACCATGCAACGCCTGACGGGCGCGACTGCCGCACCGGACCGTGCCTTGTCGGCTGCGATACGTACGGGCGCTTATGATCCGGGCAGCAAGCATCACACGGAAGTAGCGGCGCTGTTGCGCGATGCGGCGCGGCGGCGCTGCGCCATCAGCGTGCCCCGGGTTTTGGGAAAGGCTTGAACCATGCTGGATGATTTGCCGCAGACCCCCGCCAATTATGTGGCGCTTTCCCCGATTTCCTTTCTGCCGCGTGCGGCGCATGTCTGGGGCAAGCGGATTGCCATTATCCATGGTGCGCGACGCATTACCTATGCGCAGTTTCTGGAACGTAGCCGCCGCCTGGCATCAGCCCTGCGCGGTGCAGGGATTGCGCCGGGCGATGTGGTGGCAGCACTGCTCCCGAATATTCCAGAAATGCTGGAAGCGCATAATGGCGTGCCCATGGCGCATGCGGTGCTCTGCCCCATCAATACGCGCTTGGATGCAGCGACGGTGCGCTTCATTCTGGGCCATTCCGGCGCGAAAATCCTGCTGCTGGACCGTGAATTTGCAGCGCTGGTGAATGCCGCGTTGGAGGGTCTGGAAAACCCGCCGCGCATCATCATCATTGATGACCCCGAAGGCCCGGGTGGTGCCGCGATTGACGCCACCCCTTATGAGGATTTCATAGCTGGCGGTGATGCTGCTTTTCTCGTGGCGCCACCGACAGATGAATGGGCCGCGATTTCGCTTTCCTATACTTCCGGCACTACAGGTGACCCCAAGGGGGTCGTGGTGCATCACCGTGGCGCCTATCTGAATGCCTGCGGCAATGCGCTTTCCTTCGGCTTGAATGCGCAAAGCGTCTATCTTTGGACGCTGCCAATGTTTCATTGCAATGGCTGGACCTATACCTGGGCGGTCACGCTGCAAGGTGGCACTCATGTCTGCCTGCGCCGTGTGGAGCCTGCGCGGATTTTCGCGTTGATTGCAGAACATGGCGTGACGCACCTCTGCGCCGCGCCGGTGGTGCTGACCATGCTGATTCATGCACCGGAAGACCAGCGGCGCAGCTTCGCGCATCGGGTTGGCATTGCAACCGGAGGTGCGGCACCGCCATCACCGGTGATTGCGGCGATGGAGACACTCGGCTTCGATGTCACGCATCTTTATGGCCTGACGGAATGCTATGGCCCATCGCTACTATGTGCCTGGCAGCCCGGTTTGCATGACCTGTCCTTGCCGGAAAAAGCCGCCTTCATGGCGCGGCAGGGGGTAGCTTTGCCAACACTGGAAGAAGCCACCGTTATCAATACCGAAACAGGCGCGGCGGTGCCGGCCGATGGCGTGACAATTGGTGAGATTGCCATTCGCGGCAATACGGTAATGAAGGGCTATCTCCGCAACCCCAAGGCCAACGCAGCGGTATTCGTGGATGGCTGGTTCCGCACCGGTGATCTGGGCGTGCTGCACCCAGATGGCTATATCGAAGTGAAGGACCGTGCCAAGGATATTGTGATCTCGGGCGGGGAAAATATCAGCAGCCTGGAAGTGGAGGAAGCGCTCTATCGCCACCCGGATGTGATGGAAGCCGCCGTAGTGGCACACCCGGATGAAAAATGGGGCGAGGTGCCGCATGCCTTCATTACGTTGAAGCCGGGGGCCTCGGAAAACCGCGATGGCATCATTGCCTTCTGCCGTACCAAT
>VGDL01000114.1 GCA_016869735.1 Alphaproteobacteria bacterium
GCTAACTGAGGGCTGCGGCTGATCAGCCCCTGCAGCAGCGGCAACCAGCGCTGCCAAAACGGCAGATCCAACGCCGCCTGATCGCTGGGGGGGGCGACCAACAACACCGGGGGCGGGCCGCTGTGGGCTTCCAGGGCCTGATCCAACGCCGCCAGATCCGCCAACGGCAAGGCCTGCGCGAGCTGCGCCTGCAGGGCAGCGTCTCCCCCCAGCAGCCACAGGGCGCCCAGCGCAGGCGACTCCCCTGGCGGCAGCGGAGTCCAGCGGCGCTGCCACTGCAACCCCTCGAAAGCATCCGGCTCAGGGGTGTCGGCCTCCTCCACCCAACAGCGAATCCG
This sequence comes from Alphaproteobacteria bacterium, assembly GCA_016869735.1. Lineage (GTDB taxonomy): Bacteria > Pseudomonadota > Alphaproteobacteria > Acetobacterales > Acetobacteraceae > Neoroseomonas. The sequence continues at coordinate 339 of VGDL01000114.1, forward strand.
ATCCAACGGGGTGGTGGGCAGCACCTGCTTGGGCCACAACCCTTCCGGTGCCAGTGGCTGCCACTGCACCGGCACCCCCGCCAACCACAGCTGCACCAATTGCTCCGGCTTGGGAACCTCCAAGGGCAAGGGCTCCTCGTAGCCGTGCTGAGCCAACTCCGCCTCGGCGGAATCGCCCGCTTCGATCAACCGCAACCGGGGCGGCGCCCCCGCCAGCTGCGTCGCCAGGGCCCGCTGCGCGGGGGGCACCACCAGGGCGGTGGCTTCCACTCCATGGGCCTGCCACAGCGGCCAGTGGGCGGCCTCGGAGCTGGGGCCAAGGGCAAAAGCAAGCCGCGGTGCCTGGGCCGGGGCCTCCACTAGCTCCAACGGCTCGTTCAAGCGCTGCACCGCCTCCGCCGCCGAAGCCGCCGGCACCGGCAGGCGCCAACGCAGGCTGGAGCGGGCTTGCCGGCTGCTGGCACAGATGGCCGCCCAGGCCTCAGCGGGCTGATGGGGCAACCAAGCCGCCACCGCCGCAGCCAACTGCCGCAGCCCCGCCTCCGAACCGGCGCTGAGCAACAGCCAATCCCGCTCCCGCAGAGCCGGCAGAGGCGGCGACAGCTCTGGGGCCTGCTCCAGCAGCACGTGGGCATTGGTGCCGCTGAAGCCAAAGGAGCTCACCGCCGCCCGCCGCGGCCCCGCGCCGGCTTGCCAGGGCTCGGCGGCGGTGGGGATGCGCAGGGCCCAGTCGTTCCAGTCGAGGTAGGGGGTGGGCTTGCGCAGGTGCAGGTGCGGCGGAATCTGGCCGTGCTGCACCATCAGCACCGCCTTAATCAGCCCGGCAATGCCCGCGGCCCCCTCCAGGTGGCCCAGGTTGGTCTTCACCGAACCCAATCGCAGGGGCTCCGCCCTTCCAGGCCGCCCATAGATCGGCGCCAGGGCCTTCAGCTCGATCGGATCCCCCAGGGGGGTGCCCGTGCCGTGGGCCTCCAGCACACCAATGTCGTCGGCCTGCAGCTGGGCCTGCTCCAGGCAGCGGCGGATCAGGGCCGCCTGGGCCTCGCCGTTGGGCACCGTGAGGCCGGCACTGGCCCCGTCTTGATTCACGGCGCTGCCCCGCAGCACGGCCACCACCGGATCGCCCGCCGCCAGGGCATCGGAGAGGCGCTTCAGCACCACCACCCCGCAGCCCTCGCCGCGCACGTAGCCGTCGGCGGCGGCGTCGAAGGTTTTGCAATGGCCGTCGGCCGCCATCATGCCGCTGCGGGCGAAGCAGAGGCTGTTCACCGGCGTCAGCAGCAGGCTCACTCCCCCCGCCAGGGCCAGATCGGTGCTGCGATCCCGCAGGCTGCGGCAGGCCAGATCCACCGCCACCAGGGAGCTCGAGCAGGCGGTGTCGATCGCCAGGG
>VGDL01000115.1 GCA_016869735.1 Alphaproteobacteria bacterium
AGCTCGGGCGGATCCTGCAGGTTGGCATCGAGCGGCACCACCACATCCCCTTGGGCCGCCTCCAGGCCCGCCGTGAGGGCCGCTTCCTTGCCGAAATTGCGCGACAGGCTGAGCACGGTGGCCTGGATCTGCGGGTGCCCCTGGAGTTCCCGTTTGGCCACCGCCAGGGAGTCGTCGCGGCTGCCGTCGTCCACCAGCACCAATTCCCAGGGGAGGCCGAGCTCCCCCAGCACCCGCTCCAGGGTGCTGATCAGCCGCGGCAGGGTGGCGGCCTCATTGAGAAACGGCACCACCGCACTCAGCAGGGGCTGGTCTGGACGGGCACTGTTACTGGCCATGGCGGGATCGTACGGGCCCTCAACGCGACCGGCCCTCAGCGCCGCCAGCCATGTGTGAGGGCCACCTGCCAGAGGCCGGGCTCGAGCGGCACGCTGATCCAGCCCTCGGCATCCCGCCCACCTTGGGCCAGTGGTGCGCTCCAGGGCCCTGCAGGTTGGCGGCCCCGGGCGGCGGCACGCCACTGCACCTGCCAACGGGGATGGGCCCACTGCATCAGCCTCAGGCGCCCGGGTTGGTTGGCTTGCACCAGCAGCGTGCGTTGCTGCGGCCCCCGGTGCAGCAGAGCCACCCGGCCGGCCCCCTGGAACTGAGCCCAGGGGGTTTGGGGCCACCGCGGCAGCCAGAAGATCGCCAGCCGCGGGTTCCAGCTCGCCTCCGGAATCCCGGCAGGGCTGTAATCCGGCACGCCACTGAGGGCGATGCGGCCGTCGGCCAGGGCCACAAAGCGTTTGCTGAGCTCACCCTGCGCTGGCAGGGCTTGAACGCCATCGGGGCACGGCTGTAGTGGATCGCAGGCCAGCAGGCGGCGCAGGGCCCGTTGCTCCAGGCGGCTGGGGGCGTGCCCCACCCAGTTGGCGGCGAAGCGCCCGAGGCTGTCGCCCCAGAGCCCCAGGGCCGCCAAACCCAGCAGGGCAATGCCCCAGCGCCGCCTGGCGGGTTGGGGCTCGAGGGCCCCCGGGCTGCACAACCACAGCAGCGCACCAAGCCAGGCGGGGGCTAACCACCGCCACGGGAATTGGATCCGCTGCAGGGGGGTGAGCAGGTCGTAGACCGCCTGGGCCGGCGGCAGCATCAACACCAGGCCCAGCACCGCGATCCATAAGCCCCAGGGGGCCAGCACGCTCACGTGTGGGCTCGGTCGCCACCCCCGCCAGCCCCAGCCCAGCCCGCGCAGCGCCAGCAGCAGCGCCAGGCAGAGCCCCTGGATCCAAAGCAGATCCGCGAAGGTGCGCGGCCCGCCGCCTCCGCCAAAGAAAAATTCGGTTGGGAATAACCCCGCCGGCATGGGGGGGCGCACGCCGCCCAGGGCCAACAGGGCCGGCAGCCAGAAGGGGCTGGAGAGGCCCAGGGCCAGGCCACTGCTCAGCAGCCAGCCCCGCCAGCGTCCCTGGCGCCAGAGCCCGAAGCCCGCTAGGGCCCAGATCAGCCCGCTGAGCAGGGCCCCATTCCAATTGCTGAGCACGATGCCCGCCAGGGCCGCTGTGCTCAGGGGAATGCCCCAGCGGCGCCTCCGTTCGAGC
>VGDL01000116.1 GCA_016869735.1 Alphaproteobacteria bacterium
CCCCCGCTGCAACGGGGATCCCGATCACGTTGTAAGCGAAGGCCCAGAACAGATTCTGTCGCATCGTGCGCATCGTACGGTGCGCGAGCGCGAGCGCCTGCGCGGCGGCGCGGAGGTCGCCACGCATGAGTACCACATCGGCGGCATCGGTCGCGACATCGGCGCCACTCCCCATCGCCATCCCCACATCGGCCTGCGCGAGCGCAGGGGCATCATTGATCCCATCCCCCACCATCGCGACCACACGCCCCTCCCGCCGCAACCGCTGCACCTCGGCCACCTTTCCCTCTGGGAGCACGCCGGCGACGACGCGCGCGATCCCTGCCTCACGCGCCACCGCCTCTCCCACACGCGCCTCATCGCCGGTGAGGAGCACCACCTCGAGCCCACGCGCACGCATCGCGGCGATCGCCTCACGCGAGGTGGGGCGGATCTGATCGGCGACCGCGATCACCCCTATCGCGCGCCCATCGATGGCGATGAAGAGCACCGTGCGCCCCGCATCGGCGAGCCGATCGCCCTCGCGGGTCAACGCGCCCGCGTCGATCCCCTGCTCGGTGAGCAGCGCCGCATTGCCCACCAGCACCGCACGTCCCTCCACCATCCCACGCGCCCCACGCCCCGTGAGGGAGGCGAACCCCGCCACCTCACTGAGCGTGAGCCCGCGCGTCGCCGCCTCGCGCACGATCGCATCGGCGAGGGGATGTTCGGAGCGGCGTTCCACCGCGGCCACGAGGCCGAGCATCGTCTCATCGGTCAGTGCGTCATCGACGCGCACCAGGTCCGTCACCACCGGCCGTCCCTCGGTCACCGTCCCTGTCTTATCCACCACGACCGTGTCGACCTCGGCCGCGCGCTGCAGCGCCTCGCCGCCTTTGATGAGGACGCCAAGTGAGGCACCCCGTCCCGTCGCGACCATCACCGCCGTCGGCACCGCGAGCCCCATCGCACAGGGACAGGCGATGATCAGCACCGAGACCGCGACCGCCATCGCCCGGACTGGTTCCTGCGCCACGAGCACCCAGGTCACGAAGGTGAGTACCGCGATAGTCACCACCACGGGGACGAAGATCGCCGAGAGGCGATCAGCAAGATGTTGGATCGGGGCGCGCGAGCCCTGCGCATCGCGCATCAGCTGCACGATCCGCGCGAGCGCGGAATCCGCGCCAAGGGTGGTCGCGGTCAGACGGAAGGCGCCGGTCCCATTCATCGTGCCACCGAAGACGCGGTCCCCCTTCTGCTTCGCGACCGGGATCGACTCCCCGGTGAGCATACTCTCATCGACGGCGCTCTCGCCGCGGAGCACCACCCCATCGACCGGGATCCGTTCCCCCGGCTTCACCGCCACCACATCGCCCGGCACGACCTCGTCGATCGCGACCTCACGCTCCATCAGGTTGCGCACCACGCGCGCCGTCTTCGGCTGGAGCTGCACGAGCGCACGCAGCGCGACCGCGGTGTTCCGCTTGGCGCGCGCCTCGAAGGCATTCCCGGTGAGGATGAAGGCGATGATGAGGACGACCGCCTCGAAGTAGACATCGGCGGGGATCC
>VGDL01000117.1 GCA_016869735.1 Alphaproteobacteria bacterium
ACGCTGGTGGTGGCAGGCACGGCCAAGGTGACGATCAACGATGCTGCTGATACTACGCTGACAGCGACGGCGTTAAGTGCGATTGGCGCCAAGACCTCGGGTGTGGTGACCGTGAGCAATGCGGTGATCATCACGGGTGATGCAGCTCAGGTGACGGCGGCGTTGGTGACGCCTGACACGCTGGTGGTGGCAGGCACGGCCAAGGTGACGGTGACTGGCACCATTGGTGTGACTGAGGTCAATGCGATAGCGGCCAAGACCACTGGGGTGGTGACGGCGACGATCAGTACGGCTGTTGCGACGGAGCTGGTGTCTGGGTTATTGGATATCACGGAGAACGCTTACACGGTTGCGGTAACGGGCACGGCTACGGCTGCTGATCTCAATACCATCAACAGCAAGACCTCGGTTGCAGTCAATGCCAGCGGTGTGACAGCGATCACAGGTAATGCGGCAGACTTTGCAGCATTGGTGGCTGCAGCGACTGCGAGCCCACCGTCGATCACGCTGAAGGCAGACTTCACAGCGACGGTGAATGACGCTATTACAGTGACTGAGGCTAATGCACTGGCGGCATTAACCACTGGGGTGGTGACGGCGACGCTGACGACTGGGGGGCTTGCTAGTTTTGCTGGACTAGCCGAGACGGCTAACGCGTACACGGTGACGCTCAACGATGCTGCTGATGCTGCGCTGGCAGCGACAGACTTAAGCACATTGGGTGGTAAGACCACCGGTGTGGTGACCGTGAGCAACGCGGTGGTGATTTCTGGTGGTGCTGCTCAGGTGACGGCGGCGTTGGTGACGGCTGACACGCTGGTGGTGGCAGGCACGGCCAAGGTGACGATCAACGATGCTGCTGATACTACGCTGACAGCGACGGCGTTAAGTGCGATTGGCGCCAAGACCTCGGGTGTGGTGACCGTGAGCAATGCGGTGACCATCACGGGTGATGCTGCTCAGGTGACGGCGGCGTTGGTGACGCCTGACACGCTGGTAGAGGCAGCTTCCGCCAAGGTGACGGTGACTGGCACCATTGGTGTGACGGAGGCCAATGCGATAGCGGCCAAGACCACTGGGGTGTTAACGGCGACGATCAGTACTGCTGGTGCGTCGGAGCTGGTGGCTGGGTTATCGGATACCACGGAGAACGCGTACACGGTTGCGGTAACGGGCACGGCTACGGCTGCTGAGCTCAATACCATCAACAGTAAGACCTCGGTTGCAGTCAATGCCAGCGGTGTGACAGCGATCACGGGTGATGCGGCAAGCTTTGCAACATTGGTGGCTGCAGCGACTGCGAGCCCACCGTCGATCACGCTGAAGGCAGACTTCACAGCGACGGTGAGTGACGCCATTACAGTGGCTGCGGCTAATGCACTGGCGGCATTAACCACTGGGGTGGTGACGGCGACGATCAGTACTGCTGGTGCGTCGGAGCTGGTGGCTGGGTTATCGGATACCACGGAGAACGCGTACACGGTTGCGGTAACGGGCACGGCTACGGCTGCTGAGCTCAATACCATCAACAGTA
>VGDL01000118.1 GCA_016869735.1 Alphaproteobacteria bacterium
TGGCCCATGGGGGTGATCTCCCCAAGAATGCCAACACCGTTGAGCGCCCGTTGGCCATCTCCCGACCCGCCGGTCCCCTGCTGATCGGCCTGCTCTGTCTGGGCAGCGGCGTCGCCCTGGCGGCGGGGCGCCAGGCGCTGCTGCTGTTGGCCCCACCGCTCACACCGCTCAGTAGCGGTGCCGCCCTGGAGCGGGCCCGCTGGGGCTCGGTGGATCCGCAGCGGCGCCGCGATGCCGCCCTGCTGCTCAATGGGCGATTGGAGCCGGGCGACCCGAAACGGCGCCGGCTGCTGCAGGGCCAGGGCTGGGGCCGGGGGGTGCTGGCGCCGGTGGCCCTCAAACAGCTCGCCCAGGCGGCGGACGCCAACGGACACACCCATGCGGCCCAGGCCCTCTGGGGGGAGCTGCTGAGCCGCTTCCCTGGGCGGGCCGCCAGCGCCGATGCCCTCTATGCCCTCGGCCGCCAGACCCCCACCCTGCGCCGGCAGTTGCTGCAGCGGTTCCCGGCCCACCCCGCCGCCCTGGCGGCGGCCACGGAAACCCACAACGCGCTCCACCTGGCGCGCTGGGGGCCCCGCTGGCCCGGCGCTGAGCCCCTCTTAGTGGCGCGCTGCCGCCAGGGGTCCCCACCCCTGACGGCACCGCAGCGGCGGGTGCTGGCGGGGGGCCTGGCCCAGCTGCATCAGGGCCGCGCCGCCCTGGCCTGCCTCGGTGGCGCCAGCGCCCCCGCCGTGCTGCAGCTGAGCCTCGCCAGCGCCCTGCTGCGGGGTGATGCCGCCGATCAACGGCTCGGGCAGCAACGGCTGCAGGCCCTGGCCCTTGGCCACCCCCGCGATGCCTTCGGCGCGGAGGCGGCGGCCCTGCTGGCGGAGGAGCCGGGGGATGCAGCCCTGGCGACCCTGCGGCAGCTCCCCCGCCCCCTGCAAGACACCGTTGCGGTGCAGGCGAGGCTGGCCCTGGAAGGGCAGCGGCCCTGGCGAGCGGTGCTGCAACGCTGGCCGCGCCAGCCGGCCAGCTGGGAGCTGCAGTGGCAATTGGCCCGGCGCCAGCTGCTGGCGCGGAACTGGGCTGCCGCTGATGCGGTGCTCTCGGCCCTCGACCCCCGCTGGCTGCCGAGCCCCCTGGCGGCCCGGCAACGGTTCTGGCAGGGGTATGTGGCCAGCCGGCGGGGCAACGCCGCTGAAGCCCGCCGCCTCTGGCGCTCCCTGCTGCGCCAGCACCCGGGGGGCTACTACGGCTGGCGCGCCAGCGCGCGGCTGGGGCTCACCCCGCCCGCCGCGGCCTCTCCCCCCAGCGCCACCAGCTGGCGCCCCCTCAACAGCGGCGATGCCGAGCTGGATGGCCTTTGGCGCACGGGCCAGGGGCTGGAGGCGTGGGAAAGCTGGCGCCACCAGCGCCGCGGCCAGCCCCCCCGCGGCCCCCAGCAGCTGGCCCTGGAGGGCCGGCTGCGCACGGGGATCGGCGACGACTGGACCGGC
>VGDL01000119.1 GCA_016869735.1 Alphaproteobacteria bacterium
GGCATCGCCCAGCGCCATTTGCATGGTGGTGGAGGTTGTGGGGGCGAGCCCCATCGGGCAGGCCTCAGGCGCTGCGGGCAAAACCAGTGCGACATCCGCAGCGCGTGCGAGTGTACTTTCCGCGCGGCCGATAATGCCAATCAGCGGCAGGCTGAAACGGCGGGAATGCGCGATCAAATCCGCCAATTCCGGCGTTTCCCCGGAATTGGAAAGCGCCAGCACCGCATCCCCAGCCAGGATCATCCCCAAATCGCCATGGGATGCTTCGGCGGGATGCACAAAAAGCGCGGGCGTGCCGGTAGAAGCCATGGTCGCCGCAATCTTGCGCGCCACATGGCCCGACTTCCCCATGCCGGAGACGACAACCCGCCCCGTAACACCTGCCAGCCAGCCAACGGCGCGCACAAAGCCATCATCCAAGCTATCGGAAAGCGCACGCAGCGCATCCGCTTCCAGCGCCAGCACGCGGCGGCCTTCGGCAAGGTCTGGATGGGGGTTTAGAGTGTTCACGCCACCTTGTATGAGGCGGAGGCCCTCAAGGGTCAATAAATTCCGGGGTTGGCCTAGCAAAAAAAATGCCAGAGCACCTTAATGGTGGAAAATATCCGGGTCCTCATAGCCCAGCAGATCAAGCCGCCCGCGCGCCGGCAGGAAGCGGAAACAGGCTTCCGCCAAATCCAACCTGCCTTCGCGCTTCAACAAGCCTTCAAGCTTGGCCCAGAGCGCATGTAGATGCAGCACATCAGAAGCCGCATAGGCCATTTGTTCGGTGGTGAGTTCCGCCGCACCCCAATCTGAGGTTTGCTGCTGCTTGGAAATCTCCACCCCCAGCAATTCCCGGCATAAATCCTTGAGCCCATGCCGATCAGTAAAAGTCCGCACCAGCTTGGCGGCGATTTTGGTGCAAATCACCGGCGCGGTGATGACCCCCAGCGCATGATACAGCACCGCAACATCAAACCGCGCAAAGTGAAACAGCTTGGTGATGGCCGGATCAGCCAAAAGTTTCTTGAGATTGGGCGCATCCGCCCCACGCCCGCCAAGCGAAGTTGGGCTGATCTGCACCAGATGCGCCGACCCATCGCCGGATGATAACTGCACCAGGCAAAGCCTGTCCCGATGCAGGTTCAGGCCCATGGTTTCCGTATCAATCGCGACCACCCGGCCCAAATCCAGGCCATCCGGCAGGTCATTGCGATGAAGCCGGATAGTCACGCCGGCATGGGAGAAAAGGGTTGTGCCCATGAATCGCGCCGCCTTACAAAGAGAAAAACTGGTGCCCAGGAAAGGACTCGAACCTTCACAGCCTTGCGGCCACAGGTACCTGAAACCTGCGCGTCTACCAATTCCGCCACCTGGGCAAAGGGGGCCGGCGCCTTGCGGCGAGACGCGCGCATTTACGCGC
>VGDL01000120.1 GCA_016869735.1 Alphaproteobacteria bacterium
AAGAGGTCGTCATCGTCAAGCAATATCCAAGCCCCTTCTTCGGCACACCGCTAGCGCCCATGCTCGCCACGCTTGGCATTGATACGCTGATCCTGGCTGGCTGTTCGACCAGCGGCTGCGTGCGCGCAGGCGCGCTGGATGGCGTGCAGCATGGCTACCGCGTTATCGTGCCGCGCGAATGTGTGGGGGATCGCCATGATGGGCCACATGACGCCAATCTTTTCGATATCAACGCTAAATATGGCGATGTTGTCGGACGCGACGAAGTGATCGAATATCTTGCGAATCTCGCCACGCGAAATGATTAAGGGAGAATGTCCATGAACAATATCACTACGCCTGATGATGCCATTCGTGTCTATTGGATGACCGGATGTTCTTCCTGTCTGCGCACCAAGGAATTCCTCACGCGTCATGGCGTACCCTTCATTTCCCGCAATGTACTGGAGGATGATGGCGCTTATGATGAGCTTGCGCGGTTTGGGCTCAGGCAAGTGCCGATTGTCACCCGCGGCGATGCCTGGGCCAATGGCCAGGTGCTGCGTGATATCGCGAAGCTTTGCGACATCAAACTCGGCGAACAGCGCATGCTGCCGGTGGATGAAATGCGCCGCCGGCTGGATGCGATTTTGGCGGGCAGTGCGCGGTTTCTGGCGCAAATGCCGGATTCTGCTCTGGCGCAAATGCTGCCTAAGCGCCCGCGTTCCTTTGCGCAGCTTGGCTGGCATATCGCCAATATCGCTGATGCCTTTCTGGAACATGAAAACGGCATTCCGCTGACCTTCGATAGCTATATGCGCGTGCCGGAAGAACAGGATGCGACACGCGAAAAGCTGATCGCCTATTGCGATGAAATGCGCCAGCGCATGTCCGATTGGTTTGATGGCCCTGGCCGGACGCAGGATTGGTCTGACCGCGCTGATGTCTATTACGGCGAACAGACCATGCATGAATTCTTGGAGCGCACGGTCTGGCATGCGGGTCAGCATTCGCGGCAATTGATGTGGGTGCTGGAAGGCTTGGGCATTGCGCCCGATCAGCCGCTGGGTCCGGAAGTTTTCGCGGGCCTGCCAATACCTGAGAGTGTTTGGGACGAGGCTGATCCAGCGAAGATGAAGCGCCCTGCCTGAAGCTTTTGTCTGGCTGCCGCTTGCTCTTAATCAGCGGGTCCAAGGTTCGAATCCTTGTGCGCCCACCAATGAAATCAATAGCTTAGATGAATTTTTGTGGTGGCCGATAGTCGCATATTCTTTGTGCGGACCCCATGCGGACCCGTCGAAAGCGGCACATTCACCTTCCACATTGTCCCAGTGCCAGCGCCGCAACTTCCACCGCGTCCACGCGCGCGCGTTGCAGTTTCTTTGAGGCACAATTTCTCGGA
>VGDL01000121.1 GCA_016869735.1 Alphaproteobacteria bacterium
CCAGGGCGATGGAGCGCTGGCGGGGGTTGAGCTCGGGCTGGGGGGTGTCGGCCGCGGCGGGGGTGTAGGTGAAGCGGGCCATGTAGCCCAGGCGGTTGCTGGAGGGCAGGGCCAACAGGGCGGTGGCGGGGGTGGCGCCCCAGCCGTTGGTGAGCAGGCCTTCCAGGGCGATGCGGGGGTTGAGGGCCCAGTTCACACCGCCGCTGAGGATGGGCACGCGGCTGAACACCAGGTCGCCGTTGAAGGCGTTGGCCCCATCGCCCACGGGCATCAGGGCGGAGGTGAAGAGAGCCAGGTAGCGGCTGGGCTGCCAGCTCACGCCACCGCTGATGAAGGGGTTGTTGCCGTAGAAGGCACCGGCGCCGCCCTGTCCAGCGCCTTGGCTGGCGGGTAGGAAGCTGACGCCGGGGGTGAGGGTGAGCTGCCACTGCTGGGCCGCCTGCCAGCTGAGGGGCAGGGTGACGGAGCCCACCAGGTTTCTGGTGAACACGCGGCAGCCGGAGTTGTTGAAGATGTTGGGGCTGCTGCAGGGCTGGTTCTTGCTGGTGAAGGAATCGCCGCCGCCGCTGCCCACGTTCCAGCCTTCGAGGGAGCCGCCGAGGCCGAGCTTCCAGGCCTTCTGGTTGAGCAGTTGCCACTGCAGCGCGCCGCCGTAGCTCTCCCAGAAGTTGCCGGGCTGCACGGCTTTGCCGGTGATGGGCGCGTAGAGGGGGTCGTCGGCGTTGCTGTAGAAGCCCGACACCTGCAGCTGGTCGGTGAGGCCGCCATCGAGGCGGATGGCGTAGTTCTGATTGCCGGTGCCGCCGGCGGCGCCGCCGCTGAAGGGCGAGAGGGTGAAGGCGCTGAACTGGCCCTGCTGCTCCTCCAGCTGGTTGGCGGTGGGCACGGTGGGGCCCAGTCGCAGCAGGGGCGGGTAGTCGGCCTGGGTGGGGGTGAGGGCCTTGAGGATGGCGGCGGCTTCGGCGGCGCTGTTGGGGGGTTGGGGCTGCGATGCGGTGGCCTCCGAGTCGGGGCTTGGCAGGGTGGGTTCGCTCGCGGGCACCGGAGTCCACACCAGGGCGGGCCTGCCGTTGGCGCTTGGGCTTTCTTCGGCCCTGGGAACGGGCGTCCAGATCGGCGGGCCGCCGCTGGGCGGTGAGCTTTTTGGTTGCGGTGTGGGCGAGACAACCTGCCAGCTGGGGGAGTCGGCGGGTTGCGGTTGCGCCGGGGTCGCACTCGGCAGCCGCTTCCACTGCACCGCTGGCGTCTGGGCGATGCTGCTGGGTGGAAGGGCTGGCAAGACCAGGGCTGCAGCGCCGAGGGCGCCCAATAGGGGCGCCGGCCGCTGGGGCCTAGGCATGGAGTAG
>VGDL01000122.1 GCA_016869735.1 Alphaproteobacteria bacterium
CGCTGATCGGCATGGGCCGCCAGTGCCTCAGCGATCCGCAGCTGCAGTGGTGGCCCAGCCTGCGGCCGGGCCAGGGCGACTGGGCGGTGCTGCTGGCCAGCCTGGCGGGCCTGCATCGCCAGGGCTTTCCGATCGATTGGCGGGCGTTCCACCGGCCGTTCCCGCACCGCCGCGTGGCCCTGCCGGGCTACCCCTTCCAGCGGCAGCGCTACTGGTGGCAGCGGCGCGGCGAGGGGGAGGCCCCCGCCAGCCTGTGGCTGGAGCACATCAAGGGGCCCCAGGGGGCTAAGCCTTCCCCGGCTGCAGCGCCGCCGGCCTCGAGGGGCGCCGCCGCTGAGTTGGAGCCGATGGCCTTGCCCGGCGGCCAGGAGCAGCGCTTCTGCACCTGGCTGGCGGAGGCCGCCCCGGCAGACCTGGCGGATCACCGCCTGCGCAGCCAGGTGGTGTTTCCGGCGGCGGGCTTTGTGCAGTTGGCCCTGCAGGCGTTGGCGCTGCGGGGCGAGCCGTTGGCGCTGGCTGGGCTGGAGCTGGATCAACCGCTGCGGCTGGCGGAGCAGCCCACGGCCCTGCAGCTGGTGCTGGGCCAACGGATCGAATTCCACAGCGAGGCCCCTGAGGGCTGGCGCAGCCACGGCAGCGCCGAAAGGCCCTTGGCGCCGCTGGAGCCTGGTGATGGCCCTGCCCTGGCCGATCCTGCGCTTGAGACGGCACAAACCCTGGATCTGGAGGGCTTCTACGGGGCCCTGGCCGGGTTTGGGCTCTGCTACGGCCCGGCCTTCCGGCCGCTGCAGCGGCTGATCGGTCAGGGGCAACGGGCCTGGGCCCAGCTGCAGCGCCCCGAGGGCGCCAACGATTGGGCCCTGCTGGATGGCTGTTTCCAGGCGGTGGCGGCCACCCTGGATCCGCAGGCGGCGGCGGGCCAGCTGTTGCTGCCGGTGGGCTTGGAGGCCCTGTGGCTGCGGCAGTTGCCGTTGCCGGATGCGTTGGAGTGCCGCGTGGCGCTGCAGCCCAGCGCAGAGCCGGCCTTTGTGCGGGCGGATCTGGAGCTGCGCAGCGGCGGGGCGGTGATTGGCTGGGTGCGGGGCTTCCGGCTGCGGCGGCTGCCGCGGCAGGCGTTGGATTGGCTGTTCCCCCAGGCCCCTGGCGAAGCGGATTCGGCTGCCGAGCTGCCCCCCCAGAGCGGCTGGCTGGTGCGCGCTGCCTGGGAGCTGCTGGAGGAGATCGCCGCCACGTCTGCTGAGAGCCA
>VGDL01000123.1 GCA_016869735.1 Alphaproteobacteria bacterium
TGGCCCGGCTGGGTGTCGTCGAGGTAGCGCAGCAGGCCCCCCGCCGCCCGCATCCCCAGGGGCAGTTCCCCCAACCCCAGCCCATCGAGGCTGGCCAGCTCAAACCGCTGCAGCAGGGCGGTTTTGGCCTCCTTGGTGCTGAAGGGGGTGCGGGGCAGGCGGGTGAGCCGCAGGGCATCGGGGCACCAGGACGGTGCGGTCGCCGCGCCGCTGTCCTCCGCCGGCCACAGCACCTCCGCCGCATCCACCTGCAGCAGCTCCTGGTGCAGCAGATCGCTGCCGTCGCGTTCGGTGACGCGGAACTCCCCTGTGCTCACATCCGCCACCGCCAGCCCCCAGCGGGAGCCTTGGGGGTCGAGCACCACGGCGCACAACCAGTTGTTGCGGCGGGCACTGAGCAGCCCCTCCTCCAGCACCGTGCCGGGGGTGAGCACCCGGGTGATGTCCCGCTTGAGCAGGGCCCCCTTGGCGGGGGTGGTTTCCAATTGGTCGCAGAGGGCCACGCTTAGGCCGCGGCCCACCAGTTCGGCGCAATAGCGCTCGGCGGCGTGGTGGGGAATGCCCGCCATGGGCACCCGGCCGATGCTTTTACCAGCTTCCTTGCCGGTGAGGGTGAGCTCCAGCAGCCGCGAGAGCTGGATCGCGTCCTCAAAGAAGCACTCGAAGAAATCCCCCAGCCGGTAGAGCAGCACCCGCTCCGGGTGGGCCGCCTTCAGCTCCACGTAGTGACGCAGCATCGGCGTGAGCTGCTGCGGGTCCACCTGGCTGTGGTGGTGCCAGGGGGGCAGGTCGGTGTCGCCCGGCGGTGTGTCTGCGTCCGCGGCGGGTTCGTCAGCCTTGATGCTGTTCTTGTTCTGCCGCGCCCGCGGCCGCCGCTCGGCATCGACGATCAGCTGTTCGGTGGCCTCGGGGTCGGCGGCGGGTTCCGGGCTGGCCGCTTTAGGGGCTGCCTGGGGTTGCGCGGCGCAGAACAGGTCGCCCTGCAGGGTGATCTGGAGTGGCTGCTCGGTGGGCGCGGCCACGGCTCAGCGGGGCGAGGGGCCTGATCGTAGAAGCGTTGCCCCACCCTGCGGCCACAACATGTGAAGGATCACGGCAAGGGCCCTAGGGGCGCGGAAACCCCCATGGGAGAATCCACCAACTGATCGGCCGGCCCAGCCGCTGTTCCATGACGATCCTCAACACCCTCAC
>VGDL01000124.1 GCA_016869735.1 Alphaproteobacteria bacterium
ATGTTGCAGCCGATCAGGATTTCCCGTTGGCTCACCTGGCCTTGGGGTCGTTTGTCCAGAAAGTGGCTGAAATAGTCCACGATGCTGTCGTGGTCGGTGCGGGGCTGATCGGAGAGCGTGGGCAGGAGCACCGCATCTCGGCTGTATCGACGTGCCACCTGCTCCGGCTCCCGGCTCAGCAGCGCCCTGGTCCAGCGCTTTGCAGGATCGTTGGCCGCGATTCGAGCAGTTCCAGCTCCAGCCAGATCAATCCGTTGCTGCCAGCTGGCAGCAACGCCACCTCAGCTTCCAGCCAGGCGGGTAGATGGCCCTGTCCCATGGCCACGGATAGGAGTTGGCGTTCGGTGCGCCGCCTGCCACTGAGATCGGAGGCCTGCAGTGCCAAGGTGAGGACAACCTCAGCCGCTGCCGGCGCATTGATGCTGGCCCGCCGCTGGCCGGGGGGCTTTCCCTGTTTCTTCACCAGGCTGAGCAGCACCAGCCCTCTAGGATACGAGAATGATTCTCGTTCCCCTGATGCGTGGTGGGCGCCGCGGCTCTCGCCTCCAGGCTGCCTGGCCGCTGCTGTCTCGCCGGCCCCGATGAGCTCCGGCGCCCAGGATTGGTCAGGGCAGGAGCCCTGGGATCAGCCGCCCTCAGCCGAGGAGAAGGCACGCTTTGAGCAGCTGCACGATGCGTTGCTACGCGGCCAGGGCAGCCTGGGGGGGCAACAACGGCAGCTCTGGGTCTGCATCCAGGCCATGCAAAGCCTCGCCGCGGCCGTTGTGCAGGCCTTGGCCAACGAGCCAGCCTCGCTTCAGCAACGCCGGTTGGGCAGGCGACAGGTGTTCAACGAGCTGAGGGCCTTACAGGCCTGGCTGCTCTCGGTGGAGCTGCTGCTGGAGCGCACCGGCGAGGTGGAGTGGCCCGAGGCTGTTGAGCGGCTGGCCCTGCAGCTGGTGGGCGAGCTGGCCCCGGATCCCCGCTGCGAGCGCCGGCTGCGGCTCAATCAGTTGCTGGAGCGGAGCAGGGCTGATGGTTGAGCTCTCCAGTCCCGTGCGGCCCCCAACCAGTGGCCCCGTGACGCAGCAGCTGCGCGGCCGCGTGCAGGGCTGCATCACAGGATTGGCCTGGGCTCCGCAGTCACCCCAACTGGCGATCGCCAGCGCCGCTGGTGAGCTGATCCTGGTGGATTTTCA
>VGDL01000125.1 GCA_016869735.1 Alphaproteobacteria bacterium
CCTTGGACCAGGCGTAATACAAGCTCTCGGCGATGGCTTCGCGGCGGCAAAGGGCGGCGATGCTTTCCTCGCCGCGGAGCCCTTCCAGGACAATGCGGATCTTGTCCTCGGCGGAATGGTGCTTGCGCGTGGCGCGGCGAATATCGCGGACCAGCTTTTCGGCTGGCACCCGCGTGGGTGGGGCGGAGGATTTCTGGCTCATCTTCACTCTCCTTGGGGTTACGATGAGCCAGAAATCCTCCGTTATTCAAATCGCCAATTTGGTCCCATAGGTGCTGACGCCGGACACCCTGCCCGTGGCGGGCCAGGCGCAGGAGCGGTTCATCACCGTCTCATCCACCACCAGCACGGAACAGTCGGGGCTGTTCGGCCACATCCTGCCGATCTTCACGCGGGAGAGCGGGATCACGGTGCGCGTGGTGGCGCGGAACATCTCCGCGGCGACGTTCGACCTGGCGGCGGCAACGCTGTCGGTGGCAGTGGCGAAGCGGCGGGTGCCATAGACTAACGGCCTCGCATCACCGTCGCCCTTGCCGACACGTGCGGCAAGGGCAGACCATGCTCGCGCCGATACGCTTCGGCGAAGGCCTCGCGTTCCAGCGTTTCGCATTCATCCAGGTAGCGCAGCAGGCGGCGTTCTGCCCGTTGGCTGCAAGCTGTCTTCCGCCGGAAGTAGCGCCAAAGGATGAGCGCGTTCACCGACCATGCGTCGTAGGCATGCTGATGAATCCGGCGGCGGACCGCGGGTGGAAGCGCGTCGTAGGCCGCCCAATCACTGCCCTCAAAGCGCCGCCAGACTTCTTCCCGTACGGTGGTGTCGTTGTCGGGCCGGCAGAGGATTTCGTTGTGAGCCGCAATTGCGTCCTTGATGGCGCTCGCGCCTGAGAGTTCAAGCCTAAGCGCCATCTGCCAGGCAGCCCTCGAAGCCTCGGCGCAGCTCCGGTCGGTTGAGTTTGCGCCCAATGAAGACCAGCTTCGACCGACGCGGCTCGCCGTCACGCCACGGGCCAATGACATCGCCCTCCGCCAGCATGTGCACAGCCTGGAAGGCAAAGCGCTGGTCCTGGCCGGCAAAATCCAGAATGCCCTTCGTCCGCAGCATATCCTGGCCCTGCTGTGCCAGAAGGCCGCCGATCCAGGCGTTGAATCGCTCCGCATCAAGGGCGCGATCAA
>VGDL01000126.1 GCA_016869735.1 Alphaproteobacteria bacterium
CAGGTCGATCCCTGCTCAGCCAGGAAGCCTTCAATCCAGCGCTGGTGGCGGCTGGTGGTGATCAACCCCGCCAGTGAGGGTTGGGCAGCGGGCACCTGGAAGGCGGTGCGGAATCCCTTGGAGAAAGCCTCACGGCGCGCGGCAGGCAGCGCCCTGATCCGATCCTGCAGGGCGGTGATGGCAGCAGCAGCCAAGGGTGTGGCCGCCCCATCCGCCGGGGGTTGGGCGGTACCCACCTGGCGCTGTTGCTTGTCGTAGAGCGCCAGGCCAAAGGGATTACCAAAGGTCATCAGGGCACGTTTGGTGGCATCGGTTTCGGCTTCCTTGAGGGCCGATTCATGGGCCAGCCCCAGGTCCATGTCGATGCCATGGCCGGCGCCAGAACCCTCGCGGATCACGGTGCGCGCGCCGGCGGTGATGGTGATGCGCACCCGGGCGATGTAGGTGACACCCCAGCCGCTTTTGCGCTCACGCCCGGCGGCCTTGGCGCCAATGGGGCGCTCATGTTCGGCCACGCAGCGGCTGATCACCGTGCTGCGCTGCCAGCCGTCAAAGCCAAAGATGCGGTTGGCCTCAGCGATCACCTGCCAACCCTCCAGGTAGGAGACCTTGCCGCGCCCCTGCTCCCGCTGGCGCACCTGGCTGCGCTCCAGCGGAGCGGAAAGCGCCGCAATTTGCCAGCCCTCCAACCCGGCGCCAGCGGCGGCGCCAGGGGCGGCGCCAAGGGCGCTTTGGTGATGGGGCTGGTGTTGGGCTGGCGATGGTGTTGCCGCTGGGCCGTTTTGGGAGAGGGTGTCGCGGAGCAGTTGCAGGGTGGACGGCGGCCGGGTGTTGGTGCTGCGGCGCAGCGGTGTGGCGCTGGCGGCGGTGGCGGTGCTGGTGGTGGATGAAACAGCCATGGAAAGGAAGGTGTGTGTGGAGTGAGAAGAAGGCCCAACGCATTGGGGCCTGTGGCCCCCTCAGGTGATGGACCAGTGGCGGCGTTTGATCAGGCGTGCGCCGGGGATGGCGGTTTGAGCCAGGGAGAAGGCCAGCTGGGCTGCTTCTGATTGGGGCAGGCCTGCAGTGGCCGCGGCGATCACCGCACGGATATGGGCCTTGATCGATG
>VGDL01000127.1 GCA_016869735.1 Alphaproteobacteria bacterium
CTGGCGGCAAGGACGGCTGGCTCCCTTGGCCGGTGCCCTCGGAGCGGCCCTGCTGACGCGGGAAACCGCTTTGTTGGCCTGGGCGTCCACGGGGCTCACGGCCCTGTGGGAGCGGCGCTGGCGCTGGCTTCTGCCCTTGGCCCTGGTGCCCGTGCCCCTGCTGGGGCTCACGGCCTGGCTCAAGGCCCGCTTTGCCACCACCGCCGATGGGCTGCTGGCCACGCTGCATTTCGGCCCACCGGGCCTGGGGATCGTGCAGAAGGTGGCCCAATTGCTGGGGTTGCGGGTGTTGCCCGGTACGTCGTTGCTGGGGCTGGAGCGCGGCTTTGATGGCCTTTGTTTGCTGTTTTGGCTGGCCACCCTCGGGGTGCTGCTGGCCACGGCGCTGCGGGGCTGGGGTGGGCGTTGGTTGCAGATCATGGCTGCGATTTATCTGCTGCCGGCGCTCTGCACCAGCACCCAGATCCTGGCCCGTTTCCCCGACTACACGCGGGTATGGATCGACCTCAGCAGCCTGGCGTTGTTGGCCTTGCTCAGCAGCCGCAGCCCCCTGCTGCGCTGGTGGCTGGGCGGGGCCACGGCCTTGAGCCTGGGCTATGGCCTGGGCTTCGGGTGGCTCACATGACTGTGCTGGAGCCCTTCCTGGATCGGGCCCGGGCCGCGAAAACGCGGCTCAAGCTCTGGAACGCTGAGCTGGATCGGCTGCGGTATCCCGCCTATTACCGCGGCCGGCTCAGCCCTGAGGAGGCCAACCTGCTGCTCTACAACCGCCTGCGCCAGGGGGTGCCGGTGCTGGCGGGCAAGTTGGGGTCGGTGGAATCGCGCCTGCTCGGGGAGCACCGCTACGGGCGAGGCTGGCCCAGCTGCTTCAGCGGCCGCACCCGCAAGCAGGCCCATCAGAACGCCGGCATTTTTCCGGTGGATGACGCGGCGTTGGCTGGGGCCGCGCAGGAACTCTGGACAGCCCTCGGAAGCCTGGAGCTGTTGGGCTGCTGGCCTGTGGAATACCAGGCCCGGCTGCTGATGGATCTGCCGCAGCTGCCCTGGCGCTGCGA
>VGDL01000128.1 GCA_016869735.1 Alphaproteobacteria bacterium
GCTGGGCCACAGCGTGGGGGAGGTGGTGGCGGCCCATCTGGCGGGGGTGTTCAGCCTGGAGGATGCGCTGCGGCTGGTGGCGGCCCGCGGCCGGCTGATGCAGGCCCTCCCGGCCGGGGGCGGCATGGTGGCGGTGTTGGCGTCCCAGGCCCAGGTGGAGCGGTTGATGGCCGCCTCACCGCAGGCCAGTCAGCTGGCCCTGGCCGCCCTGAATGGGCCCGCCAACACGGTGGTGTCTGGCCCGGTGGCGGCCCTGGAGGGGTTGGAGCGGGATGCGGTGGCGGCGGGGCTGCAGGCCCAGCGGCTGGCGGTGTCGCACGCCTTCCACTCGCCGGCGATGGCGCCGATGCTGGCGCAGTTTGAGCAGCTGCTGGGCACGATCGCCTTTGCGCCGCCGGCGCTGCCGCTGCTCAGCAACCTCACCGGCCGGCTGGCTGGGCCGGAGATCGCCCAGCCCGACTACTGGTGCGATCACGTGATCGCGCCGGTGCGCTTCGCCGAGGCCATGGCGGCGGCGGCGGCCCAGGGGGTGAGCACGTTTGTGGAGCTGGGGGCGCGGCCCACGCTGATCGGTATGGGCCGCCAGTGCCTCAGCGATTCGCAGCTGCAGTGGTGGCCCAGTCTGCGGCCGGGCCAGGGCGACTGGGCGGTGCTGCTGGCCAGCCTTGCGGGCCTGCATCGCCAGGGCTTCCCGATCGATTGGCGGGCCTTCCATCGCCCGTTTCCGCACCGCCGCATGGCCCTGCCGGGTTACCCCTTCCAGCGGCAGCGCTACTGGTGGCAGCGGCGCAGTGACGGGGAGGCCCCCGCCAGCCTGTGGCTGGAGCACATCAAGGGGCCCCAGGGGGCTCCGCTCTCTTCGGCTGCAGCGCCGCCGGCCTCCCGGGCCGCCGCCGCTGAGTTGGAGCCGCTGGCGTTGCCTGGGGGCCAGGAGCAGCGCTTCTGCACCTGGCTGGCGGAGGCCGCCCCGGCAGACCTGGCGGACCACCGCCTGCGCAGCCAGGTGGTGTTTCCGGCGGCGGGCTTTGTGCAGTTGGCCCTGCAGGC
>VGDL01000129.1 GCA_016869735.1 Alphaproteobacteria bacterium
TGCTGGGCACGATCGCCTTTGCGCCGCCGGCGCTGCCGCTGCTGAGCAACCTCACCGGCCGGCTGGCGGGGCCGGAGATCGCCCAGCCCGACTACTGGTGCGACCACGTGATCGCGCCGGTGCGCTTTGCCGAGGCCATGGCGGCGGCGGCGGCCCAGGGGGTGGGCACGTTTGTGGAGCTGGGGGCGAGGCCCACGTTGATCGGCATGGGCCGCCAGTGCCTCGGCGATCCGCAGTTGCAGTGGTGGCCCAGCCTGCGGCCGGGCCAGGGCGACTGGGCGGTGCTGCTGGCCAGCCTGGCGGGTCTGCATCGCCAGGGCTTCCCGATCGATTGGCGGGCCTTTCACCGGCCGTTCCCGCACCGCCGCGTGGCCCTGCCGGGCTACCCCTTCCAGCGGCAGCGCTACTGGTGGCAGCGGCGCGGCGAGGGGGAAGCCCCCGTCAGCCTGTGGCTGGAGCACATCAAGGGGCCCCAGGGGGCTTCGCCTTCCCCAGCTGCAGCGATGCCGGCCTCCCGTGCCGCCGCCGCTGTGTTGGAGCCGCTGGCGTTGCCTGGGGGCCAGGAGCAGCGCTTCTGCACCTGGCTGGCGGAGGCCGCCCCGGCAGACCTGGCGGACCACCGCTTGCGCAGCCAGGTGGTGTTTCCGGCAGCGGGCTTTGTGCAGTTGGCCCTGCAGGCGCTGGCGCTGCGGGGCGAGCCCTTGGCGCTGGCGGGGCTGGAGCTGGATCAACCGCTGCGGCTGGCGGAGCAGCCCACGGCCCTGCAACTGGTGGTGGGCCAACGGATCGAATTCCACAGCGAGGCGCCTGAGGGCTGGCGCAGCCACGGCAGCGCCGAAGGGCCCGCGCAGCCGCTGGGGATCGGTGATGGCCCTGGCCTGGTCGAGCCTGCGCCTGAGACGGCGCAAACCCTGGATCTGGAGGGCTTCTACGGGGCCCTGGCCGGGTTTGGGCTCTGCTACGGCCCCGCCTTCCGGCCGCTGCAGCGGCTGATCGGCCAGGGGCAACGGGCCTGGGCCCAGCTGCAGCGCCCCGAGGGCGCC
>VGDL01000130.1 GCA_016869735.1 Alphaproteobacteria bacterium
TGCCCATGCCATTTCCGAACCCATCATGAAGCAAGCGCGGGAGATTATCGGCCTGTTGCCGGCGCGCTGATCTTTAAGCTGCCTTGCGGGGCATCCTGACCACCACGGAGCAAGTTCACCGCCTACACGCGCAGCAAAGTGGCCTACCTTTGTTGTTTGGTCGCATTTTCCGAGCCGCCAAGCGATTCCGCGTGGCTTGAAAATGCTTTAAGCTTTTCTTGGCATGACTGCGGCCTGGAAAGGGGAACACCCGGCATGATCGGGCTTGATTGGGGCACCACATCCTTGCGCGCTTATCGGCTGGATCAGGCTGGGGCACTGCTGGAAAAGCGTGAGAGCAAATCGGGCATCCTGTCCGTGAAGCCTGGCGGCTTTCCGGATGAGCTGCGCAAAATCGCCGGGGATTGGCTGGATGCCGGCGAAAAGCTGGTGGTGATTTCAGGCATGGCGGGCAGCAAGCAGGGCTGGGCGGAAGCGCCGTATCTGCCATGCCCGGCAACCGTGACCGACATCGCGCGCGCCACGCTGCCTGTGCCTTTTCCTGCCACGCGGGTGCGCCTGGTGCCGGGGCTGAAGGCGCTGGATGCCAATGGCGTGCCCGAAGTGATGCGCGGTGAGGAGACGCAAATTCTGGGCGCGCTGGACCGCCTGCCCGACCAGGAAACAACGCTCTGCCTACCCGGCAGCCATTCCAAATGGGTGCGCGTGCGGGCGGGTCAAATCCTCGATTTTTCCACCCAGATGACGGGCGAGGTTTTCGCGGCACTTTCCGCCCATACGATTTTGGCGCGCAGCCTGCATCGCGGCGCGGCGCATCATCCGGGCGCCTTCGCGCGCGGGTTGGATCGCGCGCGGCAGGGTGGTGGTTTGCTGCATCAGCTTTTTAGCCTTCGCAGCCTTTCGCTGTTTGACGCGATGCCGCAGATGGAAGCGGCTTCCTATCTTTCCGGCCTGCTGATCGGGCATGAAGTGGCAGCTGCACTTGAAGCGGGCGTTGCACCGCCGGTGCAT
>VGDL01000131.1 GCA_016869735.1 Alphaproteobacteria bacterium
GGCGCGGCGGTAGATCTCCTCCAGCAGCACCTGCGGCGTGCTCGCCTGGCCGGCGGGGCCCTCCAGCGGGGCCTCCAGCCCCAACCGCTGCACCAGTTGCTCCAGCAGCTCGGCCTGCTCCGGCAGGGAGGTGCTCCGCCACAGGCGTGCGGTGAGGTCGTCGAGGGGGGACTCCTCCAGCTCCTGCTCCTGCGCCGGGGTGAGCGGCTCTGTGCCGGTGCTGGCCCGCAGCAGGCTGGGTGGTTGGGCCATGGCTGTGGCGCCGCCGCTGGGCTGGGCCTGGGGCGGCAGCTCGGCCCATTGCGCCTGATCGAGCAGCTCCGGCAGCGGCGCCAGCTGCACCGCCACGCCATCCAGCAGGCCGCTGCGCAGCCGTTCCCCCAGCCGCAGAAAAGTGTCAGGGCTGCGCTGGAACGGCCCCTCCTCCACGGGAATCAGCAGCACCGGGGCGCCGCTGCCCCGCCAATGGCGGGCCAGCTGGCTGATCTCGCTTTCCACCGCGTCCACCAGCTGCTCCGGGTCGTCGGAGAGGTAGAAGGTGCTCTCCTCCAACACCGCGGGCAGGAAGGTTAGGGGCTGGCCCCCCTGCCGGTAGAGCCGGGCGGTCACCATCGTTTCCATGCGCAGGGGCGGGTGGCCGCTCAGCCCCAGGCGTGGGTTGGCCCCCACCGCGGCCATCCGTTGCGCCAGGTCGCGGGAGCTGGCGATGGTCAGTTGGCCGGGGCGGGTCACCGCCAGGCCGGCCGCCTCCAGCGCCGTGGCGATGCTGTCGCGGGCCGGCACGAAGCTCACCAGCACCTGCTCGGCCCCGAGGCTGGCCCCGAGGCGCCGGCCGCTGGGGTCCAGGTCTTCGGGAAGGATCAGCCCCTGCAGCAGCAGATCCCCCAGCCACGTGAGGCTCTGGGTCCAGAGCAGGGGCACGTTGTCGTTGGGCTGGCGTTCCTGGCTGCCGGGGTTGCGCCGTTCCGCCGCGATCGCCCCCTTGGGCACCACGTACAGCTCGGGGTAGA